>NZ_CP047344.1:1715041-2363812 GCF_011045815.1 Proteus vulgaris | reverse complement strand
AAGGGTCGTCGGCAAGGTCTTGCTCAATCATCTTAGTGACACGCCCTGTGATCGCATCTTTCTTATTACGAGCCTCATCGTCACTTAGCTCTTCTGGTTTTATATCCTTACCCATATTGCCAACCAGATAAGCGCCTTTAGACTCTTGGATCTCAACGCCGCCGATGTGCTTGTCTAACATAGTGCGAATGCTCTCAGCGTACTCGTCGTAATCAATGGTCTCTTCTGCTTGCTCACGGACAACTTTACGCAGTGATGTCATGCTTTTTAGCGTGTCTTTATAAATCTGACGTTTATCATCAAAGCTCTTGTCTTCAAAGTAGGTGGCTGATTGCAGGGCGACTTTTAAGCAATTAGCAAACGCAGTGAGCGTGCTATAAAAATCTTGGCGTTTCTTTAGGTTTAAATCGGTGGGCTGACCATCTACGTATTCTATGTTCGGCGCAAATACCCGTGCCATTGCTTGCGGATCTTGTGTGTTTTTTACATCAATAAAAAATGCCCACAGCTCACTATAAAGACCTGGCAGCTTCTTATATTCAGTACCATGCGGCTGTACAAGCCTTTAAGGTCATCGATATCAAAACCACCTTGGGTGTGCTCGGCCAAGTCCTGGTAGTCCGCAATGGTCGCATCGAGCTCTTTTAAGATGCCACGGTAATCGATGAGGTAACCAAACTCTTTCTTCTGATGCAGGCGGTTCACACGAGCGATGGCTTGGATAAGGTTATGTTGTTTCAGCGGCTTATCGATGTACAGCACCGTGTTTTTCGGCTCATCAAAGCCTGTTAGAAGCTTATCCACCACGATCATCAAATCAGGGCCATCGTCTTTGGCGAACTCTTCAATGATGCGTTTGGTGTAGGCTTTTTCATCTTCGTTGCCGACATTATCCTTCCACCAATTTTGCACCATGTCTTTGCTTTCACCATCGACCGTATCGTGTCCTTCACGGGTGTCTGGCGGTGACATAGCGACAACCGAAGTCACCTTGCCAATTTGGTCAAGAAGCTTTTTGTATTGGATGGCAGACGCTTTTGAGTCACAAGCAAGCTGACCCTTTAAACCTTGGCGTTTGAAGTTTTGGAAATGGTCAGAAATATCATGAGCGATAAGTTCAATACGACCCTCGGTTTGATAGATTTGACCTTTCTGAGCGAACTTCTTCTTCAAATCGGTACGTTGTTTTTCGGTCAGCTTATCGGTGATGCGGTCGAACCAAGCATCAAGCGCTTTGTCGTTGGTGCTTAACTCGGGAACACGCTCTTCATATAGTAAGGGGGTAACGGTTTTATCTTCCACCGCCTGTTGCATGGTGTACGAGTGAATGATTTTACCGAATTTGTTTTCGGTCTTGTCATCTTGCAGCAGTGGTGTCCCCGTAAAGCCAATGTAAGCGGCTTTTGGCAGCGCCTGTTGCATTCGAATGTTGTTTTCACCGTTTTGGCTGCGGTGGCCTTCATCAACTAGGACAATCATGTCAGGGCTGTCGTTATAACACTCTGGCAGTTCAATCGCGGTGCCAAACTTGTTGATGATGGAGAAGATGATGCGCTCGTTGCCTTTGCCGATTTGCTCCGCTAAGCGGCGGCCTGTGGTTACCATGGCTGTTTTACGATCTTTTTCAGACAGTGCACCGCCAAATGATTGGACACCGCTTTGCCGTCGCTGCTCGCAGCAGCCAGCTTCATGGCCAGCGCCGCCTCGTGAGTCTGCGCGTCAAAGTTTCTGAACTTGGTCGCATCAGCGCCGAGGTAAGCAAGGATGCGCATTTTTTCAGTAAGCGGTGGCTCGGGGTGTGCAGCAACTTTTGGGGCGAGCTGAACGACCTGAACCCATTCCTCCTGCGAAATCGCACCGGTAATAGCCTACATGTTGCGCCCGAGTTCCTGCATGATCTTGCGTAGCGCCAGTGGCTCAACCTGGGTAGCGTCACCAGCCCAAGCTGGCAACTGAAAACCCCATAAAAGCAGGCAGGCCGTAACGGTCAGGGTGATAGTTCCAAATGCGTGGCTGTGTTTGCGGTGGGTCATGAAATTCTCCTGTAATTCAATCGTTCTCTCATTCGAACTCCCGCCCTTCGCCAGCTTCCTCATGGGTCACGCCGTCGCGGATGTGGTAGATGCGCTTGAATGTGGGGATGATCTTTTCGTCATGGGTGACGACGATGATGGCGGTCTCTAACTTCCGGGCCATGTCGTTGAGGATGCGGATTACAGCCATGGCGCGCTCGGAATCCAGCGGCGCAGTAGGTTCATCGGCCAGGATCACCGGCGGACGATTGACCAGTCCGCGCGCGATGGCGACCCGTTGCTGCTCGCCACCGGAGAGTTGCGAGGGCATTGCGCGAGCTCGGTGTTGCACATCAAGCGCTGTGAGCAATTCCAGTGCCTTCGCGCGCGACTCTCCATTCGCGACGCCTGCAAGCATCGGCAGCAGCGCCACGTTGTCGGTGACATCGAGAAACGGAATCAGGTACGGCGCCTGGAAAACGAAACCGATCTTGTCACGCCGTAAGGCGCGCAGGTCGCGGACTTTCCAGCCATCGGCGTAGATCACTTCATCGCCCAGCGTCATGCGACCGGCGGTCGGTTCGATCACCGCACCCAGACACTTGAGCAGCGTGCTCTTGCCGGACCCGGAAGGGCCGATCAGTCCCACCACTTCACCAGGCGCAACATGCATATTCACGTCTCTCAAGGCAAAGACAGCGGTGTCACCATCGCCATACCGCTTGCTTAAACTTTCGATGTGTATCCCTTTGCCACTCATCTCAACCTCCAATGGCTTCGGCCGGATCGACCTTGAGTGCCATGCTAATGGCGACGAGGCTAGCTAGAACGCAGATCACGAGCACAGCAAAAAAACCGGCGACAGAATCCATTGGCGTGAGCAGGACATATTTTGGAAAAGCCGGTGCTGAAAAGGTGGCTGTGATCTTGCCGACCACGAAGCCAATCACGCCCAGGGCGAGCGCCTGCTGCATGATCATCGCGGCGATGGTTCGGTTGCGTGTGCCGATGAGCTTCAACACCGCGATCTCACGGATTTTGTCCATCGTCAGCGAATAGATGATGAAGGCAACGATGGCCGCGCTAACGATGGCCAGAATCACAAGGAACATGCCGATCTGCTTGGCCGAGGTGGCGATCAGCTTGCCGACGAGGATGTCTTCCATCTGTGCCCGGGTGTAGACCGTCAAACGCTTCCAGCGCTGGATGGATTCGGCAACCTCGTCCGGCGCATGACCAGGTTTCAGAGTGACCAGCACGGTATTGACGAACGCGTTGCTGCTCTGTGAAGCAATCACGGCATCCAGCAAACCTGGATCACCGGGTCGATTGAAGACCGGGTTGGCTTCGGTGCGACGCCGGCTTTGCCAGATGGCATCGTTGTCCTTGAGGAACTGGGCCTCCTGGGCATCTTTGAGCGGAATGAATACCATCGGGTCGCCGCTGGACGACACCATGCGCCGTGTCAGCCCCACGACGGTGTAATGATTGCGGCGAATGGCAAGACGATCTCCCAGTTTGAAGCCGGTGGCGATGTCGGCCACAGCCTCGTAGTGACCGCGCGTGATCTGGCGTCCAGCGACGAGATAAGGAGGCCATCCGGGTGTAGCCCCCAACGCACCGGGCGCGATGCCGACCACCATGGTGCGTACATCACTCTCGCCCTTGCGTACCTGCATGGTCAGGTAGGTCGCGTTCGCTGCCTGTGAGACTCCCGGCATGGCGAGAATGGCGCGATACACGTCATCGTTGAGGCTGGACGACTCCGCATAAGGACCCAGAGTATCCTTTTGCACCACCCAAAGGTCAGCGCCACTGTTGTCGAGCAACGCCTTGCCGTCGTCCACCATGCCTCGGTACACCCCAGCCATGACTAGGGTGACGCCGATCAGCAGACCCAGACCGATGCCGGTGAAGACGAATTTCCCCCAGGCATGGAGAATGTCGCGGCCGGCCAGGCTGATCATCGTGAAACTCCCGGGATATGCTCGACCACATGGATGCGGCTGCGCGCCGTCAGTGCCTTTTCGCTATAGGTCACAACCTGGTCCCCATTCTTGAGCCCTTCGCGCACCTGCACGTAACCATTGAGGTCGGAAGTGCCGAGCTTGACCGGGGAGAAATGCAGATCACCATCCACGATTTGCCAGACACCAACTTTATCGCCTTCACGCTGGACGGCAGCGTTGGGGATCAGTGGAGCGGCCGGGAGCGCCGGCAAGTCAACCGTGACTTCGGCCAGTTCACCCACTGGTGGCAAAGGTTCTGGTTTGTTATCGAATGTCACCTTGGCAAGCGTTTCCTCGGTTACCGCGTCGGCCTTGGGTTCCACCCGCAGCACGCGACCTTTCAAGGTCTGGCCACCACGCGAACGCAGGACGATATGAGCCGGCAGCCCCCCAGCCAGCCCCGATGCGCTGATCTGGTCGAAGCGCACATTGATCCACAAACTCTTGGGGTCGATCACTTCCACCACGGCCTGGCCCGCGACGATGGTCGTGCCGGGATTGGCATCGCGCACGGCGACTACACCGTCGACCGGCGCGATCAGGCGCAGATTGCTCCGCTGCGCGACGAGTGCTTCGTGGTCGGAGCGTGCCCGGGCAATATCTTCCCGAGCGGCGGATAGGGCGGCATCGGCGATCTGCAGTTCCTGCCGCTTGGTGGTGACGATTTCCTCGCTGGTCGAGCGCACCGCAAACAATTGCTCATAGCGGCGCGCCTGGGTTTGCGCGTAGGCTTGCCGGGCTTCTGCCTCACGCAAAGCCGCTTCCGCCCGCTTGAATACAGACTCCTGTGAGCGCACCCGATCATCAAGGTCGACCGGCTCCATCTCGCCGAGCACCTGTCCGGCCTTGACCTGGTCGCCTACATGCACCTCCAGGCGTTTGACGCGCCCGGCAAACGTCGGCCCGATCTTGTAGGTGTAGCGCGCCTCCACCGTGCCGATGCCGAACAGCGCCGGTGTGATAGCCCGTGATTCCACGCTTGCCACCGTCACAGCGACCGGGGCGAGCGGCCCTGATCGCAGACCGACATAAATAAAAAGCACCAGCAAAGGAATGATGACGGCAAGCAGTGCCAGGGTGCGGCCTTGCAAGGGTAACTTTTTCATTGCGCACTCCTTATGCCACGTCGATAAATTGCAAAGACGCGCGGCGCATCGCGGTGCATACGTCCCACATCACCCGCCAACAGCGATTGCATGACCAAGCCCTGGATCGTGCCAATGAACAGCGTTGCCGCCGCCTCGTTGTCAAGCGAGGGAGACAACTCGCCGCTGGCCTTGCCTTTCTCGATGAGACGATGCAAACGTTCGCCGTAGCGCTGAATCAAGGTTTGCACCATGCGCTTGGCCGGTGTCGATTCGGCACGCTGAAGCTCACCAAACATCATTCTTGGCACGCCTGGGTGCTCAGCTACGAATTCGATGTGACTCATGAACATCGCCTCCATGGCTGCCAAGGGCGACTCGATTCCTTGTGCGGATCGATCGATTCTGGCTAATAGGCGCTCTGCTACCCACTCCATGACCGCCTGCCAAATGGCTTCCTTGTTCGGGAAGTGCCGAAACAGCGCACCCTGGGTCAAGTTCATGTGTTTAGCGATAGCCGCAGTGGTTATCTCGCTTGGGTTTTGTGAACCGGCAAGCGCCACGACGGACTCGACAGTTACGGCACGACGTTCATCGGCCGGCAGATGCTTTGGATGGGTGTCCACGAGCACTCCTTGTAAGATAGTAATTGATTACTATCTTACCACAAGAGGCAACTCAAACAAGAGAAAACCCGACGTACTCGTCAATATCTAGAGTCTGCAATGGGCTTAACGTGCTTTATTTTCCGTTTTCTGAGACGTCCCCAGTACTCGATTGCCGACTACCAGCTTGCGATTAAACTGCTTAGGATTCCATGAATAATGAACGGATGATGGTATTTGAGTGCTTTCACCTGAGAGGCTTTGCAGAGATAGGTTGTCCATCTCAAAATCGACCCCTTTCATCTTTAATATCTCACGCATCAGGGCATCGCTTCCCCCTGGGTTAGTAGGCATGGGTCTGCCTGTTAAGCTGTTAATCCTTGCCTTGGTATACAAGCCATAGCCAAGCTTTATTAGCTCACCTTGTTTGACCAAATACCTAAGCGCTCGACCAATTTGATCGTAGCTAGCAAAACCATCAAAGTCTTTCCGCTCAAAAACATAGCGTCTGGAACGCTTTATCTTTTGAACTAGTCACCTATGTTAAATTTCGATATCCTCAGATATATTAAGCGCATCTTCCATTTCGACGCCCAGATAACGAATTGTATTGTCTAACTTAGCGTGTCCAAGCAGTAACTGAACGGCACGAATGTTTTTTGTTCGAGCATAGATTAAAGTCGCCTTAGTTCTTCGCATTGAATGAGTTCCATATAGATAAGGATCATAACCGAGTTGAGACGCCCAGCGGTGAATGATGGTTGAATAGCAGCTATAGCTCATAGGCTTACCCTCCTTACGAGGGCTAGGGAAGATATAATCAGACGCAGATAAACCACTTTGCATCAACCATTGTGTTAATGATTGCGCAGTACGCGAAGTTATTTCGAATTGAACCTCACGTTCCGTTTTACTTTGTTGGTAAAGAACTCTGTTCTGAATGACACCACCTGAAGAAATATCTCGAACTTTCATTCTCAACAGATCACATGACCGTAATTTACAATCGATGGCGATATTCAGTAACGCCAGCTCTTTGATGTTGCCCTCAATTTCTAGTCGAGTTCGAATACGCCAGATATCTTCTAGCTTAAATGGCTTTTTCTGCCCTGTTAAATGACTTTTCTTTGTCCACATAATTGACCTCCAATCTAACTTTAGAAGTGGCCTTATTAATTTTAGTTGGAGAGTGGAAGTGTGAGATTGCATGGGTATGCAGTTGTGTATTTATCAACGATGGGTGTTGATTTATTAGTTGGAGTATTTGATCTAACCAATAAAGGGGCAGAAACAAGTTAGGCGAACGTCTGCTCTGCTCAGTTGAACTAATAATTGCGCCAAGTTATCGTAATGATCCCTTCCTTGAACGTTCATACCTGCCTGTCAGATGAAACCCCGCTACTTTTGAGTCAAATTTTAGCGGCTAAATTAACTCATAGAAAAAATTCATCTCGAACAGATGAAAGCGCCTTAGATACGGTTTGGTGAATTATGTGCTGACCAGTGTACTCTGAAAGTTCTTGAGCTATCTCTTTTTGACTAAGCTTTCTTTGTTTCAAAACTAGCATTCTTTTCTTGTTATCAGTGATCCTCGAATCGACCATTCTTCGAGCTATGTTTCGAATTTTGTCAATATCACCGGAAGAAATCATAGTTCCTTCATTAGTCAGAGAATCCGAAATCTCATGTAAGCGATGGAGCATAGTTGTATCGACTTTTATTTGATTGCCAAATGTTTTGCGTACATAGTTCATATAAGCTTCAGCTTGTTCTGACGTGACCATTTTCCCCTGAAGGTAGAGATAGAAATATTCGTCTATGAGTTCATCACCTGACATAGCATTACGCTTATCTGGTTTGGCTACTTGTCGGCGTAATCTTAATACTTCGGTTTCAAACTGATTTTGAGAGCGTTTTGCTCGTTTATAAGCCGAAGTATTATTTTTCTTTTGTTTATGGAGTGAGCAAAAATTATGGCTTAGAGCCATTAATTTTATATCGTCTAGATCTTTATATTGAATGATATTCTTATCTAATGATTCTATAAATGACGTTAATTCTGTTTTTTCGCCGCAGAACTCACATAAAGTCTGCTTTCTAGTAGTATTAATTTTTACATCAGTTGAGTACTCTTGGAATTTCGGCCGTCTTAGATAACACATCCAAACTAGATTTATTATTGCTTCTAAAGTGGCGATGAATCGTCTATCTGTTTCAGTGCCAGAACTATTGTATTCGATGAAAAATGCTAGATGTCTTTTTATTTCCTTATGGGCTTCTTGAAAACCTAACTCTTTAATCAATAAGCTTAAAGATATCTTTTTGTCTTGTTTTGGAAAGAAATATTGATACTTCTCAGGAAGATTATTAATAAACCTTGAAATGCTATTGTCTAATGATTTGTGAATTAAGTTAATAATATTCCTACGCGTAGAGTACTGAGAATATGGCCCCCATTCCCCCCGGAATCTTTTGATAGCCTGAGATACAAACTCATCACAGCCTTTATCTATGATTAAAAAATTGTATAAGCCTAAGCGCTTTGCTGCATCTTTTTCTGACTCAATACTATCCATATCATTATCCAGTCTCAACATGCGATTTTTATAAAGTTTCACTATAAGAATTTATCTGTTAATTGGCAATAAAAGGAAATGTCTTGTAATGGCATGCTAAGGCTAGCATTCATATTCCACCTTTCTGTCCTGAATCTAAGATTAAACTTTTATCGTGTTTGGCATGATTAAACCTCTTACAGCAAGTAGAGGTATTACCATGCATGAACTAGCACATAAGACACTGATTAATAGAAAAACATTACTGCGTATGGTTCCGCTATCTGATCGAACCATCTATAACCTGGAACAGCGTGGGGAGTTCCCTCGCCGTATTGTTCTGACCAGCCGAAGTGTTGCTTGGGACCTAGCTGAGGTTGAGAACTGGATAGAAGAAAAACGTAGGTCTGCGTTAAAAGCCGCAAGACCTGGTTTTATTTGGTAAGTCTGAGTCCACATGACGATTAAAGATGTAACGGATGTTCAGGCTAAGGGAACCACTCGGCGAAAAAGTGCCTCGGTTACCAGCGGTAAGCTAGAGATCAGCACGAAATATATCGACAACATCATAGCAATCCAGGAGCGCAGTGCTCAGGAGGCGAATGAACTCGGTTTTATCGCTCGGCTTCTGATTCAAGCAACTATACCGCATAGTAAGCCCAAATCGAATGAGTGGAGCCGCAAGAATGGTCATTTCACAATGCACATGATGGCCCCCTCATCTGTAGGTTTGCCTTACGGTTGCTATGCACGTTTGTTGTTGGTTTGGGTCAGTACACAAGCAGTGAGAAATAAGTCAAGACTGGACAGTGGTTTTATCACTGAACAGGAAGCACGCAAGCTTGATCTGGGACATTCTCAAAGACGTTTTATGGAAGAGCTAGGGCTAGGTTCAACTGGAGGCGAAAATGGAACCATTGGTCCTTTTCGAGAACAAATGCGGCGATTATTTAAAACGACGATCAGTGTTAGCTATACAGAGCTAAATGATGAAAGTGGATATATTTGTGAAGATGAAACTGGAGCCAGAGTTGCTGATATTTCCCATATTTGGTGGAGTACGAAGCAACCTGATCAAGATTCACTATGGGAATCTTGGGTGGAACTGTCGCCTAAATTTTTTCAATTGATTACTGATAAACCGGTCCCTCTGGATATGAGAGTGTTGCGGTTGATTAAGCGTTCTCCGATGGCTTTAGACATATATTGTTGGGCGACTTATCGGGTGAGTTACTTAAAGCGAGCCACAATTATTCCGTGGTCAGGTTTGATGGAGCAAATGGGGTCTAATTATGCCAATGTAAAAAGCTTTAAGCAGCGGTTTAAGGATGGACTGAAAAAGGTACAGCAGGCATGGCCAGAGCTAGATGCTATTCCAACCGAAAAAGGGTTGCTTTTGAAGCCTAGTGCTCCTCAAGTACCTCGTCAGACAAAGCGACAGGTTTCACGGGATATTGAAGTGTGATGAAACAGTATGTACGCACCATTCTTGATGTTAGTAAGCCTGGGTGTTTAGAAAGTTATCCACGCATGTTCTGTTTCCCTTTAAAGGGGGGATTTTGCGCATGTTCTGTTTCTGGCTGCGCATGTTTTGTTTCTGAGTGCGCATGTTCTGTTTCTAGAAAGACTAAAAAGCTTTTTAATAACATGTGGTTGCAGAACCCCCTATAGTCTTTCCTGTAGGTATACCTATATAAAAAAATAAACCTGTAGTTGACCAAACAAATATTGTGGATAACTTTGATCAATAAGTTGCTCAAAAGTGTCAATGAAATCATTTTTGGGGAAGTTATGTATTTTTAACTTTATGAAAATAAAATGTTTTTATTTTTTTCTCCTTGGCGTTTAAACATTTATTGACACTTGAGGGGCAGTCAAACACGAAGGCTTTGAATTTACTCTAGGGCGGACAGTGTTAAGAAAGCGATGTTTGTCTGTGTCGTGATCAAAACTGTCAATGAAATCATTTTTTTGGAAGTTATGTGTTTTTAACTTTATGAAAATAAAATGTTTTTATTTTTTCTCCTTGGCGTCTAAACATTCATTGACACTTGAGGGGCAGTTAAGTACGAAGACTTTGAATTTAGCCTAGAGCGGAAAGTGCTAGGAAAGCTGTGTTTTTCTGTGTCGTGATATTGAGTAAAGCCAATACACATAAATTGCTGTAAGGCCGCTATTTTAGCGCTATTCAGTCGCTATAAGTACGCTGTCATACCGCTATAAGTGTCTGACTTATCAGGTAAACATGGTTTACACAGGAATAAACAGTTAAATGCAGAGAAATGCACAAGGGCATGCATAACTTTCCGTGATAAAACCAAAGTTGAAATGCGGGCAGGATGTGTGAAGTAGGCACACCATGCAAGCATGGCGAAGCCTCTTCACTTTGGACTTATTCGCACCTTCGGAGCTCAACGTTAATCCTGCCCTGCGGGGCCAGAGATAGGAGGCAAAGCATGGGGAACAGCACGAACAAGATCACTCGAAAAAATAGCCCACCGATTAAGGTTTACTGTTTGCCAGAGGAGCGTGAGTTGATCGAATCGCTGTCTGTGCAAGCAGGTCTTAGTACTTCTACTTATCTACGTGAAGTCGGCCAAGGTTATCGCATTCAAGGTATTACCGATGTAGAACAGGTACGCGAACTGGTAAGAGTGAATGGTGACTTAGGGCGTTTGGGTGGTTTGCTTAAGTTATGGCTTAGTAATGATGCCAAGGTAGCGAATGTGGGAGTCAATACAATCTTAGCGGTGCTTAATCGTATTGAAGCGACACAAGATCAAATGAGCTCGCTTATGGAATCCATTCTTCGCCCGAGGGTCGATCAATGATAGTCAAGCACGTACCGATGCGTTCGCAAGGTAAATCTGACTTTGCGGGCTTGGTGAATTACATCACCGATCACCAGAGCAAAGAGCATCGACTTGGTAACGTTCGTTTAAATAACTGTGAAGCGAAAACCGTGCGCGATGCGATCAGCGAAGTGTTAGCAACTCAATTCGCGAACACCCGAGCGAAGAGTGATAAAACCTATCATCTAATCGTGAGCTTCCCAAGTGGCGAACAGTTAGAAGCAAATACCTTGGCCGCGATAGAAGAGCGCATTTGCCAAGGCTTAGGTTATGGAGAACATCAGAGTGTCAGCGCTGTGCACAACGATACGGACAATCAACATATCCATATCGCGATCAATAAAATCCATCCCACGCGAAATACAATCCATGAGCCTTATTACCCACATAAAAAGCTAGCGGAAATGTGCGAGGCCATCGAGCAGGATTTTGGTTTGCAGCCGGATAATCACATACCGCGCAAGCGTGGGGCGGAATCACGTGCGATGGATATGGAGCGACATTCGGGTATTGAAAGCTTAGTGGGGTGGGTGAAGCGCGAATGTATGGACGAGATTAAATCAGCCAATAGCTGGCAGGCGTTGCACCAAGTCATGCAGGACAATGGTTTGCAGTTAAGAACCAGAGGAAATGGTCTAGTGATCGTTGCTGACGGTGAAGCGATCATCAAAGCGAGCACCTTGGGACGTGAGTTTTCTAAATCCAAACTCGAAGCGCGCCTTGGTCCCTTTGAAGCGACTGCATCGGATTCTGTTAAGCCGAGCCGCCAATATACACACCGACCTGTTCGATTGAAGGTGGATACCACCGAGCTATATGCCCGTTATCAATCAGAGCAGAAACGTGCTGCAGCGAGTAAGTCGCAAGCCCTCGAACAGGCCCGCCGTGATAAAGATCGACAGATTGAAAACGCCAAGAGGAAAGGGCGTGGCCGTCGCGCAGCGATTAAGTTAACCGGTAGTAATAAGCTTACTAAGAAGCTTTTGTACAAACAGGCCAGCGATGCATTGAAAAGCGATCTTGAGAGCATTCACAAGCGTTACCAAGAGCAACGGCAAACGATATATCAAAGCAATAAACGCCAAGCCTGGGCGGATTGGTTAAAGAGCCAGGCATTGCAGGGAGATGGTGAAGCCCTCAAAGCGCTACGTAGCCGAGAGGCTGCACAAAAGCTTAAAGGCAATACCCTCAAAGGAGATGCCGTTCAGGCCGAGCTCAAAGCAACGGTCGATACGATTACGAAAAAAGGCACCATTATTTATCGAGTAGGTAACAGCGCTGTGCGTGATGACGGTGAGCGTCTACAAGTGTCGACGGCTTCCAACCAAACCAGTGTCTTAGCTGCGCTAAAGGTAGCAATGGAGCGTTACGGTAATCGTATTACCGTGACTGGTTCGCCTGAGTTCAAGGCGCGAGTAATCAAGGCGACGGTAGATGGCAATCTGTCTATCAAATTTGCCGATCAAGGACTAGAACGCCGTCGTCAGGCATTAATGACCCAGAATAAAAGGGCCAAGCGGTCTGATAAGCCTGGCGTGTTACCGATTGGCAAAGTGCCACCTTCACGCCGTGGCTGGTTGCAGAATCTCTCTCAGCTAGAAGTCTTAGCTATACAGTCAGGCCCTGTAACTGAAAAAGCGGCGGTCATGCCAGTACTAGAGCAGCGTAAAGCTAAGCTCCAAGCTGAGCAGGCAGCTAAAAAGGCGAAACGACAACATAAGAGCCGATCACGTTGATGTGATGGCAAAGGAATCGACGGAAGCCCTAACCGCTTCGGTTGGTAATAACACCGATGTTTAACCCTATTTGGCCGCGCGTTTACGGTGTCGCGCAGGTCGGGCGCCGGGATAGTAAGTGGCGAGCTATCTCTGAAAAGGCCCACATTCACCGCTGGCATACAGGTTGGTGAATGCAACTTTTAGTCATAACCACTAAGAGTAATTAACTATGCTAAAACGAAAAATTTTAGCGGCTAAAATTCCCGTGCTTGCCATCTCCTTGGCGTTAAACCTTTCTAATCCTGTATATGCGGGGATTCCGGTTGCTGATGGTACGAATCTAGTTCAGAACATCATGTCGGCAATGGAAGCTGTTACACAGACTGCTAAACAAATTCAGCAGTATCAAACCCAGTTGCAGCAGTACGAAAATATGCTGCAAAACTCGATGGCCCCGGCTTCTTATATTTGGGACCAGGCGCAGCGCACCATCAACGATCTGAACCAGGCGACCAACACGCTCGCCTATTACCAGAACCAGCTTGGCAGCCTCGATGCTTACTTAGGCAAGTTCCAGGACGTGGCCTATTACCGCAGCTCTCCTTGTTTCTCGGCGGCGGGGTGCAGCGATGCAGAACGGGCCGCAATGACCGAGAACCGACGCCTTGCGTCTGAATCGCAGAAAAAGGCCAACGACGCACTGTTTAGGAGTCTGGAACAGCAGCAAGATAACTTGGAAGCCGATGCCCGTCAGCTTAATCGCCTGCAATCTGGTGCTCAGAGCGCGGACGGCCAATTGGCGGCCATTGGCTACGCTAACCAGCTTGCTAGCAACCAGGCCAACCAGCTCCTGCAAATCCGCAGCCTGCTGATCGCTCAGCAGAATGCTGTTGGCACTCGAATGCAGGCGGATGCTGACCGCGAAGCTCAATATCAAGCGTCCCGTGAAAGGTTGTTTGATATGGGCGAGCCAACCGACCGTTCGGAAAACAAGGGGTTTTAATTATGAAAAATATCACACGAACTTTTATCGTTAGTGCGTTGGTCTCCTTCGTTCTGGTGGGATGCGGTGAAGATGACGGGCCCAAGCCTGCAACGATCGACTGTGACAACCCAAACCTGACGAAAGAGCAGAGGGAAGAAGGGAACTGTCTTTGGGATATGGGCGAACCCACTGATCGCTCCAAGAACAAGGGGTTCTAACCATGAACAAGATATTCATTCGACTTGTGATGCTCCTGGCAGTTTTACTGACTTCGCAAACTGCGTCAGCGGCCATTGATCCTAATGGTGTCTTGGATGAAGTGGCCGTGCGTTTCATGACGGCCAGTGCTACTTGGGGCACGGTAATTACAAACTATGCCGCCTGGCTATTCTGGACGCTGGGTACGATATCCCTTGTTTGGACTGGCGGGACCTTAATCCTTAAACAAGCGGATATAAGGGAGTTTTTTGCCGAGTTCGTCCGCTTCATCCTGACGTTTGGTTTCTTTCTTTGGTTGCTCAGAAACGGCCCAGACTTTGCGACGTCAATCATCGACTCATTGAGAATGATCGGTGCTCAAGCCGGTGGCCTTTCGAGAGACCTAACCCCGTCAGAGCCTATTAGTATTGCGTTCGACATTATTGTGAAAGCTGGTGAGTCCTACAGCATCACAAGCCCGATAGATAACTTGTCTATCTTCTTAATCACGCTGGCAATTTTGGCCTGTATGGCGGTAGTGGCGGCCAATGTGTTGTTGGCCTTGGTGACGGCTTGGATATTGATCTATGCCGGTGTCTTCGTGCTGGGGTTTGGTGGTTCGCGTTGGACTTCAGATATAGCAATCAACTACTTCAAAAGCGTATTGGGCGTTGCTTTGAAGTTGATGACAATGACGTTGCTCATTGGTATTGCCATGTCGATCATGGACGGTTTCTATGCCGATCTATCTAATGATGCCCCTATGCGTGAACTGCTGGTGATCTTTGTCGTTTCACTGGTTCTTGTGATGCTCATTCACTCGGTTCCCAATGTGGTCGCCAGCCTGGTTCCTGGAGGCGGCGCGGCGGCAGGTGCTGGCAGTATCAGTGCCGGAGCGATGGCCGGAGCGGCTGTTGCCACTGGCGGTATGGCTGCCGGTGCAGCAATGGCTACTGCCGGCGGTGCGTCTGCTATTCAGGCTGCATTTGCAAAAGCAGGTGAGAACGTAGCGAACAATACTGACGTTATGTCGAGCCTTGGCGGAGCAATCAGTGGCAGTGGCGATTCTGATGAGGCTGGCTCCTTCTCCCAAGCTTCCGGCCAATCTTCTAGCGGTGGCCAATCCTCTGGCGGTTTTAAAGGTAGCGCTGTAAAAGCGGGGCGTATTGCAGCGGATACCGGTGCGAATTTGATGAAGGGAATGGGGGATATGGCCGGGGATAGAATCAGCGGCACTGCTGGAGGCCGTCTAGCTAGCTCGATCCGAAACAGCACGAAAGATGACGGGGATAGCGATGACCAGGAGGGCGACTGACGACGCTTCCCCTGCATTTGACAACGATAGCTTGGGCGGTGTGGGTACTGGCTGGATGAATCAAACAGGCGGCTTTGATGGCCTATCCAGTGAGGACCAAAAAGAAGCCCGCCAAGCGCACGCAGAATGGCAAGAGCGTGACCCGGAAAAGCACACCTTCGATGTTGAGGACTACGTGTCGTATGCCCAGGAACGCCAGCAGGAGCGCAACGAAGAGGTTGCCAGTTTTGTTAAAAAGAGTCGTATGGCCTAACTAGATAAGGATTACTGATTATGGAGTTTAGCTTTCCACCTCAAAACCTTGCGGAGGTATTTGGTTTCTTCGCAGGGATGTTCATTGTGATGCTGGCCTTCTATTTTTTGGGGCAGTGGCTGCACAGCACCGGACACGGCCCGAAGATGAAAGACATTGCCGACAAAATGGAGGTATTCCAAAACAGGTTGGCCGGACGTGCTTACAAGGACATGACGAGATCGGTCGATCAAATCGACAAAATGAGACGCTGGCCGTTTGGCCGACGCAAGTAGAACGAAAGTACACGGGCCGGTGATGGTGCACCGGCACGAATTTTCACATACCACCTGTCAGAGAGGTGACGCATGGCAATCACACATAATATCGAAGTTCAGCACGCAATTCATCAGGCAGCAATCAAGCTGGCCTCCCTAGAATTCATTGATCAGGAAACCGCTCAGCAGATTTCGTCTGTCGCAGAAGCGGTCGCCAATATGTTTACGATCCTTTACTACCAGGCTGAAACTGGCCGAGCGACGCCGGAGGACTTCGAGCAGGCGTTGGACACTATCCGGCTGGTGACAAGTAACTGAGGCAAAAGCTGATGAACGATAAGGCAAAACGAATACGAGGAAAAGCAGTACATCTATCAAGGTGTACTGCCTGTCCGAGGAAAGAAATTAATTGAGGTGTAGCCAAAGGCGAGCTGGTGTGAGGCACAAAGCCCCATTTCTGCTGGCAACACGTTATTAGAAGTAAAGCATCAAGAACATGAAATTGAATAACCTCATATAGTTATGATATAGTTATAGAGCTCTTTAGCTTAGGACGAATCCGTCTAGTCGGGTGTTTAGCCAGACTCTAATTTATTGAACGGTTTTATGGTTGCGATAGGTTCGCAACCTGATCTCCTCACTCCGTTCGTCAATCAGGTTGCGAACCTATCGCTTCCTCTAGTAAAGAGTTGAGCCCAAAGCCCAAGAGTGTTGCTTTTGGGCTTTTTTATGGGATTAGGTATGACTTTGATAGAGCAGTTAGCATTAGAGCTGAAAAAGAGTGAAGACGAAGTCGGTCGCTTTCTCCAGAGTGCGCCTAAAAGGTATAAAGTCTATACTATTCCAAAGCGTACTTCTGGGCACCGTGTTATAGCTCAGCCTTCTAAAGAGTTGAAAGAGTATCAGCGTAAGTTTCTGGAAATACAACAGTTACCTATCCATGGTTCAGCTATGGCTTATAGGAAAGGTCTGGGTATCAAGCAAAATGCAATTGCTCATAAAAATAATCCTTACCTACTTAAGCTTGATCTCGAAAATTTTTTTAATTCTATCTCTACTAAGCTCTTTTGGGAGGTTTGGAAGTCAATATTGCCTCTTCCCACTAACCAAGACATGCAAACTTTAGACAATTTACTTTTCTGGTCCCCAAGTAAAACAACAGGAGGTGCCCTAGTTCTTAGTATAGGAGCACCAAGCTCTCCACTAATATCTAATTTCTTCATGTATCAATTTGATTGTGTTGTCAGCAATATGTGCGCTGAAAAAGAAATTATTTATACGCGGTATGCTGATGACTTGACATTCTCGACCAAGCACAAGGATTCTCTTTTTGTCGTTCCTAAGCTTGTAAAAGAAAAGCTGGCTGAGTTATTTGGTGGGGCGATAAGAATCAATAGGAAGAAAACTAGGTTTTCATCTAGAGCCCATAATAGACATGTTACAGGTATAACCATTACTAATGATGGCTCTCTTTCCCTAGGAAGAGAGCGCAAAAGATATATCAAACATTTAGTGCACCAAGTTCAATTAAGTAAACTTGATACTGAGGATAGACAACACCTTAGAGGGCTTATTGCTTTTGCAAATCATGTAGAGCCTATGTTTGTTCAATCATTGAAGCGAAAATATACTTCTAAGTTAATTACTCAAATTATTGAGGAATCAAATGGCTAAGTCACAAAAAAATAGAAGCAGAACGGTTAAACACCTCATTCAAAACTCAGATAAAGGTAATTTTCAATCTTCGTATCAGTTGTATCGAAACTACTTTGAAGGTAAGAATGTAGAGCATAAAAATGAGGACTTAGCTTATCAATATTTTAATAAAGTAGAATCTGCGCTTCTTGAAAAGAAACTTGTTTTATCTTCAATGCACCTAACTGATTTTAGAAGGTTTACAGATCTTGATATCTCATTTGATGAAAAAGTTACTGTTCTTATAGGCGCCAACGGCGCTGGCAAAACGAGTGTTGCTGATGCTATTGCGAAGACATTGTCATGGTTGAATAATAATCTGGAAAAAACAGACGTAGTTGGTAGACCTGTTACAGAAAGTGATATCCATGTTGACTCTAAAGAATTCAGTGAAGTAACGACTAAATTTAAATTTGATGATCAGAATACGTTTGATGTAAGTATTGGTAGTACTGTTTTGGGGTATGAGGGGAGTTCTCCTACTGATGTGGTCGATATAAGACAAGTTGCTCATATGTATAAAAGCACTGCCAAAAACCCATCAATACATATCCCACTTTTGGTATTCTATTCAGTTGAACGTTCAGACTTTTCATTATCTTCAACGATTACGGAAACAGCTTCAGGAGACAGTGTCAGCAATAGGTTTTCTGACCTTAAGACCGCTTTGGATGGAAGCGGAAAACTGGAGGATTTTTCTAAGCTTTATATCGAGCTCGTTAATAGGGCAAAAGGTGAAGAGAATAAGGAAGTTCAAGAACTCAAGGTGCAGATCGCAACGTTGCAAGCCACTATTGATGATGTATACGCAGATCAAGCGCCTCCAGAAAATGATGTATTCAATGCCAAGTTAAATGCTAAAAAGCAAGAGTTAGAAAACTTAGTAAAAACTAAATCTTCATTAAAATATCAGCGACATTTAGAGCTAGTCAACCAAGCAATAGAAGCACTTGTTCCAGATGTGAAGAATCTTGAGGTCGACCGCAGTTCAGGAAAAGCCAGACTAATGGTCGATAACTTTGGGAATAGAGTGAATATAGCCCAGCTATCACAAGGTCAGAAAATGTTGGTAGCTCTCTCCGGAGACTTGGCAAGGCGTTTAGTTAAACTAAATCCCGACTCTGACGCCCCTTTACATAGTCATGGAATTGTAGTCATAGATGAAATTGAATTACACCTTCACCCAAAATGGCAACAAGAAATTCTAATAGGTCTTCAAGAGACGTTCCCTAACCTACAGTTCATTGTGACTACTCATAGTCCCCAAGTGCTATCTACTGTAGATAAAGATTGCATTCGTATACTTCGATTTGATGATAGTGGAGTTGCTTTTGTAGACAAACCAAGATTTCAGACCAAAGGTGTGTGCAGCTCTGATGTCTTAGAACAAATTATGCGAACATTTTCTGTACCCCCAGTGTGTGAAGCCAATTGGATTTCTGACTATTCGAGTTTGGTAGCAGAGAACCTTTGGAAGTCGGAGGATGGCATAAAGTTATTCGATAAAATAGTTAAGCATTTCGGCATTGATCATCCTGAGGTTGTGAAAATTAAAGGAAATATTAGAACTCAAGAGTTCAAATTAAAGGCCAGGGCACTAAAAGGAAAGTGATTCTGATGAAGAAATTAGTTCGTGGTGATGCTCCCTTGTGTTTAGCTCAATTTATGCATGGTCGAGATAATTGGTCTGTTATTTCAAACAATGGCTTAACTAACGAAATTTGGGCAAAGCTCCACATCATGCAGCGTGGTTTTTGTGCGTATTGTGAATGTCAGTTACAAGAAGATAATACCAAAAGACATATTGAGCATTTTATTCAAAAGGATCAAAATCCGAGTATGACATTTGACTGGGATAATTTATTTGGTTCATGTAAAAATCCGAATCGTTGCGGGAAGTTCAAAGATGAGGATCCAGAAGCTAAAAAGATAGATCTTACTAAGGTATGCAAACCTGATGTAATGGATCCTAGTGAACTAATACTGTTCCTTAATTCTGGAAAGGTTAGAGCTAAAACAACTCTAACACCGGAAAAAAAAGAGATTGCTGATAACACCATTGCTGTTTTCAATCTTGATGGTGATAGTACACTAGAAAACTCTCGAAAAGCGGCTATTGCGGGAGAAAAAAGTTTGGCAGATAGTTATTGGGAGATGTTGGTTAATGATGATAACGATGAGCTAACTGAACTTTTGGAAACGGAGTTATCTGAAGCATTAGAAAGAATTAAAGCAGTTCAGCATTCAACGGCATTAGAACATTTGTGGGTACATAACGAACAGTTTTAAATGGTTAACCACTCCAACATGAAAAGTCCTAAACGGTTGTCTAAAAAATTATTCTAAAATACACAGCGACAAGTTGGAGAAACAAGGTGGCTAGAGTTACATCGGGACCGCGAATGCTTACTACCGAAGAGAAACAAGAGCTTCGTCGTGATATGCAAGAATCCTCAGCATGGGCCAAAGCCGAACTAAAACGTCGACGAGTTGCAAAAAATCAAAAAAAATCTACGCATGGTACAGATGATGGTATCGAGAAAGGTAGCATTTCTAACTAGCTGTTATTTGGATGTATTTTTTTCTCATTGATATTCGAGTGGGAATAAAATAACGTTTATCAGCAATAGTTGATAAAGGTTAAAAAACCAAGAGCCATCAGTATGTTACTGGTGGCTTTTTTGTTTGGATTTAGAATTGATGGTTGAAATACTACAGTTCGTATACTGATAACAGTATTAAAATCTAGCTTATTAAGTCATTTGACTATTTTAAATTTTGTTATCATTTAAATTTATTTTTTATGAATAATATATTTTTATAATGTTGAGGACTTTCAATGCAAAAAATACTGTTTCTATTAATGATAATGACTTCTTTTGGTGCTAATGCCTTTAATTGGCAATACTCTGAAAAGAAAGATGAATTGAGAGATACATCTTTTTATTTTTCTGGTAATTTATCTAGTAATATAAATAATTTAGGTTTCCCTTATGAAGAAAACCAACTTAGAATAATTTTAAGAAAACATTTAGATACACAATATGTACTTCTTGAAATGATAAATGGACAATTTTATTGTGGTGAATTAACTGAATATGAGAATTGCCAATTTTCAATTAAATTTGATAATAATGAAATATTGAGTAAGGAATATCTCCCTCAACAAGGTGGAGATAATATTGTTTTTGTTTTTGAACCTCAGGTGTTTTTTGAACAACTAAAAAATGCAAATAAAGCAATTATTGAACTAAATGCGTATCAAGGTGGTAAAGTTCAATATAAATTCGATTTATCAGGGCTCGATATAGAAAAATCACATTTCCAATAATATTAACATATAAGAATAGCTTTCATGACGAATGCTATTCTTGATATTTTAAATATACCATCAAACTCCACCATCAATAATCTTCCTTAATTCTTTTCTTATATTACCTCCAAACCATGTACTATTATCAATAATAACTATACCTTCAGTTTTATCTGCTAAAATAAATTCTGTCTTAATATTTCTCTTATTTAATAATATCTATATATGTTGTAAATAACGGTGTTTACCAGTAAACCAATTTTTATTAATGGTAAGTAATTTAATGGTGTTGGTATATCCACATTCTAGTCATTGTTTTAAATTAAGTAATGCGATTTTGTTTTCTTTAGAAAAAAAAGTAGGGCGAAGAAGATAAAACTGATAGCCAGCAGCTTGGGTATCATAAATATCTTGCAGAAAATTCTTGACGCTTTCTCCACTGGCAATGATATCAATTCTACCCGTGAAGGTGTCCACTAAATAGGTATTTACACTAACATAACAATGCTCTAGTTGATTATAAGTTACATAACGCTCAGAGTTACAATGGATTATCCAAAAATCTTGTTTAGGCGATAACTCACAAGAATAAATAGCAAATCGTTCACCACAATGTGATGAATGACAGTGATTAAGAACGATATCTTGTGCTTGTTGTGAGGTTATTATTTTAATTTATAAACCACCTAATTACACATGTATAAAATAAAAAATTGCTAAGTTTGTATTGGATTATGTCTGTGTTATAACCATAGAATATTAGCGTTAAGATGTAAATTAATGAAAAAATAACAAATAGGAGATAAGGACATCATGCATAATGAGATTTTAAAAAAACTTCCACAGATAGAGCAAGAGTATCAGGTAAAACTACTCTATGTTGCTGAAAGTGGTAGTCGAGCTTGGGGATTTGCCTCAACAGATAGTGATTATGATGTGCGAGGTATTTTTATACAGCCTCGCAATGCTTATCTTTCTATTGATAAACCTAAAGAAACCTTCGAATGGATAGAAAATAGTTGGTTTGATGTAGGCGCTTGGGATATTACCAAAGCTCTACACTTATTACGCAAATCGAATTGTATATTATTAGAGTGGCTCCAATCGCCAATAATTTATCAACAATATCCTAATGTTCAAAAAGAGTTATTTGAGTTTGCAAAACTTTATTATCAACCAAAAGTGATTGTTCATCATTACAGAGGAATTGCTAAAGTTGTGAGTGGATATTCTCCTGAAAATAACGCTAAAAATGAGATTAGTGCAGAACCAATAAAATTAAAAAAATGGTTCTATATGCTACGCTCTCTTTTATCCGCATATTGGACAGTGAAAACGAGCAACATTCCGCCTATGGAATTGGATAAGCTGATAAAAGTTTTAACTATCGAAGAACAAAAAGCTATCAAAGAATTAGTGGAATTTAAATCAGACAAAGATGAGCATTTTACTTGGGTACCAACGGAAACAATGCAACATCTAATCCTTTTTTTATGGCAGGAAACAGATGTGCAATTAGCAAAGCGAGAAATACCAGACAATGATGTTTTAAATAATTGGTTTAGGAAAAAATTAGATGAAACTGACAATTGAAGACATAAGGCCTTACCTTTTATTTGAAAGCATTGCAGGAAGCCGTTCGCATAATCTTGCGACAGAAACATCAGATACAGATATTAAAGGTGTGTTTTACCTCCCTAAAGATCTTTTCTATGGATTGGAGTACACACCACAAGTTAGCAATAAAACCAATGATATAGTCTATTATGAACTTGGTCGATTTATTGAATTGTTATGTGCTTCGAATCCAAATATTTTAGAACTATTGAATTCACCAGAACAAGTCGTTATTTATCGACACCCATTAATGTCATTAATAAAGCCAGAGTGGTTTTTATCTAAAACCTGCATTCAAACATTTGTTCATTACGCTGAAGGACAAATTAAGAAATCTCAAGGATTAAATAAAAAGATCGTCAATCCAGTCGAAAAGCAATTAAAGACTATTCTAGATTTTTGTTATGTAATTGAAGGTGGAAAAATAATACAAGTTAATTCTTGGTTAGATCGCCGTCACTGGAAACAAGAGCAACTGGGGTTAGCTAAATTAGCTCATGCTCAAGATTTATATGCAATGTATTATGATAATACTTCTCTTTTTCAGGGGATCATTAAAAAAGAGAATAGCAATGATGTATTGTTAAGCAGTATTCCAAAAGAAGCTAAGGTGCAGGGTTATCTGAGTTTTAATAAGGAAGGGTATAGCGCATACCGTAAGCAATACCACGATTACTGGCGGTGGGTTGAGCAACGTAATGATGCACGTTACCAGCAAAATATTGATCACGGGCGAAGTTACGATAGTAAAAATATGATGCATACATTTAGATTGTTGTATGTTGCATTAGGTATTGCACAAGAAAACAAGGTAAAAGTTTGGTGTGATAATAGAGATGAATTATTAGCAATTAAAGCCGGCCAATTTAGTTATGATGAATTATTACGGCGTAGCGAAATTCTGATAAGAGATATTCAAAATGCATTTAAATTAAGTTGTTTACCTGAAGAAATTAATTATCAATCAGCAAAATCAGCACTGGTAAATATTAGAAAAGAACTTTATAAACTATAGATGAATAAATTAATCAAGAGCTTAATATCCCTTACATAATGTAAGGGATATGCTATTTATTAATAATTTAGTTATAAATTAGTCTAATAACTATTTATAAAATAGCGTTAACGTATAAAAATTTAATTAGTCGCAAGATACTCTGGGTAAGCATCTGTCAGCTTCATATATATACGTTTATTCTCTGCTTTTTTTCTAAAATCTTGCTTTAAACAGACTAGAGCCATATTTTTTAGCTCAGTAGGTAAGTTCTCAGCATCTATAGAGGCAATAATGGAAAAACGCACTTTCTTTTTAGACCGACTTAAATTATAAGGTAAACCTAAAATACGTCTTGCGACTCTGTTTGTTTTCACAACTCACTCCTTTTCATGTGTAATTTAGAGAAAGCGTATTGAGTATAGCAGATAATAACGAGAATAAGATGTTGGTAAATTCATAAAATTAGAATTTAAGGCTGTTTATCTTCTGTTTTTAAAAAATAGAGAATGAAAATATAAAATAATTATTTTTTATGATTTTTTATAAACAAGCTAATATTCAATATTATTTCTATAAAAGATTGAATGCTTATGACTATTTATATGTAAATATTTAAAGATGCTCATTAATAATAAAATATATTTAATATTAACGTGACTACACTTGTCTAAGAATTGAGATGCCAATGTGTTTTTATTTACAAGCCATTATCATTTTCGTAAAAATAATTTAAAAAATAGTATAAAAGCTAATGTTATTTTAATTCAACGATTGGTATATCCAATTAAGATAACCTTTAAAACCATTTTCAATCGGTATTATAATAACTTCAGGAGTGTCATAAGGATGTATTTCGGCAAGCGCATCAATTAAAACCTGTTGTTTGCTTTTTTCGGATTTAATCATCATAAGCACTTCACTATCTTCAATAACTTCGTTATTCCAATGATAAATCGATTTTACATGGGGTATCAGATTTACACAGGCAGCCAGTTTTGCATTGATGAGATAGTGAGCGATTTCATTAGCAATCATTTCATTTGGTGCAGTTGAGTATGCAATTATCATTACTTTTCCTTCTGATATTAATATATTTATTAACATTGATGATAAGGTTTGGATGATTTTAATTTTACCAAAATAAAACTTTTTAAAACTTAAAGCTAATATTTTTATTTTTCTCGAAATAAAACGGTATTTTCAAAAAAAACTTTCTCGTTATGAACCGTTTACGGCATTATTAAGGGCTTTTTACGTATTATGAGGTTCTTGTAGTAAAGAAAAATATCAGGGTGCCGATATTATTAGTAGATTAATAGAATGTATCTATTTGTGTTATAAGGCTTAATTTAAGCAAAGATATTTTTATCTTCAATAATATCTCTAATATAAAATAAATTAATTAGTCAAAAGATTTATAAAAATTTGTGGGGTTTAAAATGGATAATAATTCGCTAAAGAACGCGAGTTTATTTGATAATGATCCCGTTCTCTATGCTGCATGGCTTTACTATCAGGACGGGCTAAGTCAAAGTGAAGTTGCAAATATTATGGGTGTTTCCCGAGTCACAGTCGTGAAATATTTGCATTTAGCTAGAGAAAAAGGATTCGTAAATATTAGTTTAGATTCATCAGTATTTTCTACGATTGATTATGCAATTAGAATAAAAGCAAAATTCGATCTGAATAATGTGCTTATTTTACCTGATGAAGAAAAAAATAAATCGCAACATACATTAAATATGAACAGAGAAAGACTAGCGAAAGCAGGGGCGATGTATCTTTCTCAAATAATGGGTGATGATGATATTTTAGGTGTCGCTTGGGGACGAACAATTTATAAGTTAGGTAATTATCTTCCACCCAAATCACTAAAGAATGTCACCGTACTACAAATGATAGGGGCTGTCGCACCACAACCTGATTTTAAAACGGCAGAAGCGGCCGCGTTAATTGCAAATAAATTATCAGGGTGCAGTATTAATTTACATGTACCTGCTGTCGTTTCGAGTGCTCGTTTAGCAATGGAGCTTCAAGCGGAGCCTATTATTAGACGTAATTTTTCAGCGCTAAATCAATGTAATAAGGCACTTTTTGTTGTGGGTAATACATTGGATGATAATCCTCTTGTGACAACCGGTGTGTTAACCAGTGGTGAAATGGCGCAATACCGTGATTTGGGTGCTGTAGGGGTGATTTGCGGACGCTTTTATGATGCGCAAGGCAATCCTTTGGTTTCTGATATTGACCTTAGGATAATGGGAATAAGTTTAGCTCAGTTAAGACAAATACCGCAGCGACTCTTTATCGCCGGAGGTGTGGAAAATATTCAAGCAACAATAGGAGTGATAAAAGGAGGTTACGCTACTGATATTGTCATTGATGAAGTGACCGCCTTGTCATTATTAGAGTTGGAAAGCTAATAATTAAATCCTCGTGAAGACGGGGATTTGTTGGCGAGTTACCATTTTATAATCTACTTATTTCTGATAAAAATGAATATATTAAAGTGTTTATTTTGATCAGCTTCTTTTGTAAAACTCACAGATAAATAAAAAGGTAAAAATGATAAGTTGTTAACATTTTTCTCTTTTTTTATATGAGCTTCTTGCCTTAAACTCTTATATCATTCATTATGTAAAAAATTATATAACGATGGTTAGGGTTACCTATTTTATGAAACGCCAATTACTCGCTAGCTTAGGGCTAGCACTAGGATTAATTTGTCATAATACACTGGCAGCTGAACTTCATCTTTATGCTGGTGCTGGTTTAAAACAACCAGTAGAACAAGTTGTTACTGTATTTGAAAAAGAAACTGGAAATAAAGTCACTATTGAATATGGCGGTTCAGGTCAAATATTAACACGTTTTAATTTAACTAAGCAGGGAGATTTGTTTTTTCCTGGCTCACAAGATTACGTGGAAAAGTTAGATAAAGAAGGGCTGGTTGTTAACCAATATTCTATTGTTCGCCATATTCCCGTAATTGCTGTACGCAAAGATAAAGTGGGCGATATTAAAACGCTAGAAGATCTTGCGAATAGTTCATTAAAGCTAGGTATGGGTGATGCTAAAGCTATAGCATTAGGAAAAAGTGGTGAACAACTTATTGATGTATCAGGTCAAGGTGATAAATTACGCGACAAAGTAATTGTACGCACAGCAACGATTAAACAATTACTAATGTATTTGCTTAATGGTGAAGTGGATGCCGCCATTATTGGATATGCAGATGCAATGAAAAACCAAGATAAATTGGTCTTACTTCCAGTGCCTGAAGGTAATCCTGAAGAAGTAGCAACTTTGGCGGTTTTAAAAACATCAGCAAATCCCAAAGAAGCACAATTACTTGCTGATTATTTTACACGCGCAGAGGGAATAAAAGCTTTTACTGATTATGGTTTTCTTCCTGTAATTTCGAAACCATAGATTTTTTCTCACATAAATTGTGTTTTTTCGCCACCAACTCACTGGTGGCTTTTTTCATTATTACAGCAAAATAAGTTTTATTTTTAGAAAAGGAAATAACGTGTTTCGTTGGGCTTTAATTCCACTTTTTTTATTGTTATTTCTGATCTTAGGATCACTAATCGCATTAATATGCCAACTTTCATATGTTGAATTTAGACAAGTCATTACTGATCCTGAATTTCATTTTGCTATTGGTATGTCACTTAGTACGGCATTAACATCTTTATGTTTAGCAATTATCTTAGGTGTACCTGCTGCATGGGCAATGGCAAGAATTCCTTTTAAAGGACATCGTTTTATTGATGCGTTATTAGATTTGCCTTTGGTTACTCCTCCATTAGTTATCGGTATCGGATTATTATTATTGTTAGGAAATCAGGGGCCTTTAACGGGTGTTTTTCCTGAATTATCTCGTTCTCTTTTTTCACCTTTAGGTATTATTATTGCTCAAACTTATGTCGCTAGTGCGATTATTATGAGAAATAGCCTCTCTGCCTTTAAGTCTGTTGATCCCGCTTATATTCAAACGGCGCAAAATTTAGGATTAACACCTACAAAAACATTTTTCTTGATTGAAATACCATTGTGTTGGTCAGCTTTAATGAGTGGAAGCATCATTGCATTTTCTAGAGCCTTAGGTGAGTTTGGTGCCACATTAATGTTAGCTGGCGCAACAAGATTAAAAACAGAGACGTTACCCATGGCTATTTATCTAAATATCGCCAGTGGAGACTTCACTTTGGCAATAGGTTGTGCACTCGTTCTTATCGCTATCGCAATTACGTTATTATTTGCGTTGCATCGTTTACAGCGAGAAAGGACGACATCATGTTAGAAATTCGTTCATTAACATCGGGTATATTAAAAGACGTCTCGTTAAAGGTAGAAAAAGGAACTTGCTTAGGAATAAGTGGTACATCAGGAAGTGGTAAAACAACACTTTTAAATGCAATAGCGGGATACACTTTGTACTCTGGAGATATCTACCTTGCAAATAAAAATATTAATACACAGTCAGTGTGGTTGCGTTCTTGTCGATATTTAAATCAACGGCTTTATTTATTTCCATTTATGACTGTAACCCAAAATTTATGGCTAGCACAATATGGTGCAAAACAGAAACGAAGCAAGGAGAGAGAAAGGTCGATATTAGAGCAGATGGGAATTGAACATCTTGCTACACGTTATCCTCATCAAATTTCAGGAGGGGAACAACAACGCGTGGCATTGGCAAGAGCTCTTATTAGCCAACCCAAACTTTTACTACTGGATGAACCTTTTTCGAGTTTGGATTGGGAAACGCGTTATCAGCTTTGGGATTTAATTGATTCCTTAAAATCTAAGGAAATAACGATGATCATGGTTACTCATGAACCTCGTGAAATCAGAGCGCTAGCAGATAAAACGGTTCTATTGTCTAAAGGACAAGTTATTACTGAAAATTCAATACGTTGAAATGATTGCCTTGATTATTGATTACCAAGCCATTACTGACCAATGGATAATACGGCCCATAATTTTTACAGAATCAGTTTCTGCTGATTCGTCAGGGAATTCGTCTTTATTATAGCTACGTATGATTAATTTGCCGCCTGGTTGACGATAAAGCAGTTTTATTCTGAATAAGGCATCTTGTTCGATAGCATAAATACCACCATCAACAATGCGTGTGTTACCTGTATCAACAGTGACCGTTGATCCATTTGGGATAACGGGTGACATGCTATCCCCATAAACAGAAAAACAAATGACATTTTGAGAGGAAGCGCCATAACGGCGTAATGTGCTTTTTGAAAATCTCAATTTATATCCGTTATGATCTTCGTTAGTACAACAACCATCACCAGCCGCAAGCTCAATACTTTTAAAGTAGGGGATTTCTACTTCATCAGCATCTAAAGGGGTATTGCTATCCCATTCACTAACAGGTTGCCATTCATTTTCAGGTGGAATTTCAGAAGCAACATCAGGTTGCTCTTCACCTTCTAATAGCCAAGCTAAATCACAATTTAATGCTTTTGCTAATTCAGGTAAAAAACGAGGGCGTTTAGTTTTACCACTTTCTAGTTGCTCGATAGATTGCTGTGTTGTATTTGCTAAAGTAGCAAGTTCTGATTGTGTTAAACCTAACGCAATGCGCTTGTCTTTGGTACGTTTCGCAATAGACATTAGTGACTCCTAATACGTGTCCTTACATATTCAAGTACAAAGAGTATATCGTAAAAAGAAAACAAATTAAATTGTATTTTATCTTGATAATAAAATTAAGAGTAGGTTAACTACTTAATTTGGAAAACATCATCTGCACTGTTTGGTGGTGTGAGATAAGGATTTTCATCAGTAACATCAGGATCTCTTAAGACTTCTCCACAGAAAATAATAAGGTCAGGTCTTTTTTGTTTTAAGTAGTTAAGTCGAGTGGAGCATTCATCTTTAGTATAAATGGTTTCTGTAACAGGAACAGCATCGCAAGAATCATTTCCACAAGGGCTTACCAATAACACATAACCGACCAGCATGAGCTGTGAAGTAAACATAAAATATCCTTTTAACTATTCATGTTTGGTCATCAAAATCAGACAGCTAGATTACCTATTTGTTGATAAAAAAGCAGTTTCTATTTGTCTTAAATAGGATTAATGATGCAAAAAGGTGTATTTGATCACAATTTTTCTAGTGTTTGTTTGTATTTATTAGTGATGTGTTATAGGCAACCAGCCCAAATAATAGGGACTAATACGAGAAAATATAGAATGAAAACAAATTGAATTGTTTTTTAACATAACCTAATGTTGTAATATTGTTATTACTGCATTGGTTGATACGCTTCATAAAATATTAATATAAATGATGCCGGTTAAGTGGATAAATTAGGGAGAATTACATTTAGTTCTAATTAAAGTAATTGCCATGGTAAATAGAGAATAATTTTATTTTTAAGAACTCTCCAAATAATGATGCTTAGAATACTTAATTTTTATCTTTAATAGTGTCATTAAAAAGAAAACAAAATTAGATAGGTAGATAGAATGATGTTACTTTAATTTGTTGATTTATAATAAAGATAAGTTGTTTTATGTTATAACTAGCCAGTTGTTTGTGAGTATTTAAAATACTCTTTTTATGAATAGTTAAAAAGGTATTTTAAATTACCTTTTTTTAAATAAATAATGACATAAAAATATGCCGAAATTTATTTTTATCACGTATAATTTAGCAGAGAAAAAGTGAAAATATTGTTCATTATTGAGTTAATTATTAAGTAATATATTAACTATCTTATATCTTAATATTAGATATATTTTGTATAAGTTTCATTGGTTGAAAAATAGCATGCTAAGGTAAGGATAAATTATGTTAAAAAAAGTCATGGGATACCTGTTTTTAATATTTGCAATAATAACACTATCAGCGTGTGGTGATAAAACAGAGGATCCGGGGCAGGCAGCAGTTGCATTCGTTGAAGCGATTGCTGCAGGGAATGGTGATAAAGTTATTTCATTAATTCACTTAAGCGAAATGCAAGGAGATCCAAGAGCTGAACAATTTAATAATAAATTTAAAATGATTGTAGAGGAAACAGGTAAACAAGTTAAAAAGCAAGGTGGCTTGAGTAAAGTTGAAATTATCAGCGTTGAATATAGTGAAGATAAAAATAGTGCAATTGTGACATTAAAAACTACATTAAAAGATGGTGTGGAAAAAACTCAAGCACAAGAGATGATTAATGTTGATGGTAAATGGAAAGTTAATTTCAAGTGATGATCCGTGCCTTTACTATTTTAGCTTTATTTTTAGCGGGTGCATTTTATGCGCTCGCTTTGCCTCTTGATTTAAAAAATGGTGATTTAGTTTTTCGAGAAGGTGATGAAGCGATTAGTGAAATAATTAAGCAAGTCGATAGAAGTGGATTTAGTCACGTAGGAATGGTGTGGATTTCGGATAATGGTATTAAAGTGATCCATTCAACACCAAGTGAACATATGGATATAAAAGATGGAGTTACCATTGATAATATAGACTTCTTTATTAGTCGAGCAAAAGCCAATACTGTGCAATTTTATCAAGTAAAAGGAAGCGAAGAAGCTAGAAGTAATGCTGTAAAAATTGCATTAAATCGCGTGGGGGAAAACTTTAGTATTTATCCCAAGCAAGGCGTTTATTGTACAGAGTTAGTTGCTGATGCATGGCTAAAGGCGGGGGTATCTATTTCCACAGGAACTCAAATATTAGATATGCCGTTTATTTCAGATATTCCACTTATTTTTCCTGAAAATTTAATTAATTCTGAAAATGTAATTCTTTATCCTCAATAAGCATTATGATTAGCCTCTTTTCAAGTCTCTACTAATACAGAAAGACAAATAAATTTGAAGATTAAATATCTAGCTCTTTTTGAAACTTACAGGTAATATCCCTCTAGATTTATTTCCTCTCACTTTTGATTATTTAGGTTGTAGTTATGTAATACACATTAAGGCACTGAAGTCATGGTGCAGAAACAGAAAATTCACTTACCGAATAATTATTTAAATTTGGTAGAACCTCTGTTACTTAATGAGTACAAAATAATGAATAATCAATCACAAAAATATGATAGAACCTATCACTATCCTTTTTCACCAGGCACAACAAACGACGATCGTATAAATGCGCAATGGTGGCAGGATATTTGCCAAATAAAACATCTTATCCATACAGAAAAGTTGGATGGGGAAAATAATTGCCTAAATAAAATGGGGGTTTTTGCGCGGTCTCATGCCACACCAACGCAATCGGCATGGACGTCTCAATTGCGTCAACGTTGGCAAATGATGAAAAACGATTTAGGTGAGTTAGATATTTTTGGTGAAAATCTATATGCCATTCATTCTATTGAATATGCACACTTAGAAGAATATTTCTATGTGTTTGCAGTTCGTTATAAAGATAAATGGCTAAGTTGGGAAGAAGTGCAGTTTTATGCTTCTTTATTTGATCTTCCTACTGTGCCAGAAATTAAACTGCCTAAATGTCAGGATAAAACAGAGTTTGAAAATATGATTGTTTCACAAGCCAAACAGGCAAGTTTTTTTCAATCTCAAGATGTTTTAACGCAAAAACCAAGCCCAATGGAAGGCATTGTGACTCGAGATATACAGTCATTTTCTTTAAATGATTTCTCTCATCGTGTTTTTAAATATGTCAGAAAAGATCATGTAAAAACGGATGTTCATTGGAAAAAAAATTGGCGACGTGCTCCGTTAATCTGGGAAAAAACACAGGGATTTCAATGATGCTTCATAAGAAATTACACACTGAGATGTCATGGGAGCACCTTTGTGAATTGTATGATGAAATTAGTGATATGGCGGGTGTTATGCAGGACCCCATTCATCATGCAGAAGGTGATGTGGCGATACATACACAAAGAGTAATCAATTCAGTTAAATCATTACCTGAATATGAAACTCTGACAGAAAGAGATCAACAAATTTTATGGATCTCGGCACTTCTTCATGATGTAGAAAAACGTTCTACAACACGAGAAGAAGAAGGACGTATTATTTCTCCAGGTCATGCGCGTAAAGGTGAATTAACGACTCGTCGTTTTCTTTTTGAGAAAGTGCCATTAAGTTTTGCTGATAGAGAGCAAATTGTAGCTTTAGTTCGTTTTCATGGATTACCTTTGTGGGTAATGGATAAGCCCGATCCTAAAAAAGCATTACTTGCAGCATCGTTAAGAGTGGATTGTTATTTGCTTGCCTTACTGGCTAAGGCGGATGTTTTAGGACGAGATTGTGATGATAAAGAAGGGCTTTTTGACAAAATTACGTTATTTACACTTTATTGTGAAGAGTTAAATTGTTGGCGCAAACCTGCTCCGTTCTCTTCAAATAAAGCCTGTTTTTATTATTTTCATACAGAGAATAGTGCTGATTGTAATTATGAGCCTTATCCTGAAAAAGGAAGTGACGTCACTGTACTTTGTGGTTTACCCGGGATGGGAAAAGATACCTACATTCACCAATATTGTGCAGATATTCCTATCGTGAGTTTAGATGAGCTACGTCGCCAACATAATATTAAACCCGATAATCGAGATGCTAATGGGTGGATAGCACAACAAGCAAAAGAGCAAGCTCGAGTTTATTTACGAGAGCATAAAACTTTTGTTTGGAATGCTACTAATATTACAAGAAAAATGCGGGATCAGCTGATCTCTTTGTTTTATCGTTATAATGCAAAAATAACGCTGGTTTACATTGAAGTGCCTTATACTCAATGGAAAAAGCAAAATAATGCAAGGAATGAAGTGGTACCTATTAAAGTAATGGATCGTATGTTAAGTAAATTGGAAGTTCCAACGCCAGAAGAAGCACATAAAGTAATTTATTGGGTCGAAGGGAAATCACAAACATTGCTTTAATTTAATTGGTTAATTTTGGCGTTTAGCATTATTCAAATAGTTACCTGAGATGTAAGTTATAACCATAAAGTAAGGGCTACTTTGTTTCTACAAAATAGCCCTTTTTCTTGTTTATGAGGGATTTATTGGCAGGCAAAACAACGTATTAAATTTATTTTTTAATATGATGTACAATATCGAAATAGGTGTTGCGATCTTCTGCATTTGGATAAATACGATAAGTATATTCATCATTTTTAATCGTGATATTTTCTACATCACGGGTAAATAACGTCTTACCTTCAGTGTCTTTAGCAACTAAGGTACGTATCTTGCCATCATCTGACATAGACCAATCGCCTTGCATTTTCTGTTTACCTTCCGGTGTAAACATAATAAATGTACCATTAGGATAATATTCAGCAAGGCCAAAATAATTACTCACTTGGGCATTACCTGCGTCTGTTTTATTGCCTTTTTCATCAATTGCATCAGTCGTTACCCAGACTTTTTCTATCATGAGTTTCTCATAGTTATTCAGTTCTTTTTGAGCTTGAATAACACCTTGAGCTTGCATATTTGTGGATGATGTTGAATTCTCAGCGGCAAAAAGAGAAAAGCTAGCGCTTAATAATGAGATTGCGATAAGTGATTTTATTTTCATTTATATATCCTTATTTTACGTTGTACTTTTTGTCAGGAGTTTATGTTGTGTCTGACTGTATGTATAAATTTAGGCATAAAATAGATGAAGTGCGAGGAAAGAAGTATGACAAAATGTTTCTGATAAAAAGATTAACTGACAAAAATAATTAGCAATAAATATCGTGATTATTTGTTTTTTTAATCTTATTCTCTGCTTTTATTCTTATTCTAGTGATAATTACTTCAAACTGAGTGTGTAAAAAACAAATAGTCTTCATTGATAGCTAATGAAAAAAATAAAATTTCTTTTTGATTTACAAAACAAAATTAAAGTTTGACTAAATGATGTATTAAATAGACAAAGCATAATGGATTTTTTTGATAAAAATCGCTAGAAAAAAGATAAATTCAAAAAATGAGTTTTATTTCCCCTAAAAAAGAACTTCGTTATCTGACTTAATGTTATCAAGATCACAAAAATGAAAGATGAATATTGAGCGTGTTTTGGGCATTGCTTTTGTATTTCTTAACTAAATGACGCTAATTTATAGAGAGAGTTCGGTTTTTCAGCCTATGTAATGATTAAGTTTTCTTTATTATAAGAACGTCGTGAAAATAATGATGATAAAAATAATTAATGCATTGCTCGATTCAATTAAATTGTATTTAATTTAAGCATTATTACTGTTTTTTTGTATAAAGATAAAATTAATTTTTCGTAACTACTTATCTTAAAAAGTAATTTTTATTTTTCTATTTTAATTTATATTACTATCCATAGCCAATAAGAAAAATATAGTATTAAATTTACTTATGATAAATAAATTAAAAATGAATTATTTGTCGCATTTGTTTTTTCTTAAAAAGAAACAAGATATTAATTTATTTATTAAATAATCTTACGTTTATCGTTATTTATTTCTGTTTCTTTTTGCTTTTTATTTTTGTATTTCTGCTTTTTTTTGCTTTTAATAAATAACATATGATTGTAATCACAATCCCATAACAACTAATAAACTAAAGTTGTTGCCATAGAGGTAACATTAAATGAAAGCAGAGCGTCATAAAAAAATAATTAATCTGATAAAAGGTAATGGTGCAGTAAAAGTTTCTGTTTTGGCTAAAGAACTTGATGTTACCAAAGAAACAATACGATCAGATTTAAATACATTAGCTGAAAAAGGAATTATAAAAAGATGCCATGGTGGCGCTTTTATAGAATTTGAGACATTAGATAAAGTCGCTAAGAAAGAAATAATACAATTTCTAGAATGTAATGATCAAATTGACAAAAACGATTTAGCAAATAAAACAGCAATAAATAAGGTGTGCGTACTGGGTTCGTTTAATGTTGATATGATTAGCTATTTGCCTAGATTGCCAGAAGCCGGGGAATCCTTATTATCAAATAAATTTATCTTCTCACCAGGAGGTAAAGGCTGTAACCAAGCATTGGCAGCGAGTTATGCCGATGCACAAGTACATTTTATTACGAAGATTGGTACTGATCAATTTAGTGATTATGCAGTTAATTTTATATCGTCATCAAGAATAAAAACATCAACGATATATCAAACTGAAAATTACCAAACAGGAACAGCGTCTATTTTTGTTTCGGAAGAGAGTGGAGAGAATATTATTTCTATTTATTCTGGTGCTAACATGGATATCTCTGCAGATGAAGTAAAAATACAGAAAGATAAAATTATTGATGCAGATATTATTTTATTACAGTTAGAAACAAACATTGAAGCATTAAAAGAAATTATTGCTATTGGAAATGAAAATAATATTCCTATTATTCTTAATCCAGCGCCTTATAACAAAATAGTTAATGAATTACTTCCTATGATAGATGTATTAACACCTAATGAAACGGAAGCAAGTTTATTATCTGGAATAGAAGTTCTTGACTTAGGATCTGCAAAAAATGCGGCAGTTTCTATTTATCAACAAGGCGTAAATAAGGTGGTTATTACGCTAGGTAGTAAAGGTTCGTTAGCTTATGACGGATATAAGTATATTTACTCTCCGGCATATCCGGCAGTGGTAAAGAATACCGCAGGGGCAGGTGACGCTTTTAATGGCGCGCTCGCGGCCTCATTGGCAAAAGGAAAGCAGTTTTCTTATGCGTTACGCTATGCATCAGCTTTTTCATCATTAGCTGTTGAGACGAGTAATGCTTCAGAAATGCCTGAAGATATTAATGTCATGCATCGCATCAATCAAACAACATATTCACAGATTGTCACCCAATCCCCTGAATAAATAATCTTTTTTGAAAGAGGAATAAAAATGAAAATCTTATTTATTGGTGAGTCATGGCACATTCATATGATCCACTCTAAAGGCTACGACAGCTTTACTTCCAGCAAATATGAAGAAGGTTCAACGTTCTTATTAAGTTGCTTAAGAGAGAAAGGTGTTGAAGTCGATTATATGCCTGCTCACACCGTTCAGGTTGCTTTTCCACAAACAGCAGAAGCATTGGCTAAATACGATGTCATTGTCATAAGTGATATTGGTGCAAATACGTTCCTTCTGCAAAACGATACTTTCTACAACATGAAAGTTATTCCTAATGCATTGGGATTAATTAAAGAGTTTGTAGCGAATGGCGGTGGCTTATTAATGATTGGTGGTTACCTGTCATTTATGGGTATTGAAGCTAAAGCAAACTACAAAAATACATTACTTGCAGAAGTTCTGCCTGTTGAAATGCTAGATGGTGACGATCGTGTTGAAGCACCTGAAGGCGTATTTGCAAATGCAGTAAATGCAGAACATGCATCAGTAAAAGGCTTTGGTGAATGGCCGATGTTCCTTGGCTATAACAAAGTATCAGCTAAAGAAAATACAGAAACCGTATTAAATATTGGTGAAGATCCATTACTGGTATTTGGTCAATTCGAAAAAGGAAAAACAGGTTGCTTTATGAGTGACTGTTCTCCTCACTGGGGAAGTAAAGAGTTTTTAGCATGGCCTCATTATGCGGATATGTGGGTCAATATTCTTAAGCAAATTGCACGTTAATTTGAATTCAGAATAACTGTCATAAAAAGTAAAAAAGCGCAGGGTTGCGGCTCTGTGCTAATAAAAAAACCGATTACTTGAAAAATAAAAAAAGAAATCACTCATAGCCAATAATCCAAAAGGAACATCTTATGAGTACAAAAAATTTATCAACACCCTTGCTGATGTTAGCAACCGTGTTAGCAGGTATGCTATCACCAATGCAATCTGCGGTGAATGGGCAGCTAGGACACGTTTTAAAAGATGGTAACGCCAGTGCGGTTATCTCTTTTGCTAGTGGTTTAGTGGTAATGTTTTTTATCATAATGTCGAAAAAACAGTACCGTCAGCAATTTGCATCAATTCCAAGTTTAATTAAAACACGCAAAATCCCATTATGGAACTGGTTTGCGGGTCTTTGTGGTGCGATGGTTGTTTTCTCTGAAGGCGCTTCTGCAAGTGCATTGGGGATTGCTACTTTCCAAACAGCATTAATTTCAGCACTGTTATTATCCGGCTTGTTATGTGACCGTTTTGGTGTGGGTGTGGATGAGAAAAAATATTTCACGCCATATCGTGTATTAGGTGCAGTGTTAGCCGTTGTTGCAACTCTATTTGTTGTTTCTCCGCAATGGCATTCAACTTCATTCATTTATTTAGCAATCTTACCTTTCCTTGCAGGTCTATTAGCCGGTTGGCAGCCAGCGGGTAACTCTAAAGTCGCAGAAGCAACAGGTTCTATGATGGTGTCTATCACTTGGAACTTTATTGTTGGCTTTACTGTTTTAACGATTGCTTTAATTGTTCGTATGGCATTAGGTCATATCACACTTGAATTACCAGGAACATGGTGGATGTATTTAGGCGGTCCTTTAGGACTGATGTCTATCGCGTTAATGGCTATTTTAGTTCGCGGTTTAGGCTTGTTGATGTTAGGTGTCGCATCCACAGCGGGTCAGTTATTAGGTTCTGTCTTAATTGATCTGTTATTACCATCATTAGGTAATACCGTTTATTTAGTGACAATCATCGGTACATTATTTGCGTTAGTGGGCGCGATTGTAACCACAATCCCAGAATTCAGAGCCGCTAAGCCAGCGAAAGCATAGGAGTAACATGATGAAAGGTTATATTCAAACTGTAACAGGCCCAGTTAAAAAAGAAGATATGGGACTGACATTACCTCATGAACACCTGTTTAATGATCTCTCTGGTGTTGTTGATGAACCTTTTTATGAATTCTCACATGTATTAGTTGATAAAAAAGTCAGTGCCGATATTCAATGGGGACTTAAATACGATCCTTATTGTTGTTGCGATAATATGGATAAAAAACCAATTGATGATGTTATTTTTGAATTAAATAACTTTAAAGAATTAGGTGGCAGAACGATTGTTGATGCAACGGGATCTTCATCTATTGGGCGTGATATTAGAAAACTAAGACAAGTTGCAGAAATAACAGGGATCAATGTTGTTGCTTCTTCAGGGCTTTATATTGAAAAGTTTGAAGGTCAACGTCTTGCTGATGATATCGAGGCAATGGCAAAGATTATTGATGACGAATTAAATGTAGGCATTGATGGTACAGATATTCGAGCAGGAATGATTGGTGAGATTGGAGTTTCTCCTTTCTTTACTGACGGTGAGAAAAATAGCTTACGTGCGGCGGCAATGGCTCAAAATAATAATCCTTATGCTTCTATGAATATTCACATGCCAGGCTGGCAACGTCGTGGTGATGAAGTTTTAGATATTCTGTTATCTGAAATGGGCTGTAACCCTGCAAAAATTTCATTAGCACATTCTGATCCATCGGGTAAAGATATTGATTATCAATGCAAAATGCTTGATCGCGGTGTTTGGCTTGAGTTTGATATGATTGGCCTTGATATCTCTTTCCCTAAAGAAGGGGCTGCGCCAAGTGTTATGGATACTGTTGAAGCTGTCGCAACCTTAATTGAAAGAGGTTATGGTAGCCAAATTGTATTAAGCCATGATGTGTTTTTAAAACAAATGTGGGCAAAAAATGGGGGAAATGGCTGGGGATTTGTTCCGAATGTCTTCCTTTCATTATTAGCTCAACGTGGCATTGATAACTCTATTATCAAAAAGTTATGCGTTGATAATCCAGCAAATTTATTGGCTTAAATCTGAGTTCAAATAAATAACAATAAACATACCCTTGAAGTATTTAGCGGCACCTTAATCGAGTGCCGCATTTTTATGTCTCAAGGAGCTGGAGATGAACTGAAAAATTAACGTAAGTGGTAATTTTCAATATAACGTAGTGAATGTGTTGAACCATTAATCACTAAAGAATGTGTTTGTAGATATTGGGATTGTTGGTTAACACCAGATAAAAGATCACCGGCCGTAATGGCGGTTGCTGCAAACATCACATCTTGATTACGAACTAATGTATCTAGTGATAATTTGATATTTACATCGGTTCCCATTTTATGACAGCGAGCAATTTCACTGACAGCAAACTCTCTATTTTCTGCAGTATTTCCTTTTGCGATGTCGCGTGTAATCAGACGAGCTTGCATATCACCACCAAGTGCTTTAGCTATCGCAGCACTAATAACACCTTCTGGAGCTCCGCCAATACCGTACATAACATCAATACTATTATTTGGCATTGTGGCATATAAAGAAGCAAGAACATCACCATCAGGTAGTGTAATAACATTGATCCCTTTGGAACGAAGATCGTTAATAATATCGTGGTGACGAGGTTTGTCTAAAATAGCTAACGTAAGTTGCTCAAGTGATTTATTTAATGTTTGTGCAATAGCATCAAGGTTATATTCTAGGCAGTGGTTCAGATCAATGACGCCAGCAGCTTGTTTACCGACAATTAATTTTTCCATATACATATCGGGAGCTTGTAGAAAACTGCCTTCAAAACCTGCAGCTAAAATAGCTAGAGAATTGTTTTCACCCGTTGCTACCATGCGAGTGCCATCAATAGGGTCAACAGCAATTTCTATTTTTTCACCTTTTCCATTACCGACTTGTTCACCGATATAAAGCATCGGTGCTTCATCTATTTCGCCTTCACCAATAACGATTTCACCGTTGATATTTAAGCTATTTAAACGTGCTCTCATGGCACTTACGGCGGCATCATCTGCTGCGTTTTTATTTTGTTTTCCGATCCAAGGCATGGCTGCAATGGCCGCTGCTTCTGTTACAGAAGCAATTGCGTTAGTTAATTCGTCATTTAATTTCATATTATGAGTGTGTTTTTTAGTACAAATGGAAGATTAAGGGAGTTGATGGATCATACCTTTTTTTTGAAATTGAGTGCTAGGTTTAAATCAAGAGTTCTTGAAATTGATTATTTAGGAATAAACTAAGATAAATCTGTGAAAATTAAAGTATAACTAAGGTTAAGAGATAAAAAATACATGGTGTATTATGCAAAAGGATTAGGTTGATGGATGATTTTCTGACGCTCATTGTTACGATATTTGTCGTGGTATCTTTGTATTGGCAATATCATACCTATACAAATACTAATTCATTGTTGTATCGAATTAAGCAACTTGAAGAAAAGCTTACCGAACAACAAGCTAAATTACTTAAGTTTTTAAATAAAAATAGCTCTGCAAATGAGAGTGCAGAGATTGATGATAATAAAAATGAAATAGGCGATTTATCGTGTGAAATAAAAAGGGAGCCAAAATCAACTTCATCAAGTTATCAACCTAAAACAAGTACATTCATTAACAAAACAGAAGAAATACAAAATAAGGTTGAAAATAAAGAGCCACCTGTTTATCAACAAGCACAAGTATCAAGAGAAACGACATTTGATAAAGTTTCTCCTAAAGAACAACCCCCGATCGCAGATACTTCTATTAGCAAAGCACTTAATGTGGAAGATCCACACACCAATAAGTCAACCTTCTCTAAGCAGGAACCAAAACCTTACCAACCTAAAATTTCAACGAGCCGTTTTGCCCATCGTTATCAAAACGAGCCAAAAAACACACCAAATGAAATTTCGCCCACTCCACTACCAGAGAACAGTGTGAATGTAGCGAGAGCTAATCAATCTGGCGCTCAAACTGATAATTTAGGTACAACAATAGCTCAAGCCAGACCGGCATCACAATATAGACCCGCTTTAAATCCTCGCCCAAAACGTCAACAGAAATCGATTTTGGGACTTATTTGGAATTGGGTAGTAACAGGAAATCCGTTAGCTAAAATAGGGATGTTATTACTCTTTTTTGGTCTATCTTATTTACTTAAATACAGTATTGAGAATGAGCTTGTCTCAGCATCAACACGTTTAATGATGGCTGGAACAGGATGCTTGGTCTTATTAGGTCTCGGCTGGTGGCTTAGAAAGAAAAATCTGATGTATGCACTGATTTTGCAAGGAGGCGGAATTGGTGGGCTGTATATCACGATTTTTGCAGCGACCAAAATTTATGATTTTATTCCTATTGGCATCGCGTTAGCCATTATGGTGTTTATTTGTATAGTCAGTGTTATTTTAGCTGTTCTTCATCGAGCGATTAGTTTAGCGGTATTAGCTTCATTAGGCGGTTATTTAGCACCTGTTTTATTGTCTACGGGTAGTGGTAATTATATTGCATTGTTTAGCTATTATCTTATTCTTTCCATTGGCATTCTTATTATTAGCCATTGGCAAGTTTGGCGTTTATTAAATCTTATTGGTTTTATTTTTACTTTTGGTATCGGTTTTATATGGGCAATACCGAATTACGCTCATACCGATTATTTACCTTGTCAGATATTTTTAATTGCAAATTGGTTGATTTTTGGTGTTGCAACGGAACTTTCAACATTAAAAAATAAGCTGAGACTCAATATTTCTTTTGATGCCACATTATTATTCGGTACACCATTGATTGGTTTTATCTTCCAACACCGATTAGCATCAGAATGGGAATACGGTGTTGCTATTGCTTCATCTCTTTATGGATTAGCCTATTTTGCGTTAAGTTGGTTTGTCCTTAAACGCTATCGCGAAGAGGGTAAATTACTGGCTATTGCTTTCTTTATGCTATCAGCCACATTTGCTACTTTAGCCGTACCATTTGCTTTCTCTGCTGAATGGACATCTATGGTATGGGCAATTGAAGGCGTTATGATCCTTGCGTTTTCTGTTTTACAGCAACAAAAGAAACCAGCTATTGCTGGGACTATTTTAGTTGCTATTTCCTTTGTTCTACTATTTAACATGCGTGTTATTTCGTTAAGTGATTGGCTAATGTTTATAACACAAATGATTGTTGTATTTGCAGTGGCGATACTGTGGTATCGAGCTAAATTTATTAATATCGATAACCGTACTATTGGATATGTAACTCTATTTATTGCTGCGGTGAGTTGGGGATATTGCGTATTTACTTTACAAGAGTATAGCGAATATTGGTTCTCTCCGAGTGCGAAAGCCATTACTTTTGCTTTTATTCTTATTAGTTGTTGGGGAATGTATTTTATAGGTAAAAAAACACAATTCTCTGAATTAGCGAGTTGCTCTGTTTTATTGTGGCCAATGTCAGCACTGATTATGTTAGTGTACATTTTCCTAGCTGGATCATTAATTAACAATTGGTTCAGTGCCATTGTATGGATAGCAATATTTGCGAGTGGCTTCTATTTACTTAAGGTTAATACATTATTGCCTACACAAAGGTTAAATAAAGCATTAATTCATGTTATGCATCTTGTTTTTATTGGTTTGTTCTTATTCACTGAAATAATTTGGCTAATGGATACTACTTATCTTTATGTCAGCCTACATTTTGCCAGTGTTATTTTTTCCATAAGCTTATATATAGCAATAAGCATCATACTTGTTACAAGAGTTAGTTGGATTAAAGCATATCTAAATACTTATTTAGTAATAACAGTACCTGTTTTAGCCTTACTTGCTCTTTCTTTAATTTTTGCCAATATGAATAATGGTACTGAAAGTGGTGTTAAATTTATACCACTCTTTAATTTGATGGATCTCATGGGAATTGTGGGGATATGGGTTGGCTATAAATTTATTTCAGTAATGAAACAGTCTCCTAAATATCAACAGTTATTACAAAATAATTTTCCATTATACAATTATATTATTCCCGCGGTGATTTTCTGGTGGGCTAATGGAATTTTATTAAGAGGATTAGCCTTTACTACTGATATTGACTGGACAATGTATGAGATCATTAACTCTAAAGTGATCCAAACAGTATTAGCTATTATCTGGGCAATTGTTGCGGTAGTGACGATGATGATGGCAACACGCCAAAAATCACGTTCAAGTTGGTTTATTGGTGGTGGGTTATTAGCAGTTGTCATCGCTAAACTCTTCTTCATTGATACATCATTAAGTAGTGGATTACTTAGAGCATTGGCCTTCATTGGTGTTGCTATACTGATTTTGTTTATCGGTTATTTCTCACCATTACCGCCTAAAAAGCAAAATCAGAAGACAAAAGCGTAGGAATATTTGCGTTTAAAAATACTTATTTGGGGAACTAAATCATGCATATAATCTTAAAAATTTATGCATGATTTAAAAAGAAGAGGAAAGTATCAATGCATCAAGGCCAATGTCTGTGTGGTGGTGTTAAATTGTCAACCACACGAAATATCTCTGAGCTCAGTGTTTGCCATTGCAGTATGTGTTTACGTTGGAATGGTGGCCCTGGATTTTCTATTGATTGTCAGTCAGATTTGAATATCGAAGGTGAAGAAAATATCATACGTTATGATTCATCATTATGGGGTGAGAGGGCATTTTGTAAGCGCTGCGGTTCTCATCTTTTTTATCATCTGAAAGAAGCCAACATTTATTATGTATCAGCAGGATTGTTTTCTGAAACAAAAGAAAGCAAGCTTACTCTACAAATTTATATAGATAATAAACCTCACTATTATAATTTTGTGGAAAAAACGCCGATGCTTACAGAAAAAGATATTATGGATATGTTTAATAAATAATATTGGCGCTATTTATTGATTTTTTGTATTTAAATTTTTGATTATAATAAAGGCTCGTTTATACGGGCCTTTATTTATATCTGAGCAGTTAATGATATTAATTTAATGAAAATAAGATAAGGTTGGTAAAAAACTAGAATGTTAATGAGCAATGCAATATGATAATTAGGTTTTAAATAAACACAGGTTTTTTAATGCTTTAATTAAAAAGGACAGATTATTGATAAACACAATAATAATAAGTCAGGCTGAGTTATTTAGCTTGGGAATAAAAACACTTCTTAGTCAAATCAAAAAAATCAATATTAGAAAAATCATGACTGATGAGACAGAAGCATTCCGCTATTGTCGTCAGTTTTCTGTTAATCTTATTATTATCTACTCATCTCCTTCTGTTTCATTAATTGATTCAATAAAAAGGATTAAACGTTCATTATTATCAATTAAAATTATAGTTATTTCACCTAGTACTGATTCCATTTTATCTATACCACTTCTTCAATTAGGAATTGAAGGCTTTGTGGTCATAGATGCCTCGTGTGAAAATATTCTTCAAGCCATTCGACAAGTATGTATTGGCCAGCGTTATTTAAGTCAAGAGTTTGCTATGGATATTGCACTGGCTAAATTACAAAAAAATTTGAATCCATTACATCATTTATCTGAAAGAGAGCTGCAAGTCATGTCTATGATAATTAGAGGAAAAAAAATCACACAAATTGCAGATGAGTTAAATCTCAATACAAAAACAGTAAATAGTTACCGTTATCGAATGTTTAGTAAACTTAAAATCTCAGGTGATGTAGAATTAACTCATATAGCAATACGTTATGGGTTAATTGAGATAGAGAGTCATTTACAAAGTGGAAGACAAATTTGACGCCAAAGCATTCTTAAGTCGAGTCACTGATAAACCAGGTGTTTATCGAATGTATGATGCAACAGATACTGTAATTTATGTCGGTAAAGCCAAAGATCTGAAAAAGAGGCTTTCGAGTTATTTTCGTGCGCAAGTAAATAGCCGTAAAACCGAGGCATTGGTTAAGTGTATTGCAAATATTGATGTGACTATTACACATACAGAAACAGAAGCATTGTTGCTAGAGCATAGTTACATTCAGCGCTATCAACCTCGTTATAATGTGTTATTACGAGATGATAAATCTTACCCTTATATTTATTTAAGTGGGGATAAACACCCAAGACTAGCTAGCTACCGTGGTGCAAAGCATGCAAAAGGGGAATATTTTGGGCCTTTTCCTAACTCTTTTGCAGTAAGAGAAACCTTAGCATTGATGCAAAAACTATTTCCTATTCGTCAATGTGAAGACAGTGTGTATCGCAATCGTTCAAGGCCTTGTTTACAGTATCAAATTGGCCGCTGTCTTGCACCTTGTGTGAAAGGTTATGTTTCAGATGAAGAATATGCTCAACAAGTTAATTATGTACGGCTTTTCCTTTCTGGCGATGATACACAAGTGATTGAAGGGCTTGTGACTCGTATGGAAGAAGCAAGCCAAGATTTACGCTTTGAAGAAGCGGCACGTATTCGTGATCAAATTCAAGCCGTAAGACAAGTAACGGAAAAACAATTTGTTGCCAATATTGGTGATGATCTTGATGTGATTAGTGTTGCTTTTAATGGCGCAATTGCCTGTGTGTATGTTCTCTTTTTCCGACAAGGTAAAGTATTGGGAAGCCGAAGTTATTTTCCTAAAATTCCAGCAAATACTTCACTTGATGAGGTAGTTCAAACTTTTATTGGTCAATTTTATTTGCAAGGAAGTGCTATTAGAACCTTGCCGACTGAAATTCTGCTCGATTTTAATTTGGAAGATAAAGCGATCCTTTCTGAATCAATCTCATCTATTGCAGGGCGAAAAATTCAAATTCAAACTAAACCTCGTGGTGATAGAGCGCGTTATTTGAAATTAGCTAGAACGAATGCAGCAACAGCATTAGCTTCAAAACAAGTCGAACAATCGACAATTTCACAACGCTATGCCTCATTGATGTCTTTTCTTGATATGAAAGAGATAAAACGAATGGAATGTTTTGATATTAGTCACACTATGGGAGAACAAACTGTGGCTTCATGTGTAGTATTTGACATGAATGGCCCATTAAAATCGGAATATAGGCGTTATAATATTAATGGTATTACTCCTGGTGATGATTATGCGGCGATGAATCAAGTACTCACTCGACGTTATGGTAAATCATTAGAAGAAAATAAAGTTCCTGATATTATCTTTATTGATGGTGGTAAAGGGCAATTAGCACAAGCAATAGAGGTATTTGATTCTCTGGATGTTGATTGGGATAAGTCACACCCTAAATTAATTGGTGTTGCAAAAGGGAGTGATCGTAAAGCAGGGCTTGAAACCTTGTTTTTTGTCCCTGAAGGTGAAGGAATGGCATTACCTTCTGATTCACCCGCGTTGCATTTGATCCAACATATACGTGATGAGTCGCATCGTCATGCAATAACTGGGCATCGTCAACGTAGAGCGAAAGTGAAAAATACTAGCTCATTAGAGTCTATTGAAGGTGTGGGACCTAAACGTCGTCAAATGCTATTGAAATATATGGGAGGGCTACAAGCTTTACGAGATGCAAGTGTAGAAGAAATTGCGAAAGTCCCCACAATTTCGACAGCATTAGCAGAAAAAATATTTAATGCGTTGAAACACTAAGTGTATTGATGCACCATATTAATAACTCTCACTTTTCTAGGTCGTGTAGAACGCTATGCAACTAAATATCCCAACTTGGCTAACTCTATTTCGTGTCGCTTTAATCCCATTCTTTGTTTTGGTGTTCTATTTACCATTCAAAGATGCGCCATTAGTATGTGCTATTATTTTTATGGTAGCCGCTGCAACTGATTGGTTTGATGGCTTTTTAGCACGTAGATTGAAACAAACTACTCGCTTTGGGGCTTTTCTTGACCCAGTGGCAGATAAAGTAATGGTTGCAACTGCACTTGTTTTAATTACAGAGTATTATCATGAGTGGTGGATAACTTTACCAGCAGCAACCATGATCGCTCGTGAGATAATTATCTCTTCATTAAGAGAGTGGATGGCAGAATTAGGGAAACGCAACAGTGTTGCTGTTTCTTGGATTGGAAAAGTGAAGACAACCGCACAAATGGGATCGTTAGTTGTGTTATTATGGCGCCCTACGGTTGAAGCAGAATGGTTTGGATTTGCATTATTGTATGTCGCAACCGTGTTGACTTTCTGGTCAATGTTTCAATATTTGAGTGCTGCATGGTCAGATTTGCGTGAAGCTTGATCGAAATGACTGAAAATTCACCGAACAGTCAAAAAGATGCAAATATAGTGTTGACTAGATTCAGGAAATCAGTAGAATGCAACGCATCGAAAGGCACAACGGTTTACAGAAATAAATAAGTAAATCAGCAAGTTCGGTAAAGCGGGAATAGCTCAGTTGGTAGAGCACAACCTTGCCAAGGTTGGGGTCGCGAGTTCGAGTCTCGTTTCCCGCTCCAATCTCTCATGAGATTGAGCAGTTGAGGCGCGTTGGCAGAGTGGTCATGCAGCGGATTGCAAATCCGTGTACCTCGGTTCGATTCCGGGACGCGCCTCCATTAATGCCCAGGTGGTGAAATCGGTAGACACAAGGGATTTAAAATCCCTCGGCTGTAAGGCTGTGCGGGTTCAAGTCCCGCCCTGGGCACCATCTCTTTTAGATAAAGAGTTTGGTGCAAAAGAAAAGTCCATTAATGAATGGCATTGTGTAATAGTTAAGTCGTCCATACCAGTATTTATCTTAGTAATAAGAATTTACGGGCGCACCACAGAATTTAGCCCAGGTGGTGAAATCGGTAGACACAAGGGATTTAAAATCCCTCGGCTGTAAGGCTGTGCGGGTTCAAGTCCCGCCCTGGGCACCATATAAAATGCGGACCTTAATTTAGGTCCGTTTTTTCTTCCACTACACATTTAGTGAAAGAAAAATATTAGTTAGTTGTTTTAGATGTAAATGTTTTAAATTTATTTGTTACCTTGTTTTATTAACAATATTATTTGTAACGAGTAAATACAATTTAGCCCAGGTGGTGAAATCGGTAGACACAAGGGATTTAAAATCCCTCGGCTGTAAGGCTGTGCGGGTTCAAGTCCCGCCCTGGGCACCATATAAAAAACGGACCTCGATGAGGTCCGTTTTTTTTTGCTTATTTAAATCGTATTAAAAACAGTTTTCTAAGATAGCAAGTACATCTTTAGTTGTTAACTTTTTATAACCTTTGCCAATAATTGTTGTGGATTGAGCAATTATAGGTAGCATCTCTTTTGTTGCACCTAGTGCTTCTAATGAAGTTACAATACCGCACTCTTTTGTGAAGCGTTCAAGTGCATCAATACCTTCAAGTGCAATTTGATCTTGAGTTTTACCTTCAGCAGAAATCCCCCACACTTGGGTGGCAAAGCGTACAAATTTTTCAATGCCGAATTTATAGATAAAACGATAATAAGGTAGAGAAATTGCAGCAAGCCCCATTCCATGGGCGCAATCGGTATAAGCCCCCAATTGATGTTCAATCATATGAACTTGCCAATCTTGTGTTTTTGAAAGCCCTGTCAAAGTGTTTAATGCCAGAGTTGCATTCCACATTAGGTTACTTCTTGCTTCATAATCAGTTGGATTTTTAAGTGCGATACGCAAATTATCAATAGAAGATTTTAATAAACCTTCAATTAAATAATCGGTTGTATTTGCGCCTTGATCTGAAAAATATTGTTCCATCAGATGGGACATCGTGTCGTATACACCACTCACCATTTGGTATTGAGAAACCGTAAAGGTATATTCTGGATCTAAAATTGAAAACTTAGGAAATACATTGGCAGGAAAAACACGGCCAATTTTATATTTTGTTTCTTCATGCGTAATGACTGAACCGCCATTCATTTCAGAGCCTGTTCCTACCATAGTAAGAATTGATGCAACAGGAACAGTTTTATTTTCAATTTCTTGATATTCAACCCAATACTTTTGGAAAGGATCTTCATTTTCACAATAGGCAGAAACAGAGATACCTTTAGCACAATCAATAACGGAACCTCCACCCACAGCTAAAATTAAGCTGACATTATGTTCACGTACTAATTGAGCACCTTCCATCATTTTCGCATAGGTTGGATTGGGCATAACACCAGATAACTCAACTACTTTTTTTCCTGCATGTTTAAGTATTGCCATGACTTCGTCATAAAGGCCATTAGATTTGATAGCATTACGGCCATACATCAGCATGATGGTTTCGCCATAATGTGATAACTCATCATTTAATTTAGCAAGAGAGTTCTTACCAAAATGAATGGTTGTCGGATTGTAGTAAGTGAAATCGAGTTGCATTTTGATATCCTATTGCAATATTAAGTTGATAGCTATCTCATTGAAGTATAGTCTATTTTTCAACTTCAAGAGATATAGCTTCTTTTCTGTTGATATAAATGCTATCGCTTTCGCATTTAGATATGAATGTCCGATCTTCTTAGTCTCTTGCCTAATTTTCCAAAAAACTAAAAAAGTAATAATAAATAAAATAAATCGATTGAGATTATGAAAAGTGATTATATTCAAACATTATTAGATTCTTTGAGCATTTTAATATCAGTTGCAGGAGGTGCTCCAAATAACCGACTATATTCACGACTGAATTGAGACGGGCTTTCATAGCCGACACGAAATGTTGTTGTTATTGCACCTAAGTTTTCAGTCAACATTAATCGTCGAGCTTCGTTAAGGCGAAGTTTTTTTTGAAATTGAAGTGGTGTCATTGATGTCATTGTCCGAAAATGAGTATAAAAAGCAGATTTACTCATTCCTGTGTATGACGCTAATTCATTAATATTTAGTGGTTTTATAAAGTTATTTTTTAACCAATCAACGGCTTTTGATATTTGATGGCTATGACTACCTGCTGTAACGATTTGATTTAATCGCTCACCTTGCTCTGTGATCAGTAAACGATAAAAAATCTCACGTTTTATACCTGGAGCAAGAATTTTAATACTATCAGGGGTATTCAGAAGATCGAGCAAGCGAATAAATGCATTTAATAGGGGTTCTGATAATTCACCAATCGCAATTCCTTTTTGAGCGCTTGAATTTAAATTAAATATTAATTCACTATCAACAATCAGTTGAGATATTTCTTGTAGATCTAATTCCATTACAAGCCCTAAAAAAGGTTTATCCTCACTGGCTTTCATAATATTTGCCATTACAGAAAGCTCGATGGAAGAAATTAAAAAATGGTTGGCATCATAAATAAAACTTTCTTCTCCTAAAATCACTCTTTTTTCACCTTGAGCAATTAAGCATATACCTGATTTATGTGTATGACTGGTAATAGAGGTAGGGGAAGTCCAGTGCGTTAATGCTAATCCTGGAATTTGGGTATCAAAATAATGCGTATTGTGAGTCCACTTTGCAATTTGCATGGCAAGTTTTTGGGTTAATAACGCCATGTTTTCTCTATTATTCATGTAGACTCCATACAGGGTAACGCCAAGAATATACTCTAATAATAAAATTATAATGTATGAGATGAATATTAGACAATTATTTGATTTAGCTTGAATAGGAAGTTTGGCAGGAAATGTTAAAAATAAAATGGACTATGATCCGAAAGACCATAGCCCATATAAGTCTATTATTTATTAGTTTTATTTTTTTCTAACCATTTTTGCATTTGTTCAATTTCAGGGCCTTGAGCATCAATAATGGCTTGAGCTAGCTTGCGCATCTCAGGATCTGTACCATATTTTAATTCAATTTTAGCCATATCAATGGCACCTAAATGGTGGGCAATCATGCCATCAGCAAAAGCAACATCTGCATTATCAGTGTTCATTCCTTTTGCCATCTCAGCATGCATTTTATTCATAGATTCATTGAGCTCTTTTTGCATTGGAGAGTTATTATGCGATGCATCCATATTCATATGTGTATTGTTTGCCATTGCACCAAAAGAAATAGCACTCATTAAAATAATAGTGGCAGGTAAAATCTTTTTCATAACAGTTTCCTTTACTTTATCGTGAAATTGTTATCACTTTAAAGATTCCCCTTAGGGGAAGGTCAATGTTGTTATCCAAAGTTTAATATTCTTTACTTTTAATGACGCAATTACAGAGTAATTTGTTTAACTCCTTCTATTTCAATAAATTTCATCTTACAGTTAAAAATTTATTTATTGTGTGCTTTAAGATTTTCTTTATAAAGAAAGAGAAAAGTAATGATAACTATTCCCAACAAATGTTTTTTATTATAAAGTTGCATTATTGATGCAACTTTATGGGTGGCAATATGGAAACTCAAACAACAACACAATCTATATCTCAAGAGCAGTCAAAAGCAGGCCATACTTTTTTAGCTAGTTTAGGAAAAACACGCTTAAGACCGGGAGGGGTGGAGGCTTCTGATTGGTTAATTAATAACGGGCATTTTACATCCTCAAGCTATGTTTTAGAGATTGCATGTAATATGGCGACAACGTCAATTGAAATAGCGCAAAAATATGGTTGTCATATTATTGCTATAGACATGGATGAAAAAGCATTAGCTAATGCACAACGTAATGTTGAAAATGCGAAGTTATCACATTTGATTCAGCTAACGAAAGCCAATGCCTTATCTCTGCCTTTTCCCGACAATAGCTTTGATGTTGTTTTAAATGAAGCGATGTTGACAATGTATGCGGATAAAGCCAAAGCTAAATTAGTAAAAGAATATTATCGTGTTTTAAAACCCGGTGGTTTATTATTAACACATGATATTATGAAAAAAAATAATGACGTAGATAAAGATAATTTAATCGGGGTAGTGAAATCGAACGTGGCTCCTATGTTTAAACAAGAGTGGCATGACTTGTTTATTAATATTGGGTTTTCAGAAGTAAAAATAAAATCAGGCAATATGAGTTTAATGTCACCTACAGGTTTGATCCGTGATGAAGGTTTACTTAGAACAGCAAAAATAATTAAAAATGGATTAAAAAACAAACAGAATAGAGAAAGGTTTTTATCCATGTTTCGTTTTTTTAGAGAAAATCGGCATCATTTAAATTATATTGCGTGTTGTTCTAAAAAATGATTTTTATCAAGATAAATTTATATATTGATTATAAGCACCTACAATTAGGTGCTTATTTTTTATAAAAATAATAGTAATTAGAACTGTATATCTCGGTAATAAAATGTAAAAAATAAAAAGAATCGTAATCCAGATTGAACCTGATTTATTTAAACTATATATATTAAAAACAGAGATAACTAATATGTGGAGTTAAAGATGAAACAGATACTTATTATTGCAGGAGGACTTTTATCACTGACAATCATGTTGGCTATTTTTATTGCTATTTTAATGGTGTCTGTATTTAAAGAAACAACGGCTGAAATTTGGAATGAAGGTCGTGAAGTCATTGAAAATTCATCATCAAAAATGAGCGAAACTATTTCTACTGTAGAAGCAAAACGCGATACGCTTATGGCTATCTATAAATCAAAAGAGAATAATGGTAGTTGTCAGCAATTAGCTCAAAAGTTAAATGAGGTTGATAGCGCGCTTTCTAATGGGCGTTTAATTTTGCCTCGATCGGCTGTTGAACAAATTGCTACTATTAAAAATGCTTTTGATGAATCAACTTCGCCCACAAGAAACATAGCTTGCGAGCAAGCAATTCAAGTTATTGATAATTTAAGCCAGTAATTGATATATCCTTCCTGTTTTTATTCATTTTTTATCTCAATATAAGAATTTTTTTAATAAATAAATTAATATTTCTTATCTTAATTCAATGAATAGCCTACTTATTTTTACTCGGATTTGTTTATTTTTATTATTTTAATCAGATTGCGAATGAGATATTTATATCTACAATTTAACATGCTGAGAATATGTTAACGTTAAAAAGAAGTTGTACTAGGGATTTAAAGTCATAAGATGAATATGCTAAAATTGATAGCTGATTCGCTTTAGCTATGAAATTTAGTTATAATTTGGTTTGTTTTTTGTTTTTAAAAAACGCATTTTTTGTATTTATGCCATTTTATTATTACCAATAAATTTAAGCTCTTTAGAGTAAGTAGGCAAAGCGAGTTATATGAAGGCTTATATTATAAAACAATAATATATACATCAATATTATTTAAGAAAGCATCGATTAATTATGAATATCGCAACACCAAACATAAATGAAGTAAGCCGCCAAACAGCCTGGATCAGGGTAATAATATTGTCGTTTGCAGCTTTCGTTTTTAACACAACAGAATTTGTTCCGGTTGCTCTGTTAAGTGATATTTCTGAAAGCTTTGGAATGATCCCAGCTCAAACAGGTTTAATGATCACCATATATGCTTGGGTGGTTGCTTTAATGTCATTACCATTAATGATAATGACAAGTAAAGTTGAACGCCGTAAGTTACTTATTATCTTATTTATTCTTTTTATTTTAAGTCATATTTTGTCTGGTATTGCATGGGATTTTAAATCGTTGATTGCAGGGCGTATAGGCGTTGCTTTTTCTCATGCAGTTTTTTGGTCTATTACTGCCTCATTGGCAATTAGAGTAGCGCCCCCTGGTAAACGAGCACAGGCATTAGGCTTATTAGCAACAGGAACAGCATTAGCTACGGTTCTTGGTTTACCCATTGGGCGTGTTGTTGGACAATGGTTAGGATGGCGTGCAACATTTATGGGAATTGGTGTTTTAGCTTTAATTACCATGTTTGCGTTAATGCGTTATTTGCCTTTATTACCCAGTGAGCATTCAGGATCATTAAAAAGTGTACCTGTATTATTAAAACGTGGGCCATTAATGGGGATTTTCTTGTTAACAGTTATTGCTGTTACCGCACATTTTACGGCTTATAGTTATATCGAGCCTTTTGTTATTGATATTGCAAAATTAGATCAAAACTTTGCTACGTTAGTTTTACTTATTTTTGGTGGTGCTGGCATTATTGGTAGTGTGCTATTTAGTCGTTACAGCGCCAAAATGCCAACATCTTTTTTATTCTTTGCACTCATTTTACTTACTGCTTGCCTAAGTTTATTAATGATAAGCAGCCAAAATTTAACGACATTTATTGTGTTGATTATATTTTGGGGGATTGGCTTTATGTGTATCGGCCTAGGTATGCAAGTTAAAGTGATTGATTTAGCTCCAGATGCAACAGATATTGCGATGTCTATTTACTCCGGTATTTTTAATATTGGTATTGGTGCTGGGGCTTTGATTGGTAATCAAGTTATCTTACATGCGGGTATGCCAAACATGGGTTATGCAGGCATGATATTAAGCATTATTGCTGTTATTTTGTGTGGCTTTATTTTTAGCCGTTATCGCGTTTCTATGGGGGGAAAACCTCGTAAAAAGAATCAGCTTCACAAACACTAAATAAGTATTTTTATTTTAAAAGGCGTCTATTCAATATGAAAGATGCCTTTTTTATTTGTTGTAGATGAATATCCTCAATATGGCTTGTGATAGAATTCACAAAATTGACTTTGTATAAGATTAAGGCGAAAAAATGAATGGATTAACTTACCTAATGTTGGCGATTATATCGGAAGTAATTGCGACAACAATGTTAAAAGCTTCTGAAGGCTTTAGTCGACTATATCCATCAATTGTTGTTGTCATTGGCTATTGTTTTTCTTTTTGGGCACTTTCTCAAGTGGTAAGGGTAATGCCATTGGGTATTGCTTATGCAATATGGAGTGGTTTAGGGATAGTGTTAGTTTCTGTTGCGGCAGTTTTTATTTATCAACAAAAACTTGATTTACCAGCCATTATTGGTATGGGATTGATTATTGCTGGTGTTTTAGTCATAAACTTACTTTCAAAAAGTGCTTCACACTAATAGTGAATAACAGCCGACATTAGGGTGTCTTTGATGCAAAAAAAATTTAAAACAACATATTATCTGTTTATGTTAGCTGGCTTGGGTTTTATTGCAGGATGCAGTAGTTCAACCCAGACACAATATTCATCAACACAAGCAGTGAATAAAAGCAGAACAATACCGGCAACAAGTCTTAGTGTTCCTTTAGATGAATCGGCTAAGGCAACATGTGTTTTTTCAGGAGGGATACCTTCTTTAAACTATGAATTACATGGTGGGCAGACACCAGTGTGTCAATTTGCTAATGGTAAACGCTGTAGTGAACAGGCATTGATTGAAGGTGCGTGTATTCCAGGTTAAAACTGAATTAAAGCATATTATTTAGTCAATATTTAAGCCTTATTTTGCGAAAATAAATAGCCCTTAGCAACACACTAAGGGCTGTTTTTTTATTCTTTTGATTTAAAAGAACTAGTGATTTGGCTCATTAAGACCAATAGACCCACAACAAAGTAAGCAGAGAAAATAATCAGCATCCACTGTGGCATTTCTAATGTTAAGAATTGCCATTGGCTGACAGAGCAGTCACCCGTTGCTTGGAATACAGCAGGGAACCAATCTTGTAATGCAAACCAAGAAGGTAATGTGACAAAGAAATCACATGTTGCAAAAGGTGATGGATTAAGAATAAGTTGCGTATGCTCCCAAGCCAGCTCAATGCCTCGGTAAGCTGAATAAAGCCATAAAAAACTACCTGCCATACGCATGAGTGCCATTTGGGGGGCGCTTGCACCAATGAATGCGGCAACTAATATTCCTAATACTGCGATGCGTTGATAAACGCACATCACACAAGGCATTAATTCCATTCCGTACTGAAAATACAATGCAGCACCTTCAAGACCTATTGCTGTTAATGCAAGCAATAGCCATGAAAAACGGCGTTGTGACCAGTGACGAAGAGCAGTCAGCATAATAATGTCCATTTAAATATTAAAATAAGTGTCTATTTTGCCCAAAATTCAAGCGCAAAAAAAGTTAAAACCTGTTATTTCACAAATATTTACATTCAACCTTCTTTTAATGAAAAAAATAGGACTTTTATCAAGTAAAAGCCCTATTTATGTGGTGTAACTGTAGAACTATTGTTATGGAATAGCAACTAAGCCTATTTCATAAAACCAATGTGTTGTAGGAACTAGCCAGAATTCAACTGCCAGTAAACCAAATAATGTCATTACAATAGTATATGGCAGAGCCATTATTACCATTCGTCCATATGATAAACGAATAAGCGGAGATAACGCAGAGGTTAATAAAAATAGGAATGCTGCTTGGCCATTAGGTGTGGCAACAGAAGGTAAGTTTGTACCTGTATTAATAGCAACACCAATATGTTCATATTGTGATTGACTAATTAATCCATCTTGTAAAGCTGTTAAGGCTTCGCTGATATATACAGTACCCACAAAAACGTTATCTGAAATAGCAGACAATAGACCATTAAACAGATAGAAGAGAGAGAGCTGTGAGGACTCTGAAGCTTGGAGTACAAACTGAATAATTGGACCGAATAATTGTTGGTCAATAATAACAGCAACAATAGAGAAGAAAACGGTCAATAGCGCAGTGAAAGGTAAGGCTTCTTCAAATGCTTTGCCGAGCGCATGCTCTTCTGTAATACCACAAAATGCAGTAGCAAGAATGATAACAGATAAACCAATAATACCGACTTCTGCTAAATGAAGAGCTAAAGCAACAATTAACCAGATCCCAATTAATGCTTGAACCATCAATTGTGCTTTTTCTTGAGAAGTGCGTTTTTCACTGTTTTTCTTATCGTACTCAGTTAAAACTTTACGAACTAAATCAGGTAATTCAGCGCCATAACCAAAAATTTTAAAGCGCTCTACCAAATAGCACACAGCAAGGCCTGCAAAGAAAACAGGGATTGTTACAGGTGACATTCGAATAAAGAAGGTCACAAAATCCCATTCTAAATGTTTTGCAATGATCAGGTTTTGCGGTTCACCTACCATGGTCATTACGCCACCTAATGCAGTACCTACACCAGCATGCATCATTAAGCTACGTAAGAAAGCACGGAATTGTTCTAATGTTTGTTTTTTCTCTGCGGTATCAATAAATCCATCATTATTTAGCTCTGTTCCTGCTTGGTTAGAGGCGAAATTATGATAAATAGAGTAGAAACCGAGAGAAACACTGATCACAACAGCGATAACGGTTAAAGCATCTAAAAAGGCAGATAAAAAGGCACTTGCAAAGCAAAAAGCGATAGATAACATTCGTTTAGAACGAATAGATAAAAGCAATTTGGTAAAAGCAAAAAGCAATAATTGCTTCATAAAATAGATACCCGCAACCATGAAGACTAAAAGTAAAATAACTTCAAGGTTGTTGGCAATTTCATGACCAATTTGTTTTGGGCTAGTCATTCCAATAATGACAGCCTCAATGGCAAGTAGTCCTCCGGGTTGCAATGGGTAACACTTTAGCGCCATAGCCAGTGTAAAAATAAATTCTACAACTAATAGCCAACCGGCGACAAAAGGGTCAACAAAGAAAAAAATCAGTGGGTTGATAATTAAAAAAGTAAGAATAGCAAGCTTATACCAATCGGGAGAATTTCCCATAAAGTTCTTCAGTAGTGCTTGTCTTATACTCATATCCATTAGGTTTCTCATCCTCCAAACAGAGATTTTAAGCGCAATCACGCGCGATCTAACCATAGTACGCGTTAATTGCTGTGAAATTAAGCGCGTTAGTAATAATAAATTGATAAAACTACATCAGGTTTTATGATGCCACTCACTATTTAATGATGGTTGAGCTATATCAAAATTAAGCATTCTGATATTATCTTTTTCATTATTAGCAGAAAAATCGCTTCGGAAGAAATAAAAATATGGTTATTAAGGCTCAAAGCCCCGCAGGTTTCGCGGAAGAGTATATTGTTGAAAGTATCTGGAATAATCGATTTCCCCCTGGATCTATCCTACCAGCGGAACGTGAACTGTCTGAATTAATTGGTGTAACAAGAACCACATTAAGAGAAGTATTACAGCGCCTTGCTCGTGATGGATGGTTAACGATCCAACATGGAAAGCCAACAAAGGTAAACAATTTCTGGGAAACATCTGGCCTTAATATTCTTGAAACTGTAGCTCGTCTTGATCATGATCGCGTACCGCAATTAATTGATAATTTATTGGCGGTAAGAACCAATATTTCAGCTATTTTTATCCGCACTGCATTTAGAAGCAATCCTGAAAAATGTATTGAGGTTTTAAATCATCAGTTAACGACAGAAAATAGTGCTGATGAATTCAGTGAATTAGATTACAACATTTTTCGTGGCTTAGCTTTCGCATCAGGTAATCCAATTTATGGTCTTATCCTCAATGGTTTGAAAGGTCTATATACGCGTGTTGGTCGTTACTATTTTTCAAACATTCAAGCCAAAGAACTTGCTTTAGCATTCTATAAAAAATTAGCTGCATTGTGTGAACAGAAAGATGTTGAGCATGTAATGGAATGCGTTCGTCAATATGGTAAAGACAGTGGAATTATCTGGCAAAGCTTACAATCACCACTTCCTAGTGATTTGGAAGAAGTTAAACGCTAATTTTTTGTGATTTTTGTCATAATAGAAAAGGCCAGTATCCTCATTGATTTGTGATGCTGGTTTTTTTATGTTTTAAAAAAATAAAGTGTCATATTTTAGGCAATGCTTTAAATAGGCTAATTTTAGTAAAAAGAGTTACTAAAGTTAGTTAATTAAAAAATTATAATCTAATATTTTGTCTATATTTAGTTTTTAATAAAATCTGCATTCGGATTTTCTACGGATAAAATTCTCTTTTAAATAAATTAATTTATTAATAAATATTCTTATAATTTATTGATAAACGCATATCTTGTTGATTTTAATTGTTAATTCAGCGATTTTTCGTTGAAAAAAACTTATTCAATAATAGACAAGTGTGACTTAACTCTAAAATTTGCTTTTTTATTCGCCTAGATGATTATTCTATATTGGCTTTTTGTGTATGGAATATTATTCTTATGTTATATCAATGTAAATTATTGGAGTCTTGCCATGAAAGTGATCATCTTAGGTGGCGGCGTTATTGGTGTAACGAGTGCGTGGTATCTTGTGCAGCAAGGGCATGAAGTCATTGTTGTTGACAGACAAAGTAGTGCAGCAGAAGAAACCAGTGCGGGCAATGCTGGTCAGATATCGCCAGGATATGCAACCCCTTGGGGTGCCCCGGGCATTCCATTAAAAGCAGTAAAATGGATGTTCCAGAAACATGCACCCTTAGCCATTAAACCGGACGGTTCACTTTTCCAATTACGCTGGATGTGGCAAATGTTACGTAATTGTGATGCGTCACATTACACTATGAATAAAAGTCGCATGGTGCGTATTGCTGAATATAGTCGTGATTGTATCCGTCAATTGCGCCAAGATACAGGAATTGAATATGAAGGGCGCCAAGGGGGAACTCTTCAACTTTTTCGTGATCAAAAACAATTTGATAATGCCGCCAATGATATTGCTGTCTTAAAGCAAGAAGGCGTTGCTTATGAATTATTGACGGCAGAGCAACTTAAATTCGCAGAGCCTGCATTAGAGCATGTTAGTCATAAACTCACCGGTGGTTTGCGTTTACCAAATGATGAAACAGGTGACTGCCAAATTTTTACGAAAAAGCTCGCTAAAATGGCAGAAGACGCTGGTGTTACATTCTTATTTAATAAAGAAATCAAACATTTATTGTTTGATGGTGATAAAGTAGCGGGCGTTCAATGCCATGATGGATTACTTACCGCGGATCATTACGTTGTTGCTATGGGTTCTTATTCAACGGAATTTTTGAAAAATAAAGTCGCCATTCCTGTTTATCCGCTTAAAGGTTATTCACTCACGATGCCGATTATTGATGCTTCAAGGGCACCCACATCAACTATTCTTGATGAAACCTATAAAATTGCGGTAACACGTTTTGATGAGCGAATTCGTGTTGGTGGAATGGCAGAGGTCGTTGGTTTTAATTTGGATGTTTTAAAATCACGCTGTGAAACATTAAAAATGGTTGTACAAGATCTCTATCAAGGTGGCGGTGATATAGAAAAAGCCACATTCTGGACAGGACTAAGGCCCATGACACCAGATGGTACGCCTATTGTCGGGCCAACGGCTTATCGTAATTTATCTTTAAATACGGGGCATGGCACATTAGGTTGGACGATGGCATGTGGCTCAGGGCAATTATTGGCTGATTTAATTTCAGGGAATAAACCTGCGATTGCTGCTGATGATTTATCTGTGTTTCGTTATATCGATGGCTTTAATACTAAATTGCTCTTACCAGGGCAAAAACTTGATGCTGCTTATTAATTGAGGAAAAAACATGTCCAGACCCACAAAAGTAACCATTAACCTCGATGCTTTAAGCCATAATCTGTCTGTTATCAAAGAGAGAGTGAAGGGCAGCAAAGTGTGGTCTGTTGTGAAAGCAGATGCTTATGGGCATGGATTATCCTGTGTTTGGCCAGCATTGAGTCATACAGATGGCTTTGCATTAATTGAATTAGACAAAGCCATTATGCTAAGAGAGCAAGGATGGGTTGGACCCATTCTTTTACTTGAAGGTTTTTTTAAACCTGAAGATGTCTATTTATTAGAACGTTATTCTCTGACAACAACAGTGCATTCCGATTGGCAATTTGATGCCATAGAAAAAGCACAATTAGAACGCCCCATTAATATCTATCTTAAACTTAATAGTGGAATGAATAGATTAGGTTATCGTTCTGATGTTTATCAACAAGCTATCGCCCGTGCTAAAAGCATCAATAACATCGGTTCTATTATTCAAATGTCGCATTTTGCTAATGCAGATACAGGGCTGAATATGGATGCGCAAAAAGCGGTAATTAATCAAGCAATGGTCAAAGAATTACCTCGATGTTTAGCAAATTCGGCAGCTACATTGTTTTATCCTGAAACATATCAAGATTGGGTGCGACCAGGCATTATTTTATATGGTGTTTCGCCTTCGGGGATTTGGCAAGATATTGCTGATTTCGATTTACAACCCGTAATGACATTTAATAGTGAGATATTAGCCATTCAACAAGTGAAAAAAGGTGAGCAGATAGGCTATGGCAGTCGATATATTGCTGAGCGTGATATGCGAATAGGGGTTGTTGCTTGTGGTTATGCGGATGGTTACCCAAGACATGCGCCAGATGGTACACCAGTTGTTGTTAATGGGCATAAAACACAATTGGTAGGGCGTATTTCGATGGATATGTTAACCGTTGATGTTACGGATTTCCCTGATGTCACTTATGGTAACCCCGTTGAATTATGGGGTGAACAGCTCCCAGTTGACGATGTTGCAACAGCCTGTGGCACTATTGGTTATGAATTACTGTGTGCAATAGCTCCTAGAGTTACAGTTGAAGTGATGATAAATCTACCTAATTCCACTTTTTCTGATCTAAATGAAAGTTGTTGATAATCACTAAACTAGAATAAGCTTAAATTTATTTTGATTTGGTGATCCTATGAGTAACGGCATTGCATTGCGTGTGAAAGGTAAGGTTCAAGGCGTTGGTTTTCGTCCATTTGTTTGGCAATTAGCCCATCGTTTTGGTTTATTAGGGCAAGTGAGTAACGACAGCTTAGGTGTATTAGTGCACTTAACACCCTCACCTAAAAATACACTGTTTATCGAAGCATTAAAAGCCGAATGCCCCCCATTAGCGCGCATTGAACGTATAGAAGAATCACCCTATCAATGGGAACAGTTACCGACCGACTTTATTATTGTAAAAAGTGGTGGTGGCGAAATGGATACACAAGTGGTACCTGATGCCACGACTTGCCAAGCATGTATTGATGAACTGTTTGATCCCCAAAACCGTCGTTTTCATTACCCTTTTATTAACTGCACACACTGTGGACCTCGTTTTACTATCATAAAAAAAATGCCTTATGATAGGCCATTTACCTCGATGTCTGAATTTCCATTCTGTCCTGAATGTAAACATGAATATGAAGATCCTGCAGACAGACGATTCCATGCTCAACCTAATGCATGTCCTGTGTGTGGACCTTATATTTGGCTTGCGGATAAGCAGGGTGAAGAGTTAGCAATTAAAGAGTTTGCATTAACTCAAGCCTGTGAAGCGTTACATGCTGGAAAAATTGTTGCTGTTAAAGGTGTTGGTGGTTTTCATTTAGTATGTGATGCACGTAATAATGAGAGCGTTGCATTATTACGAAAACGCAAATACCGACCAGCGAAGCCGTTAGCTGTGATGATCACTGGAATTGATCAAATTAAAGAAGATAAGCAAGATCCTGATTTTCTTCCAACGGCTATCCAAACTTTGCAAAGCACTGCGGCTCCAATTGTATTAGTCCCTAAAACTGCTGTGTCTAAACTTTCGGAGCTTATTGCACCGGGATTAACTGAAATTGGTGTTATGTTGCCAGCCAATCCATTGCAACATTTATTAGCGCGTGGCACGAATATTCCACTGGTTATGACATCAGGAAATGCATCTGGTCACACTCCTGCGTTAAGTAACGAAGATGCTTTAATGCAACTGCGTGATATTGCTGATCTATTCTTGATGCATAATAGAGAGATTATACAGCGAGCTGACGATTCATTAGTACGTATTGAAGATAAGCAGAGTATTATGATCCGCCGTTCTCGTGGTTATGTTCCTGATGCTATTTCATTACCTGACGATTTTGAGCCACAACCCTCAGTACTTGCAATGGGGGGCGATCTCAAAAATGTATTTTGTTTATTACGTCAACATCAAGCCATTATGGGGCCTCATTTAGGGGATCTTGATGATTTAAGTGTGCGTCAACAACTGATGAAATCATTAGATCTTTTTCAGCAAATTTATCGCTTTACGCCTAAAGCAATTGCGATCGATGCACACCCGAATTACATTAGCCATCAACTGGGCAAACAATTCGCCCAAGCGCAAAATATCCCTGTCATTGAAGTTTTTCACCATCATGCACATATTGTTTCTTGCCTTGCCGAACATGGTCATACCCATCAGCAAGGTGCTGTAGTAGGTATTGCACTTGATGGTTTAGGCTTTGGGCAAGATGGCTCTTTATGGGGTGGAGAATGTCTACGGGTGGATTATCAAAAATCAGAACGAATAGGTGGGCTTCCTGCAGTTGCCATGCCTGGGGGAAATCTGGCTTCTATTCAACCCTGGCGAAACTGGTTCGCACATTTAGCTACTTTTTCTAAGAATTGGCAAGGTAGTGTTATCACCCAGTTGATACCTAGTAATGATTTGCAAATATTAAGTAAGGCAGTAGAACGTGGTTTCAATTCACCTAAAGCCTCTTCTTGTGGGCGCTTATTTGATGCGGTTTCAGCATCATTAGGATTAGCCCCTAAAGAAATAAGTTGGGAAGGTGAAGCTGCATGTTACTTACAAACAGCAGCATTAGCGTGTCAAAAAGAAAAACAAGCGGAAATTATTAAGCAATATGGGCATTTAATGCCTATAAAAAATAATTTGCTTGATCTATCTGTTTTTTGGTCGCAATGGGAAGGTGTAAAGCTTAATGCCAGTGAAAAGGCGTGGCTATTTCATTATTTATTAGCTGAAAGTTTAGGCAATATTGCATTGCAATATGCTGATGAACATCAGATTGATACCGTTGTACTTACGGGCGGTGTGTTAAATAACACATTACTCAAACATCTGTTTCAGAAAAAATTAAACAATAAAAAAGTACTAACCCCTATGATATTGCCCGTTGGAGACGGTGGTATTGCATTAGGGCAAGCACTGATTGCTACACATTTAATGCAAAACAAAAATAATTATAGGTAAAATAATATCAGTATTAGTTAATTGTGACTGAAATTGGTTTTTGGTTGCTACTTTATTAATGACAATATGGAAAATCATCGTGAGTAATAAGAAGATTATCATTTCTTTAGCCGTTATTGCAGGACTTAGCACACCAGCAGCATTTGCTGGAGAATGGTCAATTGGTGGCTCGGTCTTAGCACAAGTCACTCCCTATAAAGGGGCTAAATCAAAAGATTATTTATTACCAGTGCCACAAGTTAACTACCAATCAGAAAATTTCTATTTTGCGACATTAGCCGCAGGGTATTACTTGTGGAACACCCCTAAAGATCAACTTTCTGTTGATTTACACTATTATCCTCAAGCTTATAAGCCAAGTGATAGTGATGACGAGCAAATGAAAAAATTGAATCGTCGTCGTGATACTATGATGGGGGGTTTTACTTATAAACACCATGAATCATGGGGTAGCTTAAGAGCGATTGTTTCTGGTGATATGCTGGGTAAAAGTAACGGTATTATCGCTGATGCCGCCTATTTATATCCTTTCGAATTAGGTAATTGGTCTTTCCAACCGGGTGCGGGTGTTGTTTGGGAAAACAAAAAGCAAAATCGTTATGCGTATGGTATTACTCATGCAGAATCACAGCGTAGTGGTTTAGCTGAATACACGCCAAATGATAGCTGGAGACCTTATTTCGAGATTTCAGCTAACTACAAGTTTGCTGAAAAATGGAACTTCTTTGCTATGGGGCGTGTTGACCATTTACCAAGCGAAGTCAAAGACAGCCCAATGGTGAATAAGTCTGTAACTGCGATTGTGTGGACTGGTGTGACTTATACATTCTAATTAATGACTGTATAACGTTATAGATATTTAACTAGGTCATTTATGACAAAAAAGCTTCGATTTAAACTTCGAAGCTTTTTTATTTGTGTAATACGTGAGTAATATTTATTTTTCAGCAATATTTTTACGAACACGCACTACTAGAGATAAACGACCAGGATGCACATTATCTGGTTTTAACGGTTGATGGATACGTGCAGTTTCTACACAAGCCATTTTACGGTAGCCACCTGCACTCATATCTTTCATTGAACTTGCAAGCTCTGCGCCGGGGTTCCAACATACCACATCACTATGGTGATAATGATGAACTTCAATTGTGCGATCCCAACCATCATCATGAATAAGATTAAAATCGTCAGGCTCTGTATAAAGCCTATCAGTGCGTCCATTAAAACGTAATGCGGTTTCATCAGTATAGACTTCTTTGTCTGCCACAGTGTCAATGTAGTGGCTTCCTAAGCCGGTAATAGAGACATTATCAATATCACTCACATTAAAATAAGAGTGAAGGGCGGCTGTCGCGTCATAATCACCATAAGATTCTAATTCTACTTCACAAGTTGCCCCTAACTTAAAACGAGCAATTAGAGTAAACGGATGAGGCCAATATTTTTGTGTTTGTTGGTTCTCTTTTAGTGTCATTGTAATAAGCACGCCGTCATCTTGTTCTGTGTGGGCGCTAAATTCCCAAGGTAGAATACGTGCAAATCCGTGACTTGGTGTACCTGCTGAAGCGAACCAAGGCCAGCAAATAGGGATGCCACCACGAATGGCAACACCGGGAGTGAAGAGTGATGCTTCACTGAGCCAAAAGACAGGGTGTTCTTGTGCGGGTTGCCAAGCAATTAAATGTGCACCTTGAAGGCTAATAGCTGCTCGAACTTTAGGATGTGAAATAACAAGGATAGGAAGTTCACCTAATTGCCGACGACTTAAATAAGGTGATATTTGTTCAATAATCGGCAATGAAAAAATTTTCTCGTTCATTATCTTTGGGCCTTCTGTCACTGACTATTTCAATACAATAAACTGACTGGCTGGAAAATAAAAGAGCCACCTAAAAGGTGGCTCTAAGCAAAATCTTGATTTTCTAAGCTCTAATTATTTAGAGATATGAGAAATCAGATCCAGAACTTTGTTTGAATAACCAACTTCGTTGTCGTACCAAGCAACTAATTTAACAAAGTTGTCGTTCAGAGCGATACCTGCTTTAGCATCAAATACTGAAGTCAGAACTTCGCCATTGAAGTCAGTTGAAACAACTGCATCTTCAGTGTAACCCAGAACGCCTTTCAGCTCGCCTTCAGCTGCTGCTTTGATAGCATCACAGATTTGTGCGTAAGAAGCTGGTTTTTCCAGACGTGCAGTCAGGTCAACAACAGAAACGTTAGGAGTAGGAACACGGAAAGACATACCAGTCAGTTTGCCGTTCAGTTCAGGAATAACTTTACCTACAGCTTTAGCAGCACCAGTTGATGATGGGATGATGTTTTGAGAAGCACCACGACCACCACGCCAGTCTTTTGCAGAAGGACCATCAACAGTACGTTGAGTTGCAGTTGTTGCGTGAACAGTCGTCATCAGACCTTCAACGATACCGAAGTTGTCGTTGATAACTTTAGCTAAAGGCGCTAAACAGTTAGTAGTACAAGATGCGTTAGAAACGATATCTTGGCCTGCGTATGATTTATGGTTTACGCCCATTACGAACATAGGAGTGTTGTCTTTTGAAGGACCAGTCAGAACAACTTTTTTCGCGCCAGCTTGAATGTGTTTACGAGCAGTTTCGTCAGTTAAGAACAGGCCAGTTGCTTCTGCAACAACGTCAGCACCGACTTCGTTCCATTTCAGATTTGCTGGATCTCTTTCTGAAGTTACGCGGATGGTTTTACCATTAACAACGAGGTGGCCATCTTTTACTTCAACAGTACCGTTGAAACGGCCATGAGTTGAATCGTATTTCAGCATGTATGCCATGTAGTCTGCGTCTAACAGATCGTTAATACCTACGATTTCGATATCTGAACGTTCTTGAGCAGCACGGAAAACGATGCGGCCGATACGACCAAAACCATTAATACCTACTTTGATAGTCATATGTATTCCACCAGCTTTAATTTAGTGAATTAAAAAGTTGCTTCTAAAGTTACCAAAACCGCGCCAATCGTCAAGCGGAATCGTGTCAATAATTGCAAAAAATCAATTAAAAAAACACTTTTCGCTTAAAGATTGGTCGTTTTAGCTAAATGTTACGCTGTGTATTATCGGGATCAACGCCGATAAATGAAGTTACCTTTGCTCCGTTATGTGAAATTCATCACATTTCAAAAACTAAAGATTACTCTTGATGATTTTAGACTATATTTTCCAGATTTGTTGTTAAATCTTTGTTATTATTCACTGTTGTTTTAAAAAGCATTTTTCTGAGCACGAGGTCGATATGGCAGATAATGAAAAGAAAGTGAATATTTCAAGTAATAACAATCACCTTGATTTATCAACACTCAATGAAATGCAACGTTATGTGACGCAGCAACACGGCACAGAACCTCCGTTTAGTGGTAAGTTATTACATAATCGTCAAACTGGGATTTATCACTGTTTATGTTGTTCTGCTCCCTTATTTTATTCAGATACAAAATTTGATGCAGGATGTGGCTGGCCTAGTTTTTACCAACCTGTTAATAGTGATGCGATCCGCTATATTGATGATTTTTCTCATAATATGAAAAGAACGGAAATACGTTGCCAGCAGTGTGATGCACATTTAGGTCATGTTTTTAATGATGGTCCAGCCCCTACAGGGGAGCGTTATTGTGTTAATTCAGCTTCACTGTCATTTACAAACAGTGAGACAGGTGAAGAGCAGAAAGGTTGATAGCTATTAAATTAACAAAATAATAACAAGTGAAAAAACGATTCAGCCATTTTGAGTGATTATTTAACTTATGGAGCAATCAATGGAAGTTAATGAACTTATTTCGATGGTAACCCCTGAAATTTATCAGCGTATTTCAACCGCAGTTGAATTAGGCAAATGGCCTGACGGCGTTGCATTGACTGATGAACAAAAAGAACATTGCATGCAGATTGTTTTATTATGGCAAGCAAAAAATAACCACACACCTGAGCATATGACAGTAGGCACTAATGGGCAAATTACCATGAAGAGCAAACAAGAATTAAAAGCTCAGTTTCAATCTGAACGTTTGGCAACGCTAACGCCAATCGATGATGACTAAAACATATGGTGAATGGATAGAATTAGCATAAAAAAGAGGCTATTTATTAACTGAATTGGTTAAAAGTAGCCTCTTTCTGATTTTAAGAAGATAAAAAAATAACGAACCTATTGATTGTTACGATTAAGCCAATGTGCTGAATCTATTAATGTCGCTCCTTTCGCTTGCATCTTTTCTAGCGCTACTTGGCTGTCGTTATCTTGAATATTGACACCACGGCAACCGTCAGTAATAACAGATACTTGATAACCTAGCTGTAAAGCATCCAGTACTGTAAATTTAACGCAGTAATCAGTAGCAATACCAAGAATATAAAGATGTTTTATATTAAGCGTTTGCAAAAGGGTATGTAAGCCTGTTTGATATTCATGGTCGTTATCAAAAAAGGCACTATAGCTGTCAATAAGGCGGTTTTGGCCTTTGTAAATAATATGGTTAATCAATGTGTGATTGAGTTCTGGGTGGAATGCCGCGCCGTGAGAGTTTTGCACGCAATGAACTGGCCACCAAACTTGTGGTAACCCGTTTAGTTTACCAATTTCACCTACAACGGTACCTGAGTTTTCAGCAAAGCTAAGATGATCGGCTGGATGCCAATCTAAACTTGCAATAATTGGGCTTTTAGTTTGCTTGAAACCATTAATGAGCTGATTGGCTGTTTGAATAACTATCTCACTTTCGTTAACAGCTAAAGCGCCCCCTGTACAAAAATCGTTTTGTATATCAACCAGTAATAGCGCAGAGTTTTTCACTAAATTTGCCCTTTTATTAAGCTTAGTCGTTATCGTTTAATGTCATTTCACCGCGAAGGTTTTGTTGCATTAAGCGACAAATCTCAGTGTGATCATATTGTTGGCTAAGGAGATAATGCAGTTTAGTTAATGTCGCCTCAAATGTCATATCGTAACCACTAATAACGCCGACTTCAGCTAAGGCTTGGCCTGTTGCATAACCTTCCATATTCACTCGACCAGAAATACATTGTGTAAGATTAATAACCACAATGCCACGCTCTGTTGCTTCGCGTAATGTAGAAAGTAAAGCTGGGTGTGATGGTGCATTACCCACGCCATAAGAACGTAATATTAATGCTTTCACTGGTTGCATCAGAATATTTTTAACGATCTCATCTGAAAGGCCAGGGTAAATTGTGACAACCCCGATGGGTTGAGGTGTAATATTATGTGCAATAAATTCCCCTTTTCCTTTTGGAAATGAATTAATTTTAAATTGCTTAATATTAATCCCAGCTTCTAAAAGAGGGGCGCTATTGGGCGATGCAAACGCATTAAAACCATCTGCATGTGCTTTTACTGTACGGTTACCGCGATACAGCGTGTTATTAAAGAAAAGCGCGACTTCATTAATTGGGTGATGTGCAGCTAAATAGAGCGCATTTAATAGATTCGTTTGTCCGTCAGAGCGTAAAGCTTCTAAAGGAATTTGAGAGCCAGTGACGATAATGGGTTTACTGAGGTTCTCAAACATAAAAGAGAGTGCTGAGGCCGTAAATGCCATGGTATCAGTACCATGAAGAATAACGAATCCGTCATAATTATGATAATTTTCGTTAATATCGTCAGCGATAGATTGCCAGTCTTCAGGTGTGATATTTGAAGAATCAATTAAAGGAAGGTGCTCTTTGATTGTAAAATCGGGCATCTCTTCACGATGGAATTCTGGCATTTTAGCTAATTGGCGTTGTAAATGTCCTGATACAGGAATATAGCCATGTTCAGAATGTTGCATACCAATAGTACCGCCAGTATAAACAACGTAGATTGATTTCTTTTGCATCAGACAAGCACTCTTATTAAGCTGTGAGAAATACCTGATTATAGGGAGTTTGTAGAATAAAAAAAGGAAAGGGGGCTAAAAAAAAGAAAATAGAGGTTATCTAATATCTGCTTTAAATCATTGTGTTAAAAATAGCTTGAATATAAACGAACAAAAAGTATTCATCAGAATATCATTCTATCAAAAGTCGGAAAAAATAGAAGAATACACCTACTCTAACTGAGCAGGTGTATAGATTGAAAAGATTATTGAATATCACCACAAGATAAACAATACGCATAGCGATTTAGCGGATCGTTCATATTGCGATAAAACTCTGTTTGTGTTTTAACTTCTTTTAAAACAGGTGCTGGCAAATAAGCTTGTAATGGATCAGGAATAAGCGCTTTTGCATTAGAGGATAAACTCATTATGATCTGTTCTGACAGACTTAATTCAGGTTTCATCCAATCAATAACCGGTTGGTCGATTTTTGCCATTTTAGCAACTGTATCAATAGCATCATCAAAATCACCAAATTCATCGACTAAACCGACATTTTTTGCATCTATTCCTACCCATACACGACCTTGAGCAATTCGATCAATTTGAGCAGGAGTTTTCTTGCGTGATTCAGCCACTAAATTAAGAAATGTTTTATAACCACTTTCAATATTTAGCTGTAAAAGCTCTGCAAACTCTTCCGGTAGTTTATTAGTGACAGATAATCCGGCTAAGGATGAAGTTGTTACACCGTCGGTATAAACACCAATAGACTCTAAGCTATTTTCAAACGTATTAATAACGCCAAAAATACCAATAGAGCCTGTTAATGTTGAAGGGCTGGCAATAATCTTATTTGCAGGGGTTGAGATCCAATATCCACCTGATGCCGCCATGCCACCCATTGATACAACCACATGTTTTTTCTGTTGTTTAAAAGCAGCTACTTCACTGCGTATTTGCTCTGAAGCTGAAACACTACCACCAGGGCTATTTACGCGTAATACAAGCGCTTTAATGTTCGGATCTAAACGAGCTTGGCGAATTTGATTTGCAATAGTTGACCCCCCCGCAGAGCCGGGGATACTTTCACCATCAATAATGGCACCTTGAACAACCACTACGGCAATATTTCCTTCATCACTTGCAGGCAATGATGAGGTTAGCGTATCAGCATAATCATAAATGCTGATATTTTTAAATTGCTTATTCTCTTTATCCCACTGGAAGGTTTCTGTCATATCTGCTTCAAATTGAGCGTATGAGCTGACAGAATCTACCAATTTACGATTTAGTGCATAAGTGGCGTTATCGCCATCTGCATTACGTAGCTGTGCAATCATCTCTTTTGCACCTGGGAAAACATCGTCTTTGGTAATGCTACGGTTTTCTGCAACTTGGGTTAAATAAGTAGACCACAGTGCATGAACTAAACGTAATGAAGCTTCACGAGACTCTGCTGACATATCATTGCGCATTAATGGCTCAACCGCAGATTTATAGGTGCCTACGCGGAAAATATGGGTACTGACTTTTAAGTTTTCTAGCAGCGTTTTGTAATAGAGGTTTTGAAAACCAAAACCGTAAACACCCACGGCACCTTGAGGCGTGAGATATACTTTATCGGCATAAGAGGCGAGGTAATATTGAGGCTGGCTGTAATAACCGCTTACTGCAAAAATAGGTTTACCCGTCTTTTTAAACTCATTAAGCGCTTTACCAATATAATTTAGTGACGGTTGATCAGCACCTGCGAATTCATCAAGTTTTAATATCATTCCTTTAATTTTCGGATCTTGAGAAGCTAGGCGTAGCGTATCAACGACTTCAAATAAGGAATTTTCTTGAAGTTGACTACTTGATACACCTAAAAGCTCACGTCCAACTTCACCTAAAGGGTTTTGTGTTGCGGTTTGGTCAACAATCACACCTTTAAGATCAACAAGAAGGGCGCCTTCATAATCAACCGGCTTTTGTGCCTCTTTGGTGATTAAGAAAATACCAAAGACCATAAAAAGAAGGAAAAAGAAAATAACGTTTAAGATTAATTTCCTGATAAAGTTAATGGCTTGCCAACTAAACTTTAATATTGCGCCGATTAACTCCATAATTTTATTCATATTATCTCCACATCATGTAAAGCTAAATTTTAATCCTAAACAGTCATGCTAGAATTATTGGTAAGCAGGCTACATCCACATAATCTCATACTATTAAAACAAAATATGTTGTTAGCAATAGAGGGAATAGCAATAACAATGAAGGAATATTCTAATATAGCTCTTATTGAATGTCTGTCATTGATTTTTAGGAAACGATTAATGACAACCTTTTGGTTAAGGTGTTATTAAGTAAACATTTATCTTACGTGAAAATAACTAAAAAAGGTCACATAAAAAGGTATCAATGTAATATAGGAAATAGTCGAATTAAAAAGAAAAGTAGGATCAAAATAAGCTTAAATTAACTTAGGTAAGTTAAGATTAATCATTTTATGAACAATAAATTACGATTAAATAACCACACAACTGATTTTTGGAAAAATTCCCGCCTAAATCTGTGGATGGTGGTAATATAACAGTTTGTTATACTGCGAATTGATAAGAACTGTCCATCCCCATAAGAATGGGATCTTGCTAAAATAAAATGCTGACAGGAGAATAAAAATGGATGCATTAACGCTGCTTTTGAACCGCCGTTCAGCTTCTCGACTGACTACTCCAGCCCCCGATAGTGAAGCCCTCAATACTATTTTACAAGCGGGCATGCGCGCGCCTGATCACGGCGCACTTAAGCCTTGGCACTTTATTGTGATGCAAAACGAAGGTATTGAGCGTTTTAGCCAATTGCTACATAAAGCGGCTGTTGTGGGTAATTTAGGGCCAGAAGTTGAAGAAAAAGCAAAAAATGCACCTTTTCGTGCCCCTTTGATCATCACAGTTATTGCAAAAGTGAAAGATCATCCGAAAGTGCCTGAATGGGAACAAGTGGTTGCTGCTGGTTGTAGTGTACAAGCAATGCAAATGGCCGCTGTTGCACAAGGATTTGGGGGAATTTGGCGTTCAGGCTCTTGGACTCATGATGCAGTCGTAAGAGAAGGACTTGGCTGTGGTGAACATGAGCAAATTATTGGCTTTCTGTATTTAGGTACACCAGCCTTAAAAGCGCCAAACACGGTTTCTCCTGCTGACTTAACTGATTTTGTGACTTATTTTTAAAAAGGATGGCATGTTATGTCTGACGCAATTCGTTTAACACAATACAGTCATGGTGCAGGCTGTGGTTGTAAGATCTCGCCAAAAGTTTTAGAAACTATTTTGCATAGTGAGCAAGCTAAATTTCATGATCCTCATTTACTTGTGGGTAATGAAACCAAAGATGATGCCGCTGTTTATGATTTAGGGAATGGTACAGGTATTATTAGCACCACTGATTTCTTTATGCCTATCGTTGATAACCCTTATGATTTCGGGCGCATTGCTGCAACGAATGCTATCAGTGATATCTTTGCTATGGGCGGAAAACCTATCATGGCAATTGCTATTTTAGGTTGGCCTATTGATAAATTAGCACCTGAAATTGCACGTGAAGTGATTGAAGGTGGACGAGCCGCTTGTCAAGAGGCTGGAATTTCACTGGCTGGTGGACATTCTATTGATGCACCAGAGCCTATTTTCGGACTTGCTGTAACGGGTGTTGTACCTGTGAGCAAAGTAAAGAAAAACAGTGAAGCGAAAGCAGGATCTCAGTTATTTTTAACCAAACCTTTAGGTATTGGTGTGTTAACAACGGCTGAGAAAAAAGGTTTGTTAAAACCAGAACACCAAGGTTTAGCAACAGAAATTATGTGTCGTATGAACAAAGCTGGTGCTGATTTTTCTAATATCGAAGGTGTTACTGCAATGACCGATGTTACAGGATTCGGTTTATTAGGTCATTTGAGTGAGATTTGTGATGGTTCTGGTGTGCAAGCTACCATTCATTTTTCACAAGTGCCAAGATTGCCAGAAGTTGAATCATATATTGAAAAAGGTTGTGTACCAGGTGGTACAGGGCGTAATTTCGAAAGTTATGGTCACTTAATTGGTGAAGTTACTGAAATGCAACGCAAATTACTTTGCGATCCACAAACCTCAGGTGGGTTATTATTAGCTGTATTACCTGAAGCTGTAGAACAAGTTAAAGACGTCGCTGCTCGTTTTGATATAGAACTAACCTCTATCGGCGAGTTAACTGAGCCAGTGGCAGGAAAAGCGTTGATTGAAGTGATTAACTAACGTAATGAGATTATTTATTGCAGAAAAACCCAGCCTTGCTCGCGCTATCGCTGATGTATTGCCAAAACCTCATAAACGGGGGGATGGCTTTATTCTTTGTGGTGATAACCAGTATGTGACATGGTGTGTTGGTCACTTGCTTGAACAAGCTGAGCCGGATGCATACGACCCGCGGTACGCCCGCTGGTCGTTAGATGATTTGCCTATTATTCCAGAAAAATGGCAACTCAAGCCCCGAGCTGATGTAAAAAAGCAGTTAGAAACAATCAAGACACTACTTAAGCAGGCAAAAGAAGTGATCCACGCGGGTGACCCCGATCGTGAAGGTCAGTTATTAGTTGATGAAGTGCTTAACTATTTAAATATCAGCGAAGACCAAAGGAAACAGGCGCGTCGTTGCTTAATTAATGATTTAAACCCCGCTGCAGTGACGCGCGCTATTGATAAGCTACGTTATAACCATGAATTTATTCCATTGTGTGTATCCGCTTTAGCAAGGGCAAGAGCTGACTGGCTTTATGGAATAAATATGACTCGAGCATATACGCTCTTAGGTCAGCGCAATGGTTATCAAGGTGTATTATCTGTAGGGCGAGTACAGACCCCTGTGCTTGGTTTAGTGGTTCGCCGTGATGAAGAAATTGAAAATTTTGTTCCTAAAGATTTCTTTGAAGTAAGAGCGCATGTAGTGACTCCCGCGGATGAACGCTTTACTGCAATTTGGCAGCCTAGTGAGCATTGTGAACCTTGGCAAGATGAAGAGGGGCGATTATTAAACCGAAAACTGGCAGAGCATGTTGTTGATAGAATTAAAGACAAACCAGCCAATGTTACGGATTATCAAGATAAACAAGAATCTGAAATCGCACCGTTACCGTTTTCGCTCTCAGCATTACAAATTGAAGCCGCAAAACGATTTGGTTTAAGCGCACAACAAGTCTTAGATACCTGTCAGCGATTATATGAAACACATAAACTAATCACATATCCCCGTTCTGATAGTCGTTATCTCCCAGATGAACATTTTGCAGGCCGTCATGCGGTGATTAATGCTATTAGCGTGCATGATGGAAGTTTATTACCGCAAGAAACCTTAGATATTGATAAAAAGAATCGTTGTTGGGATGACAAGAAAGTGGATGCGCACCATGCCATTATTCCAACTGCAAAAACAGGTAATATTTCATTAAATGAAAACGAAAAAAATATTTATTATCTTGTTGCTCGCCAATATTTAATGCAATTTATGCCTGATGCGGTTTATCGAAAATGCGTGATTGAACTTGATATTGAAAACGGTAAATTTATTGCTAAAGCTCGATTTTTAGCTCAAGCAGGTTGGCGTGTGTTATTAGGTGCCAAAGAGCAAGATTCAGAAAATGATGGTTCTGCATTACCTATAGTAAAAAAAGGTGATGAACTGTTGTGTGAAAAAGGTGAGATTGTTGAAAAACAAACGCAACCTCCAAGGCCTTTTACAGATGCAACATTACTTTCAGCCATGACAGGTATTGCGCGCTTTGTTCAAGATAAAGAACTTAAGAAAATCCTAAGAGCGACGGATGGATTAGGTACTGAAGCGACAAGAGCGGGTATCATTGAATTACTGTTTAAACGTGGTTTTTTGCAAAAAAAAGGACGAGCCATTAATTCAACGCCAGCGGGTAGAGCATTAATTCATGTATTACCAGATATGGCAACCTTACCGGATATGACTGCACATTGGGAATCGATACTCACACAAATTAGTGAGAAGCAGTTTAAATATCAAGATTTCATGATGCCATTAAATAATACATTGGTAGAGCTAATTACTCAGGCAAAACGTCGCCCTAATATTCAAGCTTTCAGAAATCTTCCTGCACCAGCGCATAATAAAAAGCGCAAGACAGTAACTAAAGGAAGTAACAAAGCAAGCAACACAAAAAATAAAGCACAGAGTAAAGTAGCAACGACTGATAATTAAGCCATAAATAAAAAACACTTCCTTAAATAATAAGGAAGTGTTTTTTTGAATAATGATTAAAGATGATTAGATTTTAAATTCAGCCCATACAGGTGCATGATCGGATGGTTTTTCCATTCCTCGAATATCGTAATCAATTCCTGTTGAAATACAATTATCCGCTAAACAACGACTGGCTAAGAGTAAATCGATACGTAGTCCACGGTTGTCATCAAATCCTTTAGAACGATAATCAAACCATGAGAATTTATCATCTATTTGAGGATGTTGTTGGCGGAAAGTATCTGTTAATCCCCAGCCCATCAATGTTGCCAGCCATTCACGCTCTTCAGGTAGGAAAGAGCATTTTCCTGTTTTTAACCAGCGTTTCATATTATTCTCGCCAATACCAATATCTTTATCTGTTGGGCTAATATTCAAATCACCCATAATCAGGACGGGAGAGGTTGGTTTTAAACTGGTTGCTAGGTAGTTTTGTAAGTCAGCATAGAATTTTTCTTTTGCTGGGAATTTTGTTTCATGATCACGGCTTTCACCTTGAGGAAAGTATCCATTCATTACAGTGAGTAATCCTGCTGGTGTTTCAATATCAGCCATGATCATCCGGCGTTGAGCATCATCATCATCACCTGGAAAGCCTTTACGTACTGCAACAGGTTTTGTTTTTGTTAATAAGGCAACGCCATAATGTCCTTTTTGGCCATGATAAAAAACATGGTAGCCCAAAGATCCCACACTTTCTAATGGGAACATATCATCATGAACTTTCGTTTCTTGAAGTCCGATAACATCAGGTTGGTGTTTTTCTATGATGGCTTCAAGTTGGTGAGGGCGAGCACGTAAACCATTAATATTGAAAGAGACAAATTTCATGTGACTGTAACCATTTATATATTGAATAATAGGATGCCTTATACTATCAGGATCATAAAATGAATGTAAGTAAATCACTTAAATCATGGCACGGCTTATCAATAGAAAAATAAAACTAGATAAAATAAAGAGGGATCAAAGAAAATACGATAAATTAATAAAAATAGTTAATTGCATAATAAAAATTATTAATTAAACAAAGTGGAAACATAAACTAATCTTTGATAGAAGAATATAAGTATTATTATTCTTTATATGTGAAGAATAATGACATAATAAAAATAGCATTGCAGTTATAAATTGTATTCATTAAAAGGAGGTAAGGAGATATTTATATAAAACCATATTTATTTAAAATTAATTTTTAAATTAATTAATCTATATTTTATTTACATTAAATGAATTAATGAAATTATTTGTTCAACACAGCAAAGGAATGGTGAATTATGTTTTTTTCTCGTAAATTAGAAGCCTTTATGGCCGTAGTTGAAAATGGTTCATTAAGTAAAGCTGCTCGTGTTATGAATCGAACGACACCTCCAGTCGCTAAGTCTATAAAGGACTTTGAGGCAGTATTGGGAAAGCGTCTATTTAAGCGAGAGAAGTTCGGTCTGAGCTTAACGCAAGAAGGGCTTGAGCTTTATAATGATTTAAAATCACTTTATCTTCAGGAAAAAGAGATAACAAAAAAACATACCTCAGGTATTATTAATAATAGTATTCATGTTTATTATGATTGGGGGAAAAGCCAGTATTTAACACAACTTTATCAGGCGGCTAATAAAAATTATTCTCATATAAATATAATGAGATTCTCAAAAGAAAGCTTTGATGAAATACCTGACTATGATGGAAATACATTAATATTAAGTTCAGAAAAAATTATTAGTGAAAAATTTAGTCTTATTCATAAAATAGACAATAAGTATTTGGGGATTTGTTGTCAGCGAGAGATTGCTAATAGCGTTAATAAAAATATTGATAAACTCTTAAGTGAAAATATTTGGTTATGTGATCCCGCATTATACAAAACAGCTAAAATAAAAAAATTAGAGAGTGAAATAAGAGATGGGGGGAAACCTGTTTGCGTTAGAATGATGGACGATCTTAATTGTTGTTTACGTTTTATTCAAACGCACCATTCTCTGTTATTTACAGATGAAAACCCATTGAAAGATGAGTATGACGGAGAGCTCTGTTTTATCCCTTTAACCCAGCCTACATTACTGTACAACTGTTATATTTATAAATCTAAGTATCACTCAAGTGTGTTGAATCGTTTTATTGATTTGATTGGAAAAATGGAATAAAGAAGTCTATTAGGATGAAGCTAAGAAGAGATGGTGGTGGGAGAAGGATTCGAACCTTCGAAGTCTGTGACGGCAGATTTACAGTCTGCTCCCTTTGGCCGCTTGGGTATCCCACCAACATTAAATTGTTTTGCTGTCCGTGACAGCGGGCGCAATAATACCAAATACCGAAGATCTGTAAAGCGCTATTTTACTAAAAGTAGATCGTTTGCTGTAAAAATGCGCATGTTGTTCAGCTTTTATGCTCTATCGTATTGATTTTAAGCGAAAACGTAAAAATTAATAGAAGATAAAATAAACCGCGATATGTTTTGTATCGCGGTTTATTTTTAGATAATCATAATGTATTCAATATTAATGGTTTGAGAACTTATAAAATAATCGTTCTGTTACCATAAACGAAGACACGTTGTGAAAGTACCCAATATAAAGCATGGCTAAGTACATTTTTTTCAACATCACGACCAGCTCTCATCATATCTTCTGCAGAAAATGTGTGGTCAACGTTAATTACGTTCTGTGTGATGATTGGGCCTTCATCTAAATTATCATTTACGTAGTGAGCAGTAGCACCAATGATCTTGACTCCGCGTTCGTAAGCCTGATGGTAAGGGCGAGCACCAATAAAGGCAGGCAAGAAGGAGTGGTGAATATTGATAATTTGATTCGGGAAGTTTTGTACAAATGCAGGTGTTAATACGCGCATGTATTTTGCGAGTACAACGTAATCAGGTTTGTATTGATTAATTTGTGTAATTAACTTTTCATCATGTTGATCACGAGTTAATCCTTCATGACTAACAAGATGGAAAGGAATACCAAATTGTTCTACTAAATGTTTTAACGTGTCATGATTACCAATAACAGCGGCAATTTCTACATCTAGATCACCGAATGCGCTCTTCATTAACAAATCGCCAAGGCAATGTGCTTCTTTTGTCACCATAACCACAATGCGACGGCGACCTGCGGTATTCAATTCACGTTGAGAACCTTGCGGTAATGCATCATCTAAATCAGCAAGAAAAGTTTCATCATTAAAGATGCCTTCAAGCTCAGTGCGCATAAAAAAGCGACCAGTACGATGATCAACAAATTCACTATTTTGAACAATATTTAATTGATGTTTGTAGCAAATATTGGTGATTTTTGCGATTAGACCTTTTGCATCAGGGCAGATAGTACGGAGTATTTTTTTTTGAGTATTTTGGTGTTGCATGTATGGATAAATCCTTTCTTTTACTTCTGTGTTTGCAATTATTTGATGTTATTTTCACAACATTTTTTGTATTTACGCCCTGAACCACAAGGGCAGGGGTCGTTTCGTCCTACTTTTGGTTTCACACCGTCAATATAAAACCAACAGTCATCTATTTTTAGAAAACGGGATCGTTCATGTAAGTACTGTTTATCATCGGCATTTCTTTCAATAAAGCAAGCCGAGAATTCAACGTATGCCTCATTTTTATTTGTGCTCGCTTGCGATGAGATAATATTGAGTCCAAGCCATTGTGTATTTGGAAAGCCGGAAGTTAATTCATCATGCAAGGATGCAACACGACAAGAGGGGTGCCACGTCTTTATTAAGTAATTAGCATTATGTTTAACGAACGCGCTATAACGCGACCGCATTAATGCTTCTGCTGTTGGGGCATTTTTCTGCTCCAAATGGTAAGGCTCACAGCAATCAGAGTAGAATAATTGGCTATTACAGGGGCATAAATTCGACAAAATAATGTCCTAACTCACGTTATTAGTATGACGATTTCCCATAGATTGAAAAAAGTAATGATTGAGAATAATTAACGTCAATGTTGAACTAAACTAGTAATGTATCGCTAATTAATCGGCATGTGAAACGATAGTTACTGGAGTAACCAATGAATAAAGCCTTAGTGGGTAAAAAAATCTTGATAATTGATGATGAGGTTGTTTTTCGCACTATGCTGACGGAATATTTCTCACATGAAAAAGCGTGTGTCTATACAACAGATAATGGTAGCCAAGCGTTATCTTTATTAGATAAGGGATTATTACCCGACCTTATTTTATGTGACATTCGTATGCCGGTTATGAATGGCCCTACGTTTTTATGTCGCCTTGAACAACGTAAACTTGCTATTCCTGTTATTGCTATTTCATGTACAGATAATATGTCTGAAGTAGATGATATGTTGCGTTTAGGGGCACAAGAAATTTTTCTTAAGCCAATAACACATCTCGATAAATTAAAACAAAAAGTTATTGAAGTATTATGCCCAGGTTTTTTTGAATCAGTATTAATAGAAGGTATACATTTAGAACCTCTTTGGAATAGCTTGCGAAAAGATACACATTATATTCAGTCGTTCATAAAACAGATGCAACCTCAGGTTAAACAAGTTGTAGCGGGATATTGTGTTAATTATCGTCAGCTAAATGATATTGCTAAAATGGGATTGTTATTTGACATTGCCGCCTTATCAGAAGATCAAATTATTTTTTATTGTGTTGATATATCACGGGACGACGAAAATGGGCTTTTGGTCGCTTTACTCTTACGAGTTGTATTTAATGATGTATTAAAATCATCAGAAAAAAATCGTTCGCTTCCAAGCATGTATAACATGTTGAATAAACTTAATAAGATGCTGAATGAAATAGGTGTAAAAGGGCAGTTTCCTATCACTTTAGGGTATTATCATACACAGAAAAAAAATATATTATTGGCATCAGCAGGATTACGAGCTGAAATAAAAACAGAGAGTAAAAAATTCGAATTGAATAGCGGTGTTCCCTTAGGTACTTTGCAACTTTTATATATTAACCAAATAAAATGTGAAGGAACAAATTGGCAATGTAAGATTTGGGATAATACAAATCAGATTAAATTAATGTTTTCCCCTATCTATAAAAGTTAAATTTAGATTAAATAAATACAGAATATCGTGCATATATTAAACATAAATGAAGAACTATCTCAATTAAGCGGTAGGGCTCTGTTTATCCTTAGATATTAGCTGGTATACTCTGGCGATTATTTTTTAATGTACCCATTCATATTTGAAAATAGAACGGTACGAATTGCAGGAGAAATATAATGTCATCAGCAGTGCGTAAAGTTAGAAAAGCGGTGATCCCTGTTGCTGGATTAGGAACAAGAATGTTACCTGCAACTAAGGCAATTCCGAAAGAAATGTTGCCTGTGGTTGATAAACCACTTATTCAATATGTGGTTAATGAATGTATTGCAGCGGGTATTAATGAAATTGTCCTTGTCACACATTCTTCTAAAAACTCCATTGAAAACCATTTTGATACCAGTTTTGAATTAGAAGCTATTTTAGAAAAACGAGTTAAACGCCAGTTACTAGAAGAAGTACAAGGTATTTGCCCAAGTCATGTCACTATCATGCAAACTCGTCAAGGGATCGCAAAAGGATTAGGCCATGCTATTTTATGTGCAAAACCTTTAATCGGTGATGAGCCTTTTGCGGTTATTCTGCCCGATGTCATTTTAGATAGATACAGTGCAGATTTAACTAAAGTTAACCTGAAAGAGATGCTTTCCCATTTTGAGCGCTCTGGGGCAAGCCAAATTTTAGTTGAACCCGTACCCGAAGATGAAGTCTCTAACTATGGTATTGTTGATTGCATGGGAGAACATTTATGCCCAGGTGATAGCAAACCAATTACTCGTGTTGTTGAAAAACCGAAAAAAGAAGAAGCGCCTTCGAATTTATCTATCGTGGGTCGTTATGTGTTATCTGAAAGTATTTGGCCATTATTGGCAAAAACAGCGCCAGGTGCGGGTGATGAAATTCAGTTAACAGATGCGATTGCGATGCTGATTGAAAAAGAAGCCGTTGAGGCTTATCACCTACAAGGGAAAAGCCACGATTGTGGTAATAAATTAGGGTATATGAAAGCATTCGTAGAATACGGCATACAGCACGAAGAGTTTGGTGAAGATTTCGCACAATGGATAAAATCATTGAAAGTAGAGTGAAATGGCACTGAGTAATAATCATTTTGTATAGTGGTTTTTATTGTATGGCTCTTGCGAATGCATTGTATTATAGACAGATGATTTTGTGAGAAATGCTAGATAAAGTGATCACAAGAGATTAAGGTATGGCTCAATGCAACCATGTATTGAGCCATACTGATTTTTGTAAAGTATGATGATGTTAAGCGTTATGATGTTTAATCAAGGTGATATTAAGCATGATAACGTTTACGTGAATAATAATTAATTGGGTTATTTGAGTGATAATATGAAAATATTAGTAACAGGTGCTGCGGGGTTTATTGGCTCTCATTTAAGTCAGCGTTTAATTGAAATGGGTTACCATGTTGTTGGAATAGATAATCTTAATGATTATTATGATGTACGCTTAAAAGAAGCTCGATTAGCTAAATTACAACTGTTAGAAAAGTTTCAATTTGAGAAAATTGATATTGTTGATTCAACAAAAGTGGCTCAATTATTTGTAACTCATCAGTTTGATCGTGTTATTCATCTAGCGGCTCAGCCGGGAGTTCGCTATTCAATTGAAAATCCAATGGCCTATATTGATGCAAATATTGTCGGTCACATTAATATATTAGAAGGATGCCGTCATAATAAAGTAGGGCATCTTATCTATTCTTCTTCAAGCTCTGTATATGGTTTAAATCAAAAGCAACCGTTCTCAACGGAAGATAGTGTTGATCATCCTGTTTCATTATATGCAGCAACTAAAAAAGCTAATGAGCTAATGTCTCATAGTTACTCGCATTTATATCAATTACCTACAACTGGATTACGATTCTTTACTGTATATGGTCCTTGGGGACGTCCAGATATGGCATTATTTAAATTCACAAAAGCAATGCTTGCTGGTGAGCCTATTGATGTTTATAACGGCGGAAATATGACACGCGATTTCACTTATGTGGCTGATATCGTAGAGTCAGTTGTTCGTTTAATTGATATTGTTCCCAAAGCGGATGAAAGCTGGACGGTAGAAAAGGGCGAGACATCATCCAGTTCTGCGCCTTATAAAATCTATAATGTAGGTAATGGGCAACCAACAAAACTGATGGATTTTATTAAGGCAATTGAAAAATCATTAAATATTAAAGCAAAACTAAATTTAATGCCGATGCAAGATGGTGATGTCCTTTCTACCTGTGCCGATTGCCAAGATTTATCTCAGGCCACCGGTTTCTCGCCAAATACAAATGTAGAATATGGTGTAAAACAGTTTGTTGATTGGTATTTAAGTTATTATAGAAACTAAAACTGTTGGCTTAATTGAAGCGAATAAAAAAGGAGCTATAAAAGCTCCTTTTTCATTATAAATAAAAGTCAATAGTGTGATTTTTACACTCTTTATTTCTGTCTTCCAACCTTATATACAAACAACATCAGCACATATTAAAATTAAACGCTTGTTTAATATAAGGGGTAAACAAGAAAATACCCTTTTAAATAATTAAAAGGGTATTTCAAATAGAATATTGACTTAAATTAGATAAGGAAATCTTCTAATGATTTGCCTTCTTCGTCAATTGCACGTTTGATTACAGCTGGTGTACGACCTTGGCCTGTCCAAGTTTTAGTTTCACCATTTTCATCAACGTAAGAATATTTAGCTGGGCGAGCTGCACGTTTAGCACGGCCAGTTTTATTAACAGCACTTGCTTCAAGTAAGTCTGTTGGGTCAATACCGGCTTCTTCTAACATTTCACGGTATTTTTGTAATTTCTGAACACGCTCTTCTTCAGCTGCTTTTTCTAATGAGAATTCTTCACGACGCTCATTAACGACAACTTCGAGCTTTTCCAGCATTTCTTCTAAAGTTTCTAAAGAAGTTTCTCTTGCTTGTGCGCGGAGAGTACGGATGTTATTTAATATTTTTAAAGATTCGCTCATTTTCCTGGTCTCAAATAAATGTTGTTGGCTGATGTAATACTAATAATAGATTGCTATTTAAATTTCTGCAATACCTAAATACAAACCTTACGTAAAATTTCTTTTTTTTAAACTATTATCTCAACGAAAAAAATAATAAATGTTGAGGTATCTTTAGTCAATAAAGGAAATATGAGTAAGGAAATGCATCTTTTAACTGATGATAGCGCTAATGTAAAAGAATAGAAAGCTTTGTTCATTTTTTTATAATAACGGACTTTTTTCAAAAAATGAGTTGGGGTTAACTTTCATACTTTAATAAACGTATATCAAGGCGTGTTTTAATATGTTAAGTACTTATTAAAGCTATTTATTTTTTAAGCAAAAATTAGCATTAACAATGACTCTCATCTTTGAATGGTATATCTAGAATAGAAATAAAGGTAATAAATACTCGTTATTGATAACTTGCAGACTGTTTATGTTAGACTGTCGCCCGTGAAAATAAACACTATTTAAGGAGAGAGCTGATGGCTCAGCTTTACTTTTATTATTCAGCTATGAATGCTGGAAAATCAACATCGTTATTGCAATCCTCTTATAACTATAATGAGCGAGGAATGCGTACATTGATTTTCACAGCGGCTATTGATACACGCTTTGCAAAGGGAAAAATTAGTTCAAGAATCGGTTTAAGTGCCGACGCATTGCTCTTTAGTGATGATATGAATATTCGCGATGTTATTGTTGCTGAGCATAACAAACAACCTATTCATTGCGTATTAATTGATGAATGCCAATTTTTAAGTAAGGCTCATGTAGAACAACTTTGTGAAATAACGGATACCTATGATATTCCGGTTCTTACTTATGGTTTAAGAACAGACTTTAGAGGTGAGTTATTTACAGGTAGTGCTTATTTATTAGCATGGGCAGATAAATTAGTAGAGCTTAAAACGGTGTGTTACTGCGGTAGAAAAGCAAATAAAGTATTACGCTTAGATGATAAAGGAAATGTGCTGAGCGATGGTGCTCAAGTTGAAATTGGCGGAAATGAAAAATATGTTTCAGTTTGCCGTAAGCATTATACTCAGGCAACGCTAAAAGGGAGTATCGAGCAAGAGTAATCTTTTCCTTTTCCCTCTTTTGTGTATTTATAATGATGAAAGAGGGATTAAAATAAGTGTCCAAATAAAAGCTTATATTACTTAATACCAAAAAATATTTATCTATTTTTTAAATTCAGCCAATTTATTGGCTTTTTTTATATCAAAAGTTGGACTTTCTGATGTCCTTATGTAAAGAAATATTCTTTTTTTAAGAGAAATATTATTCATTTCATAGATTTCATTATCATTAATCAAAAAAAACATAATCAAATATACGTAGGGTATCTAATTTGTGATGCTGATATTGTTTTTTACAAATGATAAGGCGCAAAAACATTTGATACATTAATATTATTCATAGTTTAATAAAATTGAATAAAGATAGTCATAATGGGCTATAAATCTATTTATTTTATCTATGCTTAACATAATGAAACATTTATATCGAGTCTTATTGATGATGCTTATTGGTTTGCCTGAATCATTATCTAATAAATAGCATGTCTCACTCTATGGATTTTAATACAAGAAAAAGACGGCACTTTTTATACTCCTAAAGGAGTAAATTTAACTGTCAAATGGACAAGTAGCGACCTTTCTTAAATTATTACTTTATCAATATGCATACAGTATTTTGATAATATTTTATTGAAATTATGTGCTTTATAAAGTGAATGTTATTAATAACGTTGATGTGGAAATATTTCATATCAATATATTTTGCTCGTTATTTAAAAGCTAAATAGATCGAAATGTTCATTTTTCTTCTTTTCTAATGAGAATAAAACTCATTGTGAACGAATAAATGGTGATCTTGGTTTTAAAAATACCTTTTTAGATCTATTCGATAAAGATAATTGGTTCAAAATAAAATAATTATGCTAACTAATGAAGAAGGTGGTGAGTTAGACAAGCGCTGTAATTTACACAGACAACTTTTTTTAGGGTAGTTAATGCAACAGGGTGGCTGAAAAAGAAAATGGCTTAGCGCCTCATTTAAAGCTATATAGGCTTAAATATTCTAAATCCCATTCTTAATAAAAAAATGATTGATGTTGATTAAGGGTAACTACTTATATTTTTTGGTTAGAAAATCGCTGAGCCACGATTTAGTGGTAAAACAAAATGAAAAGGCCTGACTCCGGTTAAATATCGAAATCAGGCCTTACATATCGCTTTACTAAAAGTGCCCAAATTTATAGGGCACTTCATTAGCAAATTTTTATTAATAATAAATAATCGATTATTTGAGGATCAGACTAACACAGTGTGTCTCGATTATTTTTTACTGCTTTTTTTAGCTGGTTTTGATTCTTCTTTTACTTCCACAACAGGATGTTCATTAAATTCACGACCGTAGTAAGAATCTAATAATAGTTGTTTCAGTTCAGAGATCAGTGGGTAACGTGGGTTAGCACCAGTACACTGATCATCAAACGCATCTTCAGATAACTTATCAATTCTTGCTAAGAAATCACTTTCTTGGACGCCGGCTTCACGAATAGAAGATGGAATACCTAATGAAGATTTCATTTCTTCTAACCATGCTAATAATTTTTCAATCTTAGCAGCAGTACGATCACCCGGTGCTGAAAGTTCTAAGTGGTCAGCAATTTCTGCATAGCGACGGCGAGCTTGAGGGCGGTCGTATTGGCTAAATGCCGTCTGTTTTGTTGGGTTATCATTTGCGTTATAACGAATAACGTTTGAAATTAATAACGCATTAGCTAAACCATGAGGAATATGGAACTCAGAGCCTAATTTATGCGCCATTGAGTGACAAACACCCAAGAATGCGTTAGCAAAAGCAATACCAGCAATAGTTGCCGCATTATGAACACGTTCACGAGCAACTGGGTTTTTAGCCCCTTCATGATAACTTGCTGGCAGATATTCTTTCAGTAATTTCAATGCTTGTAGTGCTTGTCCGTCAGAATATTCGTTAGCTAATACAGAAACATAAGCTTCTAATGCGTGAGTCACTGCGTCTAAACCACCAAATGCACACAGTGATTTAGGCATATTCATAACAAGGTTTGCATCAACAATAGCCATATCTGGTGTTAATGCATAGTCTGCTAATGGGTATTTCTGACCTGTTTCGTCATCAGTAACTACCGCAAAAGGTGTTACTTCAGAGCCAGTACCTGATGTTGTAGTGATAGCAACCATTTGTGCTTTCACACCCATTTTCGGGAATTTGTAAATACGTTTACGGATATCCATAAAGCGTAGTGCTAATTCTTCGAAGTGAGTTTCTGGGTGCTCATACATAACCCACATGATTTTTGCAGCATCCATTGGTGAACCACCACCTAATGCGATGATCACGTCAGGTTTAAAGCTGTGCATCTGTTCTGCGCCTTTGCGCACAACACTCAATGTTGGATCGGCTTCAACTTCAAAGAAGACTTCTGTTTCAACACCAAATTTTTTCAGTACACGAGTAACTTCATCGACATAACCGTTATTGAATAAGAAACCGTCGGTTACGATAAAGGCACGTTTTTTACCATCAGTCGCAATTTCTTCCAGTGCGATAGGCAAACAACCACGGCGGAAGTAAATAGATTTAGGAAGCTTATGCCACAACATATTTTCTGCTCTTTTCGCCACGGTTTTAGTGTTGATAAGGTGTTTTGGCCCTACGTTTTCTGAAATGGAGTTACCACCCCATGAACCACAACCTAAGGTTAGAGAAGGAGCAAGCTTAAAGTTGTATAAGTCACCAATACCACCTTGAGATGCTGGAGTATTGATTAAGATACGAGATGTTTTCATTTTATCGCCGAAATAGGCAACATGTTCAGGACAATTATCTTGGTCTGTATATAAGCAAGATGTATGACCGATACCGCCCATTTCAACTAATTTTTCTGCTTTATGTACCGCATCTTCAAAAGTTTGAGCGTGGTACATTGCTAATAATGGAGATAATTTCTCGTGAGCAAATGGTTCTGCTTCGGTTGTTTCTTTTACTTCACCAATTAAAATTTTGGTGTTTACAGGTACTTCAATGCCGGCCATTTCAGCGATTTTTGTTGCTGGCTGACCTACGATAGCCGCATTTAAGTTACCGTCTTTTAAGATGATATCTTGAACAGCCTTTAATTCTTTACCTGTTAGCATATAACCGCCGTGAGTTGAGAAACGCTCACGAACTTGTTTATAGATGCTATCAACAACGATTACAGATTGTTCTGACGCACAAATTACGCCGTTATCGAAGGTTTTAGACATTAAGATTGATGCTACAGCACGTTTGATATCTGCTGAATCATCAATAACAACCGGAGTATTACCCGCACCAACACCGATAGCAGGTTTACCTGAACTATATGCTGCTTTAACCATGCCTGGACCACCTGTTGCTAAGATCAGGTTGATATCTTCATGGTGCATTAATGCGTTAGAGAGAGCGACTGATGGCTCATCAATCCAACCAATTATGTCTTTTGGCGCACCTGCAGCGATAGCTGCATTTAAAACGATTTCTGCGGCGCGATTTGTTGCTTCTTTAGCGCGTGGGTGTGGCGAGAAAATAATACCGTTACGTGTTTTTAAGCTAATTAATGCTTTAAAAATCGCAGTAGATGTTGGGTTAGTGGTCGGTACGATACCGCAAATGATACCAATAGGTTCAGCGATAGTCATTGTGCCGTAAGTCAGATCTTCAGATAAGATCCCGCAGGTTTTTTCATCTTTATATGCATTGTAGATATATTCGGAAGCAAAGTGGTTTTTAATCACTTTATCTTCAACGATACCCATGCCAGATTCTTTCACAGCCAATTTTGCCAGAGGAATACGGGCGTCAGCGGCAGCTAATGCAGCAGCACGGAAAATTGCATCAACTTGTTCTTGAGAGAAGTTAGCAAATTCACGTTGAGCTTTTTTTACACGAGCAACCAAATCATTGAGTTCAGTAACGTTAGTTACAGACATAAAGAGACTCCTGATAAAATGTTAAATTTTTTAAGCAAATTAGCCGTTTTGATCATCATTAATAAGAATAGTCTAGATAGATGACATCGTACTTATTTCAGTAATAATAATTAGAAGCCCTAATTTGCTTAAAAAACTTAAAAAAAACAACAATAAACATAAATATATTTTTAAAATTACCCTCTTTTTCCGAATGATAAGAGCTTACCATCTTTCTAATTAATTAACGTGATATATATCACAAAATTGACAAGCTGACACCTTTCAGCATGACTATTGATGAGAATGATAATCATATGTAAAAAATCATCAACGATTTTTTTGTCGTATCTCATATTTCGATATAAAATTAAACCACTAGGTTTTTATCGGTTTACAAGAGAATATTTTAGGTAAAAACTTGTTAACTAATAGAATTAACTGGTTTATTGATTTAAAGTAACGCGGATTTTTTAGAGTTACTCTATCTTTTATAGAATAATTCGCATGTTTATTAGCCAAGAAGGGGCTTTTCATGGGGGCACTGCTGGATTTATCCGGTTATATTAAATTTTTTGTGGGTCTTTTTGCGATTGTAAACCCAATTGGTATTTTGCCTGTTTTTATTAGTATGACGAGTTATCAAACGGATGCAGGGCGAAACAAAACAAATTTAATTGCAAATGGCTCCGTTGCAATTATTTTGGTTTCATCTCTGTTAATCGGCGATTCTATACTGAATATTTTCGGTATTTCTATCGACTCGTTTCGTATAGCGGGAGGGATGCTGATTGTTACAATTGCCATGACCATGATAAATGGGCGTTTAGGGGAAGATAAGCAAAACAATCAAGAACGAAATGAATCTGCCGTACGTAATAGTGTTGCAGTTGTACCTTTAGCGTTACCATTAATGGCAGGGCCTGGGGCAATTAGTTCTTGTATTGTATGGAGTTCTCGCTGGGAAGGTTTTACTAACTTTTTGGGATTAGCCGCAACCAGTATCTTTTTTGCATTCTGCTGTTGGTTGCTTTTTCGTAGTGCAACACTATTAGTGAAATACTTAGGGCAAACGGGAATTAACGTGGTAACCCGTATAATGGGCTTATTATTAATGTCTTTAGGTATTGAGTTTATTGTGACCGGTTTGCGTTCTATTTTTCCGGGCTTATTAGTTTAAATATCGTTAACACAGTAGCATTTTAAAAAATCGCAGTGTTTTTTTAATACTGCGATTTTTTATTTATTACATCACTTCTTCCATGTTAATCAAGACGATGTATTCCTTTTGATAACGCTTCTCTATCATAGTGTTGAGTCAATTCGCCATTTTCCATTAATGCGGCTCTATCAGACATATGAGCAATCACATCGGCATCATGACTCACTAATAAATAAGTCATATTATGCTGTTTTTTTAGGGTGTTAAGCAGATTTAAGATCTCGGCTTGCACTGACATATCCAATGCTGAAGTTGGCTCATCTAATAATAACAATTGAGGTTGTAGCAAAAGGGCTCTTGCAATAGCAACTCGTTGGCGTTGTCCACCAGAGAGTTGGTGAGGATAACGGCTTGCTACATCCGCAGATAAGCCGACTTGAGCTAATGCCTGTTCAATTGTGCTGTTATCAAAAGGAATTTGATGAATTTTCAAAGGTTCAGAAAAAGCACGCTCAATACGGTGTTGGGGATGTAAAGAGGCATAGGGATCTTGAAATACCATCTGTATATTACGGCGCAATGCGCCTTGAAAACGTTGCTGTGGTTTAATGGTTTGCCCTAAAAGTGACATGCTACCTTGCCAATGAGGCAATAATCCAGCAATGACACGTAAAACAGTTGATTTTCCACAACCAGAACGACCTATTAAGCTGAAGGTTTCACCTTGTTGGACATGTAAGTTGATCCCTTTTACAACATGCTTTGCTTGTTTGCCTTGCTCAAATTGAACGTGTAAATCATGAATATCAATTAGCATGATGTTGCTCCTTGAAATTAAGCGTCCTATCTAATACTGGCAATTGTGTGCCATAAGTGCTTGCATTAGGTCTACATGTCCAAAGTGTACGCGTATAAGGATGTGTGGCTGTCGGTAATGCTTTCGCATTGAGTTCATCCACTTGTTCGCCTTGGTACATCACCATTACACGTTCGCAGTATTCAGCAACCAGAGGTAAATCATGACTAATAAGTAGTAAACCCATCTTGCGCTGCTCACATTGGGTGGTAATCAGTTCAAGAATTTGATGGCGTAATTGGGCATCAAGCGCTGATGTTGGTTCATCAGCAATTAGAATTGTTGGGTTATTAATTAGCGCAATAGCAATCATTGCCCGTTGTCCCATTCCTCCTGATAATTCACCGGGATAGCGGTAAATACTCTGCTCAGGAAAGCCAACAGATAACAGCATTTCGATAATCAATTGTCGCCTATCTTGGCGTGAAAGTGTTTGATGGCGTTTTACCGACTCTTCCACTTGTTGATAAATGGTTTTTACCGGATTTAATGCATAACGGGGATCTTGCAATACCATCGAAATAGTATTACCTCGAGTGTTATTCCATTGGCGCGATGAAAAATTCAATAGATTATTTCCCATCAAATTGAGCTGCTCTGCGCTAACTTTTCCTGGTTGACGCACGAGTCCCATTAATGCGCGAGCTGTCATTGATTTACCCGAGCCTGATTCACCCACCACGGCTAAACGCTCTTGGCCTAAAGTAAAAGAGACGTTATTAACCACTCTTGCCGTTGGATAATCAATACAGAGTTTTTTCACTTCAATTAAAGGTGTTTTACTCATGGGTATCTCCCAATATATCCCGAAGCCCATCACCTAATAAATTAAAGGCGAGACTACTGATCAAAATTGCTGTACCCGGAATAGCGGCTACCCACCATTGGTCAAAAATAACGGGCATACCTTCTGCTATCATTGCTCCCCATTCAGCCATAGGAGGACGAGCACCTAATCCAAGAAAGCCCAAACCTGCGGCAGCAAGAATAATCACCGCTAAATTAAGCGCTAAACGCACAATGGCTGACGGTAAACATAGCGGTAAAATATGTCCCCATAAAAGTCGAACACCTTTTATTCCCATCATTTCAGCCGCAGCAAGGTAATCACTATTGCGCAAATGTTGAATTTCACTGCGAGATTGACGTGCATAAGCAGGCCATGCGGTTAAAGCCAGTGCTAATGCTCCATTAAGAAGACCGGGGCCTAACATTGCTACAAAGGCAAAAGCTAGGATCAATGAAGGCATTGACATCACAACGTCAGTGAATCGCATTAAAATACGTTCAGTCCATCCACCGTAATAACCCGATAAAATCCCGACCAACAATCCTAATGGTAAGGTGATAATAGCCACCAATCCCACCAAACCAAGCATTGGGCGTGTGCCATAAATAATACGTGAAAGGATATCTCGCCCATAATTATCTGTGCCTAACCAGTGTTCAGCGTTGGGTGCTAATAAGCGTTGAGCTGCATGTTGCCAATTGGGATCGTAAGGGGCTAGCCAAGGTGCAAAAATAGCAATAATTAACAGTAAAATAAGCAACGATAAACCGATAAATGCGGAAGGCGAACGCGCTATTTTTCTTAAAAATGACGGTGACATTAGCGGAGCCTCGGATCAGTCAAACGAATAACGATATCGGTCATATTATTAATAAAGACAAAGCATAAACCGATAATTAAAGTACCGCCCATAATGGCTGTGGTATCACCCGCAAAAAGTGCGGTTGTAAGATATCGACCAATTCCCGGCCAAGAAAAGACCGTTTCTGTTAATACCGCACCTTCTAACATACCGGTATAAGACAAGGCGATAATGGTCATTAATACACCACGAATATTGGGTAATACGTGATAAAAGAGAATACGTAACTCACTAATACCTTTTGCTCTTGCTAAGGTGACATACTCTTTATTCATTTCGTTTAAACAGGCCGAGCGTGTTAAGCGAGTAATAGAGGCAAGGGCAAAATAAGCTAACAGAGAAACGGGCAGAATAAGGTGTGATAACGCGTTAAAAAAGGCATCTTTATCACCGGCTAATAAGGTATCGATTAACGCAAAGCCTGTTACAGGTTCAATCGTAAATTGATATATATCGTCTAATCGTCCGGGGCCTGCGGTCCATTGCAGTGTGGCATAGAAAATTAATAATAAAATTAAACCTAACCAGAAAATAGGAACAGAGCTACCTAATAGCGTTAAAATGCGTAAAACAAAATCGAGAGGTGTACCAACAAAACGAGCACATAATACGCCAAATAAAATGCCCAAACTGGCACCAATAACCAATGCGACCGTTGCTAACTCTAAAGTGGCTGGGAAAGTCAATAATAAATCATCAAGAACGGGTTGACCCGTTGATGTCGCTGTACCCAAATGTCCTTGTAATAATGCTTCTACATAGTGAAAAAACTGCATATAGAGAGGTAAATCTAGCCCCAATTCATGTTTGACTTGGTTATATGTTTCGAGGCTTGCATGATCACCGACAATTTGCAGAACAGGATCAACAGGGGAAAGTGCAGAAAGTGTGAAAGTAATTACAAGAAGCCCAAAAAGCGTAAGTACTAATGTCAATATTCCTTGAGCAAAAGTAATTAACTGGCTTTTTAGACGAATAGGTAACGTCATAGCAGTGTTCATACAGCAATAGCCTAGTGAAATGGCAAAAAACAGACCATCCACAATAACATGACTGTGGATGGCTTTAGGAAAAAATATTACTTAATTACTTAATTACTTAATTACTTAATTACTTAGTTACTTTGTCATAATAAACCATATCTGCATTTAGACCTTGGGCATAACCTTTAACATTATCGCGCATGACGATTTGGTTTTTACCTTGATCGATAAAGACATAAGGTGAACTACGTTGTAACTCTTTTTGCATTTCAGTATAGAGTGATTGACGCTTTGTCTTGTCTGCCTCATTCAGCGCCACTAATGTTTTTTGGCTTAGTTCAGGGATTTTCCAACCATTTAACCAAGCAACAGTATTGGATTGTCCGTCGTTATAAGCAAAGGCACTCGCATTTGAATGTGCATCAAAATAGTCTGGGATCCAAAAACGAATCGCGGCTTGGTGTTGTTTCGCGCGCACACGGCTATACACTTGGCTACCAGCCGCTGGTAATAAGTCTACTTGTACACCCGCTTGAGCAAAGCTTGCCTGAATAGATTGCGCCACTGTAATGTAAGGGACTTTATTCTCAACATCTAATGTAAAGCGAGCATTGGTAATGCCTGCTTTGGCTAAAATTGCCTTCGCTTTTTCGGGATCAAAGGTGAATGGATTATCTTTTAATGCACCCGGTAAACCCACGGGCAAAAAGCTTTGGTGAATAAAATACTGCCCACGCATTAAATCTTCAGTAATACCTTTGTAGTCAACTAAATAACGAGATGCCTCCCAAAATGCGGGGTTACTAAGCGCAGGGTTTCCACTTGCGGTATTAAAAGCCAAATAAACTTGCTCTGCGGAAGGAATATCTAAAATTTGAATACCAGCTTTGCCAGACAGTGCTGCTGTTTGGTCTGTACCCAGTCCTCGAGCAATATCTGCATCACCTTTTTCAATCAATAAACGACGAGATGCTGGATCAGGTACGTTTTTAATAATGATATTCGCCATTTTAGGTGCGCCAGTTGGTGAGAGAGGGTTAGCTTCTAACACAATCGCTTGGCGAGGTTGATAAGCACGCATTTTGTATGCGCCACTTCCTGCTGAATTCATTTTCAGCCAGCTATTCCCAAAGTCATTATTTTTAACGTGAGCAGAAACCAGCTTTTCATCAATAATAGAAGCAATTGGGGTTGAGAGGATATTTAGCACAACATCAGGGCTGACATCGGCTATCCAACGTACTTCTAATTCATTATCACTGACTTTTTTCAATAATGAATTAATGTTATCTGCTTTCCAGCCTAAGACATTTAGAATAAAGGCGGGTGATTTATTCATGGTGATCGCACGCTGATAAGAGAAGATAATATCTTCAGGGCGAACTGTGTTACCTGATGCAAATTTTGCATCAGGTTTAATTTTAAATACGATAGATTTTTGTTCAGGATTGGCTTGCCAGCTTTCAACTAAAATCGGTTCATTAATTTCAGGGTTATCGCGATTAGGTTGAACAATACGCTGATACAAACTAGGCACAGTCTGAATACTAGACAGTTCATTACTTTCAGCGGGATCAAGACTGACAATATCATCAAGCCCTTGAACCACAATTAATGTATTAGCAGGTGTTGCTGCAAATGCCGGGACGGAAAGGGCACCCACAACGAATAATGATAATAATTTTGCTTTCATGAGACGCTCCCTGAAACGGTGTCGCTAAAATCGTTATGTTAATAACTTATTAGAGCGTGTTAGCCTTTGATGGTCGATTTTCATTCGAATTAAAAGCATTTTAGGCAAGGTGAGAAATGCTAGTCTAGTGAACTAAGCTAGCGTTTCTCAACGCAGAATAAAATGAGTAAAACGTCTTTTAATCGAACCTGTAGGGCAGTTTTAACGCTTGTTTTTATCTTAAGTGGACATTGTTAATGTTAATCAATGTTCATACTCGTTGAGTAGGTTGTTTTACACGCTTTTCTTGCTGTAAAAATAAGCAGAAAAGGTTAACACACTCTAACTATTATTACTTTGTGAAATAAACTTAGGCAAAACGTGACCGATGCGCAAAGTTTTAATTACGCTTACATATAACGCTTGGTTATAAGCAATTAAGATTAATTATGGTAGAAGAATAATTAACCGCAAGATGAGAAGAACCAAATACTCCTTTAGTAGTAATTGATTGACTATTAAGTTGTAGTAGCTGAATTGATTAAGCTGTATTTGATATTCATCAACATTCCTTATGAGTAGTTTCGTATTTTAGCCTTAGAAATCTTTAAATCTGAGGCAAAAATGAGCAAGAAAACACTCGCAATCATCGGTAACGGTATGGTGGGGCACCGTTATATCGAAGAATTGATTGATAAAGGTGGCAATGAAGAATTTAATATTGTCGTCTTTTGTGAAGAACCTCGCGTTGCATATGATAGAGTCCATCTCTCCTCTTATTTCTCCCATCACACCGCTGAAGAACTCTCTTTAGTTAAGCAAGGATATTATGAGAAACACCAAATAGAAGTATTAATTGGTGAACGAGTGATAACCATCAATCGTGAAGAAAAAGTGGTACACACCAATACAGGGCGTTGTGTCAGTTACGATAAGTTAGTGATGGCAACAGGCTCTTATCCATGGGTTCCCCCTATTAAGGGAAATAACTCACCAGATTGCTTTGTTTATCGAACTATTGAAGATTTAAATGCCATCGAATCTTGCGCACGTATTAGCCGTAAAGGCGCGGTAATTGGCGGTGGACTTTTAGGATTAGAAGCCGCAGGTGCGCTAAAAAGTTTAGGTATTGAAACTCATGTTATTGAATTTGCCCCAACCTTAATGGCAGAACAACTTGATACATTAGGTGGTGAGCAACTTAAGCGAAAAATAGAGCGTATGGGTGTGAAAGTGCATACCTCTAAAAACACACAAGAAATATTATCGACAGGTGAAAATGCACGTAAAACACTGCAATTTGCAGATGGTAGTTTTCTTGAAGTTGACTTTATTGTGTTCTCCACAGGTATTCGCCCGAAAGATAAACTGGCTCGTCAATGTAATTTAGATATTGCCCCAAGAGGCGGCATTGTTATTAATGATTATTGCCAAACAACAGATCCTGATATTTATGCTATTGGTGAATGTGCATCTTGGCAAAATAAAACTTTCGGGTTAGTGGCTCCGGGCTACAAAATGGCACAAGTTGCCGTCGATAATTTATTAGGCCATCACTCTGTTTTTCAAGGGGCTGATTTAAGTGCCAAATTAAAACTTCTCGGTGTCGATGTCGGCGGTATTGGTGATGCTCATGGACATCAAGTAGGGTGCCGTAGCTATATTTATCTGGACGAAGGCAAAGAAATTTATAAACGTCTGATAGTTAGTGAAGATAACAAATACTTATTAGGGGCTGTATTAGTGGGAGATACCGAAGATTATGGCAATCTTCTACAGTTATCACTCAATACTATTGAATTACCAGAGCACCCTGATTCCTTAATTTTACCGGCACATGCAGGAAGTAAGCCTGCAATCGGAGTTGACTCCTTACCTGAAACAGCACAAATCTGCTCTTGTTTTGATGTGACAAAAGGCGACATTATTCAAGCAATTGAACGAGGTTGTCATACCGTTGCTGCCATTAAAGCTGAAACTAAAGCCGGTACAGGGTGTGGTGGTTGTATTCCTCTTGTGACTCAAGTCTTAAATGCTGAATTAGCCAAACAAGGTATTGAAGTTAATCACCATCTTTGTGAGCATTTTCACTATTCACGCCAAGAACTTTATCATCTTATTCGTGTAGAAGGTCTGAAAAGTTTTGATGAACTGCTGACAAAACATGGTCAAGGTTATGGCTGTGAAGTGTGTAAACCTACAGTGGGGTCATTGCTTGCCTCATGTTGGAATGAGTACATCTTGAGTGATGATTTAGTTTCTCTACAAGATACTAATGATAACTTTCTCGCAAATATGCAAAAAGATGGGACTTATTCCATTATTCCTCGCTCTCCCGGTGGTGAAATTACACCCGCTGGTATTATAGCTATTGGGCAAATCGCTCAAAAATATAATTTGTATACCAAAATTACTGGCTCGCAACGAATGGCAATGTTCGGTGCTCATAAACAGGATCTGCCTGCTATTTGGGAAAAATTAATTGCAGCAGGTTTTGAAACAGGTCATGCCTACGCGAAAGCATTGCGTATGGTAAAAACATGTGTAGGGAGTAGTTGGTGCCGTTTTGGCGTTGGTGATAGTGTTGGTTTGGGGGTTGCGCTAGAGCATCGTTATAAAGGTATTAGAACGCCTCATAAAATGAAATTTGGTGTATCAGGTTGCACCCGAGAATGTTCTGAAGCACAAGGAAAAGACGTCGGTATAATTGCCACCGACAAAGGCTGGAACCTCTATTTTGGCGGAAATGGTGGTATGAAGCCACGCCATGGGGATCTCTTTGCTTCGGATCTTGATGAAGAAACCTTAGTGCATTATATCGACCGCTTTATGATGTTTTATATCCGTACGGCAGATAAGCTACAACGAACCTCAGTATGGTTAGATAATTTAGAAGGGGGAATTGAATATTTACGTGATGTTATTATTCATGACAAGTTAGGCTTAAATACGCAGTTAGAAAAAGAACTGAAAGCCTTACAAGAGCGAGTCGCTTGTGAATGGAAAGAAACGGTTGATTCTCCAAAAGCATTAAAACGTTTTGCCCACTTTATTAATAATCCAATGCCTGATCCGACAGTGCAAACGGTAAAAGAACGATTCCAACACCGTCCCGCACGTTTACATGAACGTATTGATATCAAATTGGTTACTGAGGAGGTGCAATCATGAGTCAATGGATAGCGGTTTGCCAATTAGATGATATTACACCAGGAACGGGTGTTTGTGCGCTGGTGGAGCAAGATCACGTTGCCATTTTTCGCCCTTATTCTGATGCACGTTTATATGCGTTAAGCAATATCGATCCTTTTGCACATTCCAGTGTTCTATCTCGAGGATTAATTGCTGAACATGAAAACGAGTTGTATATCGTCAGCCCGCTAAAAAAACAGCATTTTCGTTTAACGGATGGTTTTTGCCTTGAAGATGAGCGTTTTTCAATCACACATTTTGATGTCAAGGTTGAAGGTAATACTGTTAGTGTACGCGGCCGTAATAAATCATCTCAATAAATAGGGGGAATGAATATGGATTACTTTCCAATATTCTGTCAGCTCAAAGATAAACCTTGTTTATTAGTGGGAGGCGGTGAGATTGCTGAACGTAAAGCCAGATTGCTTATGGAGGCAGGGGCCATTATTTCTGTCATCGCCCCTTCATTTACAAGGCAGTTTATGCAATGGCATACCGAGCAAAAACTAAACTGTGTTACAGGGCTATTTACGGCTGATTATCTGTCTGGCAAATGGCTTGTTATTGCAGCGACAGATAGTGAGCAAGTGAATCAACAGGTTTTTCAAACAGCAACAGAAAAACAGATATTTTGTAATGTGGTTGATTCACCAGAGCAAGCCAGCTTTATTATGCCGTCTGTCATAGATCGTTCCCCCATTGTGGTAGCGATTTCATCGGGCGGAAAAGCTCCTGTATTAGCCCGCATTTTGCGAGAAAAAATTGAACAACTCCTCCCTAATTATCTTGGTGAGCTAGCACAACTTGCCGGAAAATTACGAGATAAAATAAAACAGCGTTTTTCATCAATGAGTGCAAGACGTTATTTTTGGGAGCAGTTTTTTGCGGATAAATCATTACAAGCTGAAATAGAAGCACAAAGAAACGACGGTATCCAGCAACGTATCAGCGCACTATTATCTGAAAATAAACAACCTCAAGGCAGTGTTGTTTTAGTCGGTGCGGGGCCAGGTGATGCAGGCTTAATGACAATAAAAGGTTTACAACAATGTCAGCAAGCAGATGTAGTGGTTTACGATAGACTCGTTTCTGATGAGGTTATGGCTCTTGTTCGTAGAGATGCGCAGCGCATTTATGTTGGTAAGCAAGCGGGTTTTCACTGTGTTCCTCAAGACGAAATTAATCAAATTTTAATCAAAGAAGCCACTGCGGGAAAACGAGTGGTGAGATTAAAAGGAGGCGATCCCTTTATTTTTGGTCGAGGCAGTGAAGAGTTAGAAGCTTTGATTGAACATCGTATTCCATTTTCAGTGATCCCTGGTATTACGGCTGCATCAGGCTGTACAACTTACGCGGGTATTCCTTTAACACATCGAGATTATGCGCAAAGCGTTCGTTTTATTACAGGGCATGGAAAAGGGTTAAATGAAGCCCAGTGGCAATGTATTGCGCAAGAGAATCAAACATTGGTTTTTTATATGGGATTGAGTAAAGTCCATTACATTCAGCAAATGTTACTCAGTCAAAACATGTGTGCGACGATGCCTGTTGCTATTATCGAAAAAGGAACATTAACAACACAAAAAGTGATTACTGGGCAATTACATCAACTAGCACAGATGGCAGAAACAATGGAAAGTCCAGCACTGATTATTGTGGGAGAAGTTGTTAAGTTGAATGATAAGCTACAATGGTTTCAATCAAAATCAGCTAAATAGCTGAAAAAAATTGAAGTTGTCGTTATAAAATAAAAAAACCTCTTTAATATTCAATATGTATATTAAAGAGGTTTTTTATCTAATGCATAGAAATATATATGAAAATATTTTTTCATTTCATTTCAATTAAACAATTAGATTAAAAATTAAAAATAAATAATAAAAGTGAATATTTAATAATCTACGGTAATTTTTAGGTTGGAATTATTATTTAATCTAAAGCTCAATTTATCGTTATTTTTAATTAATTTCAAACAGAAACTCTTTACTTATAATGCATCATAAAGTTCTGTAAGTTGCATAAAACCCTTCCTGATTATATTAATTCTGTGAGCTACGTAGGTTTTCTATCTATAAAACTTGCGTGATGTTAATTAAATGTTTATTTGTTGTTTTACCTCTTGTGATATTTGTTTTTTATTTTTCTAAGATAGAACCCTTGAGGGCTAAATAAAGTTAAGTGATAAGAATATCGCATTAATTGACAAAATTTACGATAAGTGTAAAAAAGAAGCGTGTTGTTATCACTTTCTATCTTGTCTAGATCTTAAAATGTTTAAGAATAGTCATTATTACAATCAAAATTTAACAGCGATGCAAATCGTTAATTGAGCGACCCCGCTATAAATTACTGTTTATTAGGAGAGGTACCCATGAAAAATAAAGCTGTGTTAACGATGATGTTTCCAGTTGGTGTTATATCACTTGCCTTAACCTCCTTTTTTTCTCATGCCGTGACTCCTCCTGAAGGCATTATTCTGGCAAAACAACAACATATTGTTATTAATAATGGTACCGAGGTTTCGTCACTTGATCCCCATAAAGTAGAAGGCGCGCCTGAAGGTAATATTATTTTGAATTTATTAGAAGGTCTGACTTATGTGGGGCCTAATGGTGATAGCATGCCGGGCGTTGCGCTGCGCTGGGAAACTGATGATAACAAGGTGTGGACATTCTATTTGAGAGAAGATGCCAAATGGAGTGATGGGACGCCAGTAACAGCCGAAGATTTTGTTTATAGTTGGCGTCGATTGGTAGATCCTAAAACTGGTTCACCTTATGCCAGTTATCTCGAATATGCTTATGTTGAAAATGTTGCAGATATTCTTAGTGGCAAAAAATCCCCCGAAACATTAGGTGTGAAAGCGATAGATCCCCACACTTTGCAAGTCAATTTAACCAAACCAATTCCTTATTTGGTTGATATGGTCAGTCATACATCATTAAAGCCTGTTAAAAAAGAGATTGTTGAAAAATACGGTGTTAATTGGACTCGCCCAGAAAATTTTGTCGGTAATGGGGCTTATATCATTGATAATTGGATTGTGAATGAAAAGGTAACTTTAACGCGAAACCCACTTTATTGGGATAATAAAAATACCATTATTGAGCAAGCCACGTTTTTACCAATTAGTTCAGAAACCAGTGATATTAACCGTTATCGTAGTGGTGAAATTGATATTACCAACAGCGCTATTCCTCCAGTTCTTTATAAAAAAATGAAGCAAGAGCAGCCTGATAATTTACACGTTACGCCTTATCTATGTACCTTTTATTATGAACTCAATAATAAAAAAGCGCCTTTTGATGACGCCCGAGTTCGGGAAGCTGTGAAATTAACACTTGATAGGCAAGTGATCGCCGAAAAAATAATGGGACAAGGCCAAATCCCTGCTTACTCTTTTACGCCATCTTTTATTGGTAATGGTAATTTTAAGCCACCTAAATGGGCATACTGGACACAACAACAACGTAATGAAAGGGCGCGTGAGTTATTAAAAGAGGCTGGGTTTGACAGTGAAAATCCGCTGACTTTCACATTGCTTTACAACACTTCAGATCAAAATAAACAACAAGCTATTGCCGCTGCATCAATGTGGAAAAAAAGTATTGGCGCCAATGTCACGTTGCAAAATCAAGAATGGAAAACAGCGCTAGAAAATCGTAATCAGGGCAATTACCAAGTTGCTAGAGCAACATGGTGTGCAGATTACAATGAACCAACTTCATTTTTAAACTCATTTCTTTCTAAAAGTAGCCTAAATACGATTTTTTATGAAAATAAAGCCTATGACGACACATTAAATAATGCACTACTTGCACTCGATAATGGTGCACGTCATCAACTCTATCAACGCGCTGAAGCCTTGCTAGATAAGGATTCTGCGATAGTACCTGTTTATTATCGTGTCAGTGTTAGATTAGTGAGTCCAAAAGTAGGTGGATTTACAGGCAAAGACCCCTTTGATTATACGGACTTAAAGCGCTATTTTATAAAGGTAGATAACTAAAACTGGTAAATTATCGGTATTCTATAGTTATGTGCGATTTAAATGATTAAAAGTGACTTTAATCGTAGTAAAAAATAAAAAAGCTACACGAAAAAGATAACGGCATAAAAAAATTATAATGTTATCAGGCAATTAAGCACTGATGGCAATTAAGTAAGTTTGATTTATTTTTTGTAAAAACAATAAGTTGTGTAAACCGTTCTAAAACACAACTGAACATCACAGAATGGTTGTCTAACAACCAACTCACTAACTGGGAGTATTTTATAAGATGAGTAATTTAACTAAAAAGAGTGCGTTGGCGATTGCAATAAGCGCAATCTTTGGATTGTCAGCGCTAACAGCTAACGCTGCGGTTGTTCCTGACGGGGTAAAATTAGCTGAAAAACAAGTGCTTGTTCGTAATAATGGCTCTGAACCACAATCACTTGATCCTCATAAAATCGAAGGTGTGCCTGAATCTGCATTAGCACGTGATCTCTTCGAAGGCGTTACTATTGTTGGCCCAGATGGTGAAATTTTACCCGGCTCAGCAACTAGTTGGGAAAATAAAGACTTCACCGTTTGGACATTCAAAATTCGTGAAGGCGCTAAATGGTCAAATGGCGAACCTGTTACAGCACAGGATTTCGTTTATAGCTGGCAACGTTTAGCAGATCCTAATACAGCATCTCCTTATGAAAGTTATCTACAATATGCGCATATCGTCAATATCGACGATATTATCGCCGGTAAGAAAAAAGCCACTGAATTAGGAGTTAAGGCATTAGATAACAACACATTAGAAGTGACATTATCAGAAGCAGTGCCTTATTTACCAAAATTATTAGCTCACTCCTCCATGTCGCCAGTTAACCAAAAAGTGATAGAAAAATTTGGCGAAAAATGGACTCAACCTGCTAATTTCGTCGGTAACGGCGCTTATAATTTAAAAGACTGGACAGTTAACGAACGCATTGTTTTAGAGCGCAGCCCAACCTATTGGGATAATAAAAATACCGTTATTAATAAAGTCACATTCTTACCTATCTCATCAGAAGTCACCGACGTAAACCGCTATCGTGCGGGTGAAATCGACATGACATATAGCAATTTACCCATCGAGCTTTTCCAAAAATTGAAAAAAGAGATCCCGGATGAATTGCGTATAAGCCCATATTTATGTACTTATTATTATGAAATTAATAATGAGAAAGCTCCGTTTAACGATCCTCGTGTCCGTGAAGCACTGAAACTGTCAATGGATAGAGATATCATCACTTATAAAGTGAAAAACCAAGGTGATATCCCAGCTTACGGCTTTACCCCTCCATTTACTGATGGTATTAAAGAGAACAAACCAGAATGGTTTGCGACTTGGACACAAGAACAACGCAATGAAAAAGCACGCCAATTATTAGAAGAGGCTGGCTATAACAAAGCAAATCCACTGAAATTTAAGCTTCTGTACAATACATCTGACTTACATAAAAAAGTTGCGATCGCCGCTTCTTCAATTTGGAAGAAAAACTTAGGTGCCGATGTTTCTCTTGAAAACCAAGAGTGGAAAACGTTCTTAGATACACGTCACCAAGGAACTTATGATGTTGCACGTGCGGGCTGGTGTGCAGATTATAACGAACCTTCTTCATTCCTGAACATGATGCTGTCTTACAGCAGTAACAACACGGTTCACTATAAAAACACAGAATTTGACGCATTGATCAAAGAGTCTTTACGTGTGAAATCTGATGATGAACGTGCCGCAATTTATCAAAAAGCTGAAGGCGTATTAGATAAAGATTCGGCGATTGTTCCGCTTTACTACTATGTAAACACCCGTTTAGTTAAACCTTATGTGGGTGGTTATTCAGGTAAAGATCCATTAGATAATTTACATACTAAAGACTTGTACATTATTGCTAAGTAATCGGGCGAGACCTTGCTTTTTAAGGCAAGGTCTTTTTATCGTCACGCCTGAATAGGTTTGTGTTATAGGAACGGGCAATGCTCAAATTTATTTTTCGTCGCTTTTTGGAAGCGATACCGACTCTATTTATTCTAATAACGATTTCGTTTTTTATGATGCGCTTAGCGCCGGGTAGTCCTTTTACGGGTGAAAGAAAACTCCCGCCTGAGGTAATGGCAAATATTGAAGCGAAATACCATTTAAATGATCCCATTTATAAGCAATATTTCGATTATTTAATTCAGCTATCGAAAGGGGATTTAGGGCCTTCTTTTAAATATAAAGACTACAGTGTAAACACCTTAGTCGGTAAAGCATTCCCTGTTTCAGCTAAATTAGGGCTGTCGGCATTTATTTTTGCCGTAATTTTAGGTGTGGGGGCAGGCGTGATCGCGGCACTGAATCAGAACACCAAATGGGATTATACCGTCATGACTTTTGCCATGACGGGGGTTGTAATACCGAGTTTTGTTGTCGCACCACTGCTAGTGCTTATTTTTGCTATTACCTTAAGGTGGTTACCAGCAGGAGGTTGGAATGGTGGCGCAGTGCAATATATGTTGTTGCCTATGATTGCGCTATCGCTTTCTTACATTGCTAGCATCTCGCGTATTACCCGTAGTTCAATGATTGAAGTTTTACACTCAAACTTTATCAGAACGGCAAAAGCGAAAGGCTTGCCGATGAAAAGAATTGTACTGCGTCATGCTTTAAAACCTGCGTTGCTACCTGTTATCTCTTATATGGGGCCTGCATTCGTCGGTATTATTACGGGCTCAATGGTTATTGAAACCATCTTTGGATTGCCGGGTATCGGACAACTTTTCGTTAATGGTGCTTTAAACCGAGATTACTCATTGGTATTAAGTTTAACCATTATCGTCGGTGCATTAACGATTTTCTTTAATGCTATTGTCGATATTTTATATGCCGTTATTGATCCGAAAATTCGTTATTAATAGATACTGGAGCGCGTTATGTTATCACTGAAGGAAAACAGCGAAGCTCTGGGGAATTTCTCGGAGCAGCTAGATATTGAAGGTCGTAGTTTATGGCAAGATGCTCGTCGTCGTTTTATGCACAATAAAGCCGCGATCACGAGCCTTGTATTGCTTTTCTTTATTATATTATTTGTTATTTTTGCCCCCATGTTATCACCATTTCTTTATGACGATACTGATTGGGAAATGATGTCAATGGCACCTGATTTTGCCTCTTCTCACTATTTTGGTACTGACTCATCGGGTCGTGACTTATTAGTCCGTGTTGCGATTGGTGGACGTATTTCATTAATGGTGGGTATTGCAGCAGCCTTTGTTGCGGTCATTGTTGGCACACTTTATGGCGCAATGGCAGGTTATATTGGTGGGCGTGTTGACTCAATAATGATGCGCTTACTCGAAATATTAAACTCATTCCCATTTATGTTCTTTGTTATCTTACTGGTGACATTTTTTGGTCAAAATATCCTACTGATTTTTGTTGCTATCGGCATGGTGTCTTGGCTTGATATGGCACGTATCGTAAGAGGACAAACTTTAAGTCTAAAACGTAAAGAATTTATTGAAGCTGCGCTGGTATGTGGTGTTTCATCACGCAATATCGTGCTAAGACATATTGTTCCTAACGTATTAGGTGTAGTGGTTGTTTACGCCTCGTTATTAGTGCCTAGCATGATTTTATTCGAATCCTTTTTAAGTTTCTTAGGTTTAGGAACACAAGAGCCATTAAGCAGTTGGGGTGCACTATTAAGTGATGGTGCAAACTCAATGGAAGTTTCTCCTTGGTTGATTCTTTTCCCGGCTTCGTTCTTAGTTGTCACACTGTTTTGCTTTAACTTTATCGGTGATGGCTTACGTGACGCATTAGATCCGAAAGATCGTTAAGGAGAACCAAATGACAAATACAACAAATAAGTCGTTATTAAGTGTTAAAGATCTCAGTGTCACTTTTGGTACCGCTGATGGTGACGTTACGGCAGTGAATAAGCTGAATTTTGAATTATCAGCAGGTGAAACCTTAGGCATTGTTGGTGAATCGGGTTCAGGTAAATCGCAAACAGCTTTTGCTTTGATGGGATTATTAGCGAAAAATGGTCGTACAGCGGGTAGTGCCAATTTTAATGGCCGTGAGATCTTAAATCTTCGTCAAAGCGAATTAAATAAAATGCGCGCTGAAGAAATATCCATGATATTCCAAGATCCAATGACTTCATTAAATCCTTATATGAAAGTCGGCGCACAGCTTATTGAAGTTTTGATGCTGCATAAAGGCATGAGTAAAAATGATGCTTATGCGGAATCAGTTCGTATGTTAGATGCCGTAAAAATGCCTGAAGCACATAAACGAATGAGTATGTACCCTCATGAATTTTCAGGTGGGATGCGTCAACGTGTCATGATTGCAATGGCATTACTGTGTAAGCCTAAACTGTTAATTGCTGATGAGCCGACAACGGCACTTGATGTGACGGTTCAAGCACAAATCATGACACTGCTAAATGAGCTTAAAAATGATTTAAACACCGCAATTATTATGATCACCCATGACTTAGGGGTTGTTGCGGGGATTTGCGATAAAGTATTGGTAATGTATGCAGGGCGCACTATGGAATATGGGAATGCGCGTGATATTTTTTATCAACCCTCACACCCTTATTCTATCGGGTTGCTACAAGCCGTTCCGCGTTTAGACGGTGAAGATGAGCGACTAGCGACTATTCCGGGTAATCCTCCTAACTTATTGCGTTTACCAAAAGGTTGTCCATTCCAACCACGCTGTCAGTATGCAACAGAGCAATGTTTGTCGCATGAGCCTGAATTAGCGCAATTTGCACAAGGGCGATTACGAGCCTGTTTTAAAGCGGTGGAGGAATTGGTATGACGCAGGCCACATTACAAGATAGAAAAGTTATTCTAGAAGTGAATGACTTAAAAGTTTATTTCGATGTTCAAGATAATAAACAGTGGTTTTGGAAAGCGAAAAAAAGCCTCAAAGCCGTTGATGGTGTCACATTGCGTTTATATGAAGGTGAAACATTAGGGGTTGTTGGTGAATCTGGTTGTGGTAAATCGACATTTGCGCGTGCCATTATTGGGTTAGTCAAAGCCTCTGGGGGGACAGTCACTTGGTTAGGCAATGATTTATTGGGAATGGGTAATAAACAATGGCGCGATATTCGCCAAGATATTCAAATGATTTTCCAAGATCCACTGGCTTCCTTAAACCCAAGAATGACGATTGGCGACATTATTGCTGAACCCTTAAAAACCTATCACCCTAAAATGAAACAGGCGCAAGTGGTTGAAAAAGTGAAAGCAATGATGATGCGAGTCGGATTATTGCCAAACTTAATTAACCGTTATCCTCACGAATTTTCAGGAGGACAGTGTCAACGTATCGGTATTGCTCGCGCATTAATTCTAGAGCCTAAATTGGTGATTTGTGATGAGCCCGTTTCTGCATTAGACGTATCAATTCAGGCTCAAGTGGTTAACTTGCTGAAAGATATTCAAAAAGAGATGGGGTTATCGCTGATCTTTATTGCCCACGATCTGGCTGTGGTAAAACATATTTCTGATCGTGTCTTGGTGATGTATTTAGGGCATGCTGTAGAATTAGGAACCTATGATGAAGTTTATCATCATCCATTACACCCTTATACCAAAGCGTTGATGTCAGCAGTGCCTATTCCTGATCCCGATAAAGAGCGTAATAAGCACATTGATTTATTGGAAGGCGAGTTACCTTCACCGATTAATCCACCATCAGGTTGTATATTCCGTACACGTTGCCCAATGGCGGATGAAGAATGTGCAAAAACACGTCCTTTATTAGAGGGAAGTTTCCGCCATGCCGTCTCTTGCTTAAAAGTGGATCCGCTTTAATGTAACTAAATAGTGTTGATAAGATAAGAAGCCCGCTTGAATAAATTCAAGCGGGCTTCTTATTTTTAACATGCAGAATATTGGACATTTATTATTATTTTCTCTTTAACGGATCTTCGATAATATCGGGCATCTTTGGTAAATCTAATTCGCCTTTTTCCATATAGATATCTAAGCCACTTAGCCAATCCGCATATTTTCTTAACTCATCCATTCTTTCTGGGTTTCTACCTATTTCACAATAACCAATAGGTAAATCATAAGTGACTACACGACGAAGAAACAGTGAATTTCTTGGTAATGTACCATGGTCAGTAGGGCGTTGATTATATTCGCGAATACGTGTTCTCATCTCTTCTAAGGTTTCATATTTTGAGGTTGTATTTTTATCTTGAGGATCTAATAGTGGGTTATTCTGGAGTATTTTTCTCTCTTCTGGGGTGAGTTCTACCCAAATACGATGTTGATAAGAATAGAGATCTTTATAGAAGTAATATTCGGCATCTTTTGGAGTGTAGATATCTAATTCATCATCATAAAGAATTCGCCCATAACCTTGACCTAAAGGTATCTCTTTTTTCTGATTATCAGCATTGATATTAATTTCAGGGGCTGGTTTCTCCGCTTTTTTTTCTATTACGGCAAAATCTTCATCAAATGTTGCTAATTCGGCTGGTGTAATAGGGTGAGGCACTTCTGGGGCATTAATATTTAATGACATATTAGCGGAAGGAGCTGGCCATGCGAAGCCTTCTAATGTTTTGGTATTACTGTCCCAGAAAATATTACCGTCACTAAATCGCCCATTTGTATCGGTAAATATTGTGTATGGGTTAGGCTTTTCACCACAAGGCGTATTACGTGCTAACATTCTGATATAGGGCGGATGTTTAAGGCTAAATAGTGGATGGTGAGACGTTTGTCCCTTTTGAGTAATATTAGGAAGTGGACACCAACCAATACTTTCTAATGGTGATGAACCCATTACGCGATCGTGTGGATTACAATAAATATAAAATCGCCCATGATTATCTCTTTCCTTAATCATTTCACCTTTAGCTAATTTTTCCTTATTTTTTTCAATATTTCTTTTATCGCTAATATCAAGTTTTTCTCCCTTATATATGACGACATCAGGAGTCCAACTTTTTTTATCTTCACTCTGCCCAACAATTAGACCTGAATATCCACAAGGGGCTTCTTTCAATCGATTTTTATTTTTTGCAATCTTATCAATGATTTCTTTAAGTGTGGCTTCTCGATGTGCTTGATTAATGTTTTCATTGTAAACATAAGAGTAACTATTTAAGAAATTATCTTCTGTGGCATAAGGAGAATTTAAAACAAACAAACTATCAGGGGGGGCAATTGCTGCTGCGGCTAACGCTATCATGGTACCTTGGCTGTGTGAAATGACGGTAACGGTATCATAAGGATAATCTTTACGTATTTTCCCGACTAAATTGGCTAACCGTTTTACAGCATGAGCATAATAATGGCGAGGAGGTGACTTTGTTAATAACCTATCTGTTTCAGGGTTAAAGGCTTGTACACTAAAAGGGATAGGGGTGGGGATGACGGTCCATAACATCGCGAGATTGCTAAAGCCACTTTTACTCCATAAACTGACTAAATTATTGCATCCATTTTGAAATGGCCCACCGCCCCAGAAAAAAGGACCTTTATGTTTAATTTTTTCATTAATAAAGAGGCGTTTTTTACGGTAAGGCAAGGAATGGTATTCTTGTACAGTATTGTATTTTTTTATATCTTCAAGGGTCCAATATCTTTCATCTTTATGACTGTATTCGGGCTCTAATATCTCACTGACTAAGCGATGATAGCTTTCTCCTGCTTTATTTTTTAATGGAATACAATATTGGCCTAAATCGTCATCAGTTGCACGATATCCCCAATAAAAACGGATCACGGGGGAATTACCCAACTCGGTTAAGGTTCGAATAGGCTCTTCATAAACATAGTGGCTATTATCATAATTTTTTTCATCTAAAATAAACTTAGATTGGTAATATTTATTCCTTTCCAACTCATAAGCTGTACCAGTAAGATTCAGTCTTTCATTAAGTCCTTTGCACAGTTCTCGTTCAGCATCGTCATACCACTCTCCTTCTGAATTAACTCCATGAACAAAAATAATAATTCCGGGTAAATGAGGTTTAGCATGGATTTCTGCCCCAATATTGGTCGCATGGGTGATAGAACGCCATTCTTGACTGCCATCAAGGCATTCTTTAGGTTTTAGCCAACGGGTTGGTTTGCTGTTACTCATCATTTTTCTGCCTGTGAAATAGGATAAATAGAAGGGGCGTTGCAATCAAAACGGGTTTGACCTGAAGGGGTTTTTAGTGTTGGAGAGGGAGATTCTTTATCCCCGACACTACTATGAACATAATTTGAATCGGTGGGATCAAAATAAAATTTTCGCCACCAAGGTTTAGCTAATTCATCATTAGCTTCTCGGCGACTGACAGCGGTTTCTCCTAAATAAAATCCCTCATCAGTGACGATGATATCGAAAAAAGAAGAGTAGTAACCAGGGTGGTCAGTGTGAATACCAAATCCCCCATTTGTGGGCCTAAAGTTTTTTTCCACCATCAAGGGTGACAAGAATCGCGTTAACACAACCTGTTTTTGTTCCTGCGCAACGACTGGTTACACGACTCAATACCCCCGGAAAAGCAAAAGCATCGTCGCGCTCGGTTGCCCAGATTAAACGCCCTTGATAACGGCAAGCTGAAGAACGGATAATCTCTTGGTGGATACCTTTTTGAGTATTGTTGTAATACGTCGAGCCACTGCGCCTTTCATTATATTTCTCCAAGGTAAAAAAGCGGTGGTCATCAATACGATAAATGACAGTGGGAGGGCCATAACTTTTAATCTCTTCGGCTATTAAACGTTGTTGCTCGGCGCTATCTTGTTCCGCTTTGATAGCGGCTTTTTCTTTTAATGATAAGCAACCGGTTAATAGCGTGGCACTCAAAATAAACAGTAAGGGAAGTTTCAGTTGATGTAATAACATGGGGTGTCCTTTCTGTGATGCTGATTTATTTATATGTGCATCTGCCGATGTTTTATGACTGTAAAATGGTTTTTCATATAGAGCTCCCCACCATTTTGGCTATGTGGGTGATAGAACGCCATTCTTGACTGCCATCAAGGCATTCTTTAGGTTTTAGCCAACGGGTTGGTTTGCTGTTACTCATCATTTTTCTGCCTGTGAAATAGGATAAATAGAAGGGGCGTTGCAATCAAAACGGGTTTGACCTGAAGGGGTTTTTAGTGTTGGAGAGGGAGATTCTTTATCCCCGACACTACTATGAACATAATTTGAATCGGTGGGATCAAAATAAATGACACGCCACCAAGGGTCAGCTAATTCATCGTTAGTTTTCCGCCGACTGACGGTTGTTTTTCCTAAATAAAATCCCTCATCAGTGACGATGATATCGAAAAAAGAAGAGTAGTAACCAGGGTGGTCAGTGTGAATACCAAACCCCCCATTTGTGGGCCTAAAGTTTTCTCCACCATCAAGAGTGACAAGAATCGCGTTAACACAACCCCATTTAGTGCCTGCACATTGATCTGTTTTTCGGCTCAGTACTGCAGGGAATACTAAGGCATCATCGCGCTCAGTTGCCCAGATTAGACGACCTTGGTATAAGCAAGCTGATCCATATAATATTTCTTGATGGATATTATTTTTTGTATTGTTGTAATAGGTGATCCCTTCTCGCCTTTCATTATATTTCTCCAAGGTAAAAAAGCGGTGGTCATCAATACGATAAATGACAGTGGGAGGGCCATAACTTTTAATCTCTTCGGCTATTAAACGTTGTTGCTCGGCGCTATCTTGTTCCGCTTTGATAGCGGCTTTTTCTTTTAATGATAAGCAACCGGTTAATAGCGTGGCACTCAAAATAAACAGTAAGGGAAGTTTCAGTTGATGTAATAACATGGGGTGTCCTTTTCGTGATGCTGATTTGTTTATATGTGCATCTGCCGATGTTTTATGACTGTAAAATTAATCACGGTATCTATAAAAAATTATGATTTATAACATCATGCTAATTCAATAATATTGCTGTCCTTGGCGGTTATAACCATGTTTTATAAATGATAAAAATATAATTTATTAATTATTAAAGTAATAAAGCTAATTTATTATTTTTTGAAGTGGAAGTTATATTTTTATTAGATAATTTTAGTTATAGCAAGCAAGATGCTAATTATCAATGTGTTGACTTTATTATTAAGACGGAATTCGCAAAAACAAATTCTTACTTTAGTAGTCATACGTAATTAAATTGATCTTATTAACATTTAATAGGTTTAATTAAAATAATAAAAATAGCGAATGCACAGGTGTTTTTATTTTAAATTATATTAACTATTGATAACGTAATGGAATATTAGTTGAAAACTAAAAATAAATAAAACTGATACTATTTCATAGTCTTATTATCAGACTAAATCCAGCTTTTAGCTCTAAAGGCTTTTGATTTAGTTACATTGGGTCGATTTTTTGCATCTCGAAATAACTTTGTGGTTTGTATCACTGTGTCATATTTTCAATGTGATAGTTTATTATTGAACATCCATTGGCATTCTGTTTATTTTTCGGGGAAATGATGAAAAAAAGTGTAATATCTATTTTAGTCAGCACAGGTGTATTACTGTCATCAATAGCAGTGGCAAATACCACAGGCTCAGAAATCCTTGCTGTACAATCAGGGGGAACACCCAATAAGGTGTATCAAAATAATAAACCAACACTGAAAGTTGCTACCTATAATATCGGCAAAAATGAAGTTTCAGCAGATGTCACCAATTTTGACAAGCTTAACCAAGCAATCAAAAATATCGATGCTGATGTCATAGTAGTGACGGAAGTTGATAATAAAACGGCACGTAGTAAAAATATTAACCAGCTTGAAGAGTTAGCAAAAGCTAATAATCTACAGTTTGCTTTTGGCAAAGCACTTGATTTTGATGGTGGACAATATGGTGTCGGTATTCTATCTAAATATAAAATTGATAAATCACAAGTCGTTAATCTGCCTTCCGGTGATGCAGAACAACGCATTGTTTTATTATCACAAATTACGAAACCAGGGTTTGATTCACCGATTATTATTATGGGAACACATCTTGATTGGCAAAAAGATCCCACGATTCGTATCGGTCAAGTAAGACATATTTTAGATGCTGCAATTGGTGATACTGAGACAGGCTTTGATAATATTTCAACATCAATAAAAATATTAGCGGGTGATTTTAACTCTACCGCTAATGAACAGCCCATCCAAGAAATTAACTATTTTTGGAACCCTGTTGAAAAGCCAAATAGTGATAAACGTACATGGCCTGCAATTAATCCAGCTATAGATATTGACCATATATTTACGTTTAAAGGTCAAGTGTGGGATATCAAAAATATGGACATCCCACAAGATTCAGCAACATTTAAATGGTCAGACGCAAGTGATCATCTTCCTGTTATTGCAGAACTAGAGTTACAAGAACAGTAATAAATAAAAATGCCCTTGATAGTATTTTCAAGGGCATTATTTTCATCAACGGCTAATTAAGCGTTAAATCAGGCTAAATCCAACCTTTAGCTCTAAAGGCTTTTAATGTAGTGACGAAATAGCTCATCTCTTCGGGTGTGCCTAATGTTAAACGGCTCCAACCAAAAGCAGGCGGAAATTCACGACCGACCATAATGTTCGCGTCTTTCATTCTATTTTGATAGGTTTTTACATCACCTTTAACTTTATGGAATATAAAGTTTGCATGAGAAGGCGCGTATTCAATATCCAGCTCTTTTAATGCATCTACTACCATCTGACGAGAAACATCAATCGACTTACGGCTATATTCCACATAGGCTTTATCTTTTAATGATGCGAGCGCAGCCACCGCACCTGCTGTATTGGTATTATCAATGGAAACAAACACATCAACTTCTGAAATAACGTCAGGTACGGCAACACCATAACCGACACGAAGTCCAGCTAAGGCATAAATTTTTGAGAAAGTACGCGCAACAATCAGGTTTTTATAGCCTTCAGCTACTAGCGCAATAGCACTGGTAAATTCAGGTGTTGAAACAAATTCTGCATAAGCTTCATCAATAATAAAAAAGACATTTTCTTTAGCCGATTTTATCCAATGGGTTAACGCTGCCGTTGGTGTCAACATTGCTGTTGGATTGTTTGGGTTACACAAATACACCATGCTAATACCATCAAACTCTTGCGCTTTTTTTTGCATGGTAGCTAAATCAAAAGCCATAGTGCTATCAACAGGAACTTTAACGATTTTTACCCCTAAAGGTTCTGCATAAAGCTCGGCATAGTTAAATGTTGGATCAGGAACAATAAGTTGAACCGCTTTACCCTCTTTTTGAGCTTTGTTGGCCACAAATTGAACGGCTGCTTGAATTGTCTCAGATGAACCATTACCCAAAGTGATATGTTTATCTGAAAGTTTAAATTCTTTCCCTAATTCGCTAATTAATGCGCTACGTGCGTCATCGGGATATCTAAATGCATTAGGTAAAGCATCAATAATGGCAAGCTTTGCTTTTTGTGACATGCCTAATGAGTTTTCATTAAAGTTAAGTAATAGCGGATTTTCTGCGTTAAAAACCAATTTATTTTTTAGTGTTTCATTGGCATAAGCAGAGCTAACAAAGGAACTTAATGAAAGCCCCCCAATCACTAAACTTGATGATGTTAAGAATGAACGACGATTCATGTGATGTTTCCCAAGTAAATTATTCTATGTTTTATTAGTTCACATAGATTACTAAAAAACAGACCAAAGTAAATATGTATGCGTAAAAAATAGTTATTTATTCAATCTTTTTTTTAAAGGGATAAATCAGAAATACGGTTTTATTTTTGCGAAAACAACATTATAACGATTGTTCATCAACCTTTTTTGAACTCTTTTCAGCTTCAGCAATTATCCAGTTTTTAAACTTTTCCTGTTTAGAATCAGGGGTGATTTCTATTGGTGAAAGTAGATAATAACTTGAGTTATCTTTTACAAATCCATTTATGGCAACTAATTGCTGATTATGTAATTCATCTTGTACCATGAGAAAAGAGGCAATTGTTGCTCCCAATCCTGCTAATGTTGCTTGAATAGCCAGATAAAAATGCTCATATTCACTGGTTTTTGTATAGTTTGATACAACTCCTGAGTATTGAAACCAATCTTGCCAAGCTTGAGGCCGTGACAATGTTATTAACTGTTTATTTGAGTGATGAAGATTATTCGGTTTTATGACAGCACCTATTTTTTCATCACAAATTTTGGTTGCATAAATATTCTTGCTCCAAAAAAAATCATCTCGTCGAAATGCTAAATCAACACCTTCTTTATTAAAGTCAATCGCACCACCCGCGGCAACTAAGTGCAACGTGATTTCAGGATGTAATGCATAAAAATGAGAAAGTCGCGGGATTAGCCATTTCATGGCAATAGTAGGTTCGCATGAAACGACTAACACGGGGTTATTTAAAGGAGTGCGCAGATGGGTGACGGTTTCTTCAAGTTGTTCAAATATCGCTGACGTTGTTTTATATAAATACTGACCTGCTTCATTTAAATAAACTGCACGATTACGACGTTCAAATAAAGCAATGCCTAATTCATCTTCTAATAAGCGTATTTGTCGGCTTACTGCACTGTGTGTAACATGAAGTTGCTCCGCAGCACTGACAAAGCTACCTGTTTGTGCCGCACTATTAAAAAAACGTAAGGATGTTAAAGAAGGCATTTTCATAAAAGTAAGCCATAAAGTGAGTAATAAAATAGACGATGAAAAATTACAGATATACTGCAAGATAAATCGCTTTTTATTTTTAGTCAAATTAGCAAAATAAAGTGGTTACGGTGGGTTAAATAGGTTTTTTATTTAAATAAAAGCTTATTTTATGTCACTTTTTATTACTTATAATTAACTCAAATGTGAGAGTAAGGAAAGAAATGAGTGAGCTAATTGCTGTTGCAATGATCACGGTATTGGCTGTGATTAGTCCTGGCCCTGATTTTGCTATGGTGACAAAAAATAGTTATTCCTATGGTGTGAGAGTTGGGCTGATTACAGCAATTGGCATTGCTATTGGTGTTCAGATTCATGTCTTTTATACTGTATTTGGTGTTTCTTTTATTATTACAGAGTCTCCAACACTTTTTTTTATAATGAAGTTATTAGGAGTGGGGTATTTAATTTATTTAGGCTTTAAGTCATTAACGAATAAAACACAATTGACGATTGAAAATGCGGTAAATTCGGCTCCTAGTGTGTTTCAGGCATTACGTGTTGGTTTTTTAACGAATGCATTAAATCCTAAAACAATGTTATTTGTTATTGCGTTGTATACACAAGTGGCTAACTTGAGTAATCCACTCTGGGTAAATCTTTCTTATGGTATGTTTATCTCTGTTGCTCATTGGATTTGGTTTAGTTGTGTTGCATTATTTTTCTCCACACCTTTATTACGCACAAAAATACTTTCGCATCAAAAAATGGCAGATAAAATTATTGGCGTGTTATTAATTCTTTTAGGTATTGGGTTGCTGTTTATTTCAGTGAAGTAGAAAATTAATCAAATAAAAAGGAGATCAGATAACGATCTCCTTTTCTTTATTTTTAATTACTATTTAGTTTGACTCAGGAAAAGTTAATGTCGATCCTGGAGCTTCACGGCTAAGATGAATAAAATTCAAGTGTTTTTCATATTGGTCTAAAATATCAGTAATTACCTGCTCTTTGGTGTAATCCATTAAGTCATTTCCTTGGGTTCCTTCCCATAAATAGGTCTCTAAGCGGTAATAATCTGATTTACCTCGACGAGCACGATAAGTGAATGCAGGTACTGAATATTTTTGTGGCCAAATTTGATAAATAAAATTCTGTTCTTGGTCAAGATCGACCACAAGCTCTAAATGATGTAAACGTTCATTATCTTCAATTGGATAATAATTGAATTCGACTTTCGCTCCACGTAATAAGAGCTCTTTAGTCACATCTTGCATTGCTGGCATACAGGTTAAATCTAACATGCGCTGTGTATAGGTCGTTCCAGGGAAATTCATAACCCGCCCTAAACGCTGTTTCCAATTCATCGTAGCATTACCATAAAGTGGTGCTGGCGCATTGGTATTTAGCGAACTAACTCGTCTAAAATCTTCGACTTTTAATGATTTATAAAGTCCGGCCATAATAAAGAAAATAACAAAGCTAAAGGGCAATCCCATTATTATGGTCGTGTTTTGTAAGGCAGAAATACCATCTGCCATTAACATACCTAACGTTAATAAACCAATAGCAATAGACCAGAAAATGCGAAGCCAATTGGGCGCATCGTTATTAACATGGCTTAATTGAGAGGTAAAATTGCCTAATACTAATGAACCAGAGTCGGCAGAAGTAACATAAAATAATAATCCAGTAATTGTGGCGACCGAAGCCGTTAAACTAAAACCAGGATAAAGTTCTAATAATGAATAAAATCCTTTTTCAGGAGCTTCTAATACTGTTTGTGCGAGTGCTTTATTACCATGGATCACTTCATATAAAGCGCTATTACCAAAAATGGATAACCATAGCAGTGTAAAAACAAAGGGAATAATTAAAGTGCCTATGACGAATTGTCGAATTGTTCGTCCTCTTGAAATACGTGCTAAAAAGAGCCCAACAAAAGGTGACCATGCAACCCACCAAGCCCAGAAAAACAGTGTCCAGCTATTCATCCAATCTGTTGGTCTATCAAATGCAAAGCTATTTAACGTCATGCCTAAAAAACGATTAGTATAATCACCGACATTTAATACCAGTGCATTTAATAAAAACTCAGTATCACCCGCAAATAAGATAAATAAAATAAGCCCCAATGCGAGTAATACATTCAGTTCAGATAAAATCCTGATCCCTTTGTTAACGCCCGATGTTGCAGAAATAACGGCCATAATAACAGATAATAGAATTAATCCGCCTTGAACGCCCAATCCTTGGGGCAAATCAAAAAGAACTTTTAGCCCATAATTAAGTTGTACAACGCCAATACCTAACGTTGTTGCAATACCAAAAATGGTGCCTAATACCGCGGCAATATCAACCGTATGACCAATTGGGCCATAAATACGATTTCCAAAGATAGGATAAAGTGCAGAGCGTATGGTTAATGGCAAATTGTAACGATAGCTAAAATAGCCCAAAGCGATACCAATAAGTGCATACATAGACCAGCCCGTCAGGCCATAGTGGAATAAAGTCCACACCATCGACTGACGGGCTGCTTCTATTGTTTCACCTTCGCCGGTTGGCGGTAACATATATTGTGTAATGGGCTCTGCTACAGAGAAAAACATCAAATCAATCCCAATACCTGCTGCAAATAACATCGCAGACCAACTTAAAACACTAAATTCAGGTTTCGATTGTTCTGGCCCTAATTTGATATTTCCAAAACGAGATGTGGCAACAAAAATAACAAAAACAATGTATAACGTTGCCGCTAATAGATAGTACCAACCAAAGGTTTTTGATACCCATCCCAGTGTTGCCACAATCCATGTATTTGCTGTTTCTGTCATCAAAATAGTGAAAAAAGAAAACGCTAAAATCAGCGTTGCTGAAGCGAAAAAAACGACAGAATTTAGCTTATCTTTCTGTGGTTTTTTTGTGCTGTTAAGAGTTGTCATCAGAAATTCCAAAAATTTATTTATCTAAAGTTAAAAGTTGCATTCTTTGTTAACTAATTGAATTAGTTGCAAAGATTCAAATTTTCACGATGTCCTCCCATATTGAAATGTAAATTAATTGTGATAAACAATAGTTAATATTGATTGAATGTTCAATTAAAAAAACGTTTAATGAATGTGTTCAATGTATTTTTTAGGTCTTTAAAACATGCCGAAGATAGGAATGCAGTCGATACGTAAACAGCAATTAATCCAAGCGACGTTAGCAGTTATTAATGAGGTTGGAATGCAAGAGGCGAGCATCGCATTGATAGCTCGAAAAGCCGGTGTTTCTAACGGCATTATTAGTCACTACTTTCGTGATAAAAATGGATTGTTGGAAGCTGCCATGCGCCATATCCAGTATCAATTGGGTTTTGCGGTGGCGATACGTTTAAGAATGTTAAGCGATGCAACACCTAAGCTACGAATTCAAGCCATTGTTGAAGGTAACTTTGATACCACTCAAACCAGTGAAGCAGCAATGAAAACATGGTTAGCATTTTGGGCAAGTAGTATGCATCAGCCTAATTTGAATCGTCTACAAAAGGTCAATGATAGAAGGCTTTATTCCAATTTAAGTTACGAGTTTGGGCGCGTTCTTACTAAAGATCAAGCACGTTTAGCTGCAAAAGGTTTAGCTGCATTAATAGATGGTTTATGGCTAAGAAGCGCATTAAGTAACGCACCATTTTCTCTTGAAGAGGCCAAAATCATTACTAATGAATATATCGATATGCAACTTACAAACCGGAGTCAAATAAAGACTTAACAAACTAATAATAAAGGAGAAAATATGCCAAACCCGCCGTTACATAAGCTCTATATTCATGGTGGATATGTTGATTGTGCACAACCGGAGTGTGAACAATTTGAAGCGATTAATCCAGCTAATGGCGAAGTGATTGCACATTTACAATCAGCAAGTGAAGAAGATATCAATTGGGCCGTTGAGAGTGCGAAACAAGGGCAAAAAATTTGGTGTGCTATGACCGCAATGGAACGTTCTCGAATTTTACGACGCGCTGTTGATATTTTACGTGAACGTAATGATGAATTGGCTCATTTAGAAACCTTAGATACAGGCAAACCGCTATCTGAAACACGTTATGTCGATATTGTGACGGGCGCTGATGTTTTAGAGTATTACGCCGGTCTTATTCCTGCACTTGAAGGAGAGCAAATTCCGCTTAGGGAGACCGCTTTTGCTTATACTCGCCGTGAACCATTGGGAATTGTTGCCGGTATCGGTGCTTGGAATTACCCCATTCAAATAGCGTTATGGAAATCTGCGCCTGCACTTGCTGCAGGTAATGCCATGATCTTTAAACCAAGTGAAATGACTTCATTAACAGCATTAAAACTTGCTGAAATATATACAGAGGCAGGATTGCCAAAGGGTGTTTTTAACGTTGTTACAGGAAAAGCTAATGTAGGGCAATGGTTAACACAGCATCCTGATATTGCGAAAGTTTCTTTTACTGGTGGAATTGAAACGGGTAAAAAGGTGATGGTAAATGCTTCTGCTTCAAGTTTAAAAGAAGTAACCATGGAGCTTGGTGGGAAATCGCCTTTAATTATTTTTGATGATGCAGATTTAGATACTGCCGCTGATATTGCGATGATGGCGAATTTTTATAGTTCAGGGCAGGTGTGCACCAATGGTACTCGAGTTTTTGTTCCCGAAAGATTAAAACCTGCATTTGAAGCGAAAATTATAGAGCGCGTATCACGTATTAGGATCGGCTCTCCTCTTGAAATGGACACCAATTTTGGTCCACTGGTCAGTTTTCCTCATCTTGAAAAAGTCTTGAATTATATTGAGTTAGGCAAAACTCAAGGAGCCAGATTACTTTATGGTGGTCATCGTTTGTTAGAAGGCAATTTTTCTCAAGGTGCTTATGTTGCACCTACGGTTTTCACGGATTGCAACGATGATATGAATATCACGCGAGATGAAATCTTCGGCCCTGTGATGAGTATTCTTAGTTATCAAACGGAAGAAGAAGTAATTTTACGTGCAAATAATAGTGTTTATGGTTTAGCAGCCGGTCTTGTTACCAAAAATCTCACAACAGCTCACCGTGTTATTCACCAATTGGAAGCAGGAATTTGTTGGATTAATACATGGGGTGAATCTCCCGCTGAAATGCCCGTTGGTGGCTATAAACATTCTGGGGTGGGACGTGAAAATGGGCTTGTTACACTACAGAATTATACTCAAATAAAATCTATTCAAGTTGAACTTGGGGAGTTTTCATCCGTTTTTTAATCCATTCTTTTTTAATGACTGAAACAGAGGAGATAACAATGGGCTATGACTACATTATTATCGGTGCTGGTTCAGCCGGTAACGTTCTTGCTACCCGCTTGACAGAAGATCCTGAAGTTACTGTGCTGCTCCTTGAAGCTGGAGGTCCGGACTACAGGTTCGATTTTCGTACACAAATGCCAGCGGCATTAGCTTATCCGTTACAAGGTAGGCGATATAATTGGGCTTATGAAACAGAGCCTGAACCACATATGAATAACCGACGCATGGAATGTGGTCGTGGGAAAGGGCTTGGTGGATCATCATTAATTAATGGTATGTGCTATATCCGTGGTAATGCGATGGACTTTGATGGTTGGGCTAAATTACCCGGTCTTGAAGAGTGGGATTACTTAAGCTGTTTACCTTATTTTCGTAAGGCAGAAAATCGCGATATTGGCGCCAATGATTATCATGGTGATAAAGGCCCTGTAAGTGTGACTACGCCGAAAAAAGGCAATAATATTTTATTTCAAGCAATGATTGAGGCGGGTATACAAGCAGGATACCCAAGAACGATTGATCTTAACGGCTACCAGCAAGAGGGCTTTGGTCCGATGGATAGAACCGTCACACCTAAAGGTCGTCGAGCAAGTACAGCAAGAGGCTATCTTGATCAAGTAAAAGTGCGTAAAAACTTGACGATTGAGACACATGCAACGACCGATATTATTGAGTTTGAAGGTAAAAAAGCCGTGAGTGTCCGTTATTTCTCAGGAGAAAATACCACGCCTCATCGTGTCAAAGCCAATCGAGAAGTATTACTTTGCGCAGGCGCAATTGCATCGCCCCAAATTTTGCAACGTTCTGGTATTGGGCCTGAAAAAGTATTAAATGAATTTAATATTCAACCAGTACATGTACTACCCGGTGTTGGGGAAAATCTGCAAGATCACTTAGAAATGTATTTACAGTATGAATGTAAAAAGCCCGTTTCACTTTATCCTGCTTTAAAATGGTATAACCAACCTAAGATTGGCGCGCAATGGCTGTTCCAAGGAACAGGGATCGGTGCAAGCAATCAATTTGAAGCAGGGGGATTTATTCGCTCTAGCGAAAAGTTTGCGTGGCCTAATATTCAATTTCACTTTCTGCCTGTTGCTATTAATTATAATGGAACCAATGCGGTAGAAGTGCATGGTTTCCAAGCTCATGTAGGCTCTATGCGTTCACCAAGTCGAGGACGAGTAAAATTAGCATCTACAGATCCTCATCAACATCCCAATATTTTATTTAATTACATGTCCACTGAACAAGATTGGGAAGAGTTTCGCTCAGCTATCCGTATTACGCGAGAAATAATGGCACAATCGGCATTAGATGCTTATCGTGGTGAAGAAATTAGCCCAGGTAAACATATTCAAAGTGATGAAGAGCTTGATGCTTTTGTCAGAGAACGTGCTGAAACAGCATTTCATCCTTGTGGAACATGTAAAATGGGAACGGATAAAATGGCGGTTGTTGATGGAGATGGTCGAGTACATGGCATAGAAAGCTTAAGAGTTATTGATGCATCTATCATGCCTCTAATAATCACTGGAAATTTGAATGCGACCACGATTATGATTGCTGAAAAGTTAGCTGATAAGGTGAGAGGAATTAAACCTTTATCTAAAAGTCAGGCTAAATATTATGTTGCAGGTGATCAGCCTGTAAGAAAAATAAATCTAAGCTTATAAATCAGGGTAGACAAAAGAGGAGTGTAAATTCCTTTTTTGTCTTTTCATCATTATTTCCTCTTTATTAATATTGAAATTACATAAAAATAATTTATATAAAATCTAAATATTCAGGAGAAAATATGATTAATTTTTATCATAAGTATTTCTAAATAAAATCACTTTATAAAAAAAATTAAAAATAACGAGATAAATTCAAGTAAAACAACGATTTTTTCACCGTTTTTGTGACGGATATCAACTCTCCTTAAGTGAAGCATTCCATTAATTATAATAAACAGATGACGAAAACGTTTGCATAATATTTTTATGTAGATAGAATTCGTCAGATTTTTTTGGCCTGGTGAAATTAATAGGGGGTTAAAGTGTCTCAGGACAACAATTATAGTCAGGGCCCAGTGCCCATATCCGCAAGAAAGGGTGGATTGGCGTTAACCTTTGTGATGTTGGGATTAACGTTTTTTTCAGCCAGTATGTGGACTGGCGGCGCTCTTGGTACTGGTCTTTCCTTTAATGATTTCTTCCTCGCAGTTCTAATTGGTAATCTTCTTCTTGGTATCTACACCGCATTTCTTGGTTTTATTGGCTCAAAAACAGGTCTTACTACTCATCTCCTCGCGCGTTACTCTTTTGGCATTAAAGGTTCTTGGCTTCCCTCATTTTTACTCGGTGGTACTCAGGTTGGTTGGTTTGGTGTGGGTGTGGCAATGTTTGCCATTCCAGTAGGAAAAGCCACTGGTATTGATATCAATCTTCTTATCGCCATTTCCGGCATTTTAATGACCATCACTGTATTCTTCGGTATTTCTGCTCTCACTGTTCTCTCTATCATCGCTGTTCCTGCTATCGCTATTCTCGGAAGTTACTCTGTTTATCTTGCTGTGCATGATATGGGTGGGCTTTCTGCACTAATGGCGGTAAAACCGGCTCAGCCATTAGATTTTAATTTAGCGTTAGCAATGGTTGTTGGATCGTTTATTAGTGCGGGTACACTGACAGCTGATTTTGTTCGCTTTGGACGAAACCCTAAAGTTGCTGTAGTTGTTGCAATTATCGCCTTCTTCTTAGGAAATACCTTGATGTTTGTCTTTGGTGCGGCTGGTGCCGCTTCACTGGGAATGGCAGATATTTCTGATGTGATGATTGCGCAAGGATTATTACTTCCGGCTATCGTAGTGCTAGGTTTAAATATCTGGACAACGAATGACAACGCGTTATATGCATCAGGATTAGGTTTTGCCAATATTACTGGTTTATCAAGTAAAAAACTTTCAGTAATAAACGGTATCATTGGTACGCTATGTGCATTATGGCTTTATAATAACTTTGTCGGTTGGCTTACCTTTTTATCTGCGGCAATTCCACCAGTAGGAGGTGTTATTATTGCAGATTATCTGATGAATAAAGCACGCTATAACACCTTTAATGTTGCTACAATGCAATCGGTTAACTGGGTAGCGCTACTCGCTGTTGCAATTGGCATTATGGCAGGGCATTGGTTACCGGGTATCGTGCCTGTTAATGCCGTGTTGGGGGGAGCAATAAGCTACGCTGTGTTAAATCCAATATTAAATCGTCGTACAGCTCGACAAGCGGAGATAAGTCATGCTGGGTAAAAATATCGAACAAATTAACCATGCTCGCCTAGTTGGAAAAGATGGTTTATGGCGCATTACGCTAAAAAATAACAAAATAGAAGCTATTGAACCGCAACCTGAACATGATTTTCACCCTGATGCCTTAGATGCACAAGGTGGATTGGTTCATGCGCCTTTTGTTGAACCTCATATTCATTTAGATACGACACAAACCGCAGGGCAACCGAACTGGAATCAATCAGGTACGTTATTTGAAGGTATCGAGCGCTGGGCAGAGCGAAAAGCTCTGTTAACACATGATGATGTTAAACAACGTGCATGGCAAACACTGCAATGGCAAATTGCTAATGGTATTCAGCATGTAAGAACACATGTGGATGTTTCGGATGCTTCACTTACAGCATTAAAAGCAATGTTGGAAGTAAAAGAAGAAATTAAACCTTGGGTTGATTTACAAATAGTCGCTTTTCCTCAAGAAGGTATTTTATCTTATCCTAATGGTGAAGCTTTATTAGAAGAAGCATTAAAATTAGGCGCAGATGTTGTTGGTGCAATCCCTCATTTTGAATTTACGCGTGAATATGGTGTTGAATCACTGCATAAAACCTTTGCTTTAGCGCAAAAGTATGATCGTTTAATTGATGTTCATTGTGATGAAATTGATGATGAACAATCGCGCTTTGTTGAAACTGTTGCAGCTTTAGCCCACAAAGAAAATATGGGATCAAGAGTGACTGCAAGTCATACAACCGCAATGCATTCTTATAATGGGGCTTATACTTCACGTTTATTCCGATTATTAAGAATGTCTGGTATTAACTTTGTGGCTAATCCTCTGGTTAATATTCATTTGCAAGGGCGCTTTGATACTTATCCAAAACGTCGTGGTATTACTCGCGTAAAAGAGATGTTAGAAAGTAATATTAATGTCTGCTTTGGTCATGATGATGTTTTTGATCCGTGGTATCCATTAGGTACAGCAAATATGCTTCAAGTTTTACATATGGGGTTACATGTTTGCCAATTAATGGGTTACAGTCAAATTGATAACGGATTACAGTTAATTAGCCATAACAGTGCAAAAACACTCGCTTTAACGGATTATGGTGTTGAAGTAGGAAATGGTGCAAACTTTATTATTTTACCAGCAGATAATGGCTTTGATGCTCTACGTCGCCAAGTCCCTGTACGTTATTCCATTCGCCAAGGTAAAGTGATTGCTCAAACAGAGCCAGCCAAAACAGAAATTATGTTAGATAAACCGACAGCGATTAATTATAAATAATAACCAAATAATTGTAGTAAAAGTCATCTTTATTTAAGATGACTTTTTTATATAGTTAACTTAATGAATTGAACAATAAACAGACATATTGCGCTTGATTATTTTATATTTTTTTTATTTGTATTATTTAACTTAAAAAGCAAAATTTACCTTATGTTCATGAAATGCAATCACTAAACGCAAATAAATATATTTAAATTATTATTATCTCATTTTTGGTGTTTTATATAAAACAAGAATATATTTAATCTATTTGGTTTGCTATAAAATCTATTTAAATAATCTTATTTATAAAAAATAATAAAAGGAGATAGATGTTTATGGCATATCGTTATGATGAAGATCTAGTTTTTCTCTCAGAATGTTCAAATGAAGAATTGAATGACCTTGTTTATTTATTAACACATGATAAAGATGGCGAAAAACGTTGGACAGAAGAGTTAACAAATAATTCTAATTATAAAGCATTTTATCCTAATCATAGTTTATATTGGGAAGAAATCGCTGCTGAAATACAATGTTTTGGTGGTAATACTTTCGCTACCATGTTTAGAGGGGGGAAAGGTGTTTTATATCGAGAAGTATTAACTGATGTCTGTGATAAATTAAAAGTTAATTATAATAAAAATTCTACTATTGAGATTATTGAAAATAATCTTTTGATGAAAATAGTAGCAGACGCACTTGACTCGATGACACCAGAACAAATTAAGCAATTAGGTGGAGAATTAGGTGTAAAAAATACATCAGGCCTAACAGCACAAACACTAACTGCTGGTTTTCAGGCAATATTTAGAGCTGGTGGATTTAAGTCGTATCAGTTAACGGCGATTATTGTAAACCAAATAATGAAAGCTTTAATTGGTCGAGGATTAAGTTTTGCTGCGAATGGCACATTAATGAGAACAATGTCAATTTTAGCAGGACCAGTTGGTTGGGCTATTACAGGAATATGGACGGCAATTGATATTGGTAGTGCTGCTTATCGCGTAACAATTCCTGCCGTAATTCAAGTTGCATTTTTAAGAACACAATCCTCTGCTAAATTAGCGAATGAGATTAGTTTTGATTGAGAAATAATGAATTTTTCAGTTAGAACAACAAATCTATAATACTCTCTGTTTGCTTGTTTAAATATTTATTGAATGAAAATGAATCACTGCTGTATTTATCATTGCAGATTTACTTAGTTCAACTAAAATAAGACACTGTTGGACCCTCTCCGTATTACTGCGGCTGCTATCCCTTTAATCTGAGAGGTTTTTATGTCTACACAAAGAGATCGTGGTTGGCGCCAATGTGTTAACCGCAAAAATAAACATCAAGAAATAGGTTGTTCACGAGTGATGTTTAAACCAGAAAAAAAATGGTCTAATTTATATACCCGATCACTCAAAATGACCAGAGCTGCACAACTAGGAATTGAATACCCAAGAATTTCTCGTAGTCAGCGTCGATTAAATGCGTTATCTGATAGTGAGTAATAATGAATATCTTGTTTATTTGCAGTAAAAACCAATGGCGAAGTCCGACCGCTGAACTATTGTTTGCAGATAGAGAAGGAATTAATACACTTTCAGCTGGGACGCGCAAAGATGCGCGATGTGTTGTTGATAATGAATTGCTAAAATGGGCTGATTTAGTGCTTGTCATGGAATCTAAACATTTAAATAGATTATCTGCACATTTTCCGGCAATCATGCGCTATAAAAAAGCACATGTATTGGGAATACCTGATAATTATCGCTTTAATGATCTGGCATTAATTGAACTCCTTGAACAGAAAGTTCAGTCTTATTTACCGATGGAAGCAAAGCTTTCAACTAAATAATTCATTTATCTTGATAAAAAACGCTCAGCTTAAAGTATAAGACTGAGCGTTTTTTTATATTTGAGAGCCTTGAGTATAAAAAGAATAAGTTAGATTTTTATTTGTTGTATTTATTGATTGTTTTTTCTGATCAAGGATGCTAATTGTGCAAGCTCTTCATCACTTGCGCGTTCAAAATCGTGAGATGAAAGATAACCAGGATATTTATCAAAGAAAATCTTCTGCTTATTTTCAATGGGCGCCCATTTTGTCATATCACCAGTACCATGCATTGGACTAAGTTTACTGTGAACATGATCAACACCAAATCCTTCAAAAAACATGCCTGAGCGAGAAACATCAGGAAATGTTTTATCCAAGATCTTAGCGACTTTTTTGGTTGCAATAACGAGCAAGGCTAAAGCTTCATCGCTTAAATCAAACGCATAACTTGGATAGTGCTTTTTAGGGATAACAACAGTAAAGCCTTTGGTATTAGGAAATATAGAGAGAAAAGCGAGGTGGTGATCATCTTCCCAAATTTTATGGCAAGGTGCTTTTCCCGCAACGATTTGACAGAAAATACAGTTATCCATAGTAATTGCCCCATAATAAAATTACTCGTCATATTTCAAGGTGTAGCGTTGTTGCCGCTACACCTTGAATTATTTGGAGCATCTTCAATAAGTTGTTTACTGTATGTACTCAAATGAAACATTGTGCATAGCTGTATCTTAGTACACCTTAGATCATTTCGAGCATAAGATGATTAAAGTAGGTTTCTTTCAGCTAAATCAAGTGCAAAGTAAGATAGAATTAAATCTGCTCCTGCACGTTTAATTGAGCCTAAAGTTTCCATGACCACACGATCTTCATCGATTGCACCAGCTAATGCCGCAAATTTAATTTGGGCATATTCACCACTGATCTGATAAGCCGCTAAAGGCAATAACGTACGTTCACGCACATCGCGAATAATATCTAAATAAGCGCCTGCGGGTTTTACCATCAGCATATCAGCGCCTTCTTGCTCATCAATTAATGATTCACGGATCGCTTCACGGCGGTTCATTGGATTCATTTGATAAGTTTTGCGATCACCAATTAAGCGTGAGCCCGCTGCATCACGGAACGGACCATATAAGGCTGAAGCGAATTTAGTTGAATAAGAGACAATGCCTGTATCACCAAATCCTGCTTTATCAAGAGCTGCGCGAATGGCGGCGACTTGACCATCCATTGCTGCGGATGGCGCGATAAAATCTGCACCAGCTTGTGCTGCAGCAACAGCTTGAAGACCTAAATTATAGATAGTTTCATCATTATCAACATGTTCACCATGTAAAACGCCACAGTGACCATGTGAAGTGTATTCACAAAAACAAGTATCAGACATCACAATCATTTCTGGTACTGCATCTTTACAAATACGAGACATGCGAGAAACTAAGCCATCACTTTTCCAAGCATCACTTCCAGTTTCATCAAGATGATGGGATACCCCAAAAGTCATAACAGTTTTAATGCCAGCTTTGGCAATACGTTCAATTTCGTAAGCAAGACGCTTTTCAGGAATACGAACCACACCCGGCATACTTTTAATAGGCTGATAATCATCAAGCCCTTCTTCAACAAAAATAGGCAGAGCGAGATCATTTTTAGTTAAGGTTGTTTCCTGAAAGAGCGCGCGCAGGTTTTCTGACTGGCGTAGTCTTCTTAAACGCTGGATGGATTGTTCGTTGCTCACAATATCTCCTTTTTATGGCCAGTACTAACAAGTATTTACTGAGGTATTATAAACCTTAATATTGATAGATAGATACTCTATAATTGATACTCGTCATACTTCAAGCCGTAGCGTTGTTGACTTCTTTCATTCGCACTAGCCACATACTAATGATACTCGTCATACTTCAAGTTGTAGTGTTGTTGACCACACCTCGAATTATTTAGAGTGTAGAGAGTTAGTTATAGAGAAAGAGAAAAAAGAGCAGGATAATTTCTACTCTTTAAATTGATGACTACTCATTTCTTAATGAGAAGATTATTTTTTTTGCTCTTCTAATGCAGAGATCATTTGAATTTTACAAGCAGCAACAATTTGAGTTAGGCCTTCTTGGAATTCTGCACGAGAACCAATTTCAGCTTTTGCGTCACGTAAAGAGTTAACAACTTCGATAGTGCCTTCAGTAAATTGTGCTTCAGTTGCTTCTAATTTTGCAAAATCAAATTTCTTTGCATTTAAAGAGGCTACTGCATCTTTGGCGATTTTCTCTGCTGGTTCTTTTGTATCATAAGCTTTAATTGAGATATCTTTAAAAGTATCACAGTAATCATCAGCCATTTTAGTTGGGTTTGCGAAAGCAACTGCGGGCAATAATAGCAGAGATAAGAGAAGTGGTTTCATTTTAGCCTCATGTTTATTTTTTGGTACGTACTCATTGAGTGTAACATATAAACAAGGGTGACGATAAATCAGAATAAGTGTAAAAATATAAAACGTTAATTTTTTTAATCCGATTAAATCTAGTTTTATAGCTACAATTGTGTTTAAGGACAATAAACTAGGTTTTTATTTTCAAAGGAAAGCTATAATTAACAATAAATAAAATAACATGATTTTAATGATATTAGGATTTATCTTTATTTACATTTTATGATATTGCTTTTTATTTATGTTAATAATAAAAAATAGAGAGTTAAATATAAAAATAAGGATAAAATGATAAACTATTAATACTGAAATAAACTTAATTCATTGAATTCTTTAGGTTGTTTTATAATCAACACACTAAAAGTATAAGATTTTATCTTACTCCCCAATTCAAATAGCATTAAAAATGCTTAACAAAAAAACATTTGTTATTCAGATTATTAGCTAGAGATAATGAATAAAAAAGATAATTATCATTTATAAAATATGAAAAAACTTTTGAATGAGAGAGTTAAAAAATGGGGGTAAAAGAGAAAAAAAACCCTCTATAAAGATAGAGGGGTAGCTAAATGAATAAAGAATGGTTTATTTCGAGATTGAGTATATAGGAATTTAAAACTAATTTTTGTTTATTTGTGCAGCACAAAAAGTTCAGAAAATAGAATAAAAATATGTACCAAACCCAATCCAAAATAAATCAATTACTGGCGATAAACAGTTTTAATTTGGCTAATAGTATTACGGAATGTCTCTGCTTGTTTTTCGTCATCAACTTCTGCAATCGCGCGTTCAATATTTAAAATAATACGACCTGCATCTGCTTGGCCTAATGCTTTTAACATATAAGTGACCAGGGTTTTTAAACAAGCCACTTCTTCTGCCAATGTTTCAACATCTGCTTGTGTTTTAAATTTTTCGTTCATTATCTACTTCCTTTGTGTTTAATTGGCCAATGATATCAAATTAGGCCAATAGAATAGCAAAGTCTTGATGAGGGATGAATAGTGTAGCCTCAAGCATTTTATAAGATTGGTATCGTTAGAGTGACAATCAGGCAAAATAGTACTCTCTTACATTTACTCACTAAAATCACGCTATACTTTAAATATCAGTCGTGAAAGAGAGCTTGTATATCTATTGCGATTAATAATAAGAAAAAATGCAGGAAATGGTGGAGAAGAATAAGATGAAAAAAGAGCAGTTATTATATGCAATAACACATTATCCTGCACTTTATCAGCGTAAAACAGGAAATACACATAAAGGTACATTTGGAACAATTGGTATTATTGGTAGTGCTGAAGGAATGAGTGGTGCCATTGTGTTGGCTGGTAAAAGTGCATTAAAAGCGGGCTGTGGAAAAGTTTTTCTTGGTTTCGCACAATTACAACTTCCTCTTCCTTTTATTGATAGCGCACCAGAGCTCATGCTAAAAACAGCGTTTGAGTTAGTCGATAGGCAAGATATTTCTGCTTGGGCTATTGGTTGTGGGTTGGGGGTGTCGGCAAATTCTGAAAATATTTTATTAAATGTATTAGCCCAACGTGATGAAAACCAACCTTATGTTTTTGATGCGGATGCGCTAGTGTTGATGGCAAAATTAAAATCAAAAATCTCACTTAATCAACATTGTGTATTAACGCCACATCCCAAAGAAGCCTCTATTTTACTTAATTGTACATTGAGTGATGTTCAAAATAACCGAGAACAAGCCGCTAAAGAAGTGGCAAAACTTTACCACTGTTGGGCAATACTCAAAGGGGAAAATACAGTTATTACTTCTCCTACAGGTGAGATCCTAATTAACAGAACAGGCAACAGTGGATTATCAACAGCAGGAAGTGGGGATGTATTAACCGGTATCATGGGGAGTTTTTTAGCGCAAGGAATGGTAATGTCTGAAGCGGTTAAAAGCGCGGTTTGGATACATGGTATTGCTGCTGATATTTTAGTTGAAAAAGGTATTGGACCAATAGGATTAACCGCTTCAGAATTGATTGATACTGTTCGCGATGTTCGTAATCAAATATGGGTGCAAACACAACAACATAATGCCGATTATTTTGAATAAGATCTTTTTGTTTTATCGTATAACGTATTAATAATTAAAGTAGGTTTATATTAAGATTAGATTGTTTTTAGTTAATTCACTCACAGTAATCTTTGGGTTATTGCGGTAAGATTAAGGCAAATGGAGAGTTGAGAGGAGTTATTATGTATAAAACGATTTTAGTACCTATTGATATTGTAGAAGAAGAGTTAACCAGTAAAGCAGTACGACATGCTGTGTATTTAGCAAAAGAAACGGGAGCTAACTTACATTTAATTCATGTTCTTCCTATCTCTTCGGCAATCATTAATGCTTATTCACTGGGTTATCCAGAAATTAAAGATAAAGCGACAGTGAAAGCAGAAAATGATATGCAAATGTTGGTAGATTCGGTGGATTTACCAGCTGAAAAGGTCGCTTATACGGTTACTTTTGGCTCACCTCGTGATGAGATTTTAGTTACAGCAAAAGATATTCAAGCCGACTTAATTGTCATTGGCTCACGCAGACCTAATATTAGCACTCATTTATTAGGCTCTACCGCAGCGGGCGTAGTTCGCTACGCGGAAATTTCAGTATTAGTTGTTCGTTAATATATTCATTAATATGCTATGAGTATTCCTCGTAGCATATTTTTATTTTTGCGTAGTTTATCTTATTTATTTAGTAAGCCATTTATTGAGTAAACACTCTATAGAGTGAATAAGAATGGAAAAATTCACCCAAGAACTTTTAAGGCTCGATCGTTTTATTCTACGCATCTTACGCTATTATGTAATAGGCTCTATTTTCTTTTTTTTAGGGTTATTACCCGGCGTATTAGGATTCTATTTAATTGAAGGGCATAGCTTTATGGAGTCCTCATTAAATGCAATTTCTATGTTGAGTGGACAACCAGTAGAGCCTGCACCTGCGACCCCAACAGGGCGCTTTTTTATTGCAATATATGGTTTGTTTCTTCAGTGTGTTTTTATTTTATCAATTGGGCTGGTTGTCACACCGTTTATTCATCGACAATTGCATAAATGGCATCTTGAGGAAGATTAAATAAGCAAGCTGTGGGTTTAACGCTACAATAAAAACAGACAGTAATCTGATAATGAGGAGTTGCTATGTACAAAACAATTCTAGTACCTGTTGATATTTCAGAAGATGAGTTAACGAAAAAAGCCTTACAACACGCTGTTTATATTGCCAAACTAGAAGGTGCGAAACTGCATCTTTTCCATGCTATTCCTGATATTTCACGTTTTTCTATTAGTTATAGCTATCACTATGACATGTTAAGTTCTTTTGCCAACAAAGCGCTTGAACGTGTACAAGAACAACTGCAAGAATTAGCTAATAGTATCGATTTGCCTAATGAACGAGTTGAGTATTCAGCCGTATTTGGCTCTGCAAGAGATAAAGTTTTAGAGCTAGCTGAAAAAATTAATGCTGATTTGATTGTGATTGGTTCACGTCGTCCAAGTATTTCAACTCACTTATTAGGTTCAAATGCGTCAGGTATCGTTGCTTATGCGAAGCAATCTGTTTTAGTTGTCCGCTAAAAATTTTCATAAAAGTAAAAAACAGCAAAAGCCCCTAAATTATTTATTTGGGGGCTTTTTTACTTTGGTTTATAAAAAATCACTTATCATTTCGGATATGCATTGTTATTTCAATGCTAGGTAAAAAAATATAGATAGGTGTAATTGTTTATTAATGTGGTTTTTATGCAAACATAAGGGATCTTATTGATTGAGAATGATAGGCATTCTAAAGTGAATTCTATTATTTTTTTAATGAGAGATGAGTATTATGTTGAATACCAAATTTGGCACCTTTTTTATTTTATATACTCGTCATACTTCAAATTACAGCGTTATAGGCGACGTCTATTTGCACAAGTTATATACTATTGCACGTATAAAGCTCTGCTTGTTGGTTAGCCGTATCCTGAATGATTTAGAATACATATTATTTAACGAGTTTTCTAAAGCAGAGATCCTACGAATAAAAGCGAGTGAGTAAATAAAGATTGATCTACCTACTGCCTTAAATATTTTATTTCTTCATAATAATATTGAAAGATAATAGGGCGAGGAATGAGCTATGCTGATAAACTTTATATTAGCAGTAGCTCGTTTTTGATTAAAACTAAGGCATGGTATGGATAATGAGATAATGGCGGACTGCACTGCCATTTCACAAGATAAACAGCGTGAAATTACCAAGTTATGTATTCAAACTGCGTTATTGCTATTGCAGCATGGCGCAGAAAGCATGCTGGTTGAACAGCTTTCAACCCGTTTAGGTTTAGCTTTAGGTGTACATCAAGTCGAAAGTGCAATTTCTGCTAATGCAGTTGTATTAACGACGATAGTCAATGGACATTGCCAGACATCAACACGAAAGATAGTTGATCGTGGCATTAATATGCATGTAGTGACAGAGGTTCAGCATATTGTTATTTTGGTTGAACATCATCTTGCAGATATTCATGAAGCAAGAAAACGCTTTGAGCATATAAAGCCATTACGCTATCCACGTTGGGTGATTATTTTTATGATTGCCTTATCTTGTGGTTGTTTTTCTAAATTAAATGGTGGCAATTGGGATGGTTTTTTAGTTTCGGCTATTGGTGGTGGCCTTGGTATGTTTGTACGCCAAGTATTAACGCATCGTCAAATGAATCCACTAATTAATTTTTGTATTACTGCTTTTGTTGCCACATCTGTTTCAGGTTTATTATTAAAGCTCTCTTATTTTCAAACAACTGCAACTATTTCAATGGCTGCCAGTGTTTTATTATTGGTTCCCGGATTTCCTTTAATTAATGCTGTTGCTGATATGTTTAAAGGCCATGTTAATACGGGGTTAGCGCGTTGGGCAATGGCAACAATGTTAACATTGGCAACCTGTTTAGGGGTTATTTTAGCCATGGCAGTATGGGAGTTAAGAGATTGGGCATAATAACGATTATTCTTACCCTTATTGAAGATATGATTTTAGCCGCCATTCCTGCAGTGGGTTTCGCAATGGTATTTAATGTGCCTTTACGTGCTTTAAAATATTGTGCGTTATTAGGGGCAATAGGGCATGGCTCACGTACTGTGCTGATTATGAGTGGAATGAATATTGAATGGGCAAGTTTCTGTGCCGCAATTTTAGTCGGTTGCATTGGTATTCAATGGTCACGCTGGTGGCTTGCTCATCCTAAAGTTTTCACTGTCGCGGCTGTTATTCCAATGTTCCCTGGAATTAATGCCTATATCGCGATGATCTCTGTGGTGAAATTAACACAAATCGGTTATAGCGAGGAGATTTTTGAAGCTTTAGTTACTAATTTCCTTAAAGCTTCATTTATTGTCGGTGCGCTCTCTATCGGGCTATCCTTGCCGGGATTATGGTTATATCGTAAGCGTCCGAGTGTATAATTTCTTACATCGCGTGTTGTAGTGAATTTAATGTAATATCCAGTTCATTTTTGTCAGAAATAATAATTTGAATTCGTAATTTGTTTTCAGACTCCAAACTTGCATGCGCTTTAACATCTTCGTTATTCGCATGCTTTTTTGTGATCTCTACTAATTCATCCATTAAATTCAGCATATTCTCATTCATTTTTAATTTTCTCCAAATCATTGATGGACTAAACCATAGCAAATCCCTTTTGCGTTAATGTCGAGAATAACGGCTTTTTCTATTACCATTCACGCTTATTGTTTTATTTTTCACATAAAAAATAGCAAGAAAGATTGCCCAAAATAAATTTAAAAAAGGTAATATAAAGAAAAATAAAAATAAGATTATCAGTTGGTTATTAAAGATAATTCTTATTGGGTTTAATAAAATAAAGCGTAAGGCAGATATCACTTTGAGAAAAATATTACACTATACCGCGATTGTATTGGGTTTATTTATTTTTACATTAAATGTTCAAGCACAAGCCCCAGAAAATTTTACAAAAGCAAAAGAGATAGCAAAAGAACGTATCTATTATGATCAAAATCAAAAATCACAAGGAACGATTTATTGTGGCTGCGATTGGGAATGGGTAGGGAAATCTGGTGGTCGTGTCGATTTAGCCAGTTGTGGCTATCAAGTAAGAACACAACAAACAAGAGCTGCACGTATTGAGTGGGAACATATTGTTCCTGCATGGGTGTTTGGGCATCAGCGTCAATGTTGGCAAAATGGTGGTCGAGCTAATTGTGTGAAAAACGATCCTGTGTTTGGCAAGATCGAAGCCGATTTACACAATTTAGCACCGTCTATTGGTGAAGTTAATGGTGATCGTAGTAATTTCAGCTTTGGGCAATTACCTACTCAAGCACCTTACCAATATGGTCAATGTCGTAGCCGTGTTGATTTTGCCTCACGTACTTTTGAGCCTCGTAATGAAGTAAAAGGTCAAGTAGCAAGGGTCTATTTCTATTTACATGATCGCTATAACCTCTCAATGTCACGTCAGCAACAACAATTATTAATGGCTTGGGATAAGTCTTATCCGCCAACGGCATGGGAAAAAGAGCGTGATAATCGTATTGCTCGTGTCGTTGGATATCATAATCCTTTTGTGACGGGAGAAGTGAAATGGCAATTAGGGCATAAAAATAGTGGTGCCGGATTATCTGCAACAAATAATGCACCAGTCACTAAAGTTAAAACTGAGACACCGAAACAAGTAAGTACATCACAATCTGAAAGTATTAAGGGTAATATAAATAGTAAAATTTATCATTTTGCCCATTGCTCTGGCTATAAAACCATGTCAGATAAAAATGCTGTCTTCTTTAAAACAGAAAATGAGGCGATTAAGGCTGGTTATCGTTTAGCAAATAATTGCAAACAGCCTTAAAGGTGATTATTTAGATTACATCCAACGACGAACGTGGCGGCAATATTGTTGCCACGCTTGTGGAAATAACTCATTTAAGATCTTCTCTTCACGTACTATCGTATAGCGATCAGTAATAAAGTAGAACGCAATCGCTGCACCTAAAAATCCCCAATTACCAAAAATAAAAAATAGCCCAATACTGATGTCCAAAAAACCGAGATACATAGGATTACGGCTAATTTTATAAGGGCCACTTGTCACTAATTGTCGAGGTGTGTGATTGGGATTAGGAGATGTTTTTTGTTTAATAAAAAATGCGAGGCAATAAAAAAGCCAGATCCCAGAAGTCGTAATAGTGAGTAAACCTAAATAAAAAAAGAAACCCATTTTTAGAGAGCCTGAGTGAAGTTCAAAACTAATAAATGGAATTAGGTTAAGTAGTAACCAATAAATAAAAGGTAATCGCAAGAAATTCATTTACTCTCCCTAAAATAACACTTATTGTTATTTTTATGTTAAGTTCATCTCGTTATAGATAAGCTCAGTATTGAAAATATTTTTCTTTTGTCATTATACTGTCATAAAGCTTCGTTAATTTCACTCTAACTCCATGATGGGGAATATGAATGATAGAAGCAATGGAAATATCTCGTTACTCACAGAAAACCGGCAACAACCGTTCATTGATGTTTAATGTTCAGGATTGTGACCGGTTTTTTTGTTTTCTGTGACTAAACAGAGTCTGAAGGGGACTCATCGGTAAGCGAATGGAAGACAAATAGAGATGTCGATGACTTTTTGAAGACTAACAAGGGTAAATACCACTATGAGTAGACAAAAAGCAGCAACACGATCACGCCGAGAAAATAAACGCACTTCACGTAAAGAACAACGTAGTGGAGTACATAGAGATAATGTGATGATTTTACCGGGATTTGGGGATATTGATACTATTGGTATGGCGAGAGAGAAGCGTGATGAACGTGTACTTTCTCCGCGTAATGAAATACAGCGCCAATATATGAATGCCATTAAACATCAAAATCTTATTTTTGCTACAGGAGAAGCGGGGTGTGGTAAAACGTTTCTTAGTACCGCAATGGCAGCCGACGCACTAATTAATAAAGATATAGAGCGTATTATTGTGACACGTCCTGTTTTACAAGCTGATGAAGATTTAGGTTTTTTACCGGGTGATATTGCTGAGAAGTTCGCTCCTTATTTTCGTCCTGTTTATGATGTATTAGTGAAACGCTTAGGTGCTTCGTTTTTACAATATTGCTTACGACCCGAAATTGGTAAAGTTGAAATTGCTCCTTTTGCTTATATGCGTGGTCGTACATTTGAAAATGCTTTTGTTATTTTAGATGAAGCACAAAATGTTACCGTGAATCAAATGAAGTTATTTCTAACACGTATGGGCGAGAATGTTACCGTGGTTGTTAATGGTGATATAACCCAATGTGATTTACCTTCACATATAAATTCAGGATTAGCGGATGCCCTTATTCGATTTGAGGAAAATAATCAAATTGGCGTGATTAAATTTACACAAGAAGACTGTGTGCGTTCAACTTTATGTCAACATGTATTAGCAGCATATACTAATTGAATAAAGGTCAGAGTTTCTGCATGAAATAATCAAAGGCTACATATTGTTGAGATGATTAATATGTAGCCTATCAATAATTAAATATGTCAAATAGCATGGTATTGATATTTTATTAATTTTATAAAACACTCTTTTATTGACGATTTTTCCCACCATAAAATTTATGCCTTCTCTCATTCTGAATGAAAAAATATTTTTTTATACCTTAATAAGGAATAGTTTATTAAAATAAATTATTCCTTATTTGTGCATTTAGCAAAAACTATTCTTTATTGGAGTGTTTATTAATACATTAATTGTTATTGTTTTTTAGTTAATTGTATTTAAATTAAATAATAAATTTAAATATCAATACGTTTATATATTAACTATGGTGAGCGGTTAATTAAATTTGACTTAAATCACGAATTTTAAAAAATGTTTATTTTTATTTGTTGAGATTTTTAAATGTAGCTAATATCAAAAATGACTAGGGTTTTCTTTTTCATCCTTTAGTTAATGATGGCAATAATAGAAGCTTATTTTTGCTAATTAAATATTTGTCTATTCTTGGGGTTATATATGCTTAAACATAAACTCCCACTGTCATTATTATCAGTGGCTATATTGTCGACGTCAGCATTTGCCGCAACTAACAGTGCCGGTGGAATTATTTCTTTCTCTGGTGCTATTAGTGATACCACTTGTACTATTAATGGGGGAAATAGCGCCGATTTCTCTATTTTATTAGATCCTATTACTGTATCTGATGCAGGAACAACGGCTAATGCCGTGATCACCAAAAATCAAAAAGAGTTTGCTTTAACATTCTCTGATTGTGCACCAGCATCAACACCCACTGGCAGTAATTTAAAAATACATTTTTCATCTGCAAATAGCATTTCAACAAGTGGGTTATATTTAGTGAATGATACCGCTAATGAAAATGATCCAACAGTTGCGAAAAATGTCGGCTTTAGCTTATCGACAACTGCTGCACCAACGGTTGCTATACCGTTAAATGCAACATTTGATACGGGTATCAAAGGCGATAAAACAGCGCCGGATTCAGATACACTACGTTTAATTGCGAGTTATTATAAAACTAATGCAACAGCGGCTAAAACAGGGCCTGTACACTCTAACGTTATTTATACTGTCTCTTATTTATAATCTAAAGGAACCAGACTCAATTTGAGTCTGGTTTTTTAGGGTGTTTATAATGAAAAAATTAATTATTTTTATTATTGCTTTGATATTACCAACGAGTGTATTTGCTAATGTTATTATTAACGGTACACGCGTTATTTATTATGAAGGCGTAGATAGTGTTAATCTTCAATTAACAAATAATGGTGATTTAGCTTCACTTATACAAAGTTGGATAGATGACGGTGATGTTGATTCAACGCCGGAAGATGCAAATTCTCCTTTTTATTTATACCCACCCATTGTAAAAATAGCGGGTAGACAGGGGCAAACATTAAGAATAAAGAATTCCAATGAAGGATTAAAAGATAATGTTGAACAAGTTTATTTTTTAAATATTCTTGATATCCCTGAAAATGCGGAAGCCTTAAAAGGAAAAAGTTATTTACAATTAGCGATGAAAACAAGAATTAAAGTTTTTTATCGACCGAAAGGGTTAATGGATGATCCAGCACGTATTAATGAAAAAATAACGTATCAATTGAATGGTAATAAAGTCATTGTTAAAAATAACTCACAGTATCATTTCACTATAGCCTCTATTTCTACAGAAGAAACTCCTCGTATTACGCTTGTTGATTCTGAAATGATCTCGCCTTTATCTTCTCGTGAGTTACCGCTAATCAATAAATTAACCAGTCATTCGGTTGTTGTTATTTATGTTGATGATTTTGGTGTTTATAAATCACAGAATATTAAACTCTAACAGAGACAGCATCGTGAATAATCCAAAATACCTCTCAATCCTTATTTTTTTAGGAATGCAACATTATGCTCAAGATCTGTATGCAGAGGGATTTGATACATCTTTATTAGTAGGAAAATCAAAAAACGGGGATATTTCACGATTTTATATAGATGATAAAGTGCCTGAAGGGAAACAACTTGTTGATGTCTATGTTAATCAAGCATGGAAAGGGCAATTTGAAATAAATGTTCTTGGTGCTAATGCAGGGATAAGCATTGAAACAGAAGATGTAAATAAGCTCGGTTTAAATTTATCTTTATCAGCCAAACAAAAAATAACAGAACAAAAAACGATTTTAATTAACGAGCTTGCAAAAAATGTTACTACAACATTAGATATTAATCGGTTAAGACTTGATATCAGTGCACCTCAGATTTCTATTAAACAATCTGAAATGGGATATGTTGATCCCAGTTATTGGGAGCAAGGTATCTCGGCGCTGATCTTATCCTATAATTTAAATTACTATAACTACAAAGAGAAAAAAGGAAATAAAAGTAATAACGAAAATTTCTTTGCCAATCTTAATTCAGGTATTAATTTAGGAGCATGGCAATTTAGAGATGAATCTAACTATTCCTACTATTCTCACGGGAAAAGCGAGTGGAAGAATAATACCCGCTATGTGTATAAAGCGCTAAGTCAGATAACTGCCGGATTAACGATTGGTGACTTTTATACACCTGCGGCACTCTTTACCAGTATTTCATTTAGAGGGGCATCATTAGCGACAGAAATGGGAATGCTACCCAATTCAAGCCAAGGATTTGCACCTATTATTCGGGGTATTGCTCAAACCAACGCATTAGTCAGTGTTTATCAAAATGAAAATTTAGTTTTTCAAGAAAATGTGCCTCCTGGTGAGTTTTCTTTTCGAGATATTCAACCCACAGCAGGTGGCGGTGATCTATTAGTGGTTGTTCAAGAAGCCGATGGAAGAAGAGAGTCTTTCACGGTGCCATTTTCAGCCGTTCCCGATATGCTAAAAGAAGGGGTATATCGCTATAATGTGATGCTAGGCGAATCACGTATTAACAATACGGATTATCGAGCTAAATTTGCACAAGGTGAATTTCATTATGGCTTAAATAATTTAGTAACTGTATATGCAGGAGGAATTGTCAGCGAAGATTATTATTCAGCATTAATAGGGAGTGGTTGGAATTTTAAATTTGGCGCAATCTCTGCGGATATAACTCATGCAAGCGCAGATTTACAAATCGGTAAGAAGACAGGGCAAAGCTTTCGTCTGGCATATAGCAAATATATGGATGCCACATTAACAAATTTAACACTGGCGGCTTATCGTTATTCAACTCGTGATTATTATAGTTTTGTTGATTCTATTTACTCGCATGACAATTACCAAGCTTGGAAAGATTATCAAAACGATCTCGCTAAACAGCAGGGAAATAATAATACTATTTCTGATTTAGATTTAACAACCTTTGATGCATTAAGAGGATCTCGAGCAAAAAATACGTTTACTATTAATCTTAACCAATATTTAGGTGGTCAGAGAGGTGTTATTTTTCTTTCAGGCACGCATCGAAATTATTGGAATACAACTAACAGTAATCGAGAGTATCAATTAGGATATTCAAATAACTATAACGATATTGCTTATAATCTTTCTGTATCCAAATTAAGGAATTACGATAATAAAGAAGAAACACGTTATTACTTAAATGTCAGTATCCCTGTTTCATTTTTCGATAAAAGAGCAAACCTAAATACCTCTATTTACGCGGCAGATTCACGCTATCAGCAATCTACATTAAGTTTAAGTGGAACGGCAGGTAAAGATGATTTAGTCAATTATACTTTAACAGGTTCAAATCAAACGGGTGGGAATAATTTAGTCGGTGCGAATGTGAGTTATCGCCACCCTTATAGCACACTTTCCGCTTCTTATACTGAGGCAAATGATTATCGTCAAGGTGGATTAGGGACAAGAGGAACCGTTGTTGCTATTCCTAATCATATTGCATTTTCAGGAGATACTGGAAAAACCTATACCATTATTGAAGCACCAATGGCAAATAATATGATGGTGAATGGACATAAAGCAACCTTAACTAATCATCAAGGCGTTGTCTTGGTAGCAAATAGCATTCCTTATCGTACAAATATTTATACATTAACCAATACTGAACTTCCATCAAATGCTGAAGTTGTTGGAAATATTACGCATGTTACTCCTTATTTAGGTGCAGTTAATTATCTTTCATTAGAAACGGATCAACGCCAAACTTTTATTATTAGAGCTTCTTTAGATAATGGTGAAAGTTTACCTTTTGGAACAGAAGTTTTTAATAATAAGAAACAAGCAATAGGATATGTAGGACAATCCGGTGTACTTTATTTAAAAAGTGATACGTTACCGTCTTCTGTCTCTATAAAAATAAATGAAACCGGCAAAATAGAATGTGTAATTAGCCATTTAATTAATACGATGGATAAAAATCGTAATATCTGTCGATAAAGGAAAGGTCTATGAAATTATCAACCTTTATATTTTTATTATTAATAGGAATATTAAGCCAAAAGGCGATTGCTAATTGTAAGCCAGATAGTACGATCACAGCACCAGATATTAATTTCGACATATCTGGAGATTTAAATAGCGCTTCAACAACGGTTACGAAGGCGAGTAGAACAACATTTCCAGGTACATTTAAATGTACCGCAAGAGGGCTATTTCCTAATTCAGTGGGTATAGCTTCACCCTTTGCTGATAATCGAACAGGAACAATAGGTTTTAATGGTGGAAAACAGTTTGTTTCTATCACTTTAACGTCATTAGAAAAAAAGAGTGTGGAAAATATTGCTGCGGGAACGCATCCTGCATCTGATTTAGATACTAATTTTACCCTTAAATTTACGTTACTCACCTCTAAGCCGTCGAGTAATTACACTGAAGTAAGTGGAAACACGGCCCTTGTTACCCCGGTTATTTTAGCCTCTGATGCATCAAGTGTAGGGATTATTCAATGGTTGCTGAATATTGTGATTAAATTAGTGCAGTTTTTATTAACGTGGGTATGGCCTGTCGATCAAAATGATATTTTTTTACAACCAATGAAAATTACCTATAACCCAGTAATGACAACATGTGATTTTTCTAATGCAGGACTTGTTGTCTCATTACCGTTAATTAGTGTTAAAGAGGCAAAAACAGTTGATAAAGCCGGTTATACTCCCTTTACATTAAACTTTACCTGCCAAAATTTATTAGGTGATTCGAAAACATCTCGTAATATTAATATGTTTTTATCAAGCCAAAACTTATTAGCGACGGATAAAACCATATTAACGAATACTACCGCACAGGGGGCGGGAGGGGTTGGATTTCGTGTCGTAAAAGCAGATAACACAAATAGCCCGCTTATTTTATCTGATTCAATAAATACACAAGGGAGTGCGACGAGTATTTTTAGTGTAACTAAAGGGAGTACATTATCTCCTGTGTTTTCTATAAATATGGGCGCTTACTACTCCCCTTATAATGCGAATACGGTGACTCAAGGCAAAATAACAAGTTCGGCAACGCTGGTAATGTCTTACGATTAAAAGGTGTCAAGATGAAAAATTTTTTTATTCTGTTATTTATATTGATAACGCCTTTTACAAATGCCAGCGTAGTGCTAGAACGAACGCGTTTAGTTTTCCCTGCTGACCAATCAACGATATTATTACAAATAGTTAATCAAAGTGAGCAATCAACATTAATTCAAAGTTGGACAGATGAAGGAAATATTGCATCGACGCCAGAAACGACAACTGCGCCTTTTCTTGTTATTCCCCCTATGGCGAAAATTTCTGCAAATGGGGGGCTGCGATTAAAATTACAGCAACTTGATAATTCTTTACCACAAGATAGAGAATCTATTTTTTATTTAAATGTATTAGATATTCCGCCAAAGCCAGACAAGAAAGAAAATGTAAATACACTCCAATTAGCTTTACAGACACGAATAAAAATTTTCTACCGACCTAATCAACTTACATTAACGACCCACGATATTTTTAAACAGATTGAAATTACACAGAGCGCGCAATATTTAGAGATAAATAATCCTAGTGCTTATTTTTTTACTATTTCAAAGATCTATATTGATGATAAAGAAGCTCAACCTCTCATTAATGCTATTATGGTTGCACCATTTTCAAAACAAAAAATTCAATATCAAGGACAGGTAAATCCTCATCAGATTATGACTCTTGTTTATATTGATGATGATGGAAATTATCAGCAAGATGAGAAAAGGATGAAGAAATAGCGTTTTCATATCACGATTAAATAAAAAGGCTGCATATTAATGAGGGGCTAATATGCAGCCTGTACAGCCAACGTTTAATCTTTAATTTATTACTTAGCTTACGTCTTCATTATCCATAACATGGTGACGTTCAGCATGATAACCTTCTTCGTCATAGCCAAAGCGCCAATAAGGAATAGCATAAATTAAGCTACGATCGTAACCGTTATCACGACGAATATGACGTCTTAATGCACGAATAATTTTGTCTTCACCTGCAATCCAAAATGCCACATCTTCAGCAGGTAATTTCCAAGACATAAATTTATTAATTAAGTTTTCAGTTTGCTCTTCAACTGAGCCAATTAACCAGATTATTTCTAATCCATTAGGATGTTTAATTTCTTGGCGATGTGTTTCGTTTTCTACTCGTATAACGACTTTTCCTTGAACATTAGGTTGCATTGTTTCAATTAAAGCCATTAAAGCAGGTAATGAACTTGGATCGGCTGCCATATAGTAATGTGATGCAGGAGCTAATAAGGGATCTGGGCCACCTGGATTAGTGATCCCAATATAGTCGCCTTGCTTTGCATTTAGCGCAAAATGAATAGCTGGACCAGCATCGTTATGAACGGCAAATTCAATGTCTAACTCTTTTTGCTCTGGGCGAATAGCGCGGACACTATAAGTCCGTACAATCGATCTTGGTTCGCCTTCAGGCCATTTGGGACCTTTTTCAGAAAAACCCGGTACTGTTGGCTTAACTTGGCCTTCTAATGGTAAAAATATTTTTAGATGTGCGCCCGCAGTATCAGCTGGGTAGTTATCTAAATCATCACTAGTAAAGGTAATGCAGCGCATTCCTGGAGTGACATCAGTAATACGTTTTACTTGAACTAGGCGAGGAGGAGCTGGTTTATAAATATTTTTTTCTTGAGGTGTTTTTGGGTTACTCACGTTTTTTTACCTGACTCATTTAATTATTTTTTCGATGTAGATATTATCATTTTCAATTAATAATGATAGTCATTATCAACATTAACTTTAATTTAGTAAAGTGAGGTGTATGTTTTACTTATCATTGTGTGATTAGGCTCAAATTACAATCAAGAAAAAAACTTAAAAATCAATGTAATAAGCTTAAGATAATAATTAATAAATATTAATTATAAAAATGAGAAGAAAACAAAAACACTAAAATGTAATGTGGTAGGAGAGGATTGGTGTTATTTTTTTGAAAAAAGGAATGGTTTTAGAGAGTTGAAATAAATGCGGAAAAATCAATAAATACAGTGAGTAAACTTTAAAATATTATACTCACTGTATTTTTATATGATGTCAGCAATAGATTAAGCTTTAGGATCTGGGCCAAATCTATTGTCGCCTTTAGTTCCTTCTAGGCACATAAAGACAAAAACAATTAATCCACCAACAGCAGGAATAAATGCAAGTAAGAACATCCAACCTGATTTATCTTGGTCGTGAAAACGACGAATAGTGACGGCAAGGCTAGGTACAATAATAGCTAAAGAATAAATACCGATAATAATACCTACAATTGAACCTAATGAACTCATTTCACCAGTGTTCATATCTATTGATGACATTAAAATAGCGTATAGAACAGTAATGATAATGGTATTTACCAGAGTAAACATCCAATATTCTTTTCTGCGAGCACGGCCTGAAAAGTTAGCGTAATTATTTTTAATGACTTCCAAATACCAATTCATGACTTCATCCTTAATTTAGTAGCAACAATACGTAAGCCTAGTTTAGGTGATCTTTCTTAGCAATTAAGATAATTCTAAATTATCAAAATACATTTTTAAAAAGACATTATGACCATTCCCTCTATTTTATAGGGATATGAGCTTAATTTTTAAGTTAATCAAATAGGTAATATCTACATGATATACAATATACGTCTTTATAAACTAATACTGATGTGGAGAGCTAAGTGGCGGGTATCATAATTACTTTAGAAATTGAATTCAACAAGTACTCTATTTTATTTCTAGTGAAGATAGCTTTTTATAGGATTGTTTATATCTTTATTTATCGACATAACATAATAAAAAAGAGTTTATCCCTTACTACTGATCAAAAATGATGTATTTATAGTTATTTTATCAATGTGTTTGATTTAATTTTAGTTAATTATGGAAAATAAAAAGGGCTAAAACAATATCAGCCCTTTGTGTTTATTTTTACCGTCGTGCGGTACTGTTTTTATATTGCTGTGTGTGTTTTGCCTTTACTTCACTTTCATTCCCGCAAGCGTCATTAAGAATCGAAAAAGAGAAGAAACCGCAAATAAAGCTAAAACACTACAAAACCAAATTGTAATTAGCCAGCCCCATTTTTTTAATAATGAGGGTTTGCTTTGTATTTGTGGATCAGTGATAGCCTTCTTCATAATTGGTTTTTCCTCTGAAAACGTAATAACTCCAGAATGTATAAACGAGAATAATTGGAATAATAAAGAGCGCGCCAACTAACATAAATCCTTGGCTTTCTGGTGGTGCCGAAGCAGCTACAAAACTAACGGCAGGCGGAATAATGTTAGGCCAAATACTGATGCCTAATCCGGCAAAACCTAAGAAAATTAAAGCCAATGCCCCAAAGAAAGGAAGATAATGTCCTTGTTTTTTTATCGAGCGCAAGATCAGCCATGAGCTGTATAACACTAAAAGTGGAACGGGTAAAAAGAAGAATAAATTAGGTAACGTGAACCAGCGTTCAGCAATGGCTGGTTGTGCTAGCGGTGTCCATGCACTAACAACAGCGATCACAGCAAGCATTACCAGTGTCAGTGGTTTAGCAATTTTGTATAAATTTTGCTGTAAGTGGCCTTCGGTTTTCATGATTAGCCAACCACATCCTAATAAGGAGTAGGCAATAACTAAGCCAAAACCACAAAAGAGTGCAAAAGGCGACAACCAATCAAAATAGCTACCTGCAAATGTGCGATTAACAACAGGTAGGCCTTGAACAACGCTACCAACGACAACTCCTTGCATAAAGGTTGCTAGCATTGATCCAAAAATAAAGGATTTATCCCAAAAACCTTTGTGATTATTATCTGCTTTAAAACGAAATTCAAAGGCAACACCACGGAAAATCAGGGCAACAAGCATTAAAGTTAAAGGCATTGCTAATGCATCAAGAATAACAGCATAAGCAAGTGGAAATGCACCAAATAATGCAGCTCCCCCCAAGACTAGCCATGTTTCGTTACCATCCCACACAGGGGCTACGGTATTCATCATTAAGTCACGATCTTGGTCGCTTTTAATAAATGGATAGAGCATACCGATACCGAGATCGAAGCCGTCCATGACAATATACATTAATGTACTAAATACGATGATGATGAACCAAATAACGGGTAAATCAATTCCCATGATGAACCTCCGAAGTACCTTTACGGATCAGTCTTAACATATAGGCATATCCAACACCGAACACAGAGCCATAAACAACAAAGAAGATCAGCAGGCTTATACTCATATGCATTTCACCATGAGCGGAGACAGCATCTCGTGTTCGCTGTATGCCATAAACAACCCAAGGCTGGCGACCGACTTCTGTTGTAAACCAACCTGAAAGGATCGCGATAAGACCTGACGGTGCCATTAAAAACGTTAAACGTAAGAAGGTTTTAGATTCATAAAGTTTATTTTTATATCGCAGCCAAGTTCCCCAAACACCCACTAGGATCATTAACATCCCGAGGCCAACCATAATGCGGAAAGACCAGAAAACGATAAGTGAATTAGGCCTATCTTCTTTCGGAAACTCTTTTAATGCCGGAACCTGTTTTTCTAAGCTGTGAGTTAAGATCATGCTGCCAAGATAAGGGATTTCTATCTTATATTTGGTTTCTTCAGCATCCATATCAGGCATACCAAAGAGAATTAACGGTGTTGCTTCACCTGGTTTATTTTCCCAATGACCTTCAATGGCAGCAATTTTTACTGGCTGATGTTTTAAGGTATTTAAACCATGGACATCACCAATGAGAGCTTGAATTGGTGCTAAAATTAAAATCATCCACAAAGACATTGAAAGCATCTTTTTCATTGCTGATGTTTTATTGCCTTTAAGGAGATGCCACGCCGCGGAAGCAGCAATAAAGAAAGCAGAAGCAAGGAATGCGGCAACGCCCATATGAGCGAGACGATAAGGAAACGAGGGGTTAAAAATAACCGCAATCCAATCTACGGGGACAACTTGGTTATTAATGATTTCGAAACCTTGTGGTGTTTGCATCCAGCTATTTGATGCCAAGATCCAAAACGTTGACATCAGTGTGCCTAATGCGACCATACAGGTTGCGAAAAAGTGAAGTTTTTCGCCCACTTTATTCCAACCAAATAGCATTACGCCCAAAAATCCCGCTTCTAGGAAGAAAGCGGTAAGCACTTCATAAGTCAGTAAAGGGCCTGTAATTGAGCCGGCAAAGTCAGAAAAAAAGCTCCAGTTGGTTCCAAATTGATAGGCCATAACCAAACCAGAGACAACACCCATAGCAAAGTTAACAGCGAATATTTTTGACCAGAAATGAAATAACGCTAAATAATCCTTATTGCGGGTTTTTAACCATAAACCTTCCAATACGGCTAAAAAACTAGCCAATCCGATAGTAATAGCGGGGAAGATAATATGAAAAGAAACTGTGAACGCAAATTGGATACGCGCCAAATCGAAGGCACTTAACCCAAGCATAAAAACCTCGTTTTATTGATATGTAAATGTAAATTGCAGGTAAATCGTGTGGATTAGTAGACCATATGACAGTAAGCTATAATAGTGACAATAAGTTTAAAAATGACTATAACAGTTTTTGAGGTGAACAGTTTTATATGACTCGATATGAACAGCTTGCAGCGCAAATACGCCAACAGATTGAAGATAATATCTGGCAATCTGGCGACTGTTTACCTTCATTGCGGGATACGGTAAAACAATCAGGTTTAAGTTTAATGACTGTTTTACAATCGTATCAATTATTAGAAAGCCAAGGATGGATAACCGCGCGACCACAATCAGGCTATTACGTTGCACATCGTAATACACGCTTTGGCCAAGTAACAGCCAGTAAAGGGTTACACATGAGTGAAAATGTTGAGATTAGCACCTCCATTTTTAATGTGCTCCAAGCATGTAAAGATCCTGAGATTATTCCTTTTGGTTCAGCATTTCCCGATCCTAGTTTATTTATCCAACCTAAACTCAGTAGTGCATTAGCATCAGCAGCAAGACATTTAGCACCTCAAAGTTCAGTAATTAATTTACCACCAGGAAATGAAAAGTTACGCCGTAACATTGCGCAACGCTATGCATTGCAAGGTATTCATGTCTCTCCAGATGAAATAGTGATCACTGCGGGTGCAATGGAATCATTGAGCTTTAGTTTACAGGCAGTAACCGAACCAGGTGATTGGGTGGTGATTGAATCACCCGCATTTTATGGTGCATTACAAGCTATTGAACGTTTACGTTTAAAAGCCATTGCGATTAGAACAGATCCTATAACAGGAATTTGTTTAGAAGAACTCGAAAAAGTAGTGGATCAATACGATATAAAAGCGTGTTGGTTGATGAGTCATTGTCAAAATCCATTAGGTGGAACAATGCCTGATGAAAACAAAATAAGGTTGGTGGAAATATTAGCGAAAAAACAGATAACGTTAATTGAAGATGATGTCTATGGAGAACTCTATAACAGCCAAAAGGCGCCAATGCCAGTAAAAGGCTTTGATAAAACGAATAGCGTATTACATTGCGCTTCTTTTTCTAAATGTTTAGCTCCGGGCTTTCGCGTAGGCTGGGTTGCCGCAGGAAAACACGCAACAAAAATACAACAGTTACAAATGATGAGTACAGTTTCTGCGAGTATGCCGACACAGCAAGCTATTGCGGATTACCTATCACAAGGAGGCTATGATACGCATCTTCGTCGATTAAGATTATTATTAGAACAAAGGCGTTATCGCATGTTGCAAGCCATACAGGCACATTTACCTGAAGATGTAAAAGTGAATATTCCAACAGGAGGATATTTTCTCTGGCTAGAATTTGAATCAACATTTGATGCAAATAAACTTTATCACTTTGCATTGGAAAGAGGGGTCAGTATTGCACCTGGTTCCATGTTTTCCACCAGTTCTCAATTTAACCATGCTTTTCGTTTAAATTCTTCTTTTCAATGGAATAGCAGGACAGAAAAAGGAATGGAAATTATCGGTGAAGGATGTAGAAAATTACGACGTAAATAGCGGACGTTAGCGCACATTTTTTAAAGTTAGATATTGATTTATGAACGGTAATCTCCAATGATTAATTCTTAACCTCATTATCAGACTGACTAGCCAGATATTGCAGGAGGACACAATGAAGCTACGTTGTTTTGATCAACAAGAGTTACCGTTTATTCCATGGCGTAATCAAAAAGGCACAACCCAAGAAATTGTGTGTTGGCCAGTGAATAATGATTTTTCATGGCGAGCGTGTTTAACATCTATCGAAGATAATGGCTCATTAGGACAGTTTCCTGATATTGAACGGCAAATGGTGCTATTAGAAGGTAATGGACTTAATTTAAATAGCGCTGGATTTCTGAGTCATTCTGTCACTGATCCTTATCAACCTTTTGATTTTTCAGGTGATATTTATGTTAAGTCGGAGCTGATTAAAGGGGGCGTGAAATGTTTAAATATTATGGTACGCAGGACATGCTGGAAAGCAGAAACTACATTAGTAACACAACCCCTTATATTACCAAGCTCTCACGCGGGACTTATTTATATAACGCAAGGTGAATGGACTTTAACTGGCGCTACTTGTCAGCGTTTATCAAAAGGGCAAGGTGCATGGTGGTTGCCCGATATTCGAGAAGGTGAAATAAGACCGTTAACCGCAAATTGCCAATTATTATGGGCAGATATTCGACCACTAAAATAAAGGTATTTTTGTGGTCAAATATTGATTGAAATAATAAATGATGCTTAGGATTATGGCTAATTTAAAGCCAGATTAACGGCGGCAAGAGTGAGTAATCCACCAGCAATACCATCGTTATAACGACGACGTTTATCACTTAAACCACCTTTTAAGCTGACATAAGCAAAGAAGCTACCAAGAAGGCCATAAATAATTAAGCAAGTCGTGATAAATATCCCAGATAACAGTAATGATTGTGTTGCGACATCATTATGATTATCAATAAAGTTTGGTAAAATAGCGAGATAAACTAATAAACCTTTAGGATTAAGGAAACTGGTTAAAAAACCTTTACGAAATAGAGATGAAGCTTTAGTGGCATTAAGGACTAACTTTCCTTTTTTGCAGGCTGATATCAACATTTTAAGGGCAAGATAACTGATATAGGCAACACCGACCCATTTGAGTAAGTGAAATAAAATGGGAGATGTAGATACTAAGGCTGCAAGCCCTAAAGCACTCAGTAACGCATGGGTTAAATAACCGGATATCACGCCTGAATTCGCAATCCATGCTGATTTCATTCCTCCTGATAACCCTTGGGATGAGATAAAAAGAATATCAGGCCCAGGTGTACAGATAAGCGGTAGAACCGTCAGTGCGAATAATAATAAAGTGTTAAATTCCATCTTTTCACCTGATAGAGATAGATTAAGAGAAACATCGTTTTTGCTGTGAAATTTAGCGGAAAGATTATATGATGTTTTCGAAAAAATCGGGTTGCTTTGTTGCTAACAAAAAGAATTAATTGGCAATAAAATTCCACAAATAGAATTAAGGTTAATCTTTGATGTCAATAAAATTAGATAAGATAGATAAACATATTTTGCAGGTGCTTCAGCGTGATGGCAAAATTCAAAATATTGAGCTAGCAAAAGAAGTTGGACTATCACCGTCACCTTGTCTTCGCCGAGTGCGTTTACTTGAAGAGTCGGGAGTGATCACGCGCTACGTTGCTGTATTAGATGGTAGTATGGTTGATGCAGGTTTATCTTTATTCGCAAGGATCTGGTTTAGAGCACAGGATGCAGAAACGATAGAAGAATTTGTAAAGGCCATTAAGGTGTTACCTGAAGTGGTAGAATGCCATTTAATGGCCGGCGAGTGTGATGCGTTAATTCGGATAGTGACTAAAGATTTAGCAACATATCGTCGTTTTCATGCCGATTATTTAACACAAATTCCAAGCATCCAAAGTATAAAAACAGAAGTACCAATGGAAACGGTAAAAGTAAGTTTTGCTTTACCACTTTAATTTTTTAAATATTTAGAGTTATTTGATTTTTAATTATCACAGATATATTTAATAGAGAAAGCCTCAAGTTAAATCTTAACAGAGGCTTTTTATTGGCATAAGTTAAACTATCCAGCTTTTAATAAACCGATATATCTTTGGTGTATAAAGTAACATACAGAAAAATAATGAAGCACCAATAAAATAGAGATAAATCGACCAAGTACATAAAGAGACAATAATTAGCATTAATATGATAAGAATAACGATACAAAGTCTGATCTGGGTGAGGGTGATTTGACCCGCGCACGATAATAATTCACTAATTAATTCAAAAAGTTCTGATATCTTTTTCCTCAACATAAATCCATTTAATCAAAGTCAATATATTATTCTTGTTTATTACAATCTAATTGTTTATTTTTAAGTTATTTGTATTATTTTTTGTATACTTTTAGTAATAGAGTCAATAAATAACTCTATTACTACATTTGATCTATTATTTATATTATCAATAAAGAAATTTATTTTGTTTGAGATAAATTGGAAAATTCTTTTGTTACAATTTCAGCTGCTTTGGCAATAATATCTTTACGGTATTTCGCATTTTGTTCTTGTTGTGTGAAATAGACGACTAAAATTAATGGTGCATGGTTTTCAGGCCAAATAACGGCTATATCATTAGTTGTGCCATAATCACCACTACCGGTTTTATCTCCAACAATCCAATGTTTTGGTAAACCCGCTTTAATACTGTGATCGCCTGTTGTATTACCTTTTAACCAAGTAACAAGTTGTTGGCGTTGAGATTGGCCTAATGCGTCACCTAGTGTTAATGCTTGAAGGCTTTTGGCCATAGCAATTGGAGAGGTGGTATCACGAGGATCACCATGTATAGCTGTATTTAATTCAGGCTCTTTGCGATCTAGTCGATAAGTTACATCATTAATTGAACGTGCAAATTGAGTAACGCTGGAAGGCCCTCCTAAATAATCTAGGATTTTATTCATTGCTGTATTATCGCTATATTGCAAGGTAGCCGCACTTAATTGAGCCAGTGTCATTCCAGTTGCTAAATGTTTTTCTGTAATCGGGCTATAAGGGACTAAATCAGCTTTTTTGATGGTTATAGGGTTATCAAGCAATCCTGATTGTTTTTCACTTTCTTTTAAAACGGCAGCTACAGCCATAACTTTGCTGGTACTTGCCATCGCAAAGCGCTCATCACCACGATAAGTTACTTGTGAGTTATCTTTAGTATTAATTAACGCAACGCCTAAACGGCCTTGGCTATTTTTTTCAAGTGTCGTTAATTGTTCTTCAATAGTGCTATTTGTTTTAGCCCATAGCATGGGTGAAGCAAGTAGAGATATTAATGAAACTGCGATCACTGCGGTTTGACGGCATGTTGTTTTAAACATAGAAATGGATGCTCATATTAATTTAATAAAAAAAGTTAAATATAAATAGACGGTTATCGACAGTATGTGACGCTGTTTATTTATCAGGTGCAATATCCTATTTAATTGATTTATTGACAATCGATAATAAATCGCCTTAGCCTATAGAAAATCTAATGGCTAAGAATATTATGCGAACACATCTTCCCCTCAACGCACTACGCGCTTTTGAAGCATCCGCAAGACACCTTAATTTTACCAAAGCTGCATTAGAACTCTATGTCACCCAAGGCGCAGTGAGTCAACAGGTGAGAATGCTAGAAGAACGATTGGGCGTGATGCTTTTTAAGCGTTTGCCTCGTGGTTTGGAGATGACAGATGATGCACAGATCTTATTTTCGGTATTAACAACCGCATTTAGTGATATCGAACGGGTGTTTAAACAGTTCGAACGAGGTGAATATCGTGATGTTGTTTCGATTGCCACTGTGGGAACATTTGCTATTGGCTGGTTATTACCTCGATTGGCTGAATTTAAGCAACAATATCCAAGAATAGAAGTGAATTTAAGAACAAATAACAATGTGGTTAATTTGGCAACTGAAGGACTTGATTTTGCCATTCGATTTGGTGAAGGACTATGGCCTCTAACCCATAATAAAGCTTTATTCTCTGCACCATTAACAGTTTTGTGCTCACCAAAAACAGCAGAACGGTTACATTATCCAACTGACTTAATAAATGAAAACTTATATCGTTCTTATCGAGAAGATGAATGGTCACAATGGTTTGAAAAAGCAGATATATCGCCGATAAAAATAACAGGTTCTATTTTTGATTCTTCACGTTTAATGGTAGAAAGCGCGATTTATGAAGGTGGAGTTGCATTAGCGCCCGCAAATATGTTTTCAAGAGAAATAGAAAGCGGTCAGCTAATACAACCTTTTAAAATAGAAGTTGAATTGGGGAAGTATTGGTTAACGTATTTAAAATCAAAACCAATGACCGCATCAATGGAAATATTTCAGCAGTGGTTAATGAATGAAGCATTAAAAGAAAACAATAAAATATCTTAATTATCGTCAATATCAGATAAGGCTGTTGGATCAAAAAGGATCCGATGTTGTGATGGGTTTCGTTGACATAATAATTGGTGTCTTTTATTTTCTTTAGGGCCTATCATTCTTAATTTCATTTTGGAATTACACCATGGGCAATCACAAGTTATTCTTGTTAGATATATATCATCTCTCTCGTTAGTTTCTAAGTTAACTAAACCAATAAGATGCTGAAATCTTGAACGTTTAATATATAATCCAATAGAAAGCATCATTATAAAAAAAACAGTAAAAATTGTTGTAGTAATTTGTGTTATAGCGTTGTTTGAAGGAAATGATAAATAAAGACTAAGTATACTAGCAATGCTACCTATCGATCCTAGGCTAACAAAAGTAGTTCGTTTGGCTAAAATCTTATTTTTTGACCAGAATGGCTTAATGAAAGAACGTGTTAAATTAAGGGTTGAGGGATCAACTTTATCAGAATACGTATACGTGTCACCAATATGAATATTATTATTTTTTATTTCAGAGTTAATAGCATTAATGTTGTTATCTCTAGAGGTGATGGAGTTAACATCTTTAGCATAACCACAGGAAGAGCAAAACTTATCAAGTTCTGATGTTTTATTTCCGCAACTTTTGCAAAATGACAATTAAACCTCCTAATATAAAATATTATCTATTATTTAATCGTTAAATAAATTTAAGTATTTATACAATATATGAGTGCTTGATAAAATGATCAAGCGCTCATAATGATAATTATATAAATGATTTTGAATAGTGTTGTAATTTTGTTTTACAAAGAAAAATGTTCTCTAACAATTTCTCTACCTATTTCAATAGATGCCGTTGCAGCAGGTGATGGGGCATTACACACATGTAATGAACGCTTACCTTTCACAAAATGGAAATCATCTACTAATTTTCCTTCACGAGTTAATGCCTGAGCACGAACTCCCGCAGGACCAGGATGAATATCTGCTTCATGTAAATCAGGAATTAATTTTTGCGCATTCGCAGTAAATAATTTGCGAGAATATGAACGACGAAGTTCGGCCATTCCTTCACCTAAATAATTACCTGCAATTTTCCAAAAGCCCTTATAAGTGAGCACTTCGGCGAGATCTTTTAAATTAATATCGCTTTTTTTATAGCCTTCGCGCTTAAACGCTAATACCGCATTAGGCCCAACATCACGATGTCCGTTATACATGCGTGTGAAGTGTACGCCTAAGAATGGAAAATCAGGGTTAGGAACGGGATAAATTAGGTGGTTGACTAAGTAGTTTTTATTGGCATTAAGCATAAAGTATTCACCACGGAATGGGACTATCTTCATACCTGTGTCATAACCTGCCATTTTAGCAATACGATCACTAAATAATCCTGCACAATTAATCAACCATTTACCTGTAAATTGCTCATTGGATGTCGTTACTGTGACATTATCATCCGTTTCATTGATCGATGTTACAGCTTGGCCAAACGTAAATTTACCACCACGAGATTTAATAATTTCAACATGTTTTGCTGCTATTTCGGGATAATTAACAATCCCTGCATCAGGAACTAATAATGCAGCAATACCATTAACATAAGGCTCTCTAGCTTTCAGTTCACTTTCAGTCATTTTGATAACTTCAAGCCCATTATCAATGCCACGTTGATAAATGTTTTCTAACGCATTTAGCTCTTTTTCATTGGTAGCGACAATCACTTTGCCACAACGATCGTAATAAAGATTATGTTGTTGGCAAAACGCATAAGTGGTGATATTGCCTTGTTTAGCCAGCCTTGCTTTAAGGCTCCCCGGTGTATAATAAATACCAGAATGAACAACATTACTGTTATGTCCACTTTGATGAGCCGCAGGGCCGGATTCTTTATCAATCACCAGTAGTTTTAGTTCAGGTTGACTTTCTTGTAGCGCACTTGCAACCCCTAATCCGACTAATCCCGCACCAATAATAATCACGTCATACGTCATAATCTTATCCATTTTATAAATTTTAAATTAACAAGGTTCTTGTTGTAAGCGCTTTAATTTGCCACGTACATTCGTTAAATGAAGACGCATTTTATAGCTTGTTTCATCGTGATCTTGTTGGCGTATTGCTTCAACAATCGCTTCATGCTCTGCAATAACACGCTCTGTTTCTGTCTCTCGCCCTTTATTTTGACTTAATGAATACATTAAGACACCAAGATAAAGCTCATGCATATTATCTAAGATCCTGACAAAAAAAGGATTGTGTGCGGCAACCATAATAGAACGATGAAATTGATAGTCTTCTTCATGGCCAATACTTTTGTTTTGTCTTGTTGCTAAAACAAAGGCATCGTGGGCATTTTCGATAGCGCGTAATTCTTCTGGTGTTCGGCGTAAAGCGGCAATAGCTGCCGCTTCATGTTCAATGACCTCACGCATCTCAAGTAGTGAATCTATCTCTTCAGGGCAAGCAATTTCCATGACTAATGGCTCATATTTACTGAGTATAGAATGGTCAATTACACGGCGACCACCTCCTTGGCGTGAAGTCACAATGCCACTGGCTTCTAAGACACCTAATGCTTCTCTGATCGGGACTCGACTGACGCCAAAGGCATCAGCGAGTACATTTTCAGAAGGTAACTTTTCACCAATAGGGTATGTCCCGTTACTAATATTTTGCTTTATTTGCTCAAGAATTTGATGCGACGCTTTTTGGCGTGAGATCTTTTGTATCATCTAGTTTTCTCCAGATGCATGCCCCATATTAGCTAACTGTTTTTTAGACCGTAATAGATGGAATGCACCAGTTAATAGGATCAAGGCAACACCTAAAAGGTCGGTATATAAGCCCGGTTTAATCATTAAAATTGCCGCAGCAGCAAATGCAATACGCTCAAACCACGTTGTTTTAATCATCCAGAAGTTTGCTGTTGCGATACTTAGTGCATAAATTCCGACTAATGCAGTAATAATCATTAATCCAATAGAAAGTACACCTAAATTATCACCTTGCATTAATAAAGCAGGGTTATAGACTAAAATAAACGGAATAATAAAACCGGGAAGTGCTAAACGAACCGCATCCCATGATGTTTGCATAGGGTCTGCTCTTGCAATACTGGCGGCAGTATAACTGGCTAAGGCAACAGGAGGTGTAATATTGGATAGTGCGCCAAACCAGAATACAAAGAAATGAGCCGCTAAAGGCATAACGCCAGCTTTAATTAAAATAGGTGACACTGTAACGGCAACGACGATATATAAAGCGGTTGAAGGTAACCCCATACTTAATACAATACACACCAGCATGACAACTAATAATATCATCCATAGTGTATTATCCGTCATTGAGACGATATTAAAGGCCAATGTTGCTCCGATACCCGTCATTGTAACTACACAGATAATCACGCCAATAGCTGCGCAAGCGACCGTTACTTGAACTGACCCACGAGCCGCTTCAGCTAAGGCGTCAGCCACTTTAGTTAAAGTCATACGAACAGTTTTATCGGGTGTTATCCAACTTGCAACAATAATGGTTAGAATACCTAAGAAGCCAGCATAAATAGGTGTTTTACCTACTAATAAGGTTCCAATGACAATAACCAATGGTAATAACAGTAAGCCTCGGGCTTTTAATACGGCTTTAACTTGTGGAATATTTTCTTTACTTAACCCCTTTAACCCTTGTTTCTTGGCTTCAATGTCAATGGCCATAATTAATGCGGCGTAATACAACAGTGCTGGAATAATGGCTGCAATAACAATGGTGGTATATGAAATTCCTAAAAAGCCAGCCATAATAAATGCGGCTGCACCCATAATCGGAGGCATGATCATGCCACCCGTCGATGCAGTTGCTTCTACAGCTCCAGCAAAACGCGGTGTTAATCCAATACTTTTCATTAAAGGAATGGTGAAAGTCCCCGTTGTTGCTACGTTAGCAACAGCACTTCCGCTTAAAGAGCCTGTTAATGCAGATGAAATAACCGCAACTTGGGCTGGCCCACCACGACGACGACCTGCGATAGCCAGCGCTAAATCATTAAATAAAGCAGTAGCACCACTGACACTCAAGAATGAACCAAAGAGAATAAAGACCACAATCGCGGTGGAGGCCGTTGAAAGGGTAATACCAAAAATCCCTTCACTGGTCATAAATAAACGGTATAACAATCTTTCTACAGAAAATCCTGCATGACCGAAAATACCCATAAAATACTGACCAAATAAAGCATAGATAATGGCAAAAGTTGCAAGCCCTGGAATGAAATAACCAGTAGTTCTTCTTGCAGCTTCAAACAGTACGATAATACCTAATATAGCCATGGCATAATCAGTAGTATTTGGAATGCTTTTTCTTACTACATGAAGATCTACGTAATTAAAGAAAAAATAGCCATAACTGATTAATGTTAAAGCAATAAAAAGATAATCCCAACCATTAAATTTAGGTGTGGAAAAACGCTTAGAGAATGGAAATAAAATAAAGCCTAAAATTAAAATACCACTAAGAAAAATAGTATTACGGTAAAACTCTTGAGTATTTGATAATGCGTTAGAATAAATCGCATAAAGTGAAATTAATATTGCAAGAGTCGTGGTGATTTTCAGGTAAATGCCTGCAAGTTGGCGATTGCCAGAGCTTGCTTCTTTATCTAATGCAGGTGGCTCTACCGGAGTTAGGTGGTCATTATTAGTCATAACTCACTCCTGTTATTTATTATTAGTCTGCGTTTGAGCTTCTGGTGGAATAAGATAATCAGGGATCTCTAATCCGATTTCTTTGTAATAGCGGTAAGCCCCTAAATGTAATGGCACAGAAACACCTTTTAATGCATTTTCTGTGGTGATGTACTTAGCTGCGCTATGAACTTGATGAACTTCAGGAAGGTTCTCAAACATAGTTTTTGTTAGCTCATAAACTAAGTCATTATCAATGCTGGTTGTGGCCATTAAGATATTAGGTTGGGCTATCGTATTGACCATTTCAGTTTGGCGAGGGTAGGTATCCGCGGGTATTTCAAAACGAAACCATGAATTTGCCACATGATTGATATCATCAAGTTGTTTATCTGTGACTTCGAGTAGTTTTGCGCTGACACCACTGGCATACATATCGGTGACGGCTGAAGCTGGGACACCAGCAGGTAATGCACCACCGTCAAGACGGCCATCTCGCATGGCAGAAACAGTGTCTCCATACCCAAGATATTCAGGGGTAATATCTTTCTTGGTTAAATTAACACCTTTAAGAATGATAATCGTTGATTGCTCTGTCCCACTCGCTTGAGGGCCAACAGAAAAACTTGTTGCACGAATATCATCTAATGTGCCAGTTTTTACTTTGTCATTCATTAAAACAAAGTGTTCGACATTAGGCCACAACATAGAAATTGAGCGCAAATTTCTTTCTGGTTTACCTTCAAAATTACGCACACCTTCATAAGCTTCCACAGCTAAAAGACTTTGTAAAATAGAGAGCTGAGCTTCATTTTTTTGCATTAAATAGATGTTTTCTATCGATCCTGCCGAAGATTGCCCTGTTACTTGAACGCCTCTATCCTTAAGGTGCGTGCTCCATACATTTGCTAATCCCACTCCCATCGGATAATACGTTCCTCCTGTTGAAGCGGTTGCTACAGAGAGAAATTGTTTATTCGCATTTTCTTTTTTGCCAGCTATTGCTAATGAGACAACCGCAATAACAGCAACAATACCGATGGCAAGCTTTGTTTTTCTTATTCTCATGATGTTGTTCCTGTACATAAAAACGCAGGTGAATGTTTCACACCAACTTGTATACAACATGACAACTTTTATAGAAATAAGGAGTGTTAAGAAATTGTGACGTGACGTAATGAAATTAAAACAAGAAGGTAACAAATTGTGATCACCATAGTAATTATGCAAATTTTAATCATAATTATGGTGATAGGCACAAAATGCGAAAGAAAATATCAATAAAGCATGGAAGAAAAGATAAAAGAAGCTAAAAAATAGCCTATTTATCGATAATTAAAAATAAAATGAAAAAAAGAGAGGTCAGAAGATATTTAAACAATATGATTATGTAAAAAGAAAATAGACCACTTTTAGTATTAATAGAAAGATTAAAATTAAGTGCTAATTTGCCACTTATAAAGCAAAAGTAAGTACACCTGTTGCGATTAAAACAAACATTGCAGACCAGACCAAGGCAGAAATGGTGCTGGTGATATAAATACCATATGCAGATAGTTTTAATAAGCCAGCACTAAAGGGGGTTAAATAGCGAAAAACAGCTAAGAATCGAGAGATAAACAAAATATAGTGAGTTTTATTTTTTAATAATTGTTGAATGCGATTAATTTTTGACTGATAACGATTAACCCATATTTTAAGGCGAGGAAAACGATAGATAGAACGCCCCAACTCATAGCTTAAAATTGAACCTAATAGAGCACCACAACTGGTGGCTAACCAAAGAAATATAGGAGAATAAAGCGGTAAACAAGCACCAAAAATAAAGAGCAACATTAAAGATGCGGGGGGCAAAAATGAAGAAATACCTATGGTTGATTTTCCTGCTGTGATTAAAATAATCGATAAGAATAGAGTAATAGGAGATAAGTGACTTAAGGCGTCGAATAAAGTGTGAATAATTTCCATTTAATTATCTCCAACTACTTACAAATAAACACAATAACAGTGATAAATATTAAGATTATTATGAGCTTATTTTAGAATTCTTATTCATTTCAGTTAACATTATCGCCCATTCAATAGGCGTATTTTTAATTGGTAATTTCAGTTTCTGACTTAATGAGTATAGCGTAGGCGCAGGAATATCAGTAAGGGATTGCAGTGTTGAATCCATTAGCACTTTATCAGGGGAGCCATCGGCAATTAATTTACCTGAAGATAAATGGATAACTCTCTGAAAATGGCGAGCAGTAAAATCAAGATCATGACTAATAGCCAATACTGTTGTACCTAATGTTTTTTGTACCTGAAGCCAATTCTCAAAACAGCTTAACCAATGTGCATCAAAATCACGAGTGGGTTCATCAAGTAATAATATTTTAGGTGATAAAATACTTAAACTTGCAACAGCAACCATCCTACGCTGGCCTGCATGTAAATCTAAAGGATGAACATCTGCAACATCACTTAAACCACAAAGCGACAGTGTTTCATCTAAACATTTTTTAATTTCTTTTTTCGGAAATTTACGTAGCTTTAAACCAAAAGTGATCTCTTTTTCAACCGTATTATGAAAAATTTGTCGTTCAGGCTCTTGAAATAACACTCCAATATAATGAGCGCGCTGTTGTGCTTTTAGTTGAAATAGTGACTGATTATTGAGTGTTATATCACCTTCGTTGGGCGTTAATAGTCCTGCAATTAATCGTAATAAGGTAGATTTACCCGCTCCATTATCACCGACTAAGGTTATCCATTCGCCTTGATTTAAGGTTAAGGATAATTGAGAGATACAAGGCGGAACATCATCGCTCCAGCGATAAGTTACATTATTGAGCTGTAACATAAAATTCCTTAAAAGCATTAAGCAAGGCTTTGTCATTATTTACAATATTCTTATTCCAATGATGGTTTTCAATTAACCAATGTAAAGCTTGCCATGCGTCTGGAGCATTAATCGTTGAAAACAAGAATGGAAAAATAGAGTCTAAAGTACCTTTTGCCTTCACTTTTCCCGCCTCCAATAATAAAAATTGTTCACTCAGACTTATTGCAGGTAATAAATTGCGTTCAAAAATGACGACACTGCATTTATGCTCTTTTGCATAGTGTTTTATGCGTTGCTGTAATTGTTGGGTTGCATTGGGTGTTAAGCGACTAAAAGCTTCATCAAGTAATAATAATTTTGGGTGCATAGCAAGCGCACTTGCTATGACAACGCGTTGAGCTTCACCGCCAGAAAGGGTTGAAGGGTGGCGAAAACGCAAGCATTCACATTGTGTTAATGCCATAGCTTCTTTTACTCGAAATCGAATTTCATTATCGCTCAATCCCAAATTTTCAGGGCCAAAGGCAATTTCTTGCTCTACGGTGAATGCACATCCTGAAAGTTGTAATTGTGGTGATTGTTGAACGAGTTGTCGTCCGGGTGCTAGCGACACTAATCGGCTTTTATCGAGAGCAATATTTTGTACAATTCCCATGCCTTGTACTGAACCTGTTAATAAATCGGGATACCAACCTGCTAGTAATTGTGCAAGAAGGCTTTTTCCGCTGCCATTACCCCCTAAAATCACAAGCCATTCCCCTTGTTTTAACTGCAAATCGATAGGGCCAAGAATAGGCTGTTCGTCGCCAGTGGGGATAAAACTCAATTGCTGAAGATTTAGTACCATAGCCAAATACCTCCTTCAAACAAAATAAGCAATAAAATCAAGTAGCGAAGCATCATTTGAAGTGGCGTATCTGCTGGAGGATATAAAGTTGTCCGTTTTTTAATAATACGAAATCCTCGCATATCTAATGCAGCACTTCTAATCGTTAAATCACTTAATACATGACTAATAAGAGGCAGAATAATAGCGGGTAATGTGATGAGACGTTGCCAAAATGTTCCATCAAGAGGAACACCTCGCGCTAATTGCGCCTCTCTTATATTGTGTAATTGTTGGCGTAATTGTTCTACAAGCAACAAAGGTCCTGCTAATAAATAGGAAAGGCTCATAGGTAAACGGCTAGCAAATAACGCTCTAATAAATTGCTCTGTTGATGTGTATTGTAACCACAGTTGAGCGCCACTTATTATTGCTAATAATCTTAACCATAACGTTATTGCCATAGTTTGTTTACTGGTATCTAAAGATCCTCCTGTTAACCAATAAGCTAGCCAGCCACTATGGACTAACCATAATCCGATTGCCATAGGGATCATTAACCAAGCAATAAAACGCCAACGCCAGCGAGATGCTTTCCAAATTAATAAGCTAATAAAAATACCACTGCTGATTATCAGCAGTGGTAAGCCTAATGATAAAAAAAGCACACTAGCACTTAGCCAAAGCCATAATGCCAATGAGGTAAATGGATGCATTATTAGCGAACCTTGGCAATCGCAGGGAAATTACGTTGTGTTCGTTGTGGTAATTGACGCACTAATAACCAAGCGATAATTGCAGATAAGATTTTATCTGCGAGATTTGCTCCTAATACAGTAATGGCAACAGACTCAATAAGCCCTTCACCTACAGCATGAAAATAAGCAACAAAGAAATCAGCACCGCTACCAGTTGCGCCACCAAATAGATAAGTACGAATTGGAACAGCGACAATCATTAACGCTAAAGTAATGACAATACCTGAACCAATAACGCGAATTAAAGAACGAAAACCACCTGCACGAGCCAATAAACCCGCACTTAATCCTATCATCATGGCAACCGGAGCAAATGCGGCCGCCATTGGACCACTGATTAATCCCCATAATAGATTGGTTAATAATCCAGTGAATAATGCGACCCATGGGCCACCTAATAAGGCACAAATTAGTGTACCGATAGAATCTAAAAATATAGGGAGTTTTACCATTGAGGTAATTTGGCCGCCGATCATATTTATTGCAATAGATACAACAATTAGCACGAGTGTGCGACTCGAAATTTGAGGAGTTGTAGACATAGTTTAAAAACCTTTACAAAGGATAGTGACTATTGGTTTTATTGTTTTGCATATATAACGATTTTTTATAAAAAAGCTATTTACGCGGTGTGATGACCAACTCCTCATAACCAGAGTGTTCACAAGGCTGACGGCTAAAAGTCACTTGCTCTAACTCACCAATAACGAGCTCTAGCGTCGTGCGCACTGTACAACCTGGCATCATATGTCCACCACACATTAATCCATTTTCATCTGAGATTGCTAAATGCAAATGTTCACCTTGGTCATCTAATGTTCCAATTAGTGAAATAATCTCAAATTTACCTGTAAGATAGCGATTTTCTTCGCGTCCTGCAAAGCGTAATACCACATCGGTTAAACTTCCCACACAACCTGCAATAAATGCTGATTTTAGGTTTTGTTCCTTCATCATCTGTCGTAATGCCATAATCACATCTTCATTAGGAAGAAGGCGAAGTGGAATAAATCGAGCATGGGAAGAAAGTAATGAGGTGTGAGACATCGTGATTATCCTAATAACTGAAAGTCTATATTTAATTTATATGGTTATTGTAAGCACTAAAATGACTGTGTCAGCTAAGACCTAGCTTACTTTATATTATCTATTTTCATTTTTATGCACAAAAATCGCATAACGTATTATTAATAAAAAAAACGAAAGAAGAAATAGATAATAACTTTTTATTAACAATGAAATTGTTTTGTATCAAAAGAATAAGATAGGAAGAAAAACAAAGAGAGGAATAAGGATGAGTGGAAAATGCTCACCCCTATTTTTAATAACACGACATTTAAGTAAAATAACTAAATAATCAAATTATAATCAATATGTTCCATTAATTTAGCATTATCACGATAATCGACAGGAATAGCGAGAACAGCGGGGCCATCAACAGCCATCGCTTCATGTAAAACGGTACGTAATTGAGAAGCACATTCAACAGAAAACCCTTTAGCACCGAAGGATCTAGCGTAACGTTTAAAATCAATTGCCCCAAATTTTACACCAGAATAACGGCCATATTTTTTTTGCTCTTGCATTTCTACCATGTTATAAGCGTTATCCACCCAAATAATATGTAAGATATTAGTATTTAAACGAACCGCAGTTTCTAGCTCCATGGACGATTGCATAAAACCACCATCACCAGAAACAGAAATAATTTTATCAGAAGGCCGGACAAAAGAAGCACCAATTCCCCAAGGTAATGCAACACCCATGGTTTGTTGTCCATTAGAAATCAGCATTTGTCTTGCTCTAAAACTATAAAGATAACGTGCAAGCCATATATGAAAACTCCCCATATCAATACAGAGTGTTACATCGTTATCAATAATGTTTTGCATCTCATGAATGATGGTTAAAGGGTGAATAGGAGAACCATGCCGAAAATAACTATTTTGTTGCAGAATTTCTCTTTGGTGGCGAATTTTCTCAAGGATGTGATGAGTATTATTTGAGAGTGTAATTTGGGATGTAGATTGTTTAGCAAAATACTGAGTTAAATTATCAATTGTTAATTTGATATTACCGGTTAATTCTAAATCAGGGCAGTAAGCTAAATCAATTTCAGCAGGGATCTCATCTATATGAATAATATTGGCATTATTGTAATTCCATAATGATGGCTCATATTCTATAGGGCTATAACCCAAAGTAATCACTAAATCGGCATGAGATAATAACTCATCACCTGGTTGATTATTAAATAAGCCAATACGGCCAGCAAATAAAGGAAAATGGCGTTGAGCAATCGCACCTGCTGATTGATAAGTACCTACAATCGGGAGAGGACAAATATCAAGTAGCTTTTGTAATGCTAATGCATTTTCAGGATAACTAGCTTGTAGCCCTAATAAAATAACTGGGCTTTTAGCATGCTGCAATAATTTAACGGCTTCTTGGATGGCATCATTATTTGCACTCCCAATATTGGATTTTGATTTGGGTACTAATATTGGGCTATTAACTTCATTATTTAAAATATCCATTGGAAAAGTTAAAAAAGCCGAACCCGGTCTTCCTGATTCCGCATGGCGAAAAGCATTAGCCATGGTTTCAGAAATTGATTTTGCTGAATCAATTTCTGCGCAAAATTTAGTAATAGGATTAAACATAGTAACGGTATCCATGCTTTGATGAACCAATTTTAATCTATCTGCGGATTTTACTGAGCCTCCTAATGCAACTAACGGATCGCCTTCAGATGTTGCTGTTGCAATACCTGTCGCAAGGTTAGAGCAACCCGGCCCCGATGTTGCGATAGCCACTCCCGCTTTACCCGTTAAACGACCAACCGCTGCGGCCATAAAGGCGGCGTTAGCTTCATGACGAACCACCACCGTTTCAATAGTTGAATCGACAAGAGAATCAAATACACGATCTATTTTTGCACCTGGAATACCAAACACTTGTTTAATGCCATGTTGTTCTAATTGTTTGACAATTAAATCTGCACCACATTTCCAATGAGGAGTGTTCATATAACCTTCTTTAATTTTGCAAGTGAATAAAAATAAGATTAAGAATAAAGTTAAGCGTTATTTAAATTAATTTTCGGCTTGTTCTATTGCTTGATGAAGATTGTCCGGCATTAAATTTGCTTGTAGAAAGGTGGAATGGCTGGGTAAATCAATGGTAAGACGGGAAATAACACCGATCTGTAAGGTGCCTTGTTTTAAATAATAATCAAGGACATGACCACCGCCTTGGCGTTGTTGATTAATGTAATGTTCATGAAACCCTGCAACATTTATTCCTTGCGTAAATTGTGGGGAGCGAAAACCCGCAATAGTTCCTGTTTCATTATGAAATGTGAAAATAGGCTGATCCTCGATAGCCTCTAACATTGGAAGGTAGGGAGGAGTTTGGCGAGGAACTGTGCGTGTTTTAACTAATTCAAATTCGCCTTCAATTCTGATTGCGCAAAATAGATTGTCGGAAGGAACATACTGATTAATTACATTGTGTATTTCTTTTTGCGATGCACCATAAGAAAAGTGATGTTCAATATCACAATTAAAAAATGTCATTACAGCAAAAGGGGATTTTTGAGAATTTAATGCCTGACGTGCGCTACCATCAGAGCGTAATTGAAAAACATTATTGTCGAATGCAACTAGCTCGCCATCAAGTTGTTCAAAAGTTCCTAAACCAAAATCACCATGCTTTAATAAATCAGCAATAGTGATATTGCTGTCATATACACCTGCAATTAAACTACTCATTAATGAATTTTGATAAATAGTACATTCGGGGTGTTTACTAATATAATTATTTAAGTTAGTTATTATTTCTTGTCCACATTGGCAATGATGATTTTTATTGTGTGTTATATCACTATTATCTCGCACATTAGATTGAAAATGATTATTCATGGTAAAGCTATTCCTTTATTTAATAAGTAACAATCATTAATCGATTGTCAAATTAAGTATTATCCTAATTCATAAGTATTTCAAATGTTTTAATTGTAATTAAATAGAGGGTGATAGTTTTATAATTATAAATTAACTAGATGTTATTTTTTATTATTAGAGTTAATTAAGTTTGCAAAATCTATTATTTTTATGTTATCTATAGCTATTTTTGATATTGGTTATGGGAGAATTGATTCTGTTTTTATTTTGTCAAGATAATTAAAAATGATTTTTATACATTTTTATTTTTTCTATTAAAATAAGATATATTAGGGGATGGTTTTCTATACTCAGTTTATGGGTGAAAGTCTAAATATAAAAAATATTTTTTATATTATTTGTCTATTATAGAATCGACTAATTATATTTTTTATTTTTAAATCTTTTAGTTTTTTTATAATATGAGTTTTCATAAATGCATATAGAATAATTTTAAGTTAATTAGGAAAAAAAGCCTTATGAAAACATAAGGCTTTTAGAGAACGGTTAATATTTTTATTTAATTAAACGTTAAACAAGAAGTTCATTACATCGCCATCTTGAACGATATATTCTTTACCTTCTGCACGCATTTTACCTGCTTCTTTCGCACCTTGTTCACCACCGTAAGTGATAAAGTCGTTATAAGCGATAGTTTGAGCACGGATAAAACCTTTCTCAAAGTCAGTATGGATTTTACCTGCAGCTTGTGGTGCTGTTGCTCCTACAGGGATTGTCCATGCACGTACTTCTTTAACGCCAGCTGTGAAGTAAGTTTGTAAGTTCAGTAATGAGTAACCCGCACGAATAACACGGTTTAAGCCAGGCTCTTCAATACCTAAATCTTGCATAAATTCTTCGCGTTCTGCATCTTCTAACTCAGCAATGTCTGCTTCGATAGCAGCACAAACAGGAACAACCACAGAACCTTCTGCTTCTGCGATTTTGCGAACAGTTTCAAGATATGGGTTATTTTCAAAACCATCTTCATTAACGTTTGCAATATACATTGTTGGTTTTAACGTTAAGAAGCTTAAATAACGAATCGTTGCTTTTTCTTCTTCCGTTAAATCTAAAGCGCGTAACATGCCAGCGTTTTCTAAATGTGGTAAACATTTTTCTAACACTTCCATTTCTGCTTTAGCAATTTTATCGCCACCTTTTGCTTTTTTCTGATTACGGTGCATTGCACGTTCACAGGTATCTAAGTCAGAAAGTGCTAATTCAGTGTTGATAGTTTCGATATCTTCAGCAGGATCAACTTTACCTGCAACGTGAATGATATTGTCATTTTCAAAGCAACGAACCACATGACCAATCGCTTCAGTTTCACGGATATTCGTTAGGAATTGGTTACCTAAACCTTCACCTTTAGATGCGCCTTTTACTAAGCCTGCAATATCAACAAATTCCATTGTTGTGGGTAAAATACGCTGTGGCTTAACAATTTCAGCCAGTTTATCTAAGCGAGGATCAGGCATTGGAACAACACCTGTGTTTGGTTCGATAGTACAGAATGGGAAGTTGGCTGCCTCAATACCTGCCTTAGTTAAGGCATTAAACAGTGTAGATTTCCCTACGTTAGGCAGACCGACGATACCACATTTAAATCCCATAAACGTTCACCTTGTCACATAAAAACAACAGGAGGGAGTATTCCTGTTGTGTGCTGTTAAAAAAAATTTGGCGCTATTATAGAGCAAATCCCTGTTTGATTAAATCATCAGGGATTAATCGCACAAAAGAAGAGGGTATTTTACCCTCTGAATATTGAAATCGCTTAATTTATCAATGTAATGATTATGCTTTAAAGCTATGTAAGCGGTTTATTGCTTTTTCATAACCATCACGCATTAAAATATCTGTGCATGAAAGGGCTTCATCGATAGCGTCATCAATTAATTTTTGTTCACTCATTGGTGGTTTGCCTAATACAAAGCCAACAACTTTATTTTTATCACCAGGGTGGCCAATACCAATGCGTAAACGATAGAAATTTGGATTATTGCTAAACTTACTTTGAATGTCTTTTAATCCGTTATGGCCACCATTACCACCACCTAATTTCATTTTGACAACACCGGGCGGTAAATCGAGTTCATCATGTGCAACTAAAATTTCATCAAGTTCAATACGATAAAAGTTCGCCATTGCTTGTACCGCTTTACCACTCAAATTCATAAAAGTGGTCGGAACTAATAAACGAACGTCATTACCATTTAAATTAATGCGTGCGGTGTAACCAAAGAATTTGCTCTCTTCTTTTAGAGATTGCTGATGACGTTGAGCCAATAAATCTACATACCAAGCACCCGCATTATGGCGAGTCTGGGCATAATCTGCACCGGGGTTTGCTAACCCGACGATAAGTTTAATTTTACTCACAATAGCCTTTCACTGTTATCGTCTTAAAAGAAAGCCCATAGTTTACCTGTCTAAGCACAGAAGCACAAAATAGATTGCATAGAATGTTTTTTAGAAATGGAGGGGAGAGGAAATATCCTTATTTTAATTTAACAAAAAGAGCGAAAGTGATAAAAACAGCGTTATTTTTTACTTTGAAAATAAAAAAACACATTTTTTGTGAAGATTTGTCAATAAATATCAGAACGATGTGATCGCTTCGACAATACCTTCTGAGTATTTATGGCTATAATAACTGCAATGAATAAAAGGTTATTCGATGTATTTTGGTGTTGAATCGTCTGACGACGCGCTTGGAGGTGCAACATGAAATATAAACATGCATTTGCAGTTGGTAATTTATGTATGGCTACGGGGATGGTTGTGATGCTCGGTAGTCTTGGTTATACCCTTCTTAGTCATATCTTCCCTTTAGGATTACCTGAGTTTTTAGCAGATATCTCTTTAATGGGGATCTTTATCGGTGCCCTGGTTTGGCTAGCAGGTGCCCGTATCGGTGGTAGAGAAACAATAGCAGAAAGGTATTGGTGGTTACGTAATCATGATGAACGTTATCGTCGCCATGATAATCACCGTTATCCATAATATTGTTAATACAATTAATATCAGAATAGATAAAAAATAATAACTAAGTTTAAGATAAACTGGTGTTAAGTGAATAACTGCCATCATTATGAGAGTAATACACATCAATAGACCCGTTGATATTTTGGCGGGTTTTTTTATTGCCTAAACTACCTTGTTTTTGGAGAACGGTAACAAAAAACCCGCTATAACAAACGCTATAGCGGGTTTAGTTATCTCAAATTGCAATGAATGTTATAACAAATTAATGTTCAAACATCGCAGAGATTGACTCTTCATTGCTAATACGGCGAATTGCTTCAGCCAGCATGCCAGAAAGAGTCAATGAACGGACTTTATTTAATGCTTTGATTTCTGCTGACAATGGAATTGTATCGCAGACAACCACTTCATCAATAACAGAGCTTTTGATGTTCTCAACAGCATTACCAGAGAAGATTGGGTGAGTTGCGTAAGCAAATACGCGTTTAGCACCACGTTCTTTCAGCGCTTCAGCTGCTTTACACAATGTACCACCTGTGTCGATCATATCGTCAACAAGGATACAGTCGCGGTTAGCAACATCACCGATAATATGCATAACTTGAGAAACGTTAGCGCGAGGGCGACGTTTATCAATGATAGCCATATCAGTATCGTTTAGCAGTTTAGCGATAGCACGAGCGCGAACAACACCGCCAATATCTGGAGAAACAACAATAGGGTTGTCCAAATCTTTTTGAAGCATATCTTCTAAAAGAATTGGGCTGCCGAAGACATTGTCAACCGGTACATCAAAGAACCCTTGGATTTGTTCTGCGTGTAAGTCACAGGTTAAAACACGGTCTACGCCTACACTAGATAAGAAATCCGCAACAACTTTTGCCGTAATAGGAACACGGGCTGAACGAACACGGCGATCCTGACGGGCATAACCGAAGTAAGGAATAACAGCAGTGATACGACCAGCGGAAGCTCGACGTAATGCGTCAACCATGACCACTAATTCCATTAAATTATCATTAGTAGGTGCACAGGTTGATTGAATGATAAATACATCACCACCACGTACGTTTTCGTTGATTTGCACACTGACTTCACCGTCGCTAAAACGACCTACAGCCGCGTCTCCTAGGCTAGTGTAGAGTCGGTTGGCAACACGTTGAGCCAGTTCCGGGGTTGCGTTACCAGCAAAAAGCTTCATATCGGGCACGAGAAAAACCTCAGGCTTGCGTCCAGAGAGAGATATTGTTGACCTGTAAAGAACGTGTTTATGAACATAGGGTTTGTAAACATCATCTTACGGGTGCAATAACACAGGTATCCTTGAGCGGAATAAATGCAGAGGAGAAATGTTGACGCCTTGCGCTACAAACCCATGCACCCACTCAGGGGCGTTAATTAACACTTCACTAGCGGCAACTTGTGATTCGAACTCACCGAACACACAGGCACCTGTCCCAGTTAAGCGTGACGGTGCATATTCTAACAGCCACGAAAGCAGATATTCAACCTCACGAAAACGTTTTCTTGCGATCATTTCACAGTCATTCTCGAACGGAGCCTTTAATAATGCGCCAAGAGAGCGAATAGGAGAATTACGTTTTAATTCTGGATCTGTGAAGATTGTCGGGGTTGGAATGGAAATTCCGGGGTGTGCGACCAAATACCATTGCTCTTTTGGCTCTGCTGGGGTCAAAATTTCACCAACGCCTTCGGCGAACGCAGCATGACCTTTCACAAAAACAGGGACATCAGCCCCTAAACTTACTCCTAATTTGGCTAAGGTTTCATCACTTAAACCCGCTTGCCAGTGGTAATTAAGTGCAATTAATGTGGTCGCTGCGTTAGAAGAGCCTCCACCTAAGCCACCACCCATTGGCAACTTTTTATCAACACTGATATCTGCGCCTTGATACTGCAAAGGAATATTATGTTGTTGACAATAATCACGCAGTAATTTAGCCGCTTTAATAATTAAATTATCTTTATCTTCCACACCCTCAATCGGCGTTAAGATAGTTAACTGGGTATCATCACGAGGAGTAATCGTTAATGTATCGCCATAATCTAAAAATTGGAATAACGTTTGTAGATTATGATAACCATCCGAACGTTTCCCTGTGATATAGAGAAAAAGGTTTAATTTGGCAGGAGAAGGCCAACTTAGAGTCATTGCTGTATATCCCAGTTATCCATTTTTAATTTGATAATGCGTTCGCCTTGTTTTAACTCAAGACGTTGTGGCAGGTTAGGGGTAGTGCTTGAATCATAAGCTTGGTAAGTCACAAGCCAATCACCTTCGGGGGCGGGTAATGTGACCGATTTTAATAAGTGATTTGCATCTAACTCAAAATTAGTTGCATCACCCGGTAAACCAACAAGCCATGCACGTAGATTTTTCAGTGGAATAACCATACCAGTAAGTTGATAAATCATCTCTGCTGGATTATCGCTATAATACTTTTTACCTTTATTATCGGTGACTTCAATGACACCTGGCATAACATTTAAATCAAGCTCGGTGGTACCTAGCGGATTAGTCAATAATAAACGATAACGCTCATCTGCTTTGTCTTGCCAATAGAATCGGGCATAGGTTTTGTTTGTATCTTCGATATAAGCAAAAGCACCTCGAGTTTCATATTGTGAAATTTTCTTTAATGCTTGTTGGCGAGCTTGCCATTGCACATCGTTATCAGACGCAGAGCCTTGTGTCTTTATCTGATTTAGATTACAGGCACTCAGCAACAACGCCGTAAGCGGGATGATACGCAGGAGTTGTTTGGTTGAAAAAAAGCGTGAACGCATAGCTGAGACATTCCTTTAATTCGTTATTAGTTAAAAAAAAGAGTATCATAAACCTTATGATATAACGATATTTCGTTAAATTGTGTATAGAAATCTCCTATCACTCAAGTAAGCTCTTTTATTGAATCTGTTCATCAAGTAGAATGGCGGAAATGAAGAGTCCATACTAAATGCGCTGTTTTAGGTTTACACTAAGTCAAGTCGCGAGGCGGTATTTATTCATAACTCGATATAGTTGATATGACGTTATTAGCATTAGGTATTAATCATAAAACAGCCCCCGTTGCTTTACGTGAGAAAGTTTCTTTTTCTCCCGATACCATGGGTGATGCCTTAAATAACCTCTTACAGCAACCGGCTGTCAGAGGCGGTGTTGTGCTGTCCACTTGTAACCGTACTGAGCTTTATCTCAGTATGGAAGACAAAGAAAATAGCCATGAACAGCTTATTCGCTGGTTATGTCAATATCACCAAATAGAGCCAAGTGAGCTAAAAAGTAGTGTTTATTGGCATCAAGATAATCAAGCAGTTAGCCACTTAATGCGAGTGGCAAGCGGTTTAGATTCTCTCGTATTAGGTGAACCTCAAATTTTAGGGCAAGTTAAAAAAGCCTTTGCCGATTCCCAAAATTATGACTCGCTCTCTTCAGAGCTGGAACGTTTGTTTCAGAAGTCTTTTTCAGTTGCGAAAAGAGTGAGAACAGAGACACAAATCGGTGCCAATGCAGTTTCTGTTGCTTTTGCCGCTTGTACTTTAGCGCGTCAAATCTTCGAATCGTTATCCTCTTTGACTATTTTATTGGTCGGCGCCGGTGAAACGATAGAATTAGTCGCTCGTCATCTTCGTGAGCATCAAGTTAAAAAAATCATTATTGCTAACCGAACTAAAGAGCGTGCTCAGCGTTTAGCCAATGAAGTCGATGCAGATGTTATTACATTATCAGAGATTGATGAATGTCTATCGCAAGCTGATATTGTTATTAGTTCTACCGCAAGTCCTTTGCCTATTATTGGTAAAGGAATGGTTGAAAGGGCGCTTAAAAAGCGTCGCAATCAACCTATGTTGCTGGTGGATATTGCGGTTCCGCGAGATATTGAACAAGATGTTGAAAAACTCAATAACGTCTACCTTTATAGTGTCGATGATTTAGAAGCGATTATTCAACATAACCGCGAACAACGCCAAGCGGCCGCTATTCAAGCCGAACATATTGTTCAACAAGAAAGTGGACAATTTATGGATTGGCTACGAGCGCAAGGTGCTGTGGGTGCGATTCGAGAATATCGAGACAGCGCTGAAATGTTACGTGCAGAAATGACAGAAAAAGCCATCACATTGATACAAAATGGAGCAGATGCAGAAAAAGTTATTCAGCAACTCTCACATCAATTGATGAATCGTCTAATTCACACACCAACGAAATCTCTTCAACAGGCTGCCAGTGATGGTGATATTGAACGCCTGAATCTATTACGTGAAAGTTTGGGTATTACCCATAATTAACTTTGTCTAACAGGATCTTAATCTACGAATGAAGCCTTCTATTGTCGCTAAGTTGGAAGCTCTACAAGAGCGTTATGAAGAAATTCAGGCACTTCTGTCAGAAGCCGATGTGATTGCCTCTCAGGAGCGTTTTCGTGCGCTTTCAAAAGAATACTCTCAATTAACCGACGTCACGGCTTGTTTTAGTCAATGGCGGAAAGTGCAAGACGATATCGAAGCAGCAGAAATGATGCTTGATGATCCTGAAATGAAAGAGATGGCGCAAGAAGAGCTGAAAGAAGCGCAAGCACTAAACGATGATTTAGAGCAACAGTTACAAGTGCTGTTATTGCCTAAAGATCCTGATGATGAATTTAACTGTTTCCTTGAAATTCGAGCAGGAACCGGTGGGGATGAAGCCGCATTATTTGCCGGTGATTTATTCCGTATGTATAGCCGTTATGCAGAATCACGTCGCTGGCGTATTGAAGTCATGAATGCTAACGAAGGTGAGCATGGTGGCTATAAAGAAGTCATTGCAAAAGTAGTGGGTGATGGTGCTTATGGGGTATTGAAATTTGAATCAGGCGGCCACCGTGTTCAACGTGTACCAGAAACAGAATCTCAAGGTCGTATTCATACCTCGGCTTGTACAGTTGCCGTATTAGCTGAAGTGCCAGAAGCTGAATTACCTGATATTAGTCCAAGCGATTTGCGTATTGATACATTCCGTTCGTCAGGTGCGGGTGGTCAGCACGTTAACACCACCGATTCTGCAATTCGTATCACGCATATTCCAACGGGTATTGTGGTGGAATGTCAGGATGAGCGTTCACAGCACAAAAATAAAGCCAAAGCGATGTCTGTATTAGGTGCACGTATTCGTGCTGCCGAAATGCAAAAACGTCAAGAGGCCGAAGCGTCTGAACGTCGTAACTTATTAGGCTCTGGCGATCGTTCTGACCGTATTAGAACATATAACTTCCCACAAGGGCGAGTTACAGATCACCGTATCAACCTTACATTTTATCGTTTAGATGAAGTGATGGAAGGAAAATTAGATCCTCTAATTCAGCCTATTGTCACTGAGTATCAAGCGGATCAGCTTTCTGCACTTTCTGAGTTAAATTAATGAATTATGAACAATGGCTGCGTCAAACAGCCTTGCAATTAATTGAAAGTGACAGCCCTAAACGTGATGCTGAAATTTTGCTTGGGCACGTTACACAGCGTGCTCGAACGTACTTAATGGCTTTTAATGAAACGTTGCTTTCACAAGATGAATTAACACAATTATCTCAACTACTTACTCGACGTATTAAAGGTGAACCTATCGCTTATTTAGTGGGCGAAAGAGAATTTTGGTCACTGCCTTTAAAAGTCTCACCTGCAACATTAATTCCTCGACCTGATACTGAGTGCCTTGTTGAACAAGCGTTAGAAAAACTGCCAACAGAACCAACAACTATTCTTGATTTAGGAACAGGGACGGGGGCTATTGCGCTTGCTATGGCATCAGAACGCCCTGATTGCCATATTATTGGTGTGGACTTTCAAGCCGAAGCAGTGGTATTAGCGCAAGAGAATGCGACCCGCTTAGCATTAAACAACACAGAATTTATGGAAAGTTGCTGGTTTAGTTCACTCTCTGGGTATCAATTTGGTATGATAATTAGTAATCCTCCTTATATAGATGAAAATGATGAGCATATTCATCAGGGGGATGTTCGTTTTGAACCTTTAACCGCGTTAGTTGCTGGTAATAATGGTTTTGCTGATATCGAGATTATCATTGAAACTGCCCGTCAGTTTTTAACTGATAAAGGCTGGGTATTACTGGAACACGGTTGGCAGCAAGGTGAAGGTGTTCGCAAAATTTTTACTGATAAGGGTTACTGCTGTGTGGAAACTTTCCGTGATTATGGCGGTAATGAGCGAGTGACAGTAGGTCGTTGGAATTATGATAGAAACCATAGCTGATTACGAATTTAATAAAGCCCCTTTAGTTAAGGGCATGATCCTTATCTCTCAGGCTATTCGACCTGATTTTCCGACCACTTCTGTTGGTTATCAACTAGCGCAACTTGTTGAGCAAGCAGAAGCTGAAATTCCTAAGCAAGGAAACGTCAAAGAACAAATAGAAGCATTACTAAAACTGTTTTATAAGCAGTGGCACTTTAGTGGTGCAAGTGGTAAATATTGTCTTTCCGATACTTTATGGTTAGATAAAGTATTAGCGACACATGTGGGTTCTCCTGTTTCGCTAGGTTCGATTCTTATTTATATCGCACAAGCGTTAAACCTGCCGTTAGCTCCCGTTATTTTTCCTACGCAACTTATCATCAGAATAGATGTTCCCAATGAAAAAACGTTATTTTTAAACCCAATAAATGGCGAATATCTATCACAACATACCCTAGAAGTTTGGTTAAAAGGGAATGTAGGAAATAATTCGGTGTTATTAGAGGCCGATTTAGAAGAATCAGAATACAGCTCCATTATTCGCAAGCTTTTAGATACCCTGAAAGTGTCTTTAATGGAAGAAAAAAATATGGAACAAGCGTTAAAAGCCAGTGAAACGGTATTGATGTTTGATCCTGAAGATCCCTATGAAATACGTGATCGTGGACTGATTTTTGCTCAGTTAGAGTGTCATCATGTGGCAATTTCCGACTTAAACTATTTTGTTGAGCAATGTCCCGAAGATCCGATTTCAGAAATGATCAAAATTCAAATTCATTCGATAGAGCAAAATCCAGTTGTTCTACATTAAAAGTTTACGCAACGTACTCGATTAACACAGTACATTACAAACAGTATAGGGATAAATATGCAACATAAAGTGGTGAATATTGGTGATATCAAGGTAGCAAACGACCTACCATTTGTGCTTTTTGGTGGCATGAATGTATTAGAATCGCGCGATTTAGCCATGCGTATTTGTGAGCACTATGTCACTGTAACTCAAAAACTGAATATTCCTTATGTATTCAAAGCTTCTTTTGACAAAGCAAACCGTTCTTCTATTCACTCTTATCGTGGCCCAGGCTTAGAAGAAGGAATGAAGATTTTCCAAGAGTTAAAAGAGACTTTTGGCGTTAAAATTATTACGGATGTTCATGAATCAGCGCAAGCTCAGCCTGTATCCGAAGTCGTTGATGTTATTCAATTACCTGCATTCTTAGCACGTCAAACCGATCTTGTTGAAGCAATGGCAAAAACAGGTGCAGTGATTAACGTAAAAAAACCTCAGTTTGTTAGCCCAGGCCAAATGGGAAATATCGTCGATAAGTTTAAAGAAGGCGGTAACGACCAAGTTATTTTATGTGATCGTGGTAGTAACTTTGGCTATGATAACTTGGTTGTGGATATGTTAGGCTTTCATGTCATGATGCAAGCATCTCAGGGTGCTCCTGTTATTTTTGACGTAACGCATTCATTACAATGTCGTGACCCATTTGGTGCAGCATCGGGCGGACGTCGTGCGCAAGTTGCTGAATTAGCACGCGCAGGTATGGCGGTAGGTCTTGCAGGATTATTTCTTGAAGCTCACCCAGATCCAGATAATGCACGTTGCGATGGCCCATCAGCTTTACCATTAGCAAAATTAGAGCCATTCTTAGCACAAATTAAAGCCATTGATGACTTAATTAAAAGTTTCCCTGAGTTAGATACCAGCAAATAAAATTGTTATGCAACTGCATACAGTAGTGAATATGTTCGGCGCTGATCTTCAGCGCCGTTATCACGAAAAGATCCATAAAATCACCCTTCATGGCGGTTTCAACTGTCCTAATCGAGATGGTACATTAGGGCGAGGTGGCTGTACTTTCTGTAATGTCTCTTCTTTTGCTGATGAACAAACACAATATCATTCCATTGAAGAACAAATTGCATTACAAGCCAAAAATATCAACCGAGCACGTCGGTATCTTGCCTATTTTCAAGCTTATACTAGCACTTATGCAGAAGTAGAATATTTACGTACTTTATATGAAACCGCGTTATTACAAGCCGATATGGTAGGGTTATGTGTAGGAACTCGGCCAGATTGTGTACCGATTAGTGTGTTAGATTTATTGCAAGGTTACCGTGATCAAGGTTATGAAGTGTGGTTAGAGCTTGGTTTACAAACAGCTCATGATAAAACATTGAAACAGATTAACCGTGGGCATGATTTTCAGTGTTATCAAGCGACAACGCGAGAAGCTCGACGTCGTGGTTTAAAAGTATGTACTCACCTTATTGTCGGGTTACCACGAGAAGATCATCAGCTTAATATGCAGACGTTAGAACGAGTGGTTGAAACAGGTACTGACGGGCTTAAATTACATCCTTTGCATATTGTAGAAGGTAGTACGATAGCTAAGGCATGGAAAGCAGGGCGTATTAATGCACTGACGCAAGAACAATATGTTTATACGGCGGGTGAAATGATCCGCTATACTCCCCCTGAAATTATCTATCACCGCGTTTGTGCCAGCGCGAGAAAACCGACCTTACTTGCTCCAGAATGGTGTGAAAATCACTGGTTGGGCATGAATGCACTTTATCAAGATTTATTAAAAAAAGGCGCGCAAGGAAGTGGGATTGGTAAAGTATTTATTCCAAACGCTAAAACTTGTAGAAAACAGTGAGAGAGTATCAATTCGTATTACTACAGAAGATAAATCACTGCTTATTCTTGTAGCTAGTTTGGAAAATACAAACCTAACAGAGTTTATCCTTCGTAATGTCGTACCTATCGCTCGGCAAGTTATTGAAAATAATTAGCTATGGAGCCGTGCCATTATTAGGCTCACCTCACTCTTTATTAATTTCCTTCAAGACAATTTATACTACACGGACAATGGCAAATAAAATATGAATGATTAATATAGCCCTTAATTAAATAATTTAAATTAAGGGCTATATAGTTTTATATTATTTTAGATTGAATAACTACTGAATTAATTCCAAATCATCCAGTGCTTTTTGTAATGAAGGATAAAAATTAAGTTCTCCTTCAATAGGTGTGACTCTTGCTCTTGCCAACGTTTTTAAAGGTTGGAAGGGAATATCACACACAATCACATGCGTGTCATGTTTGACATCAGTGACGAAATGTTGGAAGGCATGTAAGCCCCCTGCATCTAAGACTGGTACAGCATCCCATTGCATAATCACCGTTTTATAACCTTTGCTACGCTCACGCAATTCATTAAAAATGCGCTCTGCTGCTGCAAAGAATAACGGACCATTCACACGCACAACCAATAATTGTTTATCGTCATCAGTATACGGCGATTCTGTTATTTTGGTCATATTGGCGATACGACGCATAAATAACAGTGAAGCCAATACGATACCGATAGTAATGGCAATGACCATATCAAAGAGAACGGTGAGAGATAAGCATAATACTAAGACAATAATATCGTCTTTAGGCGCATGACGAATAAGATCAATAACTTTACGCGCTTCACTCATATTCCATGCCACAATTAACAGTAGTGCTGACATTGCGGCTAAAGGTAAATATGAAAGAAATGGGGCTAATACCAGTAAAGTGAGTAATACCAACAATGAGTGAACAATAGCTGAAACTGGCGATGTTGCACCTGCGCGGACGTTAGCTGCTGAACGTGCAATCGCCGCAGTCGCAGTTATACCACCAAAGAAAGGCGCGACAATATTACCGACACCTTGTCCTAGTAATTCACCATTAGAGTGGTGTTTTTTACCTGTCATGCCATCAAGCACAACGGCACACAGTAACGATTCGATTGCACCTAACATTGCCATTGAAAAAGCCGCTGGTAACAAAGCAGAAACTGTACTCCAATTTAATTCAAGAGATGCTCCAGTGCTTGGTAAATTCCAAGGTAAAACAAACTGAGGTAGTATCGGTGGAATACCTTGCCCAGTCGAACCATCCGGAAGTAGATAACTAAACTGTGAGCCAATCGTTGCAACTTCATGGCCAAACATATTCACAATACCCATTACTGCAGTACCCGCGATTAAAGCAGGTAAATGCCCTGGTAAGCGTAAATTTAATTTGGGCCAGTAGATTAAAACAAACAATGTTGTTAAGCCAATAAGCGTATCACCAAGGTGAATGGTAGGTAATGCAGAACCTAAGGCAATAATTTTATCGATATAAGTTTCTGGTACATGCGCCATCTCAAGACCAAAAAAGTCTTTTATTTGCATGGTCGCGATGGTGATAGCAATCCCTGAGGTAAATCCAAGTGTTACAGAAACAGGAATATACTCGATGAGTTTACCAAAGCGAGCTAATCCCATAACAACTAAAATAACGCCAGACATTAATGTGGCAATCAATAAACCACTTAAACCAAATTGCTGAGATACAGGATAAAGTATCACAACGAAAGCGGCTGTGGGACCTGAAACACTGTAGCGAGAGCCACCAGAAACAGCAATAACTATACCGGCAATAGCTGCGGTATAAAGACCGTATTGCGGAGGAACACCGCTACCAATTGCCAGTGCCATGGCTAATGGTATCGCGATAATTCCGACGGTGATCCCTGCAATAATATCTTTTAATAAACGAGCAAAAGAGTAAGGCTCTTTTACACATGCATCAATAAATGCACTAAAGGGGCGAACCCGGTTAACTTTATGAGTTTTCATTTAGGCTTAAACCAAAATAAGAAGTCAGATGCCGAATAACGGCGATAAGGAAAAGAGAGGATATCGCTTTTATTCGCTGATAATAATGTGATACATCAAATTATTAATGTATATCTTAAAGCTTAGTGAAAATTAAATCAATTAAACTAATAAGTTAACGTAAAGAGATAATACAATGTATCTTATTGTATTTATTCTGTTGCTTGCTTGAAAATAAAGTTTAAATTTATTTTAAAATTATAAAAAGCGTTTTATTTTAGAATAAATGTCATTTATAGAGAGGTAATAAAAGTTGTTTTCTGTTATAAAAATACGATTAGGGTTAAATAGCAACTAGATAAGCTATTTTTGATCATTAAAAATTAATTATTAGAGATTGTTAACTGATAAAAAATTATTAAATAAAACGATTAAGCCAAAATAAAATAAGTGGCGTGCTGTATACTAAAGAAATAGCATCAAAAAATGAGTTTAAATGAGCTATAGATGGAAGCGAGAAAAATAATCAGATTGAAAAATTGATATTTTTCCACAAAAAAATAGAGCCTAATTAAAAATTAGGCTCTATCTTAGAATATGGCGGTGAGAGAGGGATTCGAACCCTCGATACGTTGCCGTATACACACTTTCCAGGCGTGCTCCTTCAGCCTCTCGGACATCTCACCATATTGTTGTTGGATATGTACTTAACATCTCTCAACGGGGCGCTACTATAGGGAAAAGGAGCATAAGCGTCAACTGCTAAATGCATTTTTCTTTTAACTTTTGTATCAAGCAGTCAAATAAAAAACAATATGCACAAATGCTAGACAAATTATGTAGTAAACCAATTCACGCAATAGGTTAGCGTATTGAAAAAAGAATTGAGATTTTCGTTAACTGGTTAACATTCTCAACATTTTTATTAACAACTTATTCAAAGAGACTTGAAATCAGAACGTAACCCTCGCACCCTATGATAAAAATGCTGGAGGAAGGCACAATGAATATTATTTATTATCATCCTTTTTTTGACGCAGAGACATGGATTAACGGTATGAAGGCGCGTTTGCCGAATGCCAATATACGCATTTGGGAACCTGGTGATACCGCACCTGCAGATTATGCCATGGTTTGGCTTCCTCCTTATGAAATGCTTGCAAGTCGCAATCACCTTAAAGGTATTTTTGCGTTAGGAGCGGGTGTTGATGCTATTTTAAAACAAGAACAACAAAAGCCTGGCACATTACCAACAGGCGTTCCTGTTATGCGTTTGGAAGACACCGGAATGGGGCTTCAAATGCAAGAATATGCGATTGCTAAAGTGATGTATTACTTTCGTCGCATGGATGATTATAAACGCCAACAATCACAACGTTTATGGAAACAACTTCCTGCGCACTCTTATGAAAACTTTGTGATTGGTGTTTTAGGTGCCGGTGCTTTAGGTGGAAGTGTTGCGACTAAACTTGCCGAACTTGGCTTTAACGTTCGTTGCTGGAGTCGCAGTGAAAAACAAATTAAAAATGTTGAAAGTTTTTATGGTAAAGAGCAACTCAGTGATTTTCTAAACGAGTGTAATTTACTGATTAACTTATTACCTTATACGCCAGAAACGCATGGTATTTTAAATTTCTCACTCTTTGAGCAACTTAAACCTTCTTCTTATTTAATAAATTTGGCGCGAGGTGCGCATTTAGTCGATCAAGATTTATTGGAAGCTATAGATCAAGGCTATATTGCTGATGCAACACTTGATGTTTTTGCTCAAGAACCTTTAGCAGGTATGCATCCATTCTGGACTCATCCTCGTGTTTCTATCACGCCACATATTGCTGCTTTTACTATTCCAAATATTGCAATGGATACTATAGTTGAAAATATTCAACGAATTGAAAAAGGAGAGGTACCTTTTGGTGTGGTTGATATGAATAGTGGTTACTAAGTCTATTTTATTTATATTTTAATTTTAGATAATAGGCGGTAAACTTTAGTTTACTGCCTATTTTTTGTCTGGATTTTCAAAAAAAAAGGTAATTTTTTTAATTTTCATATATTGTCATAAAAACCTGGTTGTAAAAAGATATCGTTTGCGGATTATCTTATTGATTATTGCTTCATGATTTGAAAACAATGAGGCATACATGGATAATAAAGTAGGGGTGATTCCTAGTAAACTTATACCTATAGGTGATTTTGATGGAAAAAAAGAAAAATATCCAGTAGAAGGGCTGGCTAATAGTAATAACATTTATCATAAAAACAATAACAAACAGAAAGAAGAAAAAAAATTTAGCCTAAATAATGCAAATAACTATGTATACTTAGGATCAACAAATACATCTTTACTTAATAATATGGGGATCACACTTTCAGATGATGGCTCCTTGACCTTAATTAAAGGTAAAACATATGACTTATTTACGGGTTTATATCAAAAACACTTTAAAGGAGGATTTAAATATAATCTTTTTAATATAGAGTCTCAAGATGGTGACAATATGAAGTTTAAAGAACTTTATGTTGATCATAATGGTTTTTTGATTGGAAATAAATGTAACAATATAGATAATAGTAGTGATCTCTACAAAATTAAATTTAACAAAGTAGAAGAAGAATATAATTTAAATGATACCTCATCAAATGATATTAGTAGTAACTTTGCTGTTGAATATGAAAAATATATAGTTGATGATAATCTAAAGCAAGATTTATCAAACATTAATAATGTTGTGGAATTAAAAGAAAATAATATAATTAAAATTAATCGTGAAGGATTAGATTTAACCATTAAGCTTAAAGATAATGCGCTTTATGCTCAAGGACTACCTAATAAAATTTCTTCTGGAGATCAAGTTGATGGAGCTTCCATAGAAATGGAAGAGCATAAAATAAAAATTCCATTAAAAAATACAGATAAAATATTAGCAATCAAACCAATATTAAATAAAGTACAACTCGTTGTAGATAAAGGAAATAAAATAAAAATATATTATCTTGACCCTTTAAATATTTTTGCGATTAAAGATTATCAATATGAAGTTACTCGTTTAAAGCAAGAGCCTCCTTTATCTTTTTACTCATTGATAGGTGAGAATAATTATAAAAATTATCATTCAGGACAACCATTTTCTACTCAAACAGTTGGCAATTTTAGTAGCCGAAATATCCCTTTTTTCTCTTCTTTTATTGATAATGCCCGGTTAAATATTAATAAATCAAAAGAACAATATGCATTAAAAGAATATAAGGCAATGATGAAAAATATTGCAAAAGCTGTTGATCCTGGATTTAGAGGATTATTTTGTAATATAAAGCAGCTTATTAACTCTTCGACTTCTGTATATAAAAGTAAGCCGATGGCATTATATGGTATTAAAGAAAACATAGGGAAAAGCTATGATGTGTTAAATCGTGCTGTTAAAGGTGTAAAAAATGGTATAACACAAGGTGAGGTGATTTATTCATTAGTTAAATCGCTAAAAGATAAAGAAAATATTACCATTAATCACCATAATGATGTTCGAGCCTTCTTTGGTATTAATGCTTTTCAACTGCCAAATAATATAGGGATTAACGCCTTTCTATTAGCTTCTTATGTAAAATCGCACTCTATCACATTATCAAAAAGTGAAGATAATAAGATTAATTTCTCTTTTAATAATAATAATAAGAATCTTTTGGTTGCGGGTTTATCAGCGGGGATTGGTGGATATGACAAAAGATGGGGTTTAGGAAATGTTGACTATGGTTTTGTTACTCCTGTCATGGCAAGTGCTTTATTAGGTGCTACTTACGCTAAAAAATCTAATTTCTCATTTAGCCTTGATATTAATGAGATCCCAAATTTTATTAATCAAGGATTAAATCAAAATGAACATGAATTAATTAATAATTCTACCCTTGAAATTGTTCAAGATATAAGTCTTTCGTTAGGAACTGAAGTAAGAAGTGAAGCCAGTGTTGATATTGATGTAATGATTAATCCCAATATGGAACTCACCGTACCCAGAAATGCTATTGGTATAAACTTTATTTTAAATTTATTAAAATTAAATTTAAATATTAATAAATTTATCGATTATGGTAAAACCGATGTGACAAAAAAAACAAAAAGGCTTGATCTTGATTTATTAGAACTTGGTGTTGATATTTATCGTGATTTAAAATTCACGCCTTCTACGAGCAATTCTGATAATGTTATTCAGTGGTATCCATTAACATCTGTAAAAGATTTCGAATTAATGGTAAAAAAAAGAATAAATAGCTTGTTAAGTTTTACACTTTTTAAAAGTGAGAAATTAATAAGTGCAGAAAAATTGGATCAAGATAAAAAAAATATAAAAGGAATTTATAAAAGAGTATTAAAAATAAATAGATTATTAGAAAAATATCCAGAGAAATATCATCTGTCTAATAGTATCTCTAAATTAGATAGTATCTATTTAAATTTATCATCAGATAAAAAGGAAATAAATAAATTAAACAATAGTATTAATAAAAATTTAATGACTGCTCCATTCCAAAGTAAAGAAGATATTTTTCAGGCTCAAATAACAAAAGAAAATAGACAATATAACATTGATCGTTTTTTATCCTCATTAAAGGAAAGAAAAGAGACATTGTCTTCTCAAACAAAAGATAATATGAATGAAAAATTCAAGCCTTATTTTACAGCAAATTATCAGTTAAATAGACAGGGGCGTTCACTGCGTTCTAATTTAGAAACTGAAGTAAATAATTTGGTGGAAGAGAGTAGAAATTCTGAACAGATTGATTTAAATAAAGCCAAAAAAAACCTGGATGATTTATATACTAAATATAAACAGCTGTTTACCCATGTTGAATATCAAATTGCTTCTACAGATCTTATGTCTATTAGTGAACTTTCGTACAAAAAGAAGACATTACCGACAGGATTTGTGCGATTAGGAAATAAAAAAGCGATTATACATACTCAAGTTAAAGGGAACATTAATTATATTTATAATGAAGGTGAAGAGAGTGTGGATAAAATATCGACAAATTATTATTACTAAATAAATCATTCATTTTGCTTATTGTTAGTGTGATGCAACTTATAAAATGACCCTTGTAAAAATGAGACTTTTAAAAATATCAGTAGTGTTAAATCTTGCTCGATGTTTTATTTTTTATTTTTATAATATTTATCTCTGATTAATCGATGTTATCGAAAAGATAAGTTTATTAGATTGTCATTTTAGCTAGCTTGGTGATATAAAGTAGTTTCCCATGTTTATCAGACAATATGCCTAATGAATATAACAGAGCTTCTTGAGCAAATAGCAGATAAAGGATGGTGTGTATGGGATGATTTCCTCACACCAGAAGCTGTTCAACAACTACGCACTTGTTTTGGTGATAATGCACAACAAGCTCGTATTGGTCGTCATGAAAATCGTCAAGCAGAAACAACAATACGTAGCGATAAAATAAGTTGGCTAGAGCCAGAAATGGGTGAACCAGTACAACATTATTTAATGCAAATGGAGTCTATTCAACGCGCTGTTAATCGAGAATTTTATTTAGGGCTTTTTGAATACGAAGCACATTTTGCATGTTATGAAAAAGGAGCATTTTATAAAAAACATCTTGATGCTTTTAAAGAAAATGTGACTCGACGTTTAACCACAGTGTTATATCTTAATGAGGATTGGACAACTGAAGATGGTGGCGAGTTAGTTATTTATGATTTAAAGGATAACGAACTTGCGACAATTGCACCCAAAGGAGGGCGTTTAGTTGTTTTCCTTTCAGAACAATTCCCTCATGAAGTGCTCCCTACTAATAAAGAGCGTGTGAGTATTGCCGGGTGGTTTCGTGTGAATGGTGTAAGAGATAATTTTCTTGATATTGCAAGTTAACTAATGCAACAAAAACGCTGTTGTCATAAAAGAGTTTTAAAGTCGTTATAATAAAACTGTTTTAAAAGATAAGTAGCATGGGATTAGGCGCGTTTCTTATATTAAGCAAAAGCTTAATTATTAAGAGCGCGCTTTTTCTGTTTTAAAAGCTCCCTTTGGCTAAATTAATACTTATAATCATAAAAAAGAAAAAAGTTGATTTTCTTGTTGTTAAACGCACAATAACGCGAAACTTTTTAGGATAAAAAATACAATGAATGAATTCTCAATAGTTTGCCGACTTTTAGGCACATTATTTCAACGTGCCCCAAATGATCCTATTTTAGCGCCAATTATTAAAATGATTGATGAAGGAAAGTTGAGCCAGTTATGGCCATTGGAGCAAGATGAATTATTTAACACATTAAAAAATAGTGTCAAAGATTTGGCTATTGTTGAAGCGGATCACCAATCTCTTTTTGGTGGAGAGGCTCCTGCTGTATCTATTTATGCTCATGATTATGAAGAAATTAAAGAAGACGATGTTCGTCAATTCTTAGTTGCAAGAGGTATGCCTGTTACTGATAATGCAACAGACAGTTTTGGTGCTTTATTACTTGCTGCGTCATGGCTGGAAGATAATTCAGCAGAAGATGAAGTATTAGCCCAAATACAACTATTTGATGAATATTTATTACCTTGGGCTGGGGCATTTCTTGGTAAAGTAGAAGCTCACGCAACAAGTGGTTTTTATCGTACATTAGCCGCAATTGCGCGTGGTGCGTTATCGGCATTACGTGAAGAGCTTTCTGATGATGAAGAGGGTGAAGGCACCGAAGCAGAGTAATGTCTTATTTTCTTTGCAAAGGTATTTTACTATTCATAAAAAAGGCAAACCATTAGGTTTGCCTTTCTCATTAATGACGATAAATATTTTTAATCAACTCACGTAACTATTAGAGTTGGATCACGAATTTACCCGGTTTAACTTCAATGCCTTTTGCCAGTTTAAATGCCGCAGATTCAGCGCTATTTTTCTTAGGATCAAGGACATAAACAGGGTGATTATCAAAATACGTTGCAATGGTGGTATCTAAATAAGGTTTTAATGCTACAACGACAGCATCCATTTTTTCTGGTGATACTTTATAGCTATCAATAGTCATGTCTTTTATATATATCGCACCTTGATCGGCTTGATAAGAAGGTTGACCTGATAATGTAAGATCAACTTTGGCACTTGTTTTACCAAAAAATGAATTAATTTTTAGATCGGCAGTACCTGAAAGGTTAATTTTACCCGGCTCTGTACGACCAATTTGGATTGAAAGATTACTTAACTTAATATCAGCGGAGACAACCTCATCTTCACCAATGTGTTTTTGAAGATTTGTTTTTTGGCTAATATAGTCATTAATCAAATTTTCACTTACATCAAATTGCTTTAGCTGATCACAACCCACGATAAAGCTTGTTAGTAATAATATGGTTGTTAGAAAAATAGCTTTCATAAACACTCCTTGATCATTGATAACTAAAAGTTTACCTGATATCTAAGGAGTAAGCATGGCTGTTTCTATTTTTTTACGATTAAATTGGCGGTGTAGTGCGTAAAGTGTTATTAATCCTACTGTACCTAATAAGAACCAAGGTAATTCAGGCATATCAAATTGGTTACCTAAATCGTACATCCATCCACCACTGGTATATCCGATTGCGCCACCAAAGGCTAAACCTAAGCGACTAAATCCCATATAACTACCACGAGCGCGAGGATCAGCCAGTGAGGCACTTAATGTTTCACGCGCAGGCTCTGCGGTGATCGTGCCGAGATAAAATAAACCAATAATTAAGAAAATGCCTTGTAATGAATGGATCATTCCAACAGGAAACATACTGATGCTCATTAAGAATAATCCGGCCATTAAACGTTGTTCCAATTTGAAACGTTTTTCACTCCAGCGCGCAATAGGATAGAGTAAGGTTAAGGAGAGTAATGCTTCAATGGCATACATCCATTTTACTGCGGTCGGAGTACCTGCAATATCGTTAACGATAATAGGGAACATCAACATGACTTGAACAGACAATATAAAATAACCTGTTAACGTTAAGACATAACTGACAAAGCGTTTATCCAATAATACGCGATTTAGTCCTTCTTTAATCGGTGTTCTGGTTGTAGATATACGGTAAGCAGGTAGTAACCAAGCATTAAATAAAGCAGCAATAACAAAAACACCTGCGCCAACCCAGCACACTAAATGAAAATCATATAATAATAACCAACTACCAATCAGCGCCCCAATAACGGCTCCAGCACTATCTTGCATTAATAATAAAGAATAAAAACGGCCACGTTCATAAGGTCTGGTTAATTTAATAACTAGTGCTGTACGAGGTGGATCAAATAACGTTCCCCCTAATGCAGATAAAATGCAAGATAACCAAAGTATCCACGGTTGATCTGCCATTGCCATTAAAGCAAAACCTAAAGCACGTAATAACATTCCAGTTATTATCATTGGTTTTGCACCAAAGCGGTCTGCGATGGCGCCACCAAAAATACCTAGGCCTTGCTGGACTAATTGTCTAAGCCCTAATGCAAAACCGACAATAACACCAGCCCAACCCAATTGTTCGACGAAACGGATGGAAATCAGAGGAAAAACGACGAAAAAACCCAAGACAACTAACATATTGTCAATTAGGAGGAAATATTTACCCAAGGTACGGGCTTGTGTTACCAGTGCCATTACTCACCATCAATAAGCAAATAATTTAAATAAAATAAGAGGGGAACGAAATAATTTATTTCTTCGACTATTCTGTCTCTAAATGTGCATAATTCATAGTAAATTAAAGATGATATTTTTTTATTAAGGTTAGTGGCAGAATAAGAAGAGTTACTTCAGAATTAGACTTATTTATATCAAAGGATAATGGGATCGCAATGTTTGGTTATCGTGGTGGAGTTCCTAAAATTCGTTTCGAAACGACAAGAATGATAATTCGTTTAGCTTATGAACGAGATGCGGAAAGGTTGGCTGATTATTACACATTAAATCGTCGTTTTTTAATTCCATGGGAACCATTAAGAGATAAAACACACTATTTGCCTTCCGGTTGGGAACATCGTTTGCAATATATGAACGAATTACATCGACAAGAAAGTGCCTTTCATTTTTTGTTGTTAACACCAACGGAAGATGAAATTATTGGAGTGGCTAATTACAGTAATGTTATGCGCGGTGCCTTTAATGCCTGTTTTTTAGGTTATTCTGTAGGTGAAAAATGGCAAGGTAAAGGTTATATGTCTGAGGCATTAACTGAAACGTTACGTTATATGCAACGCCAACAAGGTATGCATCGTATTATGGCGAATTATATGCCTCATAATTTACGCAGTGGTAATTTATTGGCGAAACATGGTTTTGAACGTGAGGGGTATGCAAAAAATTATCTGCAAATAAACCAAGAATGGCGTGATCATGTATTAACCGCATTAACAACACGCACTTACTTCAAACGATAAATAGCCCTTGTTGTTAAGGATAAAGCACTGTTTATAATTATAGCGATACCTTGTTTTTTCAGTGCTTTTAACCAATATATTGATGCTAATAGTGATATTGAATTTGCCTTTAGTTGATTTTTTTCAACATATAATACCAGTGTTGAATATGAAAAATAGATTGTGTCAGGCACAATGATTCTTTTCTCTCAATATAAAACCCATCTTTTTGGTATAAATAAAGAGCGCCTTTATGATGAATATCCACATAAAGTGATAAATATATTTTTTTCAGAATATTTTTACTGTATTGCGCTATCCATTGAAGTATTGCATAAGCGATACCATGGCCTTGATAAGTGGATAAAACAGCAATATGAGCTAAATAAACTTCATTTTCTTTTGGCGTATAATCAAATAATGAAAAGAAAATTTTTTGCTTAATATAATGGGCTATGCCATAGCGCCAATAATTAGAGAAGGGTGTTTTAGCAAAAGAATTTGACATAAATTGAGTTTCTTTTGTGACTAAACAAAATGTTGCAATTATTTTTTCATTCTCGGTGACAACAAACTGTTGGCTATTCTTTTTACGCGCTAGCGTATTCCAAATGGCTTCTAATTGCTGACGTTGGTTAGGATTAGTGCTATCAATATTAAAAGCATTCAATTTAAAATGGAAAGCTTGTGTAAATAACTGAATAATTTCAGGAATATCTGAAGGCTCTGCAACACGAAGCTGAAAGTGTTCATTAAGTAATTGCATGATATCGTTACTCTGCAATAATAGGGTTAATTTTTAGACTGTTTGGTCTATTTTGCTCTAGACTAATCAGTCTAATTTATTTTGTCCAGAGATTTTTAGGTTATGAACAAGACAGCGACTGAAAAACAAAAAGCAAAAATGAAGCACATAATTGATGCTGCAATGCGTTGCTTTGCCGTAAAAGGTTTTCATTCCACATCAACAGCAGAAATTTGTCATGAAGCAGGGATGAGCCCCGGAAATGTATTTCATTATTTTCCCAATAAAAATGCGATTATTGAAGCTATTGCGTTAGATGATGCACAGCTTTTTGATAAGATTTTTTGTCGTTATGAAGCGCAAGAAGAGAGCATTCAAGCAGTTATTGGTTTAATGATAGAGATTATAGCGCTTTATAATCATCCAGAGTACGCACGCATTAGTATTGAGATTTTTGCTGAAGCTTCACGCAATGCGAGTATTCACGAAATTTTCATTGAAAATGAAAGAAACAATAAACAACGTTTGATTGCCATGTTAGAAAACGGTATTAAAAAAGGGCAAATTGATCCGCGATTAGAGCCTGAAAAAATGGCTACATGGTTATTTGTGATTGCAGATGGTTCTATGGGGAGAAATATTATCGATCCTGAGTTTAATGAAAGTGATAATCAAACTATGTTAGAAATAATGTTGAGAAAAATATTAGCTAGGCCATAAATCATAGGTGTTTTTCTCTTATTAGAATTAGCTAAAAGTAAGTTGAAACTGTTTATTTTTAGCCAATTGATGATTGATTTTTCGATGTTAGAGACGGAGTATAGTCCCTTTCTTTTTATTCCATTCAACAAAAATTAGAATAACTTTATGAATTTACTTAAATCACTGGCCGCAGTGAGTTCCATGACTATGTTTTCACGGGTCTTAGGATTCATTCGTGATGCAATCATTGCGCGTATTTTTGGCGCAGGTATGGCAACTGATGCTTTTTTTGTTGCGTTTAAATTACCGAATTTACTTCGTCGTATTTTTGCAGAAGGGGCATTTTCTCAAGCCTTTGTGCCAATATTAGCTGAATATAAAAGTCAGCAAGGTGATGAAGCAACACGTACTTTTATTGCTTATGTTTCAGGTATGCTAACACTGATCCTTGCTGTCGTTACGGTGATTGGTATTATTGCTGCACCATGGGTCATTTATGTCACTGCGCCAGGTTTTAGTAGCTCACCAGATAAATTTCAACTTACGACTGATTTATTACGAATAACCTTTCCTTATATTTTTCTTATTTCTTTGGCTTCATTAACGGGCTCTATTTTAAATACATGGAACCGTTTTTCAGTACCTGCTTTTGCACCAACATTACTTAATGTCAGTATGATATTTTTTGCTTTGGTTGTTGCACCTTATTGTAATCCACCAATTATGGCATTGGCATGGGCGGTTGTTGCTGGAGGAATATTACAACTTGGTTATCAATTACCGCATTTGAAAAAAATCGGTATGCTTGTACTACCTAGAGTCTCATTTAAAAACAGTGGTGTTTGGCGTGTTTTAAAATTAATGGGGCCTGCTATTTTAGGTGTTTCAGTTAGCCAAATATCCTTAATTATCAATACAATTTTTGCTTCTTTCTTAGTGTCAGGGTCGGTTTCTTGGATGTATTATGCTGATCGTCTTATGGAGCTACCGACAGGAGTGTTAGGGGTTGCATTAGGCACTATTTTATTACCTTCATTATCGAAGAGTTTTGCTAGTGGTAATACTGAAGAATATAGAAAATTGATGGATTGGGGATTAAGACTGTGCTTTTTATTAGCACTACCTTGTACGATTGGTTTAGCTGTATTATCAGGGCCGTTAACGGCATCTTTATTCCAGTACGGTAATTTTAATGCTCATGATGCGTTAATGACACAACAAGCGTTAATTGCTTATTGTGTTGGGTTGATGGGCCTTATTATCATAAAAATCTTAGCGCCTGGTTTCTATTCTCGACAGGATATTAAAACGCCTGTAAAAATTGCTATCGCAACACTAATACTGACACAATTAATGAATCTCGCATTTGTTGGTAGCTTAAAACACGTTGGCCTTGCACTTTCGATTGGTATTGCAGCTTGTTTTAATGCCTCAATGCTATTTTGGCAAATACGTAAAAAAGATATTTATCAACCTTTGGCGGGGTGGCCAGTCTTTTTATTAAAACTAACAATTGCGTTGGTGGTAATGGGGGCTGTGTTAGTTGGAATGTTATGGATCATGCCAAGCTGGGATATCGGAAGTATGCTTATGCGTATTTTACGTCTATTACTCGTCGTTGTGGTTGGGGCTGGCAGTTATTTTGTGGCCTTGTTTGTATTAGGTTTTAGACCTCGTCATTTTTCATTACGTGCTTTATAGTTCATAAAATACGCTCCCTGCTTTTTGTATAAAAGCAGGGAGGTTTAAATTAACAATATTTTTATCAGTGCCAATCCTCTCATTTAGAACCTTTCTCTATTTCTAGACTATTTATAATGCAACATTGATCACATTTTTGGTATTTAGTTAGATTATCTCAATGTCATCCAAAAAGAAAAATAGAATAAAAAAAACGCAGAAATTTTTTTTCTTCATTATTTTTTTATTAAATTTTTTTTCCAATTTCTGAATGATTTATACAGTTTTTCGGCATTGGAAAGCGTTTTTCAAGCTAAATACATAAAATAATCTAATCATTATTCATACCGAATATCTTTAGACAATTTGTTTACCTATACTGTTATTCTACATAAAGTAAAAAAATAGACGCTATATTCTAAGCACTTACGGTTTGACGAATTATCTTTTTTTAGATAAACTCTCTGGTATTGTTTAGGTTTAAAAAATGACACATCTGTTAAATATTTCTTACTTAATGATGAGATATTACAAATATTTCAAAATATTGCAGTATATTTTAAAATATTTGATTTTTTTGATTTAAGACATATTATTATTTCTTTATTCAGGTAGATTAACCGTGACTGTAAAGTTATTTGCTTGTTATCGTTCAGTACTACTGAAAGTGATCATATCTATTTTGTCTGCGCTTCAAATAGGTAATACGATTGCTGGGGATAAGCAGTAAACAATAAGTCGCGTGAATAATGAAATTAATATTAAATCTATTATTATTAGATAATTAGATTACTGGTAATTCGGTATGGTACACTAATTATTGTTTTCATTTATCCGCCATTGTTTTCTGTTTTTCCCTCTCTTTTCAAATCCTTCGCAATAGTTCTTATTTTTTTCATTAATAGCTCAATAACTCAAATATTTCTCTATATGTTCGCTATACTCAAGGCAGTTATAAACTATTAGATATTTCTAGTTTAAAGACTACTAAATAATCAATTAGATGGTTTTTAGTAAAAATAAAAATAAAAGAGTGTCAAGGAGCTACTATGAAAAAAGCAATTATCATTTCTGTATCATTAGCTACGTTATTTCTTGCTGGTTGTACTGCTGATGGAAAAATTAACACTTCAAAATTAACGCCAGTTAACTGTGTGGGTGTCTTTGATAAAACGAATGAGCAATTGTCATTTACAGCTAAAGACGTTAACGACCGCTTTTATAGCCCAAGCAAGCCAATAGATAGTGTTGATGGTTGGATTGAAGCAAAAGATATCAGAGGACTATTGTGTCAGGATGTTATAACGGCTAATGAAGATTAATGACTAAGTAGCATTGGAAGTTAGATTGAGTGATTGTTTGAAGTGTTTTCTAGCTATATCGAATAAATAATGAATGTACAAAAAAACCGATGGTCAAATGCCATCGGTTTTTTGTTTCTGTAATTTGCGAGCTTAAGCTAATTACATTCTATCGACTGTTTCAATCCCTAAAGTATCTAAACCTTGTTTTAAGGTTCTCGCGGTCAAACGCGCCAGTTTTAGACGGCTTTGGCGAGTGTTTTCATCTTCAGCAGATAAGATAGGGCAATTTTCATAAAAACCAGAGAAGGCTTGTGCCAGATCGTAGAGATAAGCACACATCACATGAGGAGTTCCTTCACGAGCAACTTGCATGATGGTCTCATCAAATTGCACTAAACGTAATGCAAGTTGTTTTTCATGAGATTGTACTAATGTGATCGGCTGAGTTAATGTGTTTTCATCAATTTCAGCACGTTTAAAGATTGAAGCAACGCGAGTATAAGCATATTGCATATAAGGTGCGGTATTACCTTCAAAACTTAACATCAGATCCCAATCGAAGATGTAATCTGTTGTGCGGTTTTTAGATAAGTCAGCGTATTTCACAGCACCAATACCGACAACGCGAGCAACATTATTTAATTCGTCTTTATCCATATCTGGATTTTTTTCAGCAATTAATGTACGGGCTCTTTCTTGCGCTTCATCGAGTAAATCCGTTAAACGGATAGTACCGCCAGAACGTGTTTTAAATGGACGACCGTCTTTACCTAACATCATGCCGAACATATGGTGTTCAAGTGACATTGAATCAGGGATATAACCTGCTTTACGGACAATTGTCCATGCTTGCATTAAATGCTGATGTTGGCGAGAGTCGATATAATAGAGAACACGGTCAGCGTGTAGATTTTCGTGACGATATTTAGCACAAGCAATATCGGTTGTTGTATAAAGGTAGCCACCGTCTTTTTTCTGAACGATAACACCCATAGGTTCGCCTTCCTTGTTTTTATATTCATCAAGGAAAACAACCGTTGCACCTTCACTTTCTACAGCAAGGCCTTTTGCTTTTAGGTCAGCAACAATACCAGGCAACATTGGGTTATAAAGGCTTTCACCCATAATGTCATCTTCGGTTAATGTGACGTTAAGACGCTGATAAGTCACTTGGTTTTGTTGCATTGTGATATCAACAAGTTTGCGCCACATTGTACGGCAATACTCATCACCGCCTTGTAATTTCACAACATAATTACGCGCGCGCTCTGCAAAGACTTCATCTTCGTCATAGCATTTTTTTGCTTCACGATAGAACTCTTCGAGATCAGATAACGCCATATCTGCGGCATTTTCGTTTTGTTTTTTCTCTAAATACGCAATTAACATACCAAATTGCGTACCCCAATCACCGAGGTGATTAGCACGAATAACGTTATGACCTAAGAAAGATAATGTACGCGCACTTGCATCACCAATAATCGTAGAGCGTAAGTGGCCGACATGCATTTGTTTTGCAACGTTTGGAGAAGAATAATCAATAACAATAGTTTGAGGTGTAACAGATGTTACATTCAGATGTTCATCAACTAATGCGTCTTCTGCTTGCTTTGCAACCCATAGTGGCGATAAGAAGATATTGATAAAACCAGGGCCCGCGATTTCAACTTTATCTGCAATACCTGTAATATCAAGCTGTTCCAGAATTTTCTCTGCGAGTTGTCGGGGTGGGATCCCCATTTTTTTTGCTGCTCCCATGACACCATTTGCCTGATAGTCACCAAATTGCACTTTGGCTGACTGGCGGACAAGTGGTTCGCTATCAGCGGGTGCGCCAGCAGCACACATTGCCACACTGATTTTTTCTGAAAGAAAAGCCTGAATATTCACCGGGTTACCTTAAATTATTGAGAAAATAAAACCTGACGACAAAAGCCTGACAGGTTTATTATAAAGAATTAGGATTAACCTTGAATTTATAACATATTCCGGCTAGAACATGCTACCATCTGCACCTTATCTTTAAGGTTTTTTCTCTGTTTTTTCATTAAGGTTACTCAAAATGGCGTTATTTTCTTCAATCCCTCAATTAAATGATTTAACTCACGAGCTTCCACAGTTTGAAGAAAAAATGACACAGCTTGCCAATCAGTTAGGTTTAAATTTCACACTTTATCTTATTGACCATATTTCGTTACGTTGTCACGATTTAACATTGGCTGAACAATGGCGAAAAGGCCTTAGTCAATGTGGAAAGTGTATTTCTGATAATATTATTAACGGACGTCCAATTTATCTTTTTCAATTAGACATGCCATTAACGGTTTTAAATCAAGCTGTTTCCATTGTTGAATTACCATTCCCCACCCATAAAATATATAAATACCAAGGTTGGGAGCATATTGAGCAAGTGATCCCTGTTGAGCCTTCTGATTTAGTTAATAACGTTATGTCATTTTTACCATCTCCTTTGCCGGAGGGTATTAGCTTGAAAATCAGTGAACCTAAAGGTGAAAAAGAACGCTTGCCCAATCCCACGGTGGCTATTTCTAATAGTAAAGTGACAGTGAAATATCATCCTTATTCGTTACTTGAAATTGTACAAAGTGAGTGTTGAACGACACTTTCAGAAAATAGTTTGCTTGTGTCAGCACAAAACTCTGATAGTGGAATTGAATGAATAGAGATATTCGACAACTATTGTTAGTAATCGCTGAGAAATGATATTTATTTTCTGATTACTTTCTGTATTAAGGATAAAGAGGGATGATATGGCTACGTTGGAGATTTGTTGTTTTGGCGCAGAGTGTGCGCTGGTGGCAGAACGAGCAGGTGCGGACAGAATTGAGCTATGCACTAGTCCATCAGAAGGCGGCATTACGCCAAGCTTTGGAATGCTAAGACAAGTCAGAGATCTGGTTCGTATTCCCGTTCATCCTATTATTCGCCCTCGAGGGGGAGATTTTTGTTACACACAAGCTGATTTTTCGGCAATGAAAAATGATATTAGCCTAATTCGTGATATGGGGTTTCCAGGCGCCGTTGTTGGTTTATTAAATGAAGAAGGACATATTGATTTGCCTAAAATGGAAATTCTAATGGAGCTTGCTGGCCCTTTAGCTATTACTTTCCATCGTGCTTTTGATATGTGTATTAATCCATTATTAGGGTTAGAACAACTGACACAGTTAGGTGTTTCTCGTATTTTAACATCAGGCCAGCAGGCGAATGCGGAATTAGGTTTACCTTTATTACGAACATTAAATGAAAAAACACAAGGTCCGGTCATTATGGCAGGAGCTGGCGTAAGATTAAGTAATATCCAAAAATTCTTAGATGCAGGTTTAAAAGAAATACATAGTTCTGCGGGTAAGGTCGCGCCCTCAACCATGATTTATCGTAAAGCAGGTGTCACAATGAGCTCAGACAGTGAAGTTGATGAGTTTACCCATTATTGTGTGGATGAAGATACCGTTGAAGCGATGAAAGATATTATGAGTATTTATACGCCATTAGCTTCTTAGTTTTAATTAGCTTTAGTGACAGATTTTAAAACTGCGCCTTTTATAGCGCAGTTTTTTTATGCAATCTCATCTAATACTAAGGTATGTGTTATACCGCAACGTTCAACAAAGGCTTCATCATGGGAAACCAGTAATAATGTACCTTGATATTCAACGAGTAAATTTTCCAATAATTGTTTGGAGTCAATATCAAGGTGGTTATCTGGTTCATCAAGCAATAATACCGCAGGAGGAATAGGACTGTGTGTTAAAGCTAATAACGTTGCTTTTAATTGTTCGCCACCGCTTAGTTTTTCTAGAGGGAGTAATGACTTATCACCTCTGATCCTTAACATACCCAGCCGTGTTCGCCATTGCTCGATAGAAATAGCGGGTTGATATTGGTGCAACGCCTGTGCAACAGGCAATGTTTTATCAAGCAAAGCAAGATGCTGATCAAGATAACAAAAGTCTTTATTAAGACGAAACTCACCAGAGAGTGGGCTAAATTGTTGGATCAGACATTTTAATAATGTCGATTTTCCACATCCATTTTTACCTTTAATATGCCAATGCTCATTACTGTAAGCTGAAAATGAAATAGGGCGCTGATAACCATACGGAAGCTGAAGATTATCCACAAATACATTTAAACGATACCCATCACTTTGGTAATTCAATACTATTTTTTGCTGATGAACATGCACTTTTTCTTCATCAACACCTTGTTTTTTAGATTGCATATCTTCTATTACACGCTGATGCCGTTTTGCCACTGCCGATTGGCGTTGCTCTGCTCTATTTTTTTGCATATCTAGCAGAAGTAGGCACTGAGAGCCACTTTGTCTGATTGATTCACCTTGGCGTTTACGTTGCGTTGCTTTTTGCAAGGTAGCTTGTTGTTGGCGTTTTTCATTTTTAATTTGGCTGTTTAGTCGATCACTTACGGCTTCCAACGATGCTATTTCTGCGCTTTTTTGTGTTTCATATAAAGCATAATTTCCACCATATTCAGATAAACCTTTTTCACTTAACTCTAAAGTAGTGTCGGCATAAGTGAGTAAGTTTCGATTATGACTAACAATAAGAGAGCCTGCTTTGTGCTGAGCCAACTGTTTTATTAGCCACTGTTGTCCTTGATAATCAAGATGATTATCTGGCTCATCTAAGAGTAGAAAACTTTCCTCGCATAAAAAAGCGCGACAAAGTGCTAAACGTGTTTGTTCTCCGCCACTTAAATTCGCAATAGGGGTATCTAATACGACAGGGAGTTGTGCTGAATCTAATAAATTCTGCCACGTAACAGGAAGCTGCCATTTGCCATCAAGTAACTCAATATCTTCTAATGTCGCAATACCTGCATCAACGCGTTGGAATGCATGATAAATTTCATGAATATCTAACGCTTGAGCAAGAGTATCGCCTTGCAACCGGGTTAATTGATCAACGTGAACAAAAGGCATATTCCAATCAACTTGCCCAGATGAAGGCGTTATTTTTTGTGCCAATAATCTTAGTAGTATGGATTTTCCTTTACCATTATGACCGATTAATGCATTTTGCTGACGAGCCAACGAACGAGTTAATGGTGGAAAAAGGCGCTCTTGATTAAATTCGATAGTAAGTTGTGAGAAGTGACAGGCTATTGTCATAGTAATACCTCCTAAGCGAAATAGGTGGCAGACAGCCGAGATCTTTTTCTAGATGCGACGAAATAAATTATTGTCTGCCAGTAACAGAAAATGAATACCAAAAAGGTATTTGAGAAATTTTCTGGCAGAATTTAGTTCATCGTAGGGAAGTGCCTTTTTAAAAAGAGAAGTAATTGGATAGATAACGCGCGTATTTAAGCATGAATAAAGATGAACAACAAGCGCCGAATAAGGTTATCTGCGTGTGGTTCTTATTTTACGAGTTTTTATTTTGAACATTATACGTTTATAAATTGATAATATATTAATGTAGGTAATACAAGCTAAAGGTATACCATAAAATAGAGCGCCGTAAGCCATACCAATATGTGGAAAATTAAAATAATCGCTGTGTTGTGGAATTAAATAAAGATAGTCAATTTTATTTAAATATTGGGGCGTTAATCCACCATAAGGGACTAAAAACTTAAAAATCATGACAGAAAAAAGGCATAGCATAAAATTTAAAACTAATAGTGCAGAATAGAATAAATTCTTCCCCATTTCTTCTTTAGTTTTTACTTGGTAACCATTGATAATTCGATTGGCAACAATCACAGCATAGAGCCAAATAATCAGGTTTTCATCACCCATAATCATACTATTGATAATAAGTGCAAATATTCCATAAAAGGGAATAAGGGCAAAAACAAGCTTAGTACGAGCAAATGCAGCCATAAAAACACCTGAGTGCACGAGAATAAACTCAAATAAAAATAAAACGGTTAGATTATAAATTGTTTGAACTGAGAAATGTTCAGGAAACCACCAAACGGTAATAATAAAAACGATATATAAAAGTTGTGTGGTGTAGTCAAATAATGAAAAAAAGAATTGTACCCCACGTTGTAATGGTGTTAGTGGGAGATATTTTGCTGATGTGGTTTCTACAAAGGACGAAAAAATAGGATCATCATATTGCTGACGCTTATTCTTTTGTAAAAGAGCGTGTTGTTTTTTTTGTGTTATTTCCTTTTGGGTTGCAACTTTGCTCTTTGGTGTCTTTGCCATAATTTTCTTTAATCGTTCATCTGCAAATAAGAGGACGTATAAGATGTCTTTAATAAAAAACAAGATGAATATTATGAAAGAAAGGGATATTTAATAACTTGATATCCCTTTAGATCACAATAAAAGATTAAGGCTTAGTGGCAATTAATATCGCACGCTTAGGTGCCGGATAACCTTCAACCGTTTTTGTTTTATCATCAGCATCTAAGAACGCATCTAATGAATCTGTTATCATCCAATCTGTTTTACGCTGTTCATCCAGAGAGGTTGTGTTTTCATCGACAATACGTACATCTTTAAAACCACATTTTTCTAGCCAAACCTTTAGCATTTTTGCTGATGGAATAAAGTATACGTTACGCATTTGTGCATAACGTTCACCTGGGAGCAGACATTGAAATTCATCACCATCAACAACGAGGCTTTCTAATACTAATTCACCGCCCGAAACCAATTGATTTTTTAATTGCCATAAATGATCAAGCGGTGAACGACGATGATAAAGCACGCCCATCGAGAATACGGTATCAAAGGCTTTTAATTCTGGCATTTGTTCAATACCAACAGGAATTAAATGTGCACGTTGATCATTTCCTAATAATTTTCTGACAGCTTCAAATTGGCATAAGAAAAGTTGAGTAGGGTCGATCCCCACAACAAACTCAGCCCCTTCACCTAGCATTCGCCACATGTGATAACCACTGCCACAACCTACATCCAACACTAAACGGCCTTCAAGAGGGGAAAGGTGAGGTAAAACACGCTCCCATTTCCAATCTGAACGCCACTCTGTATCAATATCGACCCCATAAAGAGAGAAAGGGCCTTTTCGCCATGGCATTAAGGATTTCAGAATATTATTTAAACCCAGTTGTTCGCCTGCACTTAATGTAGGCGTTTTATTGGCAATTACTCCATTTTTTAAATCAAGTTCTGTAGGGATTATTTCTGGCAAACCATCGAGCATTCTTTCCCATGAAGAAAAGTGACCGTGTAACGCGTTTGAGCGCCATTCTGATAATTGAGCCGGTAATGTATCTAACCAATGAAATAAGCGCTCATCTTGCGCAATAAGTTGATAGAACGAGCCAAAATTAATCATTAGTTATTGCCTTTAATCGCTAAAAGAGAGCCGAAATTAAAACATTGGAACCAAACTTCTGCATGAGGGAAACCTGCATTATGTAAGCGAGTTTTATGGGTTTCGACAGAGTCTGTCAGCATAACATTTTCTAACATGCTACGTTTTTGGCTAATTTCTAATTCGCTGTAACCGTTAGCGCGTTTGAAATCATGGTGCATATTAAACAACAATTCACCAATTTCTTTATCTTCAAAACTGAATTTTTCAGAAAGTACTAACACACCACCAGGGTTAAGGCCTTGGTAAATGCGGTTTAATAATATTTGGCGATCGCTCGGTGCTAAGAATTGTAAGGTGAAGTTAAGCACTACCATTGAGGCATTAGTGATCTCAATATCAAGAATATCACCTTCGATAATATCGACGGGGGTATCTGCTTTATAGGCATCAATATGGCGTTGACAACGCTCTACCATAGCGGGTGAATTATCAACACCAATAATTTTGCAGCCTGTCACATTAATATTGCGACGCATAGAAAGGGTTGCTGCACCTAAAGAACAGCCTAAATCATAGACTTGGCTATTAGGTGTAACAAAGCGACCTGCAAGCATACCAATCATAGAGATGATATTTGAATAACCAGGTACCGAGCGTTTTATCATATCAGGAAATACTTCAGCGACTTTTTCATCAAAGCGCCAGTCACCAAGGTTTGCAATAGGTGTCGCAAATAAGCTGTCTTGTTGTGATGATTTTGAATTCGACATAACTAAAATAGGTTTAAGGGATAAAAGAAGCAAGCATTCTACCAGAAGCGACGGTGCTCACAAAGTTGCATTATTTAGAAATAAATTGGAAAAAATAAATAAACCTTTTTGATACCTTGCCGTTATTAGACACAACAGCAAGGATGTCGGTTTTGATCATGGATGATCATATTATTCCCGCGAGGACTTAGTAATAAAAGGAAAAGATTTGTATCCAAGGAAGGAAATAAATATTAGCAATGATCATCAATACCATTGATAAATAAGTGGCTGCCATGCCTGAACGACGCCAACGAAGTTCACGGTGTTTTAATCCATAAGAGTGTAAAAAGCGACCTGCGATTAAAATTGAGCCACAGATGTGTACCATCCAAACAAAAGCACCATTCATTTCCATGACCAGCAATAAGATCATAGAAATAGGAATATATTCTACCGCATTGCCGTGAACACGGATGGCTGTTTGTAATTCATAAAAGCCACCATCACCATAAGCAACCCGATATTGTGTTCTGAGTTTTACAACATTGAGGGACAATTTAATCAATAATAGTGCGCCCAGTACGATATAAAGCGAGCTAACCATCTTTTCTCCATTGCCAAAGCCAAAAAACGGCGAATTTAATGATAAACCTCAAAGCGACTTCTGTCGCTATAAATAATTATTATTAATTAATTGTTTGGGGATTAGCAAATCCTTGAAAAGATGTATCATATAAACTAGGTCTATACTCTTATCTCTAGGAAGAATTTTCGTTATAATGTCTGCCTTTTTTTTGACACTACTCGAAAAAGACTATTGCCAAAATTTCCGCAGCAGAAAGCACAACAAGCTGAGTAAAAGGATATTGTATGCGTACTAATTATTGTGGGCAGTTGAATAGTGCCCATGTGGGCCAAAAAGTGACTCTTTGTGGTTGGGTTAACCGTCGCCGTGACTTAGGTGGACTTATCTTTATTGATATGCGAGATCGCGAAGGTATTGTTCAAGTCTTCTTTGACCCAGAGCAGAAAGAGGCATTTTCTCAGGCATCAGAACTGCGTAATGAATTTTGTATTCAAGTCACAGGAACAGTACGCGCTCGCCCTGATAGCCAAGTTAACAAAAATATGGCAACAGGTGAAATTGAGTTAGCGGCAGAATCTCTGTCTATTTTTAACCGTTCAGAGCCATTACCGTTAGATAGCAATCAAACAAATACTGAAGAGCGTCGTTTAACTTATCGTTATTTAGACCTGCGTCGCCCTGAAATGTCTGATCGTTTAAAAACCCGTGCTAAAATCACAAGCTTCGTTCGCCGTTTTATGGATGGTGAAGGTTTCCTTGATGTTGAAACCCCGATGCTGACAAAAGCAACACCAGAAGGTGCGCGTGACTATTTAGTGCCAAGTCGTGTACATAAAGGCAAATTTTACGCATTACCACAATCACCACAGCTTTTTAAACAGCTGTTAATGATGTCTGGCTTTGATCGTTACTATCAAATCGTAAAATGCTTCCGTGATGAAGACTTGCGTGCTGACCGTCAGCCTGAATTTACACAAATCGATGTTGAAACCTCTTTCATGAGTGCAGATCAAGTGCGCGAAGTGATGGAGCGCATGATCCACGCATTATGGTTAGATATTCTTAATGTTGATTTAGGTGCATTCCCTGTTATGACCTTTGCTGAAGCAATGCGTCGTTATGGTTCAGACAAACCTGATTTACGTAACCCAATGGAACTCAAAGACATTGCTGATTTAGTCAAAGATGTTGAGTTCAGTGTATTTGCACAAGCCGCCAATGATGAAAAATGCCGAGTTATCGCATTGCGTGTGCCAGGTGGCGCATCATTAACTCGTAAAAATATCGATGAGTATACACAATTTGTTGGTATTTACGGCGCTAAAGGCCTTGCGTGGATGAAAGTCAACGAAAGTGCTAAAGGCATTGAAGGTGTACAAAGCCCAATTGCTAAATTCCTAACTAATGATGTTGTTAACGCCATTTTAGAAACAACGGGTGCAACTGATGGCGATTTAATCTTCTTTGGTGCAGGCCGTAAAGGCACTATGAGTGATGCAATGGGTGCTCTGCGTTTGAAAGTGGGTCGTGATCTTGAACTGACAGACTTAAATGCATGGAAACCATTATGGGTTATCGACTTCCCAATGTTTGAAGAAGATGAAGAAACGGGTAGTTTAAGTGCAATGCACCATCCATTTACTTCGCCGAAAGATCTCTCTCCAGCAGAATTAACAGCACACCCAGTGGGTGCGGTGGCAAATGCTTACGATATGGTTATCAACGGTTATGAAGTTGGTGGTGGCTCTGTGCGTATTCACCGTAATGAAATGCAACAAGCGGTATTTAGTATTTTAGGTATTTCGCCAGATGAGCAACAAGAGAAATTCGGTTTCTTATTAGATGCACTTAAATTTGGTACACCGCCACATGCAGGTTTAGCCTTTGGTTTAGACCGTTTAGTGATGCTGCTAACTGGAACTGATAATATCCGTGATGTTATTGCATTCCCTAAAACAACAGCGGCAGCGTGCTTAATGACTAACGCACCAAGTTTTGCTAATGCTGATTCTTTAAAAGAGCTAGCAATTGCGGTAACTCAAAAAGAAGTTAGCGAAGATAAAGAGTAAATAATGAAATATAAGCGCCCGATATCCGTTTTAGTTGTTATTTATGCAAAAGAGACCAAACGGGTGCTTATGCTTAAGCGTCGAGATGATCCGGATTTTTGGCAATCGGTGACAGGTAGTTTAGAAGAGAACGAAGCGCCTTTTCAAACTGCGTTACGTGAAGTGCAAGAAGAAGTTGGAATTGATATCATAAAAGAAAATCTTGAGCTGGTGGATTGTCATCGCTCAGTCCTTTTTGAAATTTTTGCACATTTTCGGCATCGTTATGCACCCGATGTGACACATTGTCAGGAACATTGGTTTACGTTAGCACTGCCCGCAGAGCGAGAACTTGTGCTAACTGAACATTCTCAATACCAATGGCTCGACGCACCACTGGCGGCAAAATTAACAAAATCCACCAGTAATCAGCAAGCGATTGAAGAATTTGTTATTTAATGATTAGACCACGTTTGGAGATATTTTCATGGCAGGTCATAGTAAATGGGCCAATACAAAACACCGTAAAGCAGCGCAAGATGCAAAACGCGGTAAAATTTTCACTAAAATCATCCGTGAATTAGTTACAGCAGCACGTTTAGGTGGTGGTGATCCTGCAACTAACCCACGTTTACGTGCGGCAGTTGATAAAGCATTATCAAACAACATGACTCGTGACACCTTAAACCGTGCGATTGCACGCGGTGTGGGTAATGATGAAAATGATAATATGGAAACTATCATCTATGAAGGCTATGGCCCTGCGGGTACTGCTGTGATGGTTGAATGCTTAAGTGATAATCGTAACCGTACTGTTTCCGATGTTCGCCATGCATTTACCAAAACAGGGGGTAACTTAGGAACGGATGGTTCAGTTTCTTATCTTTTCACCAAAAAAGGTGTAATTTCTTACGCACCAGGTGTTGATGAAGATGCTGTGATGGAAGCTGCATTAGAAGCAGGTGCGGATGACGTTGAAACTTATGATGATGGCGCTATAGATGTTTACACTACACCAGAATCATTTGGTGAAGTGAAAGATGCAATGGATGCGGCTGGTTTTGTCGCTGAAGCTGCAGAAGTTTCCATGATCCCATCAACAAAAGCAGAATTGGATATTGAAACAGCACCAAAACTAATGCGTCTTATTGATATGTTAGAAGACAGTGATGACGTGCAGGAAGTGTATCACAACGGTGATATCTCTGATGAAGTTGCAAAACAACTGGAAGATATCCTGTAATCGTTATAACGATTATCGAAAATAACAGTTTTGATTGCTGTTATTAAAAAGTGCGAAGAGAAGAGCAGAGCAGATTTTTTTGCTCTTTTCTCTCGCCATCGACCATATCGGCAACAGGAATTGATATGGCTATCATTCTAGGTATAGACCCCGGTTCGCGTGTTACAGGCTATGGTGTAATTCGACAACAAGGGCGACAACTTATCTATTTGGGAAGTGGTTGTATTCGCACACAAGTTCCCGACCTTCCTAATCGACTTAAACGTATTTATGCAGGTGTTAGCGAAATAATTACGCAATTTTCGCCAGATGTGTTTGCGGTTGAACAAGTGTTTATGGCTAAAAATGCGGATTCTGCATTAAAACTAGGGCAAGCACGAGGTGTGGCGATACTGGCTGCAGTAAATAACGATTTACCTGTTTTTGAATATGCAGCTCGCCAAGTTAAACAAACGGTTGTGGGTACAGGCGCTGCTGAAAAAAGCCAAGTGCAACATATGGTGCGTTCAATATTAAAGCTATCCGCTGCACCACAATCAGATGCCGCCGATGCCTTGGCAATTGCTATTACACATTGCCACTTTAACCAAAATTTATTACGTGTGGGTGATCCTCGATTAGTTTTAACGCGAGGTCGATTAAGATAAGTTGTTATCTTGGTAAATGTCTTTGGTTTTTCACAGGCTGGATATACGTCCAGCTTTTTTTATGTTATAAACTTGGCGTAAATATATTTGCGGAGGCGTTAGGGTGATAGGTCGTATCAGAGGAATTATTCTTGAAAAACAGCCACCAGTGGTGCTGATCGAGGCAGGTAATGGTGTAGGTTATGAAATTAATATGCCAATGACCTGTTTTTATGAACTGCCTGATATTGGCCAAGAAGCCATTATCTATACGCAATTTATTGTACGCGAAGATGCACAATTACTTTATGGTTTTAACCAAAAACAAGAGCGCGCACTTTTTCGTGAATTAATCAAAGTCAATGGTGTGGGACCTAAACTCGCTTTAGCCATTTTATCTGGTATGTCTGCTCGCCAATTTGTGACCGCCATTGAAAATGAATCTATCACTTCATTAGTAAAATTACCGGGCGTAGGTAAGAAAACAGCAGAACGTTTAGTGGTTGAAATGAAAGACCGCTTTAAGGGTCTTAATGGTGATTTATTCGAAAATAGCGATATTGAATTACCAGAAAGTGCTTCGCCTAAAGCACCAAAAGTGGCTGATATTGAAGCTGAAGCTTCGGCTGCATTAATCGCATTGGGTTATAAACCACAAGAAGCAGCAAAAATGATCAGTAAAGTAGCAAAACTGGGTTCAGATAGTGAAACGCTTATCAAAGAAGCATTGCGCGCGGCTATTTAGGAGTAACACATTGTGATTGAAGCAGATCGCCTGATTTCAGCAGAAATTCAACAACCTGAAGAAGAAATAATAGATAGGGCTATTCGCCCTAAATCTCTTGCCGAATATGTTGGGCAACCACAAGTTCGTGAACAGATGGAGATTTTTATTCAGGCGGCTAAATTACGTCATGATGCACTCGACCATTTGCTTATTTTTGGCCCTCCCGGATTAGGTAAAACCACATTGGCAAATATAATTGCTAATGAAATGGGGGTTAATTTGCGTACGACATCAGGGCCTGTGCTTGAAAAAGCAGGAGATTTAGCCGCAATGCTAACTAACCTTGAGCCTCATGACGTACTGTTTATTGATGAAATTCATCGGCTTTCTCCGGTGGTTGAAGAAATCCTTTATCCTGCGATGGAAGATTACCAACTCGATATTATGATTGGTGAAGGGCCTGCCGCACGTTCAATTAAAATTGATCTACCGCCATTTACTTTAGTGGGAGCAACCACAAGAGCTGGCTCTTTAACATCACCTTTGCGTGATCGTTTTGGTATTGTGCAACGTCTTGAGTTTTATAATGTTGACGATCTCCAACACATTGTGTCTCGCAGTGCCAGCTTTATGGGATTAGAGATGACAGATGAAGGAGCACGTCAAATTGCAATGCGTTCACGCGGTACACCACGTATTACTAATCGATTGTTGCGCCGAGTACGAGACTTTGCACAGGTCAAAGGTAATGGAGCCATCGATGAGGATACCGCCTCTAAAGCACTTGATATGTTAAATGTAGATGCTGCGGGTTTTGACTATTTAGATCGTAAATTACTTTTTGCCATCATTGATAAATTTATGGGTGGCCCGGTGGGATTAGATAACCTTGCGGCCGCTATTGGTGAAGAGCGAGAAACCATTGAAGATGTGTTAGAGCCTTATTTAATACAGCAAGGGTTTATTCAGCGTACACCAAGAGGTCGTGTTGCCACTAATCATGCCTATCGTCATTTCAATCGTATTGTAGAAGACTAAATTTACGTTCTGTCATTTATCATAAATAAAAAATAACCCTTGATGGAGTCATTTCATCAAGGGTTATTTTTGTATTAAATTTGGATTATTTGATTACTGTTTAGTAGGTGCAAATAAACTCAAAATAAATAGACAACTCGCGGCTAAAACCACAGAAGGGCCAGCGGGAGTATCATATAAAGCAGAGAAGGTTAAACCGCCAGTAATTGCCAACATACCAACAGCGATTGCAATCAGAGCCATTTGTTCTGGTGAACGAGCAAAACGACGGGCTGTTGCCGCAGGGATGATGAGTAAAGAGGTAATGATCAGCGCCCCTACAAATTTCATGGCTAAACCAATGGTTAGTGCGGTGATCATCATTAGCTTTAAACGTTCTTTCTGAATATTTACACCATCAACAAAGGCCATATCTTGATTAATGGTCATAGAAAGTAGTGGACGCCATGAACGGATAATCACAAATAAAACAATCACAACGCCAATAAAAATACTAATAACATCTTGATAGTTAACTGAGAGTAAATCACCAAATAGGTATGCCATTAAATCAACACGCACATTGGACATCAAACTAACAACCACAAGTCCTAAAGAAAGCGCACTGTGTGCCATGATCCCTAAAAGGGTATCAACAGAAAGTTGAGGTTTTAATTCTAACCACACTAACAAAATAGCTAAAAGAAGAGTGACTACAATAACGGCATAAAAAGGCTCAATATTAAATAGCAAACCAAAAGCAACACCAAGTAGTGAGGCATGAGCTAAGGTATCGCCAAAATAAGACATACGACGCCAAACGACAAAAGAGCCCAAAGGGCCCGCCGCCATTGCTAAGAGCATACCGGCAATCCAACCCGGTAACAGCAACTCAATCATGACGACACTCCTTACTATGCTGGTGATGATGACGATAAATACCGAGTTGTTCAGCACCACGGCTTCCAAACATGGCAATAAATTCAGGATGAGAAGAAACCACGTCAGGTGTACCAGAACAGCAAATATGACCATTTAAACAGAGTACTTCGTCTGTTTTTGCCATCACAAGATGAAGATCATGAGAAACCATCAAAATAGCACAACCTAATTCATTACGAAGTTGATTAATCAAATCATAAAGTGCTAATTGGCCATTAACATCAACACCTTGAGTCGGCTCATCTAAAACTAAAAGTTGAGGTTGATTAAGCAAGGCTCTTGCTAATAACACGCGCTGAGATTCACCACCAGACAGTTTTTGCATTGGCTGATTGAGTAATTTAGCTGCATTAACACGCTCAAGGGCAGGGAGAATATCTTTATCTTGCACACCTGGTTTTAGCGTCATAAAGCGCTTAACTGTTAATGGCATTGTGGGGTCAAGATAAAGTTTTTGAGGAACATAGCCAATACGTAACGTATTATTGCGTTCTACTTTTCCTGATGTTGGATTTAATAATCCAAGAACTAAACGGATAACCGTGGATTTACCCGCACCATTAGGGCCAAGTAAAGTAAGAATACGGCCTGCTTTTAAATCAAAAGAGATATCTTTTAAAATTTCTCTTTCACCAAAAGAAACAGAAACCGATTTTAAACAAATCAAGTCAGACATAAAATTAGCACTTGCAGAATCATTGAAACGTTATAATATAACATTTCCAATGACGATTCACGAGAATTCTTCCTATGTTACATAAAAACAACAAATTTGCGCATCGTTTTTTATTGAAATCATTTTTAGCGACTGTAATGATAAGTTCATTCAGCGCTTCTGTTCAGGCTGATGTGGTGGCTTCTATTCGACCTATCGGGTTTATTGCTGCAGCTATCGCTGACGGGGTGACCCCAACGGAAGTTTTATTACCGGATGGTGCATCTCCACATGATTACGCGTTAAAACCTTCTGATTTAAAAAAAATCACTTCCGCAGACCTAATGGTATGGATTGGGCCTGATATGGAAGTGTTTTTAGATAGGCCATTAAACAGACTTACAGACAATCATAAATTGGCTTTAGCAGAAACTAACGAAATAAAGTCGCTTTTATTGAAAGATGATGATGACAATGTGCATAAACATGAGGAAAATCACGAACATCATTCTCACGGTGATTATAATATGCACATCTGGTTATCACCAGAGATTGCGTTGTCGTCTGCAAAACAGATCCATGAAAGGTTAATTGCACTTTATCCAGATAAAAAAGAACTTCTGGACGTAAACCTAGGTAAATTCAGTGAACAACTCAAGCAAACTGATAAAAATCTTGTTAATATTCTGTCGCCTGTTAGAAATAAGGGTTATTTTGTCTTTCATGATGCTTATGGCTACTTCGAAAAACATTATAATTTAAAGCCATTAGGTCATTTTACTATCAACCCTGAAATACAGCCAGGTGCGCAGAAATTACATCAAATACGAACACAGTTGGTTGAGCAAAAAGCAACCTGCATTTTTGCTGAGCCACAATTTAGGCCGACAGTAATAGAAACAGTGGCGAAAGGCACTGGGGTTAAAATGGGTGTATTAGACCCCCTAGGAAGTGGGATTGCTCTAACTCAAGAGAGCTATGTAAAATTCCTTACCCAACTAGCTAACCAATATGCGAGCTGCCTGAATGAAACACAATAAGGAATTAAGAGCGTGCAGCAGAAGAAATCCATTGCACAGGTATATTTAAGTTTACCACTCCCACATAAAATCATGCTTGGTTCGTTAACTGCAGCAACATTGGCCGTCGCGATTTGGCGGCCCGTGGTTCTTCAAAATGAACAAAGCCGAGAAGTTCCTGTCAGTATTCAAATGCCTCTTGCTAATCAAGGCGAAAATACCGATGACATCATCACAGATAGTAGCGATCAGCTTACAGACGAAGGCTTGGTTGGTGCAGATGATGGTACTGATGCAAGTACAACAGTAGCACAAGTTCCTCATACTTATATTGTGTCTAGTGGCGATTCGTTAAGCTCAATACTGACTCAGTTTGGTATTGATTCTGCTGATATTGCGACTATCTCTAATCAAAATAAAGATCTCAGAAATCTCAAAATTGGGCAACCAATTAGCTGGGAACTTGATGATAGTGGGTTGCTTCAAGAATTAAGCTGGGGTGTTTCTCGTCGCGAAACTCGCGTTTATACCCGTACAGAAGCGGGTTTTAAAGAAACAAAAGAATTCCAGAAAGGGGAATGGAAAAATAGCGTAACGACTGGTGTTATTCGAGGCAGTTTTTCTGTTAGTGCAACAAACGCAGGTTTAACTAACGCTGAAGCACGCGCTGTTACTAAAGCATTACAGTGGCAAGTAGACTTTAAAAAATTACAAAGTGGTGACCAATTTGCGGCACTGTTTTCTCGTGAAGTGCTTGATGGGCGCACTGAGCAAAGTGAGCTAATTGGTGTCCGTTTACGTAGTGCTGGTAAAGATTATTATGCGTTCCTTGCCGAAGATGGCCGTTTTTACGATAGCCAAGCAGGCGGATTAGAACGCGGATTTATGCGTTTTCCAACGGTCAAACAGTTTAGAGTATCTTCTCAATTTAATCCTCGTCGTATTAACCCAGTTACAGGACGTTTAGCAGCTCATAAAGGTGTCGATTTTGCTATGCCAGTGGGTACACCAGTATTAGCAACAGGGGATGGTGAAGTTATTGTGGCAAAATATAGCGGTGCCGCAGGTAACTTTATCGCTATTCGACATGGTAGCCAATACACCACGCGTTATATGCATTTGCGTCAATTATTAGTAAAACCAGGGCAACGTGTTAAACGTGGCGATAGAATTGCGTTATCAGGTAATACTGGGCGTTCTACAGGTCCTCATTTACACTATGAACTGTGGATCAACCAACAAGCAGTTAATCCATTAACGGCAACATTACCTCGTGCTGATGGTTTAACAGGCAAAGATAAGCAAGAATACCTAGCTAAAGTCAAAGAGATTAAGCCTCAATTAGTGCTAGCCGATTGACAATAAACACGATTTTAAAGACATAAAAGCGGATGATTGATATCATCCGTTTTTGTTTTAACGTTTTTTACGCCTATTAGGGGTGTCAGTTCAGAGAGTTATCTGATGAATAAAGAAAAAGATACAGATAGCAAAGCGGGTTATGTGCCTACTTTTCACCGTGCATATTTACATCCTCGTCACTGGGGAACTTGGATAGGTGCTGGTGTTTTAAGTGCATTGGCTTATATGCCAGTTAAATGGCGTGATCCATTTCTTGCTTCTATTGGTCGTTTTGTTGGACGTAAAGCGAAAAGCGCAAGACGTCGTGCAGATATCAATTTGAGATACTGTTTTCCAAAATGGGATAAAACACAACGTGAAACAGTTCTTGATAGTATGTTTGAAACGGCTCCCCAATCCTTTGTGATGTTAGCAGAGCTTTGTTTAAGAGGGCCTGAGCACATATTAAAACGAACAAGCTGGCAGGGCCTTGAGATCATCGAACGTTTTAAAGAGCAAGGCCGTAATGTTATTTTTATGGTGCCACATGGTTGGGCAGTTGATATCCCTGCAATGTTACTAGCAGCTAAAGGCCAGCAAATGGCAGCTATGTTCCACCATCAAAAAGATCCCGTGGCTGATTATTTATGGAATAAAGCACGCCACCATTTTGATGGGCGATTACATTCGCGCGAAGCTGGCATTAAGCCATTTATTTCTTCTGTTCGACAAGGCTTTTGGGGATATTACTTACCTGATCAAGATCATGGCGCAGAACATAGCCAATTTGTGGATTTTTTTGGTACATATAAAGCAACATTACCTGCGATTGGCCGTTTAATGAAAGTATGTCGAGCTGCTATTGTGCCTTTGTTCCCAGTCTATTGCCATAAAACACATCAGCTTCACATTATTATTCGTGAGCCGATGGATGATATTGAAGATAAAGATGATGCGTACATTGCACGTAGAATGAATGAAGAGTTAGAAGCACTAGTGACACCAACACCCGAACAATATACTTGGATCTTAAAATTACTGAAGACACGTAAAGAGGGCGAAATAGAGCCTTACTCGCGTGAAAATATATTGGATTAGTCAGTTAATAAGTAAATATAAAAAATGGGCACTTAATTAAGTGCCCGTTTTGTTATTAAGATTTACACTTGGGTATTATTCAACCGTCAAAATACGGCATGTATTAGTGCTGCCGATTGTACCCATAAGGTCACCTTGAGTGACTAGCACTAAATCACCAGAAACTAAGAAACCTTTATCACGCAAACGAGAAATGGCTTCGTTAGCGGCAGCAATACCATCAGTATGAGTACTACAGTAAACAGGTGTAACGCCACGATAAAGTGCTGTTTGATTTAGTGTTTTCTCATGGCGAGACATTGAGAAAATAGGTAAACCGGTACTAATACGAGACATCATGCGTGCAGTACGGCCTGATTCTGTCATCGCAATAATCGCATTAACGCCTTTCATGTGGTTAGCAGCATACATAGTGGACATCGCAATTGCTTCTTCCACGGTATCAAACACCATATCTAAGCGATGTTTAGAAACATTAGCCGCAGGCATTTTTTCAGCCCCTAAACAGACTTGTGCCATTGAAGCGACTGTTTCTGCTGGATATTGTCCTGCCGCAGTTTCTGCCGAAAGCATAACGGCATCAGTGCCATCTAACACCGCATTAGCAACGTCCATAACTTCTGCTCGAGTTGGCATTGGGTTTGTTATCATTGACTCCATCATTTGAGTAGCTGTGATAACAACACGATTAAGCTGACGAGCACGGCGAATTAATTTTTTCTGCACACCAACAAGTTCAGGATCGCCAATTTCAACGCCTAAATCACCACGAGCTACCATCACAACATCGGATGCCATAATGATCTCATCGATAATTTCATCATTAGCTACCGCTTCAGCTCGCTCTACTTTAGATACGATTTGGCATTCACAACCTGCATCACGGGCTAAACGCCGTGCGAGGTTAAGATCTTCACCTGTTCTTGGAAATGAAACAGCAAGGTAATCGACACCAATTTTAGCTGCCGTAATAATATCTTGTTTATCTTTTTCTGTTAATGCATCTGCAGAAAGACCGCCACCGAGCTTGTTAATTCCTTTATTATTAGATAGAGGGCCACCCACAGTGACTTCAGTAAAGACTTTTAGTCCATCAACTTTGAGAACTTTTAACTGAACGCGACCATCATCGAGCAGCAAAATATCACCAGGAACCACATCGGCAGGTAGGCCTTTATAGTCAATGCCGACTTGATTTTGATTGCCTTCACCTTTTTCAAGGGCAGCATCAAGCAAGAATTTATCACCGACATTCAGGAAAACTTTTCCGTCTTTAAATGTAGAAACACGGATTTTAGGGCCTTGTAAATCTCCAAGAATAGCAACATGGCGACCCAATCTTGCTGCAATTTCACGCGTACGATTAGCGCGAGCAAGATGATCTTCCGCAGAACCATGAGAGAAATTTAATCGAACAACATTTGCACCAGCAATAATAATTTTTTCTAAGTTATTATCACGATCTGTTGCTGGGCCTAAGGTGGTAACAATTTTTGTTCTTCTGAGCCGTCTGGACATGTATTACTCCGTTGACCTTGAACGAAAAGGTGTTGGCTATTGGATAAAACAGAAATTAGACAATATTTTATCCAATATGTTAAGTGAAACGCATCAAGCTAATTGCAACATACACTACTGTTTTCATTATATGCGAGAGTTAGCTCGCAGATATGCTACCAGTTTTCAAAAAGTTATCTAGTCAAGGGCACAATAGGAAGTGTGACAATACTAACAGAATAATTAAAAACGGTTACTTATCAAACCGTGAATCACGTAAAGCTTCTTTGACGCGCTTCAAGTTATCTCTGAATTTTGGTCCTCGACGTAAAATAAATCCTGTCGCGAGAACATCAATAATAGTGAGTTGTGCAAGGCGGGAGATCATTGGCATGTAGATATCAGTATCTTCAGGCACATCAAGTAAAATAGGAAGAGTAGCTTCAGAGGCTAAAAGTGAGCCGGGTGTCGTAATAGCAATCACTGCAGCATCGTTTTCACGTGCAATTTTAGCTATTTCAACGAGATTTTTAGTCCGCCCCGTATGGGAGATAACCACGACAACATCACCATCAGCGCTATTGATACAACTCATACGCTGCATAACAACGTCATCAAAGTAAGTAACAGGAATATTAAAACGAGAAAACTTGTTCATGGCATCATGAGCCACGGCCGCTGATGCGCCTAAGCCAAAAAAAGAGATTTTTTTAGCTTGTGTCAAAATATCAACTGCACGATTGATTGCGGCGATATCAATATTATTTTTAACGTTCTCAAGTCCCGCCATGGCGGATTCAAAAATTTTATTGGTATAAGAAGAGACTGTATCAGAATCATCAATATTACGATTTACATAAGGCGTGCCGTTAGCAATGCTTTGTGCTAATTGTAATTTAAAATCAGGAAATCCCTTGGTTGCCATGCGACGGCAAAAGCGATTAACCGTGGGTTCGCTGACATCAGCGGTTCTAGCCATTAAGGCAATACTAGAATGGATAACAGTTTGTGGTGCAGTTAAAACAGCTTCTGCAACTTTTTTTTCTGATTTACTCAAGATGTCCAGATTAGACTGAACCCTTTCCAATATATTCATTAAATATACAGATCCTTGGCTTTGCCAATTTCAATAAAAGGAGAAATCTATAACGGTTTTATGAAAATATACTACGCAAAGAACAAGACTTGCAGTGTAAACCATCGGTAAACAGGGCTTTTTTCGTTAAAGTATGACGTGTGTCTAACTTTCAAAGCTGAAAATCAGAAACAAAACTGTTGTAAAGTTACAAGAAAGGATAAAACACTAGACATAAAATGAAGCGTTACAATATGTGTGGTAAGTTAGAGACTAAATGTGCGAGCGTATTTACTGAATACATCCAAAAGAGTACATTAATACAAAATTCTGTAACAAAATTACAAAATCTCATCATGAGGAGACGTACTATGGCAGCGATATCGACTGCTCAGGCCTGTGATCTGGTTATCTTCGGTACGAAAGGGGATCTAGCACGCCGTAAGCTTATTCCATCATTATATCAATTGGAAAAAGCAGGATATATTCACCCTGACTCTCGCATTATTGGTGTAGGTCGTGCTGATTGGGATGCCGAGGCATATAAAAATGTTGCCCACGAAGCATTAAAAACTTTTTTAAAAGAAGAAATTAATCCTGAAATTTGGCAGCGTTTAAGTGATCGCTTAGATTTTTGTAATCTTGATGTCAATGAAACAGACCATTTCATTGAGCTATCAAAGCACCTCAAACAAGACAAATTACCCGCTATTTACTACTTTGCAATGCCACCAAGTACCTTTAGTGCAATGTGTAAAGGTTTAGGCCATGCAAAACTTAATAAAGAGCCAAATCGTGTTGTGATGGAAAAACCATTGGGCACAGACTTAGCGTCTTCTGTTTCTATCAATGATAGTGTGGCGAAATACTTTAAAGAGAGCCAAATTTATCGTATCGACCACTATTTAGGTAAAGAAACAGTTTTAAATCTATTAGCACTGCGCTTTGCAAACTCACTGTTTGTTAACAATTGGGACAATAAAACGATTGATCATGTTCAAATTACTGTTGCAGAAGAAGTGGGTATTGAAGGGCGTTGGGGATATTTCGATCAAGCGGGTCAAATGCGTGACATGGTACAAAACCACTTGTTGCAGATCTTAACGATGATTGCAATGTCACCACCAGCTGATTTAACCGCTGATAGTATTCGTCAAGAAAAAGTGAAAGTCTTACGTTCATTACGTCGTATTGATAACACTAATATTCGCGAAAAAACGGTTCGTGGGCAATATACGGGTGGTTTTGTACAAGGTAAGAAAGTGCCAGGCTATCTTGATGAAGAAGGTGCAAATAAAACCAGTCATACAGAAACTTTTGTCGCTATCCGTGCTGATATTGATAACTGGCGCTGGGCAGGGGTTCCGTTTTATCTAAGAACAGGTAAACGCCTACCAAGTAAATGTTCAGAAGTTGTGGTTTATTTTAAAAAACCGGCACTCAATATTTTTAGTGAAACTTATCAAGAGTTACCACAAAATAAACTGACTATTCGTTTACAACCAGATGAAGGTATTGATATTGAGGTGCTGAATAAGGCACCTGGTCTTGATCATAAACATCGCTTACAAACTACGAAACTGGACTTGAGTTTCTCTGAAACATTCAATCAAACACATTTAGCAGATGCTTACGAACGTTTATTGTTAGAAGCAATGCGTGGTATTCAAGCATTGTTCGTACGCCGAGATGAAGTAGAAGAAGCGTGGAAATGGGTTGATTCAATTATTAATGCATGGGAATGCGACAATGAACTGCCTAAGCCTTACCAAGCGGGTACATGGGGACCTGTTGCATCTGTTGCAATGATCACTCGTGATGGTCGTTCATGGAATGAAATTGAATAATTGATTTTGATTGTCCATTCTAACGAAAAATACCCAGCTATGCTGGGTATTTTTTTATCAGCTAAATACCTTTAAGCATAATTACAGCAATTTAGATGAATAAAACTACTGAAGGATCGTAAAATCACTGATTAACTATGCAATTTGATTTTGGCTAGAAACTAAAACTTAAATAAAACCAATCAATTAACAAAAATATTTTGCGAAAAGGCATTGCTTTAAATAATTCGGCATGATAGAAATATCATGTAACATTTAACCATCTTATATGAGGGTTCGGAGTATATCGTGCGGATGGTCTGTGCGATGAAAGAATAAATAATCATGACTAGCGCCAAAAGCGTCAAAGTTAAACGTTCTACCTATAAGTTATTCCTTTCTGCTATTTTATCCAGCGAACACTACTGGTGTGGCGCATTATAGAAATCTCTCATCTTAATTCCTGACGCAATCAGGAAATGACGTTGCCTTAACGTTCGGCTTTTATTGCCGCCAGAAAGACTATCTACATATTCTCTATCTTCCTGCGCAAGAAACGTTTCGGCGTATTTCAAATGTGTATGAGAGATGAAAAAATGATTTATTGGATATTTTTAGCATTAGCTATCGTTTGTGAAGTTATCGGTACTTTATCAATGAAGTACGCCAGTGTAAGCGGTGGCTACACCGGTATGATAGTGATGTGGTTAATGATTGCCACTTCCTATATCTTTTTAGCCATAGCCGTTAAGAAAGTGGCATTAGGTGTAGCATATGCACTATGGGAAGGTATTGGAATTGTCATTATTACGACATTCAGCGTTCTGTGGTTTGGTGAATCGCTGTCACCATTAAAGTTAGGTGGTCTAGCGATGTTAATTGCAGGGATCACGCTTATCAAATCCGGTACTAAAAAATCGGCTGTTGCTAAGAAAACAACCGATTCGGTAAAAAGTATCGCGGGTAAAGCCAAGCACGTTGCGAGTGCCGTAAAAGGAGCGAATAAGCCAATTCCTGCCAATATCAAGGAGGCTTAATTATGCTAGCTCAATTTGAATGGTGGCATGGTGCGTTCCTAATACTTGCCGTAGTGCTTGAGATTATTGCCAATATATTTTTAAAAATGTCTAACGGCTTTAGCCGAATGGGATTAGGAATATTATCACTTGTTTGTGTGTTAGGTGCGTTTAGTGCACTAGCAATGGCAGTCAAAGGGATAGAGCTTTCAGTTGCTTATGCACTTTGGGGAGCATTCGGTATTATTGCAACTATCGCTGCCGGTTGGATCTTATTTAATCAGAGGCTCAATTATAAAGGATGGGGTGGAATTATATTATTACTGGTTGGTATGGTAATGATTAAATTTGCTTAAATCTACTTAACATAATAAGTGAGATTTTGATAAAGATAGTAATCTGATTATCACAGCACAAAGTAAGTTATATAAAAAAGCTGAGTTCTTTCTGAATTCAGCTTTTTTTATGCTCAAGAAAGGGTTGCTCTATTGGGTGTAGTCAATATTGATGTTTTAGAGAGTTGTTAAATAAAGTGAAATTAAAAATATTTAATATAAAATAAACTTAACTATTTTACACTTACAATTTAGCCATTTAAGATTATCGGAATATGATCATGAAACTAAAATATATTGCTTTATGCTTTCCTCTCTTGTTAACGGCGTGTGGAGAAAAAACAGAACCTATTGGTTGCTCTTCAGAATTAACACAAGTTTCTCTTATTGAAGCATTGAAAAAAACAGCACTAGAAGAAGTTTCTCGCCAAACGAGTCGTTATTCTGATGTAACTAATCAATTAAAACGAACAACATTAGAAGAAATGAGTTTTAACGTGTCTGAAATAATGACTAAATCTAATGATCCAAACAGTACGATGAAATCTTGTTCAGCAATGGTTTCAATGACATTACCAGCAAATAATTATGAAACATTGCACGACTATTATCGGATGGAATTTAATCGTAATCTTGATAAGACACTTGAAGACTTTTCATTAGAACAAAATACTAATACTTTCTCAGCAAGGATTGATTATACCACTCAACCAACGGATGATAATAAAACGGTTTTTGTGAATATTTCAGCCAAAAACAGTATTTCAAATGGTGCCGCTTTTGTTTCTGCTCTTTCTATAATAAAACCAATTAGAGAACAACAAAGAATATTGCAACAACAGCAAGAGCAAGAATTACAAAAGAGACAAGAAGAACTTCGCCAACAGCAAGAATTGACGCGTCAACAACAACTATTAGACCAACAAGCAGAGCAAGGATCACTACGTCAACAGGCGTTAGAGCAACAAGAAGTTCGTCGTCAAAGACAGGCTTTGCAAGAAACACCAGTACTTTCACTTTCTCAAGCAAAACAAGATTTTCTTACAGCAGATGCTGAATTAAATAATAGATGGCAAAGTTTAAGTAGTGAACAAAGAAAAGCTTTATTGTTAGGCCAACGTCAGTGGATAAAAAATAAAGATCTTATTTGTGGGAAAGTAACATCTGAAGGCAGTGATGAAAAATTAGCAAAAATATACAGTTGTCATGCAGAGACAATAAAAAATAGGATACCTGAGTTAAAATAACATTATAAAAATACGTTAAATCAAAGAAAATAAGCACCTATAAAAGTAGGTGCTTAATAAATGTATTTACATTGCTGCAATAATTTTAATTTCGACTTTATATTCAGGGTGCATTAATTGTGCTTGCACAGTACAGCGTACAGGCGCGCTACCTTTAGCAACCCAAGCATCCCATGCTTTATTCATTCCTTCAAAATCGGCTTTATCAGCTAAAAATATTGTCGCATCAAGGATCTGAGTTTTATCAGAACCTACGCGTTGTAATAAAACATCGATTGCCGCTAATGTATCTGCTGTCTGTTCAATAATATCGCCCGATAAATTCTCTGGTACAGCGGTGTAATAAATAGTGTCATTATGAATAACCGCTTCAGACCAGCGATCTTCGGGATCGATACGTTTAATTGTCATTGAGTTCTCCTTTGTATTAACGGCATAGGTGGTACTTTTGATTATCCACTGGCATAATTTACGTCTTATTTTATAAAAAGAGTATGCCTGTGTCAGACGATTTTGCAGAAAACGGGATTTTAACCCGAACTATTCCTGGATTTCATCCCCGTGAAGCTCAACGACAAATGGCGAAATCAATAACAGATATTATTGATAAGCAGGGTGTACTTATTGCGGAGGCTGGTACGGGAACGGGGAAAACCTATGCTTACCTCGTACCTGCTTTGCGTTCAGGTAAAAAAACCATTATTTCAACAGGCTCTAAAGCCTTACAAGATCAACTCTATAGCCGGGATTTACCGACAATCATTGAAGCAATTAATTATGATGGCAACACGGCCTTATTAAAAGGGCGTTCAAATTATTTGTGTTTAGAGCGACTCGATCAACAAATGCTCAGTGGTGGTGATCTAGAAGCCGAAGTATTATCTGACGTGATGTATGTACGCCAATGGTCAACACAGACAGAAGATGGTGATGTTAGCCGTTGTCATAGTGTTGCAGAAGATAGTCGAGTTTGGCCTCTAGTCACGAGCACTAACGATAACTGTTTAGGAAGTGATTGTCCTCGCTATAAAGAGTGCTATGTTCTAAGCGCACGTAAAAAAGCAATGGATGCAGATATTGTCGTCGTTAATCACCATTTATTTATGGCGGATACTGTCGTTAAAGATACTGGTTTTGGTGAATTAATTCCGGAAGCTGAAATTATGATCTTTGATGAAGCTCATCAAATTCCGGATATTGCCAGCCACTATTTTGGTCAACAACTTACCAGTAGGCAGCTTTTTGATCTCGCTAGAGATATGACCGTTGCTTATCGCACTGAAGTGCGTGATCAAGTTCAATTGCAAAAAAGCGCCGATCGATTAACTCAAATGGTAATGGATTTTCGCTTAGTATTAGGTGAAACAGGCTATCGAGGTAATTTACGAGAACTGCTACAGGGTGGTGAAACAAAACGTTTTCTTACGTTACTGGATGATGCGCTAGAACTAAGTTATGACGTTATGAAGCTATCGTTAGGGCGAAGCCAATTACTTGATAGTGCTTTTGAACGAGCCACTGTTTATCGCAATCGCTTAAAACGTCTGATTGATACCACAATTCCGGGCTATAGTTACTGGTTTGAAAGTTATGGTCGTCATTTCTTACTGGCTATTACGCCACTTTCTGTTGCAGATAAATTTCGTGAATTAATTAAATCACATAAAAGCAGTTGGGTATTTACCTCGGCAACGCTCTCTGTAAATGAACAAATGTCTTATTATACAGATAGGCTAGGTTTAGAAAACGCAACAACATTGATTTTAAATAGCCCCTTTGATTATCAACATCAAACATTATTGTGTGTACCGCGTTATTTGCCGCCCTTAAATCAGCCTTATACGGCGAAACGTTTAGCTGCCATGCTAACGCCAGTTATTTTAAAGAATCAAGGACGCTGTTTTTTCCTTTGTACTTCACATGCCATGATGCGTGGACTTGCCGAAGAGTTTAAAGCCAGTTTGCCATTACCTGTATTGATGCAAGGGGAAATGAGTAAAACACAATTACTGCAAAAATTTGTCTCATCAGGAAATGCACTTTTGGTTGCAACTCAAAGCTTTTGGGAAGGGGTTGATGTGCGCGGTGATACATTGTCTTGTGTGATTATTGATAAATTACCTTTTACAGCACCAGATGATCCTCTATTAAGAGCACGTATTGAGGATTGTGAATTACGGGGTGGTGATGCATTCAGGGATGTGCAAATTCCGGATGCTGTAATTAGTTTAAAACAAGGTGTTGGACGATTAATTCGTGATGTACACGATTATGGCGCAATTATAGTGTGTGATGATAGATTGGTTTCTCGTGCATACGGAGAGGTTTTTTTAAGCAGTTTACCCCCTTCACCACGAACACGTTCTCTTGAAAAAACTATGAGTTTTTTGAGCCAACGCGCACAGCAGAATGAAAAACAAGAAATATTGGGTTCATAATAGCGATCGCACAGAATGTGTGTTTATTCTGTCGAACACTATTATGATATTATTCTTTCTCTTTTAATTATCGAATTTGCCGGAGTTATGGCGTGTCACTGCGAATTTTAGCAATAGATACTGCAACAGAATCTTGTTCAGTTGCAGTTTGGAATGAAGGCGTTGTTGCTTCACGTTTTGAGATCTCACCTCGTGAACATACACAAAAGATTTTACCTATGGTCAAAAGCGCCTTAGAAGAAGCGAACTTAACATTGCAATCATTAGATGTCCTTGCTTTTGGGCGTGGTCCAGGCAGTTTTACTGGGGTTCGTATTGGTGTCGGTGTTGCACAAGGTATCGCGTTGGGTGCTGAATTACCCATGATTGGTATATCATCACTTGCCACCATGGCAGAAGGTGTATTTAGAACAACAGGGATCAAGCAGGTTTTAGTCGCAATAGATGCACGTATGGGTGAAATTTATTGTGCTCAATATCAACGTAACGACGAAGGGATTTGGTTAGGTGAAGAAACAGAAGCTGTGATGAAACCTGAACACTTTGTTGAAGCCTTACAATCAACCACGGGTACTTGGGCAATGGCGGGTACGGGTTGGCAAGCCTATACTGAATTAAAAGAGACATTGCCTTTTACCGTTGTTGAAACTGATATTACATTGCCGGCGGCACAAGATATGCTACCGCTTGCAGTTACTGCTTGGCATGAAGGAAAAGCCACAAGAGTAGAAGAGGCTGAACCTGTTTATTTGCGTAACGAAGTTACGTGGAAAAAACTACCTGGTCGTGAATAGATTATGAATATCTATTAGAAATTACAGAGTAAAGCTATAATAATATTATAGAGTAACGTCAATAATGACTTGCAATGAGGTGGTTTATGAAAAGACAATTAAACTACCGTTTGGTAAGCAAAACACTATTTTTGTCTGGTGCTTTGTTTCTAACGGGATGTGTCTCAATACCTGAATCAATAAAAGGAACATCAGCAACGCCTGTCACTGATTTAAATGGTATTTTTGTAGCGCCTGAACTTTATGTAGGTCAAGAAGGTCGTTTTGGCGGACGTGTGATTGATGTTAAAAATCTTCAATCATCCACACAGCTAGAAATTGCCGTTATGCCACTTTCTCAATATGATGCAGCACCTGAATTACAACAGCCGTCTATTGGGCGTCTCTATGCAAATGTCATGCATTTCTTAGATCCTACAGATTATAAAAACCAGTATGTAACGGTAGTTGGAACGATTAAAGGCGTTGAAACAGGAAAAGTTGGGGAAGCGAGCTATCCATTTTTACGTATGGATGTAACAGGAATGAAACGTTGGACACTGACACAGCAAGTGATTATGCCAGCACCTGTTATGACATGGGGATATTATGGTGATGGCCCATATTGGGGTTATCATCATGGATATGGTGGTTATGGTGGATATCCATATGGAACTGGTCAGGTTGTACCCGTTTTAGAATAAAAAATGGGTTTGTGATCGCATGACAATATAATATTTCATCTCCATTTGGACGAAACGGTGTATAATTAATATCTATAATATATTAGGTAACTATCTAATAGCGTTATTAAAGTTGAATAAAAATAAAAGAGAGGGCGGTTTTGACCGCCTTCTTTTTTGTTAATCTAAAAATAAAATATTTAGTGACACACTTCTCATCTTCACAACAGAAAATTGTTTGTGCTGGTAGGATGAGTTAATACTTTGTTAAAAATGAAACATAATATTAACCCAAGAAGTGCGATTAATCAGGAGTACTACTTTGGAAAAAGTCTGGCTTAAACGTTATCCGGCAGATGTTCCGGCTGAAATTGACCCGGACCGTTTCGCATCCCTTGCTGAGATGCTTGAAAACGCTGTCGCAAATTACGCAGATCAACCCGCCTTTATCAATATGGGCGAGGTCATGACTTATCGCAAACTTGAAGAGCGTAGCCGTGCTTTTGCAGCATACCTGCAAAATGGCTTAGGATTGAAAAAAGGTGATCGTGTTGCCTTGATGATGCCTAATTTATTGCAATATCCTATCGCACTTTTCGGTATTCTTCGTGCAGGCATGGTTGTCGTAAACGTAAACCCACTTTACACACCAAGAGAACTTGAACATCAGTTAAATGACAGTGGTGCAACTGCCATTGTTATTGTCTCCAACTTTGCGCATACACTCGAAAAAATTGTGTTTAATACCAGCATTAAGCACGTTATTTTAACTCGAATGGGTGATCAATTATCTCGCCCTAAAGCAACACTCGTTGATTTTGTTGTTAAGTACATCAAACGATTAGTACCTAAATATAATTTGCCTGATGCCATTTCATTTCGAAGAGCAATGCATTTTGGTTATCGAATGCAATATATCAAACCTGAAATTACTGGTAACGATTTAGCATTCTTACAATATACAGGTGGAACAACAGGTATTGCTAAAGGCGCCATGCTAACGCATCGCAATATGTTGGCAAATCTTGAACAAGCCAAAGCGGCCTATGTTCCTGCTCTAAATGTGGGTAAAGAACTAGTGGTCACCGCATTACCGCTGTATCACGTTTTTGCTTTAACCGTTAATTGCCTACTGTTTATTGAAGTTGGGGGTAAAAACTTACTTATCACTAACCCTCGTGATGTGAAAGGAACAATTAAAGAGTTATCACGTTACCCTGTCACGGCTATTACAGGTGTAAACACGTTATTTAACGCTTGGTTGCAAAATCCTGAATTTCGTCAACTTGATTTCTCCAAACTAAATCTTTCTGTTGGTGGTGGTATGCCTGTACAAAGCAGTGTCGCCAAAGAGTGGGAAGAGTTAACAGGCAAACATTTATTAGAAGGTTATGGCCTGACAGAATGTTCTCCTCTGGTCACTGGTAATCCTTATAATCTGAAAAAATACAGTGGTAGTATTGGATTACCTGTACCCTCAACTGACGTTAAGTTTATGGATGATGAAGGTAACGAAGTTGACCGCACTGTAGGCGGTGAAATGTGGGTTCGTGGACCTCAGGTCATGAAAGGATATTGGAACCGCCCTGATGCCACTGACGAGGTTTTACACGATGGTTGGGTTGCAACAGGTGATATTGCGACAATGGATGACGAAGGCTTTATTCGCATTATTGACCGTAAAAAAGATATGATCCTAGTCTCAGGATTTAACGTTTATCCTAATGAAGTTGAAGAAGTGGTTACGGGTCACCCTAAAGTATTAGAATCAGCGGCAATTGGTGTACCGAGTAAAAATTCAGGTGAGACAGTTAAGATTTTTATCGTGAAAAAAGACCCTACATTGACGGAAGATGAGATAAAAACACACTGTCGTCGCTACTTAACTGGGTATAAAGTACCTAAAATTATTGAGTTTCGTGATGAATTACCAAAATCTAATGTCGGTAAAATTTTACGCAGAGAGTTAAGAAATGAAGAAAAACAGTTGAAAACCTCAACTGAATCTTGATACAACACTCAATAACCTTTTTCAATTTCGCCGGTTTATACCGGCGTTTTTGTCATTACATAAAAAGTCATTAGACATAAAAACAAGAGAAACCTGTTTTGAATTATCAATTGATTACGACAGACACTGCATTAGAAACCGCTTGTAAAGCCGCATCACAAGCTTCACAAATCGCATTAGATACAGAGTTTGTCCGCATACGTACCTATTACCCGCATCTTGGTTTGATTCAGATGTATGATGGTAAACAGATCTCTCTTATTGATCCCCTAGCAATAACAAATTGGACTCCCTTCGTTGAATTATTAACTGCTCCAAACATCATGAAATATCTCCATGCGGGGAGTGAAGATCTCGAAGTATTTTCTCACCAGTTTGGTTGTGTTCCCAAACCAATGATTGATACACAAGTGGTTGCTGCATTTTTGGGCTATCCGATTTCTTGTGGCTTTGCAACGTTAGTTGAGAAATATGAAGATATCGCATTAGATAAAAGTGAATCTCGCACTGATTGGTTGGCTCGTCCTTTAACGGAAAAGCAATGTCAATATGCCAGTGGTGATGTTTTCTATTTATTGCCATTAGCCAAAAAGCTTATCGCAGAAGCTGAAGAAGCCGGATACATGGAGGCGATTGTAGATGAATGTGAAATGATAGCTCAACGTCGACAAGAAACGGTTTCTCCTGAGTTCGCTTATCGTGATATTGGCAATGCATGGCAATTAAAAGGCCAACAATTAGCCTGTTTAAAAATGTTAGCCGAGTGGCGTTTAAACCAAGCTAAAGCGCGTGATATGGCACTTAATTTTGTTGTAAGAGAAGAACACTTATGGGCTGTTGCTCGCTATCTTCCTACATCACTCGCTGAATTAGATGCATTATCGCTTTCAGGTCAGGAAATTCGTTGTCATGGACGCCGCTTATTAGATTTTGTTGCTAAGGCTAAAGAGATCAAAGATGAAGATTGTCCTGAGCCTATTGGTAATATCATTGAACAACCAAATTATAAAAAAGCGTTTAAAGCGATAAAATCCGTTATTCAAGAAATGAGTGAAAGTAAGCGCTATAACCCAGAATTATTGGCTTCAAGAAGACAAATTAATCAGTTATTAAGTATTCATTGGAAAATAAAAGAAGGGCAGCCTGAGCTTATTTCGCGCTGGCGTAAAGGTTTATTAGAAGAAAAAATAACGGAAATTCTGGCGCAATATCCTTAATTTTGTTGATAGACGATTTTCTAACTGCTGAAGATAAAATTGCTGATAAATCGCATCAATAATCTCTGTGAAATAAAAATCAATAGGAGTCTCTTAAGAGGCTCTTATTTTTTTCATGCAAAAAATATCGCCTATAAGAATAGGTGATAGTAATAAATGCATTAAATATAGAAACAGTAAAAGTAAACGTTATTGCGAAATAAAATGGCTCCTGTGACTTATCACCAATGATTAAAATAGCAACGAGATATAGCGCTATTTGCGCATTCAGGTGAATTCAAATTGTATATAATTAAACACAGAGCCAATCAAATTAATTATAGTTCATGGTTGGCTCTGTGAATAATGACTTATAAAAAGCGTAAAATATGATTTACTTTGTTGGTTCTTCGCTTTCAGGTAAGGTCACATTTAGCTCTAATACAGAGATATCATCACCTTTTTGTTCAAATTGAACAGAAAGCATCTCTGGATCTATCTGCACATATTTACAGATAACACCTAATAAATCTCTTTTCATATCAGGTAAATAAGCTGGCTCGCTATCACCACGGCGACGTTCAGCGACGATAATTTGCAAACGCTCCTTGGCAATATTAGCTGTCGGCTTTTTACGCGACAGGAAAAAATCTAGTAAAGCCATCTTTTACCCCCCAAAAAGGCGTTTCAGAAAGCCTTTTTTCTCTTCTTCAATAAAACGGAATGGATGTTCTTCACCTAACAAACGATTTACTGTATCTGAATAGGCTTTACCCGCATCAGACTCGCTATCTAAAATAACTGGTTCACCTTGGTTAGATGAACGTAAAACAGATTGATCTTCGGGAATAACACCCAAAAGTGGAATGCATAGAATTTCAAGAACATCTTCCATGCTTAACATATCGCCACGGCTCACTCGGCCTGGATTATAACGTGTTAATAACAGATGTTCTTTAATTGGATCTTCACCGCGCTCAGCACGACGTGATTTAGAGGCGAGAATGCCTAAAATACGGTCGGAGTCACGCACAGATGAAACTTCTGGGTTTGTTGTGATGACTGCTTCATCTGCAAAATAAAGGGCCATTAATGCGCCACTTTCAATACCTGCAGGAGAGTCACAAATAATAAAATCAAACCCCATTTCATCGAGTTCATCTAATACTTGTTCTACACCATCACGAGTGAGCGCGTCTTTATCTCTTGTTTGTGAAGCAGGGAGTATAAATAGGTTCTCTGTACGCTTATCTTTAATCAATGCTTGATTTAAAGAAGCATCACCCTGAATAACATTAACAAAATCATAAACAACTCTACGTTCACAACCCATAATAAGGTCTAAATTACGTAACCCAATATCAAAGTCGATAACAACCGTCTTATGACCTTTTTGAGCGAGGCCGGTAGAAATGGCCGCGCTGGAAGTTGTTTTACCAACCCCACCTTTACCTGACGTAACAACAATAATGCGTGCCATGGAGTGATTCCTTGTCGATGCTCTAAATTAAGTTCTCGATTGTTAATTCATTCTCTTGCAAACTCAGTTGTACTGATTTACCAACAAAGTCTGTAGGAATTTGATCGCTTAGCCAATATTGACCAGCAATGGAAACAAGTTCAGCAGACAGATGCGTACAAAAAATATGACTCTCTTGATCACCCGATGCGCCAGCCAGTACACGTCCACGCAATATACCGTAAACATGCACATTACCATCAGCAATTAATTCAGCGCCTGCACTTACATTACTAATAACCACTAAATCGCTATTTTGAGCATAAATGCGCTGCCCTGAACGTACAGGGGTATGGATGATTTTTGTTTTTTGACGCACAACTGACTGTGCTTCATTCGTTTTATCGTTATTTGCCTGAGTTGTTGGCTTAGCTATTTTACCCTCATTTAAGATAGGTAACTGTGCGGCAATTATCGCTTCTTTCTGTTGAGCGTTTGAACTACCACTAATTCCCACGACACGTAAGCCAGCATCTTCTACAATTCGCCTCAGTTTTTTAAAATCAATATTATCATCTGCTAATGCAGAGACATTGATAACCACAGGCGCGTTTTTCAGAAATTGAGGCGCTTGTGCAATTTTTTCTGAAATTGCCTGACGAATAACTTTCGGTGTTCCATCATTTAAATGAAGTACCGAAAGGGTAAAATTACTGCCTTTTAACTCAATGGGCGTGTTTGACATCTATCTGACTCAGTAAATTTTTTATAATCTGGCACAAAAAACCAGAGACGATATTACGAAAGTATATAAGCATGTTATATTTACTAAAATATTCAGGCAAGTCGCTTATTTTAATAATTAGAGTTTAATGAAAATGATTTGTGCAATTTACCGTAGTACCAAGCGTGATCAAACTTATTTATACATCGAAAAAAAGGATGATTTTTCTCGAATTCCGGACGAATTATTACAAAGTTTTGGCGAACCTCAGTTTGCAATGTTGCTTAATCTCGCGGATAGACAGCGTTTAGCGCATGCTGACATTGAAAAAGTCAAAAAAGCATTAGTTGAGCAGGGTTTTTACTTACAAGTTCCACCACCTGTCGAAAGTATGTTAAATACTTATTTAGATGAATTAAAAAAATCAGAAAAAACTGAATAAATCATCGAGATAAAAGGAGCATAAATGTTCAAATATTCGTTCATCGCTGTGATTGTTTCTGGTTTAATGCTGTCAGCCTGTACTAATAGCCAACAAAAATTGGCGGAAAGACAAATTATCGCACCAGAGGCAACGGCAGTTGAAACACAAAAAACACCTCGATGGAAACAAGTGAATATTGCATCATTAGAACAGGCCTTTCCTAAAGATGCTCGCACAGCTGCACAATTTCCCGCTTATGTTGAAGCACTGAAATTGAAAGCGGCTCAATTGGGATATAAACAAGAAACAATAGATTTTGCTTTTTCAGAAGCACATTTTATTGAACGAGTGATTAAATCTGATCGAAATCAACCAGAAAAGAAAATTACACTCGATGTTTATCTACCGCGCATTGTCACCAATGGTCGCCTAAATCAAGGCGCTAATCTCTATCAAGAAAATCAATCAACCTTAGAGTTAATCAGCAAAAAATATGGAGTGCCTGCAAACTATATTGTTGCGTTATGGGGGCTTGAAAGTGGCTTTGGTAAAGTGCAAGGCAAAGAAGATGTCGTTTCTGCACTGGCTACATTAGCGTTTGAAGGTCGTCGAGAAGAGCTATTTACACGCCAACTTATGGCAGCACTTGAAATTATCGAGGAAGGACACTTACCGCAAGGACAGCGCTTGAAAGGCTCTTGGGCGGGAGCAATGGGACAAACTCAGTTTATGCCATCTTCTTTCCTTACTTATGCTGCAGATGGCAATGGTGACGGAAAAATAGATATCTGGAATACGCGTGAAGATGCATTTGCTTCGGCTGCTAATTATTTAGCGACTGAAGGCTGGAAAAGTGGACTTCCTTGGGGGGAACAGGTTACTTTATCAGTAGATTTTAACCAGCAACTTGAAGGCATTAAGGCCGAGCAACAAAAAACGGTTGCTCAATGGAAAGCATTAGGCGTCCAATTACCTGCTAATAGCCAATTAAGTGACGATATGCAGGTATGGTTAATAATTCCAGATGATGATTTAAACCGAAGTTATTTAGTGACACAAAACTTCCGCACAATTATGCATTGGAATAGTTCTTACTTCTTTGCCCTTAGCATTGTCACAATGGCTGATGGCGTTGCTAATAAAATAAACTCACTGCCTAACGCGAGTTAGCCATATTTGCAGTGAAATAAAACACAGCAATTTACCTAAAAGGAACACATTATGTATCAACATCGGGATTGGGAAGGTGCGTTACTTGATTTCCCTGTCAATAAAGTAATTTGTGTGGGTAGTAACTATGCAAATCACATTAAAGAGATGGGTTCAGTTCGTTCAGAAGAACCAGTGATTTTTATCAAGCCAGAAACCGCTATGTGCGATCTTCGTCAACCTATTGCTATTCCTAAGGATATGGGTGCTGTTCATCACGAAATCGAATTAGCTGTACTTATCGGTCAACCACTCAAGCAAGCCAATGAAGATCGAGTTGATCGCGCAATTGCGGGTTTCGGTATTGGTCTTGATCTCACGTTACGTGATTTACAAGGTAAATTGAAAAAAGCAGGACAACCATGGGAAAAAAGTAAAGCGTTTGACGGCTCTGCACCACTGTCAGGTTTTATTCCCGTTAATTCTTTTGGTGATCCACAAAATGTCGATTTAATGTTACGTGTTAATGACGAGATTCGTCAGCAGGGTAACAGTCGTGATATGCTTACTCCTGTTTTACCCCTTATCAGCTATATGTCTCGCTTTTTTACCCTACGCCCTGGTGATGTGATTTTAACGGGAACACCTGAAGGTGTCGGCCCTCTAGAATCGGGTGATATGTTGGTATTAAGTGTTAACGAGCATCAGCTGACAACGCGGGTTATTTAATTCGTATCAGATGAGCAATAAGGTAATAACGTAGAGATGGCAAAGGCTTTTTGGCAGACTAAAACATTAGATGAAATGAGTGATGATGAGTGGGAATCACTTTGTGACGGGTGTGGGCAATGTTGTTTACACAAGTTAATGGATGATGATACCGACGAAATATATTTTACCAATGTCGCTTGTAATCAACTTAATATTAAGACCTGCCAATGCAGTAATTACGAAGATCGTTTCCGTTATGAGCCGGATTGTATCAAGCTTACAAGGTATAATTTACCAACATTTGAGTGGTTACCACTGACATGTGCGTATCGTCTTCTTGCTGAAGGCAAAACATTACAAAGTTGGCATCCACTTATTGCGGGAAATAAAGCAAAAATGCACCAAGGTAATATATCTGTAAGGTATATTGCAGTGCCAGAAACGGAAGTTGAAGATTGGGAAGATCATATTCTTAATCGTCCGAAAGGGCGTGGTTAATTAAAAACTAACAACGTTGCGGAATTCAATTATTAAAAGCCCTTTTCGGGGCTTTTTTCCATTTAAAGACGGATTGTTTTTTCTCCGAATATAGCAGCTTGCCCGCCAACGCTAACACCAAGAATTTCTTGAGCGTATGAATTAATCGTCACTTCAAGCAACGATGAGCATTCCATCGCACGGCCTTGTTCTAAAAGAAAATGAGTTTCATTAGGAAAAACGTAATTGACCAAATAGCAGCCTAATGCTCCGCTAGAACTGCCTGTTGCAGATTCTTCATTGATACCATACAAAGGTGCAAAATTTCGGCAATGAGCTGTAATGGCGATGTCTTGACTTAATTCAAATACGTGAAAACCGATGGTATCAAATTCACGACTTAGATCCGCAATTACATCAAAATTGGGTTGTAAAGTATCTAGTGAGCCTGGTTGCACAGGCACAATAATATCGTGTAAACCTGTTGAAATGATCGTAATGGGTAAGCCAGTTTTTTCAATAACATCACGGTGTATGCCCAATGCTATTGCGACAACATCAATATTAGGCCCTTGACGCATAACAGGACGTGTTTGCTCCATAACAATACTTTGTGAGCTTACAGCGACACTTAGAATACCAGCTTTTGTTTTTTGCGTGTAACTACCCGACTCAATAAAATTAAGCGAAGCTAGAGTAAAGAAAACTGCTAATGTCGCATGCCCACAAAAATCAACTTCTCCTTCTGGAGTAAAAAAATCAACCTTAAAGTCAGTCTCTTTGCCTGTATAGACAAATGCGGTTTCAGAAAAGCCGACTAGGCGCGCAATTTCTATTTTTTGTTTATCACTTAGATTAGGGGGGTTAAGTACGACACCTGCGGGATTACCTCCAGAATTATTGCGGGTAAATGCATTTACAAGATATACCTTTATTTTGTGCTCGGTGGTGAGGGTGGCGCTTTTTTGCATCTGGATTTTCTCGTGTTATAACCCAACTCAATTTAAATTTTTTATATAAATTTTAATATGGATAATTGTTGGTAAGCTATAGATTTATATAGTAAAAAGTGATGATAGTTCCTTTGTATTAGCTGTTGAATAATAATACATATGAAAAAATAAATCGCTAGAAGCTTATCACTGATTAGAAGTATCAATAATTCAAGAACAACAAACAAACTGTGATATAAATAATTTTCTCTTTATTATTGTTAATAAAGAGAAAATTATTCCATATAAAAATATATGTAGAAAACTTATTGACTAAATGAGAATTATATCCCATGATTATTCTCATGGTGGAAATTTAGTCTTCACCAAACCTAATAAGTTTTAAACCTCGCTTAATGCGGGGTTTTTTGCTTTTTGGGACAGTGAAAATAAATATTCATCATAAACGGTGTTTGTGATATTTGATCTTTAGAATTCTTACGCGCCGTTTTTTTATTTCTTAGCAAAATTCTGGGCTGTAAATTGTGATTAAAAATAACCTCATTAATACGATGGGGTTTTTGTATTGCAGTTTATAGTTGGAATACATCATCGAGAGAAAATAGGATTTTTCTCTTTTAACAAAAAGCTCGCTTCGGCGAGTTTTTTTGTTTCTTTATTTAAAAAGGAATTTTATATGAAACGTATTACACCTATTATTTTATCATTTTTTATGATCTCCACCAGTTATGCAAATACCGATATAACTGTTGAACCTAATACTAATATTGGATCTTCATTGTTAACTTCGGCGCGTGATATTTCCATGCGTTCAATGAATGATGAAAATTGTGGTATTGGTTGTCCATTAGGCGGAAGCGAAACCACTATTCAGCGAGATGTTTATACACTAAATAATAATAGCGAAACCAAGTTTGCGGATTGGGTTGCTTATTTAGTAACTAAAGACAGCATAGGTAGTGGTAAAGCACGTAATTGGAAAAAAGATCCGGCTTTAGGCAATGATGAAACCTTATCGCCAGCGGATTACAAAAATGCCAATGCCACATTAAAAGTTGACCGTGGTCATCAGGCGCCTTTAGCTTCATTGGCTGCGTTACCTGGTTGGAATGCACTTAATTATCTTTCTAATATCACACCACAAAAAGCAGATTTAAACCAAGGTGCGTGGGTACGATTAGAAGATCAAGAGCGTAATTTGGCCAAAGCAGGCCACAAAGTCTTTACAGTGACAGGCCCTATCTATGAAAGAGATATGGGTAAATTGCCAAGTACAGATAAAGAGCACACAATTCCAAGTGCTTATTTTAAAGTGGTTTTTCTAAATGATTCTCCAGAAAATTCCTCTTATGCGGCGTTTATTATGGATCAACAAACACCGAAAAAAGCAGATTTTTGTGAATTCCAAGTAACAGCGGCAGAAGTGGAAGCACGTACAGGTTTAACACTTTGGAGTCAGTTACCTGAAAACGCTCAAGATGTGAAAACTCAAGCAGGTGAGTTAGTTAAAAAAATGGGGTGTACGGTATTAAAGTAATTATTTAAACCTGCATACTACTTAATAGAAGGTCACTTTATTTAGTGACCTTTTTCAATATAATTAACTATTTTCTAAATTAATTAGCTGATGACGTTGATTAAAGAATTTTTTATAGGTTAAGTAACATGCAATTATGGTCGAAATACTGGCTGTGGCCATCAACATAAACGTCACCATAATTTGATATTTCACGGCTTGTAATGGATCAACCCCTGCAAAAATAAGCCCTGACATCATACCTGGTAAGCTTACAATACCAACTGTTTTTGCTGCATCAACCGTTGGGATTAATGAAGATTTAATACTGTCTCTGATAATACTCATCGAGGCTAATTTAGGGGTAGCTCCAAGGCTTAACATCTCTTGTAATTGCTGTTGCTGATTTTGAAAACGTTGCCCTAAATTATTATAACAAAGGCCAGTTGCTATCATTGCGTTACCTGCAATCATTCCGGTAATAGGGATGATTTGAATAGGAGTAAAGGCAATCGAACTGGTGAGTAATAAAATAGTTAGGGTTAATAATGCCCCTGTGGTAATAGCAGCAAAAGAGATAAGAAAAGTATCTTTAACATATTTACTGCGTTTTTTGGCGTTATGTGCCGCGTTATAACAGATAAATAGCACCATTAAAAAGGTGAGAATAAAATGGTCTACATGGAATATATAGGTCAATACATAGCCAACAATTAAGAGTTGGACAATGGCCCTTGCGGTACTCCAAATAATATCCTTTTCTAATGATAATTTTTCTTTGTGGCTAATAAAGATTGCCACAAGTACTAATAACAGCGAGAAAATAAGTGACTCATTACTTATCGTATGTTCGTTCATAATAGTATGTTCGCTCATCGCTAAAGGGTAACTGATAAAAAAATAAACAAATTAATCATTATTATGAGAAGATAATAAGATCACATCATCGGCATGTTTTATTTCATTTTGATCGTGAGTGACCCATAAAACAGCGAGTTTTTGATCTTTAACATAATGATGAATAACCTCATTCACTTTTGTTTTGTTATCTTCATCTAATGCACTGGTTATCTCATCAAGTAATAAGATTTTTGGCATAAATTGTAAGTTTCTTATCAGCGAAATACGTTGCCTTTCTCCACCTGACAGCTCGTTTATTCCTTTTTCCTTAATAGAAATAGGCAAACAAAAATAATCTAAATCGTGTGCAATTTTCTTATCATCAACGGAGACTTTTCGTAAAAAATAAGGAAATTTAAGATTATCGTAAACCGTTTCACCAAATAACATGGGTGTTTGTGTACAGTAAGACACTTGTTGACGATATTCTTCAGGAGAGAGGGTTAAATAATCTTTCTGCTCAAAGAAAATAGAACCGCTGGTGGGAGAGAGCAGAGAAGCGATAATCTTAAGCAAGGTGCTTTTACCACAACCAGAAGGACCGGTGATAAGTTTAAATTCGCTAGGGTGAAGTTCAAAATTGATATTATCAAGAATTTTTTTGTTATTGACTTGATAACCTATTTTATCAAGTCGTAAAAGTGTGCTTTCCATTCTTATTCCAAACTTAGAAGAGAGAATAATTATCATTATACAGAATTAACGATAAAAAGATCCTGCGTTAAATCAGTTATAAGTAATTCTATTACAGGTAAAGTATAGAAGAATAAGAATAAGGCTAATAAAAAAGATAAATTTATTTTACGATCCTCAAATACCACTGTTGGATATCATTGATTATTTCATCTGTTAAACGCTCACCTTGTTCATTATAAAATCCATGATCTAACTTATCGTACTTAATGAAATTTATATTAGGCTGATTAATACTCTGATTCAGTAGGTGGAAAGCCTCGACATTCACATTAGTATCATTGAGCGTTTGGATAATAAGAACAGGAGTTTGAGTATTATTTTTAATAACATTAAGTAAATCAATTGCAAAAAACTGTTTCCACCATAAAGGACTATGTTCACCAATATTTTGGTCATCATTAATTTGGTTATTTTTTATTGCATCAGCAAATTGTTGAAAGCCTTTTACCGCATCTTCAACGTGTTCTTTTGGTGTGGTATGACGGATGTTATAAAGAACATCATCAAGAAAAAATCGTCCACCGCCATTTAAAGCGACAGCCGCGTTAATATCGTTACGTTTAGCTACCACTAAATGCACCATCGTCGCACCTTCACTTCCGCCGATTAAAACAATATTCGGATAATGAGGGGATAATTTATCTAAAACTGCATCATAATCTTGCATTCTTTGGTTGGGATTATCATGAAGTGTATACTCTTTAGGGCAATCAGCCCGTTCTTCTCCGCTTTGAAAATAAGGTAATTGAGCAGTAATACCATATTTTTCCACCATCAAAACATCGCTATTAGGTAACCATTGCCCAAATGTTTCTTGAATAAATGTATTATTTTTAATGCTGTTACAATCAGAACCTTGCATTAATACAAGTAAAGTTTGATTGTTTTCCGCTCGTTTATCTAAAAAATAATTAATTTCACTACCCTCGGTACGCAAAAGGGTATGGGTAGAGATTTCTGCATAACTGGTAAAAGAAGGTAACAAAAAAGCAGATAATAAAAATAGAGGTGAAATACGCATGATAAATAGATCCACTTGTGTAGAGAGATCAGAAGGAAAAATAATATTTATTTTTTGAGGGACAACTCATTAATTTAGTCAATTATTTAGTAGAAACAAGAGTTGAAAAAGCCATTACATAGCTCATCACTATAAAATTAATATACTCTTAATAAAAATAGCCTGACTCGTTCAGGCTATTTGAGAATAAATTAGTGAATTGGCACGTAATAATCAATTTCTAAAGTACGGGGTATTTCCATTAAATCAACGTCAGTTTCTATACTAACATATCGTTCAATATCAGCGCCTAACCGGCGACATAAGCCTAATGCGGGTAATGTATAAAAATAAATCTTCATCGCAAATTGCTTATATTCTTCTAACGTTCCTTTAAATTGAAATCGAACATAACGCCCACCTTCAATCACTCTTTTTCTAAATCCACTGGTTTTTGTAAAGTGATCTAAACTATTTAAACCAATCTCATAGTCAATTTGGATTTTATTTTTACGTAATGTATTGGGCTGATAAGAAATAAGCACTGTACTTTCTGTAAAGTTTTTATCTGTATAAAGTAAAAAATCATTCCAAAATTGATGACGAATATCTTCATGTAATTTACCAATATCTTCTATAGAGCAAAAATATTGATATTGCATGCCATAAACATAGCTGTCTGGTAAATCCATAATTTTAGGAATGGGCAGATCAATAACATCAAAATTAATTGGCGGCTGAAAATTATTACCACAAAGATTATCCAGTTTACGGTATTCAGTCGGCGTAACGCCAAATGTAGCTTTAAAGCGGCGAGTAAAAGATTGTTGAGAATCAAACTGATAGCGTAATGCCACAGTAAGGATAGGTAATTTTGTCAACCGCAATTCTGTTGCCGCCTTGGTTAAACGCCGTCCACGAATATAGGAAGCCAGTGTTAAACCCGTTGCTTGTTTAAATACACGCTGCAAGTGCCATTTTGTATAGCCAGATTTAATCGCCACATCATCAAGTAGCAACGGTTTTTCCAGATTTACCTCAATCCAGAGAAGAAGTTCTTTGATAATTTCTATATTAAATGTGGATAAGGTATTCGAGGGGATAAGCCCATTGTACTGAGATGACATGATAATTTCCTGAAAATATTTTGTTCAGTTTACACGAAACTGATACCCATATATTATTACATACTTATGGTATGTTTTTAGGATTTTATCATGAAAATAAAATCACGGCAACAAGAGAATTCAGAGCAAACACGCACGGCGTTACGTGAAGCGGCACAAGAACTATTTATAAATCAAAACTATTGTGATGTTTCCATTGATGAAATATCACGTCATGCAAGAGTGACGAAAGGGGCGTTTTATCATCATTTTAGTAATAAGAAAGCACTGTTAAAAGAGTGCTATCTTTTTCAAGTTGATAACGTTATGAAGCAACTGGTTAAAATTCCTACTTATGATGATAAATGGCAAGAACTTGAGGCCATTTTTAGTTTTTGTGTTGATCATATCTACCAACATAAAGACAAGCTTATTCCGCTACAAGAGATTATTTCAGTTTTGGGTTGGAAAGAATGGGATGAAATTGATGCACAAATTCTTATTCCTCGAATCAAATTCTGCGTAGAAACACTCTATTCTAAGCAAGAAATTTGCACTTACTCTCCTGATATTGTCGTTAACTTAATCTATGGTTTTCTCACTCATATTGCGATTAACTTAAAAAATGAAGCCACATTACAAGAAAATGCCTGCAAGGATTTTAAGAGGATTTTTTTTGATTTTTTGATGGGAATAAAACAAGCTTCAGCAAATGTGAAAAATAATCAATAGCACAAAAAGTATAATGATTTGATGTACATTGGAACAAGATTATAAAACTTAAGGATACGCATGTTATGACAATAGATGTACCTAAAAGCCATTTCACTGCAACAGGTATTGTATTTAATGAACAAGGGCAGTTTCTTTTCCATTTACATCCCAAGATAGGATATTGGCTACCACCAGGAGGCCATATCGAAGAAAATGAAGAACCACAAAATGCTGCATTAAGAGAAATAGAAGAAGAAACGGGCTTATTGTGTGAATGCTTGTGTTACCAGCCGGAATTTAACCTTGGTTTAAATCTTGATTTAAATAATGGTGATGTTATTGAGCTTGTTAAACCCCTCGCTATTTTAAAAGAACCTATTCATGATAAAAAACAAGGATTTCATTATCACATTGATATGATTTATCTTTGTAAACCGCTAAAAAACAGTCAATTGACAAATAAATCTTTCCAATGGCTTTCTTTGGATGAACTAAAAAAAAGAGATGCACCATTGAATGTGATAAGACTTATTGAACTAACAGAAACGTTATTAATAAAAAAGATCATTTAAATTTCTTAATAAAGTGAAATGTAACTCAATAAAGAGACAAATAAGATGGTTTTAGGAAACTATCTTATTTTTATTGGAAATAAACTGTTTTTAATATTGGATTTAAATAAATAATGTAATTAAATAAATTAATGTTAATAGGTAAGAGTACCTATAAAGAGACAGTGTAAGAATAAATAAAATAAAGTGCAAAAACTAAAAAATATTTAATAAATTATCTTTTTCTGAGTAAAATCAGCATCATTGCGGGATATTATAGAGTTAATTTATCTCTGGCTGGATAAAACAATCGTTTATTTAGTAAATGAAAAATGCTTTTCACTACACTCTAAAGTTTTCTCTCATTATTACCGACATTATAAACAAAGGCAGATCTTATGTGCCTTTATATTCTAATGAATAAATTTTAGCCTTACTTTATTACACCAGGGAATATACTCTTTGTCAGAGAAAGGGTGCATTCTGATATCTTACAAATGTACAGGTAAAAAACTCTGTATATTTTGATGGAATATGACCATGTTTAAAAATATCAGTATAGAAAAGACCGTTAAGGTCATGCTGGCCATTTTATTTGCGTTGATTATGAGCATTATTTATTTTAGTTATGATGCTTCCACTCGATCTTATAATAATTTCGTTTCATCAAATAGCCTAAGTCAGCAAATGTTGCTAATGGGTAAAGCTCGATATCAAATGGCTGTGATCAGGGCAAATATTAATGGGTTAGATGGGCAATTAAGAGTTAATGAAAAACCATCTGCAAAATATTTTCATCAAACAGCCGAGTATATTGAAATTACCCGTGAAGAGATCCACCGTTGGGCAGATGCTGAAAAGCTAACGATGGAAGGGCGTGAAATAGCAGACGATATGACAAAACGCTTTGATGAACTGCTCGATATTTTTACGGGGGCGTTAGAGCGATTGCGCCGAGGTGAGCTGACAACACATTCTGCTAGCGTAAAAATGGATGAGCTAAACGATATCACCATGCAATATTATGCTGTAGCTAATGGTATCGAAAATAGCTATATCGATATTGCAAAAGTATCACAAGAACGCTTGATGATAGTATCGATTACAACTGGCGTTATCGTTATTCTATTATTTATCTTTATATTACGTTGGTTCTCTCATACCTTTATTGGCAATATCAAAATACTTATCGATATTTTTAGCAAGATGAGCCAAGGTGATTTAAGTATGCGAGTGGAAAATCATGGGAATAATGAATTTGGTCAATTGTTCAATGAAATGAATAAGATGAAAAATTCACTCAGCCATATGATCTCTTCCGTCAAAAATGCTGTTAACACCATTAGTGTGAGTGCAAGCGAAATTGCGACAGGAAACACGGATTTATCTTCTCGTACTGAAGAGCAAGCAAGTGCATTACAAGAAACGGTTGCAAGTATGGAGCAAATTAAAACAACGGTTGAAAAAAATGCGGATAACTCACGAGAAGCCAGTAAATTAGCTCTTACAGCGACAAGCTCTGCTCAAAATGGCGAGAGTGTTATGGATAGCGTGGTAGAAACCATGTCTTCAATCTCTGAAAGTGCGAAGAAAATAGCAGATATCAATGACATCATTAATAGTATTGCAAACCAAACCAATATTTTATCTTTAAACGCTGCCGTTGAAGCAGCTAGAGCCGGTGAACAAGGTCGTGGATTTACCGTTGTTGCGTCAGAGGTGCGTAATTTAGCAAGTCGTAGTGCAGAAGCCGCTAAAGAGATTAATGAACTGATCACTCATTCTGTTAATAAAGTCCATGTAGGCTCTCAGCAAGTAGCCCAAGCGGGTCGGTCGATGTCAGAGATCGTGACGACAATTAATCAAGTAAATGATTTTATGCAACAGATTGCCCTTGCTTCTAATGAGCAAAGTATGGGGATCAATCAAATTGCGTTAGCAGTAAGTGAGATGGATACTGTAACGCAGCAAAATGCAGCATTAGTTGAAGAGTCAGCAGCAATTACAGCCAATATGGATGATGAAGCTCATCAATTAGCTAACTTGGTTTCACAATTTAAAGTCGATGAAGATAACGAAAAATTATCTCGTTTTGGTGTTACAAAATCAGCTGAGGTTCTCGATACCCAAGAGAAGTAAACTCGACATTTCTCATTGATAAAAAAAGCCCCCTTGGCAAAATTATGCCAAGGGGGCTTTTGCTTTTTTATTACTTTAATCTAAATGCTGAGTATTAGGCTTTAATTTGGTTTATACAGGTATTACCTGAAGCAACTTCTTTAATATTATGTAATGTTGTCTCACTAATACTGATCAGTGCTTCTTCAGTTAAGAATGCTTGATGCCCAGTAAATAACACATTATGACAAGAAGAAAGGCGACGGAAAATATCGTCTTGAATAACGTCATTGGATTTATCTTCAAAGAAAAGATCGCGTTCATTCTCATAAACATCCATACCCAACGCACCAATTTTGCCTTGTTTTAAAGCATTAATCGCTGCCGCAGAGTCAATTAATGCACCACGGCTGGTGTTAATAATCATCACACCGTCTTTCATTTGTGCAAAAGCAGTTTCATTTAATAAATGATGGTTATCTGCGGTTAACGGGCAATGTAATGAAATTACATGAGAATTTGCGTAAATTGTAGCTAAATCGACATATTCAGCACCTAAATCAAGTACGGCTTGATTTGGGTAAGGATCATAGGCTAGTAATTTCATACCAAAACCTTTTAATATGCGTAATGTTGCTAATCCAATTTTACCAGTACCAATAATGCCCGCAGTGCGGTTATGCATATTAAAACCGGTTAGACCTTCTAATGAGAAGTTTGCATCACGAGTGCGCTGATAAGCTCTGTGTATACGGCGATTTAAGGAGAGCATCATACCAACAGCATGTTCTGCAATAGCCTCTGGTGAATAGGCCGGCACACGGACAACAGTGATACCCAATTCAGCCGCTGCTTCTAAGTCAACGTTATTAAAGCCCGCACAGCGTAAAGCAAGTATGCGAATATTAAGGCTAGCTAGTTCTTGCAAAACCGCGCGATTTGCATCGTCATTGACGAAAATACAAACAGCATCTGCGCCAACGGCATTTTTTGCGGTTTGTTCTGTCAAATTAAAATCGAAATATTCAATATCATAATGATATCCATTATGTTGATTGACCCATTCCATGTGCTTACGATCATAATGTTTAGTACTATAGGAAACGATTTTCATCCAGTTTTCTCTACTCTCGATTAAAATTTTTGTTCAGAGGCTGGAAAAACAAGAATTATCCAGCCCCAATATGAAAGAAATTAATACTATCATTATAAACAATTTAGCGAGGTAAGTGGATGATTCAGGTTTGTTTAAAAGGAATATGATGTGTTGTTAAGAAAAACAATCAAATGGACAGGGACGATACTGGTAGGTGTAGGCCTAATTGGCACTGCGTTGTGGGTGTCTATCCCTCGTTGGTTGCCTGTTATTGCTAAATCTTACCTACCTGAAGGCGTCTCACTCTCATTATCTCAGCCTCAATTAGAGCGAGCAGGTATTTCTATTGAGAATATTGCATTAACGACAGCCAGTTGTACTTTAGCAAGTATTGACAACTTTGCTTTTTCTTATCGAAAAGAACAGATTGATAAACTGCAATTTAATAGCCAGCAGCTCATTATTGATGAGCATTGTTTTTCAACGATGCCACCTAATAAACAGGAAGAAACGGCAACAGTGCCTGTTGAGATAAATTCATTATTAACATCGATACCATACTTAGCCGTCAATATAGAAAATGTACTTTTAAAAGAAAATACTCGCTATCAAGGTGCGCTACAGCTAAAGACACAACAAGGTGGCCGATTAGTGACGTACCAAGGAGAAAATGCTCAACTTGGTATTTTTATTAGAGACAATAAATGGCTAGATATAAAGCAATTTAAAGTAAATTTACCTGATGACAATAATATTGAACTTGCTGCTGAAATAGCATTACCCCTTGATATTGCCTCATTACCTGAAAAAGGTACAATTGATGCGACTTTATTAACCTCCCATTATGCTTATCCCTTAGTTCTTATTCTTGAATGGGTAGGACAATCAGGCACTATTTCACTTGCGGAACAAGGGGGAGGCCATGCATTAGCTTTATTACCTTGGCATGTTACTCCCGAAAATATAAAGATTGAACAAGGTCGTTGGGAATGGTTTGGACTAGATCAACCATTACGTGGTGGCGTTAATATTAATATTGCCCAATGGCAAAAAGGCCTGTCTGATTTAAGATTAACTGCACGATTAAATGTAATGACAGAAGGTAATGCAGGAAAAGGAAATTTAGTCATTTCGATCCCTGAAACAGCCGTAAATTTGCTAGATGCACATATTCCTATTCAAATTACTGGTGTGGTTAATAAACAATTAATGCAAGCCAGTACGCAATTACCTGTTTATGTAACGGGAACATTAGCTGATCCTACTATTGAATTTCAATCTGGTTCATTACTTCGCTTTAAAGGCCCATTAACTGAAACGCTCACTATAAAAGATGCTCGCTTACCATTAGCAGGAACAACATTTTCATCAAAAGGTTTTAACGGCCGTTTAAATGCGATTGTTGTCGCGCAAGACAGTATTTGGGGCGACTATCGTATTCATTTTCAAGGTAAAGCAATTGATTTTTTACCTGATAATGGAATGTGGCAATGGCGTTATTGGGGGGAAGGAAATTTATTGCCTTTAAAAGCTCGTTGGGATATTGCAGGTACAGGGTATTGGGCTGATAAATTGGTCAGTTTTGAAAAACTTAATACAGGGTTTGATGTTTTAAAATACCAACATACAACGATGACGGCACCTCGATTATCTTTAGAGAGCCCATTTCGTTGGGTAAGAGATGAGAAAAAACCAACATTTGGTGGAAAATTAAAATTAACCAGTCAACGTATAGACTTTCCCGCTGGTGGCTTTCTAGATAGAACCGATTTTATTGCCACAATCAGTGGTAAATCACCCTTCAATTTTAATATGAAAGGTGAGTTAAGTGCCAAACCCAATATAGGACCAATTGCAATAAATACACGTTGGGATGGCGCAAGATTAAGAGGGCAAATGCGTTGGCCTTCACAACCTATTAATGTTTTTCAATCGCTCTTACCAGAAGACTTAGGGATCACTCTTGATAGAGGTGAACTCTATACCCAAGCAGACTTTTCTATTGCACCAGAACAAGGATTAATTGCCGGTGGTCACCTTGTTGTTAAGCAGGGGGGAATGTGGCTTAAAGATGGTGTTTTAGACGGCTTAGATTTTATTTTGCCTTGGCGTTTAAATGGTGACGAGTGGCAGCTAGGTGTTAAACAGCCTGTCCAGCTACGTATAAAACGTGTTAATAATCTTTTTGATATGACGGATATTACGGCTGATCTCCAAGGTTTTTACCCTGCAACAGAAAATAAACCGTTAGTTTTATCTAATGTAAATGTAGCCATGCTTGATGGAACCATTTCATTGGCAAAACTCAAAATTCCACAACATGATGCAGCGATTATTTCTCTTGATAACATTCAATTAAGTCATCTTTTTACTTTGTTAAAAGTGACGCAGTTTGCGGCATCAGGTAAAGTTAGTGGTGAATTTCCATTCTTTATTAATAATAATCAATGGATTATTAAAGATGGATGGCTTGCTAATTCATCTTACTTGACGTTAAGACTCGATAAAGATTTTGTTGATTCAATTGACGATAATAATATGTCAGCAGGCATTGCTATGGCATGGTTACGTTATTTAGAAATCAGCCGTTCTTGGACTCGCGTTAATTTAAGTAATTTAGGTGAGTTAATATTAGAGGCTGAAATTCAAGGAACGAATCCTCTAGAAGATAAACGCCGGCAAGTTAATCTCAATTATCGGCACGAAGAAAATGTCTTTCAATTATGGCGAAGTTTACGATTTGGCTCACAATTGGAAGAGTGGTTAGAAAAAAGCTTATCAGATTTAGGGAGTGAGTCAGAGTGAAACCCTTATTTTTAAAAAAACTATTTTTATTAACGGCTTTAATGATGGGAATATCGGCGTTAACAGGATGTATTCGACTAGAAGTCGCTACGCCCGATAAGCCGATTAATATTAATATGAATGTTAAAATTGAGCATGAGATTAATGTAAAAATAGACCGGCAAGTTGAAGATCTCTTAAAAAATAACAGCGCCATTTTTTAAAGGATAAATGATGAATTATAAAAAATATCTCCTAAGCTTTGGTCTAATGATAGTTTTAACTAGTGCAAATGCTATAGCATTAACGCTTGATGAAGCAAGATCGCAAGGATTGGTAGGAGAAACCTTTAGTGGTTATATTGAGCTTGTGCAAACTAATAACAAGCAGGCTCAACAACTTGCAGATGAAATAAATCAAGCAAGAAAAGCAAAATATGCTGAAATTGCTAAAACTAACCAAGTAACACCTGATTCTGTTGCTCGACTTGCAGGTGAAAAATTAGTCGCAAGAGCTAATGAAGGTGAGTTTGTAAAGGGTATTAATGGAAAATGGGTAAAAAAGTAGTTAAATCTTAAATAGAGACTTAACCTTATTTAATTTTTAAAGCACGATATATTATAAATATCTATCGTGCTTTTTATTGTTATTGATCATGACTAATCATTAAAATTAACAATATCGTTATTGATCATGACAATGAAATTAATATTTGAGCGTATATAACCGGGGGCAGGAGGCATACTATCTTTTTTAACATAGTTAACTGAAAAGTAGAATTCAGCCTCTCCATCAATCAATTCTTCAGAAAATTCGCTCGTTTTATTAAGATTAATAGGTCTTTCTTCCTCATTGTACAATAATTGAAATGCAATATTATTGCTTGCATCGGGAGCACTAATCATATTTTTCAAATAACCTGTAGTATTATCAATACTTGTATTTTCAATTTTTAAGCGAATATCCCCATTGCTTTTAGAACAATCATTTATGACAATAATAATAATATGGTTGTCAATATCTGCTAATGTTCCTGCTGCATGTGATGAGAAATCATTTTTATTAACAGAAAGTCTATCGCTAATATTTTCATAGATATAATCAACATTACAACTTGAGGGAATTTCATGATCACCACGTCTAGCTGTTGATGGCAATGAAAAAGATGAAAGTAGTAATATAATAATTAAATAGATAATAGTTTTCATGATTTCTCTTAATAAATTAAATTTAAAGGCAGGTAACTTCTTTTTTTATCAGATTTTTTTTCTTTTCATCAAAACTTAAATTATAATTAAATTGACACTGTTTATTTTTACCCCATTTTACTTTTATTAATCCATTATCAGGAATGCCAGAAAGAAAAATGATATTTTTTTCTGTTACTAATCCCTGAGAAATAATATTATCCTCTTTATCTAGTACGGTAACTTTTGAGGCAAAAGGAAGGGGCGTTTTTGATTTAAAAATAATACGGTAGCCTGTTTTCATTGGAAAAGTAACTTTAGATATTGCACCTAATGTAGGAATAATACTTTTACTATAATATTCTGTTTCAACGGATTGGGGGAGTGTTGCCGTATTTAGTTTGATTTTGTTTATTCGATAAGGCGTAATATTATTTAAAATTAAGTTGCCAAAGATATCTGTTTCTAAATTAGGTGAGAATGATGTTTTAATACCAGTAATACCTTGTGTATTAACTAATGCAAAGGTTTTTCCTAAACGGGGGGTCAGAGTAATACCTTCTGAATGAAGCACCAATGCACCATTAACTAAAAAGTTAAGATTGTAATTATTCTCTGACTTATTTCCAGAAAAACTATAAGATTGATAATTATTTTGATATCGTGTGTTAGCAGAAAATTGATTATATTTTCTTTTAGGGTGATGTGTATGTTGATAGTTTATCGAATATCCTAAATTATTATTGAGTAATGTACCACCTATATTTGTACTGTTTATATAACGCTTATTATTAATTTGATAATTTGTTTGATTGTTAATCCATTGATAATTTTCGCTGTTCCCTATAGGAATATGAAAATTAAATGAAAAATAATGATCTGGAAAATGCTTTTCTTTTTTGAAATCATACTTTAAATGATAACTCACTCTATTAAATGAGGATGAAAAAGATGCTCCAATTTCAAATTCTTTCGATGAATTATGGTATTTTTTATCGTAATAATACAAAGAGATAAAGCCTAACTCATTAATATTCTGAGATAAAGATAATGAATAATTTTTTTTAATGCGATTTTTTGATAATGAATTATCTAGATATTGATAAAAAGACATCCCCGAAGTAAAGTAAGTTTGTGTAATAGGAATGTTTTTCTGATAACGAAACTGATATTTAATTTTATCATTGTTATTTTTTTCATAACTTATATCTGTCGCCAAGCCACCTAAAAAACCTAAATCTAGAGATAATCCAGATAAATATTTTTGTTGATTATCCTGCTTTTTTATTGCGCTGTAAGAAGTGATTTTTTGACTCAATCCATATGAAAATTCGCTCAAAATAAAAAGAGCATTTTTATTATTAGGATGGTTAGTTAATGTACCTGAGATGATATTATATTGATAACTCCCTTTATTTAATTGATTAGGTAATGATGTAAAATAGTGTGTTGAAACCTTTACTCTTCCATCTGTTTCTTTGATCTCTAAAATAAGTTTTTCACTACCTATAGAAGGTAATGAATTTAGAAGAAAAGGGCCGGGAGGAACTGTCGTTTCATAGATGATCTTATCACCCTGTTTTATGATAACTTGAGCTTGTGTATCAGCAGTTCCTTCAATAATAGGGCTGTTAGCATAAAGATTTTTATTTGCAATTAAATTATTGGATATTAATTGAAAGCCAATAATTTTATCATTCGATAATATTCGTGTTGTAGGTGAAAATTTGCCAGTATAAAAAAGAGAAGAAAAAGAATTAATTTGTCGATAGGTGTAAATTGATGAAAGCTTAGATTGATAGTTATCTTTTGTCCAATTAAACTCATTTTGACTACGTATACGCCAAGCCCCTATGTTAATACCCGAGTGTAAATTAAGTTTTTGTTCAAACGATTTTTTCTGATGATATTTAATCGAATAGGAATATTGAGTGAATAATGCGGTAATTCCATTATCCCAGTCTTGTTCATTAATGACATAGTCTGTTTTTTTTATTAATGCTTTTTGTGGAATGATTAAGTTTAATTTTTGATTGGAAAATTGGTATTTAAAATCAATCAAATAATCGATTAAAGGAATTATTTCCTGATTTTCTTTTGTGATTTTATAAAATTCGGTATCAATACCAAGAGAGGTTAAATCATTGATAGAAAGACAAGGAATTAACTTGTTATCTATACTTTTAAAATAAAGGAGTTTTGCCATTTTCTTTCTATTATTAACATAAATAATAGAGTGATAAAATCCTTCAGGTTTTTTATCTTCAAGAAGGAGTTTAATGGTATCATCACTAATATTAGAAAATGAATTAGAATAAAGAGAGAGGGAATTATTTTGAGCGAAAGTATCTTTGTAATAAATAGACATTAAAATAAAGAAAGTGATCTCTTTTTTTTTAAACTTAATCTTCATTAATTATGGCCTTATCTGTTGCATTTATTTCCACACCAAACTGATCTATAGTTTTCCATTTTATCAATCCATCTTTTTTAATTTTATTTTTTGTGTTCCATTTTTTAAATGGTGGTATTGTTTTACTTTTATTAACCAATAATACATCATTGCAACTGATATTAAGCAAAGTAATAAAGTAGGGTGTAGGATTGTTTATAATAAGCTCGTTACTTTTGTTTTTTAAAAACTCGATTTTATTATAGGCATCTTTTGCATTTTTTTCTATTGATGTCGGTCTGTATATTAAGTTATAGACAGAGTTCATTGATATATGTAATAAATTTTCATTTGAATCAGATAGTACTGGTATTCTTTTAATGTTTATTCTATATAGCGTTTCTCTATCTTTTTTTTCTATTTCATCTATTTTAAAAATTTTCAAGGAATAGTTTTCATCTTTCTCTATTTTAAATAGTGGGGGAGTGATCATAAAAGGTAGTTCATCATCATTATTCTCATCATAGTATGAAATCCAGCTTTGTATAAAGTAGTCACTATTTGTATTATTTTTTATTTCGATAATTTCTTGATTGTTGCTTTCGATAAAAATAAATTTATCCTTATTTATTTCTATTGACGTGTAACCATAAATAGGAAGAATGCTAAATATAGATAATATAGTCAGTTTTGTTTTTTTAATCATTTTATATTTAAGTATAGTAATTTAATATTATTTTTAAGTTGGAAGTGTTAAAACAAAGCTGGATAACCAGCTTTGTTAATTTTTAAGATATTAATCTACAGCGACATCACTATAAATAACGTCAAATGATAAGCTAGATCTTACTAAGCCGGGTGTTGCATCTAATCCATTTGGTTTCATATAATTGACTTCAAATGAAAAATCAGCGGTTTTAGCATTTTTATCAATATTTAAATTAAATGCTTTAGGTCTTTCATTACTTAATTGAATAATGTTTTTTTCTGAATCAAAAATGGCAATATTAACATTACTGCCATTATCCGCTTGATTTACCAATGAATTTTTTGTTTGTTTTGGAATTTTCAACTGAATATTAGAAAGACTTTCGCTACAATTAGTAAATTGAATGGAAAGCGGTTGAGCATCAGTTTTTGCTATATGATTATCTCCAAAATTATTTGCTTGAACTGGGGGTAATTGAACAGGTTGTATATCTTGTAATTGGCAAGTGGGATTCGCTGTAACAGAACCATTAATCGTAATTGTACCTACATTTTTTTCTGTATATTCAAGCGCATTTGATTGGGTTGATAAAAAAGTTGTAGATAAAATAAGCATTGAGAGTAAATTTTTTTTCATTTCAAATTCCATTTATTGAATTAATAAAATTATTTAATAATCTTCTTATCTCTAGAAGCCAAAAAATATTATTTATTTATCTTTTAAAAATCAAATTTAATTGAATTAAATGTTTTTATTTTTATGGTGAATAAAAGAATAAACAGTAATTAATTTTTATTAAAAACACGGACATTAAACTATTTGTTTAATAAAATAGTTCGTTTTAGAATTATCTTCTTTTAAGGCTTTTTAGTTATAATTTAATAAAGTCTTTTTTATAAAAACAATGAAGTGGTATTGATATATTTTTATATATTTAGATATAAAAAAAGCACCTAGTTAGGCGCTTTTATAAAAAGATAAAATTAATTATTTTGCGGTGATATTTTTTGTACTAATCACAGTATCAATTTCTTTTTGTGCTTGCAGATGGGATTGCTGTGTGTGCTCTTCACCAAAGGCTGTACCTTCAGCCATAATAAATTGTACGTCATTGATACCGATAAAAGCTAAAAACTGTGTAAGGTATGGAACTATCAGATCAGAAGGCTTATCTTTATGAATACCACCACGGCTCGTTAATATAACCGCTTGTTTATCTTCAAGTAAACCTACAGAACCCGCTTCGGTGTATTTAAATGTTTCACCTGCACGAGCGATATAATCAATGTAATGTTTTAACTGTGCCGGAATTGAGAAGTTATACATTGGTGCCGTGATAACAATGATATCATGAGCTTTTAATTCGCTAATTAATTCATCAGATAATGCTCTGGCAACTTTTTGTTCATCAGATAGCATTGCTGTTTCTTTTCCAAAAGCGAATAAAGTAGCTTGGTCTAATGTTGGTACTGCATCTTTAGCGAGATCACGTACAGTAATCAGGTCATCTTTATGGTTATTTTGCCAATTTTCAATCAAGTAATCAGCCATTTTATTGCTGTGTGAGTAGTTATCTAAAATACTTGATTTCAGTACAAGGATCTTTTTCATTATTTTCTCGTGGTCTATAAAATGTTCTATTTATTTAAATTTATTAGTTAATAGTAGTTTACCCAATCTTTAAAATATCACATCACAATCCTTTGAATATGCTATTCAAAATTATTGATTATATGAAATTATAGACTAAGAAATTTAACCAAGCCTTTATGTGCCAATAGCCTGTTGTGATATCATAAAGGCATTAGTTTTGATTAGAATAACCTCAAAAAGGATAATAAAAGGTGACATTATCATCTGCCATGCTCTATCAAGAAATAGAGCAATTATCGTTGCGGGAGCAGCATCGGTTAAGAAAACGTCTACGTGGCGTCGCTAAAATTAATAATGAAGAGTCCAAACAGGCGGTATTAAGTGAAATTAAGCAAGATATCACCACAGCACAACAGATGATAATTCGCCGCCAAGCTAATTGTCCTGAAATTACTTACCCAGAAAATCTTCCAGTTAGTCAAAAGAAAGATGCTATTTATAATGCAATAAGAGATAACCAAGTCGTTATTATTGCAGGGGAAACTGGCTCTGGTAAGACAACACAGATCCCTAAAGTTTGTCTTGAATTAGGTCGAGGGATCAAAGGATTTATTGGTCATACTCAACCGCGTCGTTTAGCTGCACGTTCAGTGGCTGAACGTATCGCTCATGAATTAAAAAGTACGTTAGGAGAATCTGTAGGTTATAAGGTTCGTTTTAGCGATCATGTTGGTGACAATACACTTGTTAAATTGATGACTGATGGAATTTTGTTAGCAGAATTACAACAAGACAAACTGTTACTGCAATATGACACGATCATTATCGATGAAGCTCATGAACGTAGTTTAAATATCGATTTCATTCTTGGCTATTTAAAACAGCTATTACCTAAACGTCCTGATTTAAAAGTCATCATTACATCAGCAACCATTGATCCTGAGCGTTTTTCTAAACACTTTAGTCAAGCTCCAATTATTGAAGTATCAGGTAGAACTTATCCTGTTGAAGTGAGGTATCGCCCAATTGGTGGTGATGAACTGGATAGCGATAAGGATATGACTGATGGGATTATTGATGCTATTGATGAATTAAGCCGAGAAAGTGCGGGTGATATTCTTATTTTTATGAGTGGTGAACGAGAAATTCGCGATACTGCTGATGCTTTGAATAAATTACAACTTCGCCACACTGAAGTATTACCTTTATTTGCCCGTTTATCTAACAGTGAACAAAATCGAATTTTTCATCCCCATAATGGCAGACGTATTATTTTAGCAACTAACGTTGCCGAAACTTCATTAACTGTACCAGGTATTAAATACGTTATTGATACGGGGTTCGCCCGCGTCAGTCGTTATAGTTATCGTACTAAAGTACAACGACTTCCAATAGAGCCTATTTCTCAAGCATCAGCCAATCAAAGGAAAGGGCGTTGTGGTCGTGTTTCTGATGGTATTTGTATTCGTCTTTATTCAGAAGATGATTTTATTTCTCGTGCTGAGTTTACTGATCCTGAAATATTAAGAACTAACCTTGCATCTGTTATTTTGCAAATGACCTCAATAGGATTAGGTGATATTGGTGCGTTCCCATTTGTACAGCCACCCGATAAACGTAATATTCAAGATGGTGTTCGATTATTAGAAGAGCTAGGAGCATTACAAGAGGGAACAGATAATAATGGCGCTTATCGTTTAACCCCTATGGGAAAACAACTTGCACAACTTCCTATTGATCCTCGTTTAGCAAGAATGGTACTTGAAGCGCGTAAATATGGTGCTGTTAAAGAGTTGATGGTTATTACTTCCGCGCTTTCAATTCAAGATCCTCGTGAAAGACCGATGGATAAACAACAAGCTTCTGATGAGAAACATCGGCGCTTCCAAGATAAAGATTCTGATTTCTTGTCTTTTTTAAACATGTGGGATTATTTAAAAACTCAACAAAAAGAGTTGAGTCATTCCCAGTTTAGAAAACTGTGTCGCCAAGAATTTTTAAATTTTATGCGCGTTCGAGAGTGGCAAGATGTTTATACGCAATTACGACAAGTTGTGAAAGAATTAGGTTTTCCAGTTAATAGTGAGCCTGCTGATTTTAGAAGTGTTCATGTCGCACTCCTAAGCGGTTTATTGTCGCATATTGGACAAAAAGATGCAGATAAACAAGAGTTCACAGGTGCAAGAAATGCTCGTTTTTCTATTTATCCTGGCTCAGGTCTATTCAAAAAACCGCCTAAATGGACAATGGTGGCGGAGCTTGTCGAAACATCTCGTTTATGGGGGAGAATTGCGGCTCGGATTGAACCAGAATGGATTGAACCTATTGCTGAACATTTGGTGAAACATCAATATAGCGAACCTCATTGGTCAAAAGCGCAAGGTGCTGTAATGGCTAATGAAAAAGTAACATTGTATGGTTTACCTATCGTTGCCTCTCGACCTATAAATTATAGTCAAATTGATCCGCTTTTATGCCGTGAACTCTTTATTCGACACGCCTTAGTGGAAGGGGATTGGCAAACTCGTCATGCATTTTTCCGTGACAATTTAAAATTGCGGACAGAAGTTGAAGAGTTGGAACATAAATCCCGTCGTCGTGACATTCTTGTCGATGATGAAACAATGTTTACTTTCTACGATCAACGAATACCTCAGGATGTTGTTTCATCTCGGCATTTTGATAAATGGTGGAAAGAGGCACAGAAAACATCACCTGATCTGCTTAACTTTGAAAAAAGTATGCTTATCAAAGATGATGCTAAACGAGTTAGTGCATTAGATTATCCGAACTACTGGCAACAAGATAATTTAAAATTACGCTTAACCTATCAATTTGAACCGGGTACTGCGGCTGATGGTGTCACTGTCCATATTCCATTACCTATTTTAAATCAGGTAAAAGACGAAGGTTTTGATTGGCAAATTCCGGGTATTCGTCATGAATTGATTGTGGCCTTGATTAAGTCATTACCAAAACCTATCCGCCGTAATTTTGTACCAGCACCTAACTATGCCTCTGCTTTTTTAGAGCGTGTACCTCAAGTTGAAGGTGATTTACTCGATAGACTTGAAAAAGAATTACGTCGTATGACGGGCGTGACCGTTGATAGAGAGAGTTGGCAGCTTGATCAAGTTGCCGAACACTTAAAAATGACATTTCGTGTTGTTGGCGATAAAAATAAAATTCTGGCAGAAAGTAAAGATCTCAATAAATTAAAAGAGAACTTAAAGGAAAAAGTGCAAGAAACTTTATCGGCTGTGGCTGATGATGGTATTGAGCAGCAAAATCTGCATATTTGGAGTTTTGGTGATTTGCCTCAGCGTTATGAGCAAAAACGCGGTGGTTATTCAGTGAAGGCTTATCCGGCACTTGTTGATGAAAAAAATAGTGTAGGTATTAAGCTTTTTGAAACAGAAACTGAACAGCAAGCTTCAATGTGGGAAGGGGTACGACGGTTATTATTATTAAATATTCCTTCACCGATTAAATACTTGCATGAAAAATTACCAAATAAAGCAAAACTTGGTCTTTATTTTAATCCTTATGGCAAAGTGCTTGATTTAATCGATGACTGTATCGCTTGTGGTGTTGATAAACTTATCTCATCTTATGGTGGTTTAATTTGGCAAGAAGACGAATATCAAAAGCTACAAGAGTATGTCAGAGCAGAATTAAATGATGCTGTGGTTGATATAGCAAAACAAGTTGAAGCAATTTTAACGCAAGTATTTGCCATCAATAAGCGTTTAAAGGGGCGGGTTGATATTAGTGTTGCTTTTGCATTATCTGATATTAAAGCCCAGCTTGGCCAGTTAGTTTTTCCTGGTTTTGTTACCTCTCACGGTTGGAAACGCCTTGCTGATATTCCTCGTTATTTAAGTGCGATTGAAAAACGAATGGAAAAATTGGCTATCGATCCTAATCGTGATCGTGCTCAAATGAGCCGAGTTGAAAATGTTATTCAGCAATGGCAACAATGGTTAGGCAAATTGACTGAAAAACAAAAACAGCAAGACGATGTACAAAATATTCGCTGGATGATAGAGGAGTTAAGAGTGAGTCTATTTGCTCAACAGATAGGAACACCTTATCCAATCTCAGATAAACGTATATTGCAGGCAATAGAACAAATAAGTTTTAACTAATTAAATAGTGACATGTTTGAACCCACGGGAACTTATACTTCTTGTGGGTTTTTTTATTCTCTTGCTAATTAATAGTTATCTATATATTAGTTACAACATGCTATAAGTTTCTTAACCTATACATACCTAACCATTTGTGTAAAAAATAACAGCTTAGTAGGGGGAAAATTACCCGTTTAAAAATAGGGTTTTTAATAGAGACAAATATGAGAGAAAAAGCTAAAGAGGAAGAAAAGAGGTGCTATTTTTATTGCACCTCTAGGCGTGATTTTAGTAAAGAGATAAGTAACCTAATGCAGGAATAGCACCAAATAACACAAGTACCAACAGGATCTTCTCACCTAACAGTAAGGGTTTATTGTCTTTATATTGTTTGCGTGTATATAAAAACATCAAGATACCTGGTGCGTAAAGCACAACAGATAACAATAAATTAATAACACCTGACGCATAAAGTAACCATAAACCATATAAACTTGCGGGTATAGCTATCAGTAATAAAGCACGGCTACTACGCGCAATAGCAACTTTAAATAGAAAAGCACCCACTAAGAAATAAGGAACAAGGATCATCTCTGAGGCGATAGTCAGTAGAGTGTTGTAGTTACTTCCTGTTAGCCAAATTAACACTAAAGAGAATTGAACAGCTAAGTTGGTAAACCATAATGAAGATGATGGTGCATCATTTTTATTTTGCTTACCGAGTTGTTTAGGAAATGAATGATGCAATGCTGCGATATAGGGAACTTCAGCGGCCATAATTGTCCAGCTTAAATATGCACCACAAACAGATAAAATAAGACCTGCGGCAATAATTATTTCACCCATACTACCAATCAGTTGTACAAGCAGAGGAGCCATTGATGGGTTTTTCATTGCGGCTAAATCAGCTTGACTGACTAAACCTTGTGATAAAAGTGTCACAAGAATATAAATAACCAGAGCAATAACAACGGCAAGTACAGTCGCTAAACCAACATCTCGTCGATTTTTAGCTCTTGCAGAAACGACAACGGCACCTTCAATACCAATAAATACCCATAGCGTGATCAGCATTGTATTTTTAACTTGGTCCCAAACAGGAATACCCATATTTATTCCTTGAAAATCAAGGGTAAATATATCCATATTGAAAGCTAATAGGGCGACAATAACAAATAATCCTAGCGGAATAAGTTTTGCCATTGTTGCCATTAAATTAATACTGGCGGCTGTTTGTACACCACGTAAGATAAGAAAATGGACAACCCAAAGTAATATGGATTCTCCTATTAAGGCCTGCCAAGTATTCCCATCACCAAAAATGACATTTTCAGGGGAATCTGTAAAAAAACTGAAGGCTGCAAAAACAATAACAAGATAAGAAACGTTAGCGACAACTGCGCAAACCCAATAACCCCATGCAGAGCAGAAACCAACAAACTCACCAAATCCTTCTTTAGCGTAAGTGAAAATACCACCGTCAAGATCAGGTCGCAGGCGAGAGAGAAGCAATAAAGACGTGGCAAGAAAGAGTATCCCAACACCCGTTATTACCCAGCCGATAATCAATGCAGCAGGGCTAGCAACTTCAGCCATATTTTGAGGCAAACTGAATACACCTGCACCAACCATTGAGCTTAACACTAACGCGGTGAGTGATATTAAGCCAAGTTTCTTATTCAAGGATAATTACCTACGTGATTAAAATTGTAAATAAATAGCGTATTTTCTTGTTTTTTGGTCAGTAAATAGAATAAATATGAATATCTCAAATTTAAATAAAGATAAAAACACTAAAAAACAGCGAGATTTTACGGAGAGTTAACTTGGTTGTCTATGCATTAAATCATAAAAATTATGCACTTTTACAAAATGTGGTTTGTTTGATTATATTTTGAGTAAAAAAAACCTCGCATAAGCAAGGTTTTTTTAAATTAGGAAGTTTTATTACTTGAATAAGTCAGCAGTAATAGTGACTGTACCACCATCACTTTGCCATTCATTGGTAATATGGTAATACTTGGCACCTTTTGCGGCTGCACGTTTAGCAACCTGATAAGAAATTTCTGGTGAGTTTACAAAGTACCCGCTAAATGTAATGGTATCAAAAGGATCCATTAACGCAGCAGCAGCTTTGTTAACTTCTTGAATTTCAGTGCCATCAGGTAATGTTACAGTGTAACGACCACTTGCACTCGAAGTTTGGGTATCAGCAAATGCACCTACGCTTCTATCAAAATCAGTGTTTGATGCAAGACCTGGTTTCTCAACTTTATTAGCAGCGACTCCGCCTTCTGCAATAAGTGCGCGACCGGCATCAGAATCATAGGGAACAACTGCTTCTGGTGCTTGAATAGCGCGTTTAGGCGCATCTTTTTTGTAGATATAAGCTGTAACTTCTTGGTTACCACCATCATTTGTCGATACATTACGTACAATAAAGAATGATGCAGCACCTTTTTTAGCCGCCGCTTTTGCAATTGCATCGTTAATATCTGGAGTTGTTGGGAAGTAACCACGGATAGAAACAGTATCAAATGGTTGTAACAGAATTGCTTCAGGTTTTGGTAATTCAGTTACGCCATGAAAAACACGATAGCTTTCTTCTTCTGCTTTGGGTGCATCTTTATGGTATAGATCAGCAGTAACACTCATGTTGCCACTATCACTAATATCATCTAGGCCTTGAATGTAGAAACTATCAGCACCGACTTTATCCGCACGACGAGATACCGCATCAGCGGCTTCATAAATAGCGTTAAAACGACCGATAACTGTAATTCTTTCAAATGGTTTTAGTTCTGCAGCTTGTTCGGGGGTTAATTCCTGAGCAGCCTGCGCAACAGTGATATTAGTTAAAGATAACATCGCTGCTGCGATGACTGAGGTTTTCAGCTTCATACAAAATCCTTCCGCCTTGCGCAATTAATATTGGTCATGTGCTGAACGTAGTGGTTTATCACATAGGGATTAATTATTACATGTAATAATAGCATTTGTCGCATTATTTTATTTAGTGAATCACCACAGAGTCAAATGACCAGTATATGTTACCAGATATTTACCTGAATATAGTGAATAATTCATAAATATGCCTTTTCGACTAAAATGATCCAATTAAGTTCAATTTTAGCTTTACACAGATATAGATTATTGGTTTTATTTTCAGTAGGTTATTAGAGCTCCGATTAATGGCATGCATATTATTATTTTTAACATTTTTTTTGCATGAATGTGAAATTAACGGAGAGGTTTTAACAGGTCTCTATGGATAAGAAGGGAAAATTATGCGAATTGGTATACCCAAAGAGCGACTTTCTAATGAAACAAGGGTTGCGGCAACACCTGCCACAGTAACTCAACTCATAAAATTAGGATTTACAGTCGCAATTGAAAATAGTGCTGGTATTGCTTCAAGCTTTGAAGATAAAGCTTATCAAGACGCTGGTGCTGAGATCCTCGACCTCCAAAATGTTTGGCAGTCAGACATTATTTTGAAGGTAAATGCACCGCTTGATAATGAAATAACATTATTACAAGAAGGTGCAACGTTAGTGAGTTTTATATGGCCAGCACAAAATGCGCCATTGCTCGAAAAACTAGCTGAAAAGAACATTAACGTTATGGCCATGGATAGTGTGCCACGTATTTCTCGTGCACAATCTCTTGACGCGTTGAGCTCGATGGCAAACATTGCAGGTTATCGTGCTGTTGTTGAAGCCGCTCATGAATTTGGTCGATTCTTCACGGGACAAATTACTGCAGCTGGTAAAGTACCACCAGCTAAAGTGATGGTTATTGGTGCCGGTGTTGCAGGTCTTGCTGCGATTGGTGCAGCAGGAAGTCTTGGCGCAATTGTTCGTGCATTTGATACTCGTCCTGAAGTTAAAGAACAAGTTCAAAGTATGGGCGCTGAGTTTCTGGAACTTGATTTTAAGGAAGAAGCAGGCAGTGGTGATGGTTATGCCAAGGTAATGTCAAAAGCCTTTATTGATGCTGAAATGGCGTTATTTGCAGAACAAGCAAAAGATGTTGATATCATCATTACAACCGCATTAATCCCAGGAAAGCCAGCACCTCGTTTAATCACGAAAGAAATGGTTGATTCAATGAAGCCAGGGAGTGTGGTTGTTGATCTTGCTGCCCAAAATGGGGGGAACTGTGAATATACCGTACCGAATGAAGTCTTTACGACAGAACATGGTGTGAAAATTATTGGTTATACAGATCTTGCAGCTCGCTTGCCGGCACAATCGTCTCAGCTTTACGGTACTAACTTAGTCAATTTACTGAAATTACTTTGTAAAGAGAAAGATGGCAACATCAATATTGATTTTGATGATGTTGTTATTCGAGGCGTCACTGTTATTCGTGCCGGTGAAGTCACATGGCCTGCACCACCGATTCAAGTTTCAGCACAGCCTAAAGCTACGCCTGCTGCGAAACCACAAGAGAAACCCGTTGCTAAACCTGTTTCACCTTGGAAGAAATACGGCTTATTAGCTATTGCTTTCTTATTATTTGCATGGCTTGCCAATGTTGCACCAAAAGAATTTTTATCTCACTTTACGGTATTCGCGCTTTCTTGTGTGGTGGGATATTACGTTGTTTGGAATGTTAGCCATTCATTGCATACACCATTGATGTCAGTTACAAACGCAATTTCAGGCATTATCGTTGTCGGTGCTGTACTCCAAATTGGGAGTGGTGGTTGGGTTAGCCTCTTTTCGTTTGTCGCAATTTTAATTGCGAGTATTAATATTTTTGGTGGATTTACTGTTACTCAACGTATGTTGAAAATGTTCCGTAAAGGATAAGGGAGACAATTATGTCCAGCGGAGTTGTTACAGCGGCATATATTGTCGCCGCGATATTATTTATTTTTAGCCTTGCCGGCTTATCAAAGCATGAAACCTCTAAACAAGGTAACTACTTTGGTATTGCAGGGATGGCGATTGCATTGTTCGCAACCATTTTTGGACCTTATGCTGGCAATGTAGGTTGGATCATTATTGCAATGGTAATCGGTGCTGTTATTGGTATCCGTTTAGCTAAAAAAGTCGAAATGACTCAAATGCCAGAATTAGTTGCAATCTTACACAGTTTTGTAGGTTTAGCAGCTGTTTTAGTGGGTTTTAACAGTTATCTTGACCACAACACGGCAATGGATCCTGTGATGGTGAATATCCATCTAACAGAAGTTTTTTTAGGGATCTTTATTGGTGCAGTTACATTTACAGGTTCAATTGTTGCTTATGGTAAATTAAGTGGGAAAATGTCGTCGAAACCGATGATGTTGCCTAATCGCCATAAATTAAACCTTGCAGCTTTGGTTGTTTCTTTCTTATTGATGGTTTGGTTTGTTAAAACTGACAGTGTCGGCTTACAAGTTTTCTTAATCATCATAATGACTATAATTGCATTAGCATTTGGCTGGCATTTAGTTGCATCGATAGGTGGTGCTGATATGCCAGTTGTTGTTTCGATGCTGAACTCCTACTCAGGATGGGCAGCAGCAGCAGCAGGCTTTATGTTGAGCAATGACTTGTTAATTGTAACAGGTGCATTAGTGGGTTCTTCAGGTGCGATCCTTTCTTATATTATGTGTAAAGCGATGAATCGTTCTTTTATTAGCGTAATAGCAGGTGGATTTGGTACAGATGGTTCAGCTCCAACTGAAGAAGGTGAGATGGGAGAGTATCGCGAAACAACGGCTGAAGAAGTCGCTGACATGCTGAAAAATTCAACGTCCGTTATTATCACTCCAGGTTATGGATTGGCGGTTGCCCAAGCACAATATCCTGTGCATGACATCACTGAAAAATTACGTCAACGTGGTGTGAAAGTGCGTTTTGGTATTCACCCAGTAGCGGGGCGTTTACCGGGCCATATGAATGTATTGTTAGCGGAAGCTAAAGTGCCTTATGACGTTGTATTAGAAATGGATGAAATCAATGATGATTTCTCTGATACTGATACTGTTTTAGTTATTGGTGCTAACGATACGGTAAACCCAGCAGCACAAGATGATCCAAATAGCCCAATTGCAGGTATGCCAGTATTAGAAGTGTGGAAAGCACAAAACGTCATTGTGTTTAAACGCTCAATGAATACAGGTTATGCAGGAGTTCAAAATCCTCTGTTCTTTAAAGAGAATACACAAATGTTATTTGGCGATGCTAAAGCTAGCGTAGATGCAATTTTAAAAGCACTGTAATAGATACAGACAACGAATAGTGAAAAGCCAGTCAATTCTTTGACTGGCTTTTTTAATGGGTACTTTTAACAATCAATCGTGATCGCTATCAACTGTAATAGGACAGGTAAAACCATCAGGTTTGATGGCCAACAAATCACATTTAATATGATCTATCAGTTGTTCTGCAGTATTTCCTAAGAAGGCTGCTGAAAGCCCCGTTCTTCCTAAAATACCTAAAACAACAATACCTGCATTTAACTCTTCACAAACTTGAGGAATAACTTGTTCTGGTAATCCTTCTTTAACATGTGTTTTCTCTTCTGGGATGCCGAATTTCTGACGAAGCTCTTTCATCGCAATAAGATGCTGACCACGAAGTGCATTGTTATAAAGATTAGGATCAAAATCAGGTAACTCAATCGCAATATTAATCGGTGCAACAGGATAAGCACTGAGTAGATGAACATCAGGATCTTTTTGTATGCGATGAGATAAATCAGTTGTTAATTCGATAAGTTTTAGATTAAGAGCATCATGGTAAGATTCTTCATTTGATAAATTTGCCGCTACGACAATAGTGCCGTATTCAGGCCATTCTTTATCTTTAACCATCCAAACAGGGCAAGGACATTTTCTAAGTAATTGCCAATCTAGAGGAGTAAAAATAAGAGAACCTAATTTATCGTGTTGATGAGCCATTTTTATGAGTAAGTCATGTTGATGTGCTACAACTTCTTCAATAATGGCTTCATAAGGGCGATTATGCCAAATGACTTTAATGTCAATTTCTATACCGGCTTCAAGGTAATAGCGAGACTGCTGTTTGATCCAAGCTGCTTTTTGACTAATAACACCTTTGCGCATTGCGTTGCGTTCATCGGGAGATAAAAGGGTTGTCATGTCATAGGAGAGATCATAAACAGGTAGAAAAGCTTTTATCCGCCCACCATTACGCTGAACGATATAGACAGCACGGCGAAGTGCTGGTTGGTCATCTTGGTTAGGATCAATGACAACGAGAAGGTTTTGATATTTTTCCATTGTAATATCCTCTTTAGGGCTGGATTTATCCATCTACAATTTAAAGATAACCCAAGAAGATAAAATGCAATAGTACAAAATAGAAAATGGGGCACAAATTTGTGTGCCCCATTATAAAATTAGCGAGTGAAATGTAATACAGATTAAACTTCAGCTGACGAAGGAAGTTTACCAGCTAGTTCACTTAATAACGTACCATCTTCGATGGTAATGTATTTACCTTTAACGCTTAACATGCCACTTTTTTGGAAGCGACCTAATAAACGGCTAATTGTTTCGACGGTTAAACCCAAATAATTACCGATATCACCGCGGGTCATGGTTAAACGGAATTCACGAGGAGAAAAACCACGCTGAGCGAAACGACGAGAAAGGTTATAAATAAAAGCAGCCAAACGTTCTTCTGCATTCTTTTTCGATAGCAGTAAGATCATCTCTTGGTCACCTTTGATTTCACCACTCATCAGGCGCATCATTTGTTGACGTAAGTTAGGCATTTTGCCTGACAGATCATCCAAAGTCTCAAATGGAATTTCGCAAACCATTGATGTTTCTAAGGCTTGAGCGAAACTAGGGTGTTCGGTATTAATAATGGCGTCAAAACCAACCAAATCACCAGCAAGATGAAATCCTGTTATTTGCTCGTCGCCTTCTTCAGTAATGGTATAACTTTTAATTGTACCAGAACGTATGGCATAAAGTGATTTCAGCTCATCACCTGCTTTAAACAAGGTTTGACCTTTTTGGATGGGCTTTTTACGCTCGATAATATTATCGAGTTGATCAAGCTCATGCTCGTTTAAAGTAAACGGGATGCAGAGCTGGCTAATACTGCAATCCTGACAATGGATTGCACAACCGCCAGATTGGATTCGGCGAACGACGCGTTTTTCTGGGATCATAAGCTTGCTCATTACAAATAAAAATATTGATATGCGTCAATTTTAACACATATTGCAGTAATTGGTAAGGGGAATAACGATACGTGTAGAAATAATTCTGAATGTAACAAAACATGTATCTTGATAAAAACGATGTTTTGCTTAAAGGCTTATTTAGAACAATTTGCGCTAACCCTATACTCAATTGGTATATTATTCGATTTTCTAATGAAGTTATAGTGCTATTACTAAATTATCCTCGTCAAAAGCCAAAAATGAAGGTGTGCTTCAATATTTTCTATCTTTATATTGACATTTAGTTTACGGCTTTACCTTAAATTCGTGTTTTTTATACATAACTCTTTCTTTTATTAACATAAATATAGGTAAAGTTAACTAGATGTATTTTTGATGCAACTTAATGCTAACTTGAATTAGCTTTTCCTTATAAAAAGTGGGGGATCTGCAAAGAAGTGCGGAAAATTGAAACATTCTATTACCTATTAAGTGGTATTGATGTACATCAATGAGGGTTTACCACTATATCCTATCATTTTCACTAATGAGAGTTGTTATGTGAGAATGATAAACTAATGAAAAAAATAGAAAAAAGTGAGAAAAACAAAGGGATGATGTCATTGAGCCGTCGCCACTTTGTTCAAACAAGCGCCGCACTAGTTACTGTGCCATTTTTCGCACGAAATGCACACGCTAATACAGATAAAAGCTTACCAATGGCAAAAATAGACACCACTCCCGCTACTGTAGTAGCAACATGTAGCACTTTTGACTGTGGTGGGAAATGTGATATTCGAGCACATATAAAGGAAGGAATTGTCACTCGAATTACAACGAGACCCGATAATGAATTAGATGAAACCATGCCAATTATGCGAGCGTGTGTGCGCGGCAGAGGTTATCGTAAATTTTCTTATCATGCTGATAGATTAAAATACCCAATGAAAAGAGTCGGCAAACGTGGTGAAGGTAAATTTGAACGCATTTCATGGGATGAGGCAACAACACTAATTGCAGAAAACGTGACACGTTTAACGGTGAAACATGGTGCTGCAAGTCGTTTTTTAACTGTGAGCACAGCGGTAACAGGAGGGATCTTTTCTGGTGATACCATGATGAAGAAACTCTTTAACTTAACAGGAGGGTATCTTCCTTATTACCATTCAGTCAGTTTGGGTAACACTTTAAAGGTAACGCCTTATACTTATGGTATTGCAAAAACAGGTAGCTCTCTAGACACCCTTGAAGACACACCTTTAGTGATTTTATGGGGTCATAATCCTAATGAAACCATTTTTGGGCATACTAACCATTATTTTCAAAAGATGAAAAATAATGGGACTAAATTTATTGTGGTTGATCCTCGTTATTCCGATACCGCCCAATCTCTCGCTGATCAATGGATACCGCTTTTACCAACGACAGATAATGCTTTAATGGATGCAATGATGTATGTCATTGTCACCGAAAATCTTCATGACAAACCATTTATTGATAAATATGTAATTGGTTTTGATGAAGAGCATATGCCAGAAGGTGTTCCCGCTAATGAGTCTTTAGTTGCCTATTTAACAGGCATGAAAGATGGTGTCTTGAAAACGCCAGAATGGGCTGAAAATATTACACGAGTCCCTGCTAACACTATTCGTCAGTTAGCTCGTGAATATGCAATGACAAAACCAGCCGCATTAATTCAAGGTTGGGGGCCTCAACGTCATATTTGTGGTGAACGTAGTGCCAGAGGCTCGTCATTACTCGCAGCCATTACAGGAAATGTTGGTAAGAAAGGAGCATGGGCAGCAGGATATGGTGGTATTGGTAATCGTCAATCTATACATGGGCCTAATATTGGTGAAAATCCAGTAAAAGCCAAAATCTCTATTATGAACTGGATGCAGGCTGTTGAAGATGCAAGTTCAGTTCGTGCTGAAGATGGGCTTCTTGATGCAGATAAACTTGATACTAATATTAAGATGATCTTCTCATTAGCAGGCAATTATTTAGTTAACCAAAATCCCGATGTGAATGCAGCAGCAAAATTATTAGCAGATGAATCAAAAGTAGAGTTTATTGTTGTTAGTGATCTCTATTTATCACCTTCAGCAAAATATGCTGATTTAGTGTTGCCAGAGACCAGTTTTTTGGAACGCTGGAACATAGGCAACACATGGGGAACAGGTAATTATTTTCTACTTTCTGAGAAAGTTATTGAGCCCGCTTTTGAACGCCGTTCTGATTATGAATGGATCACGGAAGTTGCTGAAAAAATGGGTGTAAAAGAAGCGTTCACTGAAGGTCGTAGTGAGAAAGAGTGGATTTCCCACCTTGTTGATACTAACAAAACACGTTTTGAAGATAGACCTGATTTTCCTAATTTTGAAGAGTTACAAAAAACACGCCATTACCTTTTTAAAGATGCTCCTTTTGTTGCATTTGAAAAAAATATTAATGACTTTGAAAATAATCCATTCCCGACACCTTCAGGTAAAATTGAGATTTTTTCTAAACGTCTTTATGACATGAATAATCCTGATATTCCAGCTTTGTCTCATTATGTGCCAGCAATTGAAGGCCCAGAAGACAAATTAGCAGAAAAGTACCCATTGCAAATGTTGACTTGGAAAGGAAAAAATCGAGCTAACTCAACACAGTATGCTAATCCTTGGTTAAAAGAAGCTCAACGTCAAGAGGCGTGGATAAATCCAATTGATGCTGAAAATAGAGGTATCAAAGATGGTGACATGGTGCGTATTTATAACGATCGCGGGATCACTGAAATCCCAGCATTAGTAACACAACGCATTATTCCTGGAGTTGTTGGTTTACAAGCTGGTGCTTGGTGGGCTCCCGATGAAAACGGAGTTGATCATGGTGGATGCCCTAATGTTTTAACATCGACACGAATGACACCATTATCACATGGTAATTCACATTTAACGGTTTTAGTTGAGGTAACCAAAGCATGAGTAACTTTAAAGAATATGCACCGGTAAGCGATAAACAGCTCGGTTTCTTTATTGACTCCTCTCGTTGTTCTGGTTGCAAAGCTTGCCAAGTAGCATGTAAAGATAAAAATAATTTAGAAGTTGGCCGCCGTTTTCGCCGTATTTATGAAGTAAAAGGGGGCGGTTTTGCACCAACTGGACAAGGTGGTCTGGTTAATAATGTGTTTGCATATACATTAACTATTTCTTGTAACCACTGTGAATCACCCGTTTGTGTGAAAAACTGCCCAACAACAGCAATGCATAAACGAGAAGGTGATGGCATTGTTCGTGTTGATACCTCTAAATGCGTAGGTTGTGGTTATTGCGCGTGGTCATGCCCTTATGGCGCACCACAAATGAATGAAGAGACCGGACAAATGTCAAAATGTGATTTTTGTATTGATTTACTATCAGAAGGAAAAAATCCAATTTGCGTTGATACATGCCCGCTAAATGCGATCAAATTTGGCAAGATTAAAGAGTTAAGAGCGAAATATGGTCATTTAAGCCAAGTTCAAGGATTACCTGACTTTACGATGACTAATCCAAATTTAGTTATCAAACCTCATACTGGCGCGACGAAAAAGGGAGGAGTTCAAGCATGAATGAATGGCCATTAGTAACATTTACTTTATTCGTCCAGAGTTCTGTTGGCGTAACTCTTTTTTCGGCTCTTTATTTTTGTTGGTTAGAAAAAGAGATTGGTAATCAAAGAGCCACGATTGCTATGCGGCCCGTGTTATTAACTGCCACTATTTTAGGATGTTTAGGATTATTAGCATCAACGCTACATATGGGATATCCATGGAATGCTTTTCATGCATTACGCCATATTTCTTCATCATGGTTGAGTCGTGAAATCATATTTGCTGCTGTTTATCTTGGTGCATTATGCCTTTATACCTTAATGATTTTGATTAAAGGACGTATGAACAAAACTTTATTAGCGGTTATTGGTTTGTTTGGCATCATCGATATAATTTGTATGGCGTCATTGTATTACAACACTTCGATGCTGACATGGATGCACATTAATACTTACTTTATGTTTATAGGCGCACTATTTTCAACAGGGGCGGCTATAGCGCTATTAATAACAGCACTTCGAGTTAAAGCCTTTGTAAATAGTGAACTAGCAAAAAGAATTGTAATCAGTGCATTAGTCGTTATTTTTCTTGCTGTGACATTACGTATGGCGGAGCAACCCTTTTATTTAGAATGGATGTCATCAGTCATCTCAACTAATGATGTAATAACATTCCCTCATACGTCCATCATTGCGTATAATGAAACATTCGGATTAAGAATATCTGCATGGATTTTGTCAATTCTTGGTATTTTAATGATGGGATACAGTGTATGGAAATATCGTAATGCTGTATTTACTTCAGGATTGCGTATGGTAATAGTAAGTAGCGCAACAATACTGATTGCAGAAATTCTCAATCGTTTTGCATTCTTTATTGTAAAGTAGTGGAGTAGTGATGTATGAGGCGTTTTATTAAGGTGGATCTTCCTCCTGAACCAATTATTAATGATAAATGTGTTAGAAAACGCCTCAAACAAAGCCTATGTGATAGTTGCTCTAAAGTTTGTCCTGTAGGCGCTATCACTTTTGGTCATCTAGAGGTAAAAATAGATAATGAACGCTGTTTTCAATGCGGCAATTGCCTATTTACTTGCCCTGTAGATGCAATAGAAAACATTGCACCTCATGAAAGAACACATCAGGATAATTATCTTGTTGTTAATCATGATGAACCACTAGCCAGTACAGAAGAATTGTTAGTGTGGCATCGCCAATATCACATTAGAGGAATGAAAATAGCGCAACCTTTAGTGGATAAATGGCTTCCTGTTTTAGCGAATTTAAATCTTCAACTAAAAACATTACAAGAGCCTATCTGGCAATTAATGATCACGGAACCTACTGATATTGATAGCGGGCGTCGTTTTATGCTTTTTCGTCAAAAACTCGATGAAAAACCATTAAATAAAAACCAAGTAAGAACAGGATTAAATGCAAGAAAACAACTATATCCAGAAGATAGTTGGTTCCAAATCCAGTTAGATAACGAAACATGTATTCTTTGTTCCGCATGTGCCAAGGTCTGTGATGAAGGTGCGATTGAACTCGAAAACAATATATTCAAACTGGATGAAAAACGTTGCACTGGTTGTATGAATTGTGAAGTCGTTTGTTTTCCTAAATCTATTCATGTCAAAGAACATGTCGCTAAAAATAGCGAACCCACTCTTTACCACTATTATGATGCACACTGTGAAAAATGTCGGTTAGCTTTCTTATCATGGAAATCCGACGCAATATTGTGCCCGATTTGCATACAACATCAAAAGCAAGGTTGGTTATAATCTTCCTTTAAATACATTTGATCTATTTATTGCTTAATAGGCGAACACTTTTCTTAAAATAAATAAGATAAGTGATAGAAACAGCTTAATTAGCGTTAAACTCTGAGATTGGACAAATTAAATGGGAGCATATGATGAATACTGTTTTACCTGCAAACATGTTAGAGATTGCTATTATAGAACCTGGTGATATAGACAAATTACAAGCAAAAATATCATCCATTCCTTCACTTCCTCCTCATTATCTTTTAATTAAAGTTGCCGCCTCAGGTGTTAATCGACCGGATATTTTTCAAAGACAAGGAAGCTACCCGCCACCAGAAGATGCTTCGCCTATTCCTGGCCTTGAAGTTGCTGGAGAAGTAGTGGCTTTAGGTGAAGGCTGTACTAAATGGCAATTGGGTGATCGAGTTTGTGCTTTAGTTGCTGGTGGTGGTTATGCCCAATATTGTATTGCACATGAAGACATCGCATTACCATCAATGAATTTAACGGATATTGAAGCTGCCGCATTACCTGAAAACTTCTTTACTGTCTGGGCTAATTTATTCCAGTTAGGCAAACTAAAACAGGGTGAGTCTGTCCTTATTCATGGCGGAACATCTGGGATTGGCTCTACTGCGATTATGCTCGCTCATGCTATAGGGGCAACCATTTATACAACCGTAGGTTCTGAAGAAAAAAAGGAAGTAGCTTACAAAATTGGTGCTGATTATGTCATTAATTACAAACAAGCTGATTTCGCTAAAGAAATTCCTATCTTAACTCAGGGCAAAGGGGTAGATGTTGTACTTGATATTATCGGTGGCGATTATGTCGAAAAGAATTATCAAGTTGCGAGCAAATTTGGACGCATAATACAAGTGGGCATGATGAAAGGGATGCCAAAAAATGTAAATATGATGCCTATGATGATTAAACGATTAATTCATACAGGCTCAACGATGCGTTCTCGTTCAGTAGAAGAAAAAGCTTACATTGCACAAGAATTAAAACAACATGTGTGGCCATTGATTACTGAAGGTAAAGTTAAGCCAATAATTAATGCCATTTTCCCATTAACAGAAGCAGGAAAAGCTCATCAGTTAATGGAGTCTGGTGATTTAATTGGTAAAGTTATGCTAGAAAATACGACTTATAACGTAAATGATAGTAACTAAGGGTGTTAAATATTATTTGTTATAAGAAGTGATGGTTATTTTTTGTTTAAAAAAGCGAATATTCCGAAAAACACATGTTCAATTTATCATGTGTTTTTTTATATATTGAAGTAAAAATGAATAACAATTAAATAAATATATTTTTAGTGAAGCATAAAATTTAATATCTATCCCTTTTAATTGATGCTGGGCGATAGAAATATTTATTTATTCTAATTAAAGTAGATTTAAGTATTAACCTTAGTAAAAATAATATCACATTAGCTGAAAAGTAACTTAAATCAAAATTGATAATAAAACAAAGAAACTAACAAATAAAACTAAATCATTTATCATTAAATAGGAAAACTTTAGTTTGAATTGAAAAAATCTTAACTAATATCAATAAAATAAAGAAGATTCTTACTCATCATGTAGTATATCATTTGAATAGAGATTAATTATTTACGATTAACAAACACAATTCTCATTAAAACAAATAACAAAAATTTATATATAGGTGCGATGATGGCAAATCATAAACAAACCTGTCTGAGTGCTACAGAGCGTGTATACCATACCCGAACCGTTGATACCCTAGCATGTTATCATCGAGAGATGGCAAAAATATTAATGAATAGTGAGTATTCTTTTCCTAATGCAAATAAAGCAAAAAAAAATAATAGTGATAATTTAGAGACTAAAATAAAAAATTGTACGATTGAAAAAAAAGCAGTAGATAATGCTTATGACAATATTTTAGAAACACTAAAACAGCAAAGCAATTTTACTCAATCAGATATTGAGCCTTATTTTTCTCATCATCATTCACAGGTGATGCAATTGGCTAAATTCGGCTACCTTTCTGCATTGGCTTACAATTCAGATAATGTTTTTAATCACCACTCCCCCTTACAAAAACAACAAGAAAAGAAAATTATAGATGATCTCTGTAAATTAATTGGCTATTCATCGAAAGATGCATTTGGGCATATCACGACAAGTCATACCCTTGCTTGCTATGAAATATTATGGGCACTTAGAAATTTAAAAACATTACCCATGGCCATTGCCCGCCATCCCAAGTCACGAGATTTGGTTGCTGATAAAAAAGCATTTGAATTATTCAATATGTCTATCTCAGATATTTTAGCTATGGGTGAACAACTTCATAAACGTGAGATTTTTGATGATGTTAGTTATTTGACATGCCGGGGAACGGGTATGACAAAAACGATGCATTTAGGAAAATTGCTTGTCCCTGTTTCGCGTTTTGAATTTTGGAAGAAAGCAATGGATATATTGGGGTTAGGATATGACAACCTTATTGCATTGCCCATTGATGGATCATTTAAAACAGATACTAAAAAAATGCGTAGTATTGTTTTACGCCTTATTGAACAGGGTGAACCTATTTTGGGTATTATTGGCATGTTAGGATCTCCATCTTATGGCAGCATTGATAAATTAAAACCACTTTTTGAATTAAGAAGAGAGTGTGAGGAAAAATACAAAAACTCTTTTTATATTCATATAGATGCTTCACAGTTTGGCTATATGAAAAGCTTATTCCTTGATGATAATTACGAACTTATTCCTTATAAGACATTGTGCAAAAAACTAAAAAAAGAAGCGCCTCTACTTGAATTAACGCCAGAAATATATGAAAGCGTCACACAACTTTCTCTCGCAGACTCTGTCTCTTTTGAACCTTTTCAAGCTGGTTTTTCACCTTATCCCACGGGTGTCGTGTGTATTAAAGATGCACGCATGAGTCATTTTCTAACTAACCCACCAAGATTATGTCCAGAGCAAGCTGATGGAGTTCCCGAAATTGACGGTATTCAATCAGCACCCGCAGTGGCTTCAATGTGGAGTGTACATCAACTTTATCCCTTTACTTTATCGGGATATGGAAAATATGCCCAAATTCAATGGGAAACACGAGTCAAACTTGAACAATTCTTTAATCAAGCTCAAGCCTTTGAGAAAGAAGGGGAGCATTATTTTATTCGAGTTTTATCAGCATCTGATTTTAATAAATTGAATTTTGCAGTTGTGAAAAAAGGGAATAAGTGTTTAGAAACACAAAATAAGCTGAATAAAGAAATATATGAGAACTTAGTTGTAAAAAGTCACTACAGGCAAGACTTAAGCTTACTTACACTTTGCGCTCGTAATAGTGATGATGCGCCTGCACAGTTTTGTCATGAGTGTTGTCTAGATAAAAATGAATGGGAAACAATCAAACATTTGAGTCTGTTACAACTTACCATAAAAAGTACACAAATAGGTGATAAACAACAAATTGAGGCAGGGTACCAATATATTAAGAAGGTCGTTTTATCTGCGTTAGAGAGATAGTTATAACAATAATTTTTTATCACTAAAAAATATTCACCCTAAAAAACGAAGATATGAGTGATATCTCATTATCTTCGCTTTTTTGGGGCTCTATCTACATTTAATGGTTCTCCTCACAAAAAAAGGTGACGTCGTCACTTATCGTTTTCTCTTTATTACTTGTAATCATCAGCTCACTAAAACAGAGCGACAACTACTTCCCTAAAATTTATTTTTTATAGCTATTTTGATTTTTTCTTCTTTTATTTCCACTGATAGCACATAAAAGCAAACTCGATAATGAGAATCATTCATAATAACTCTCTGTTTTATATGTATATAATCATAGATAAATCATATTGTTAAAGATAAAGTTAATTTAGAGTTGCATTTAGATATATCTAAAACTTGATCATTTAGATATATCGGTTTATATTGCATTGTATAAATTCGATATATCTAAAACAATGAGGGAATATTTATGATGATTCGAGCATTACATTCACTTTATCAACAACGCGCCGAAAATGGCGAACATGGTAGTCATGGTCACGGGAAAGGACGTTGTGGGGGTAAAGGGAAACAAGATCGACACCATGGAAATCACGGCGAGCATGGCTGTCATGGCGAACATGGGCATGAAGGTCACGGTGAATGTTGTCATGGTGAACATGGTCATGGGCATAAAGGTCGCGGTGAATGCTGTCATGGTGAACATGAACACGGGCATGAAGGTCACAGTGAATGTCGTCATGGTGAACATGGTCATGGGCATAAAGGTCGCGGTGAATGCTGTCATGGTGAACATGAACACGGGCATGAAGGTCACAGTGAATGTCGTCATGGTGAACATGGTCACGGGCATAAAGGTCGCGGTGAATGTTGTCATGGTGAACATGATCACGGACATGAAGGTCGCGGTGAACGTTGTCATAGCGAACATGGTTTTGAAAAACAAGGTAAACAACGCGGTCGTGGATGTGGTGGGCGAGGTAAAGGCCAAGGTCGTCAATTAAAACGTATGTTTGATCATGGTGATTTACGAGTTTTATTGCTCAGCATGATTGCGAAAAAGCCGAGCCATGGTTATGAAATTATTCGTGAAATAGATGAAGCCTCGTCAGGATTATATGTGCCTAGCCCTGGTGTTATTTATCCAACACTAACATTACTTGAAGAGCAAGATCTACTGGTTGCCACTATTGCTGAAAAAGGTCGTAAAAATTACAGCATCACACCTGAAGGCTCTGCATTTTTAACTGAACATCAGGAAATAGATGCCAATATTCAAAGAAAACTTGCTTATGCGAGAGACTTGTCTCAAAACGCGGGTGGTGTTTCTGAAGAGATTGAGTCTGCTGTTGGAAAATTAAAGGCTGTATTACGCCATAAACTGGTGTTAAAAGAGCTTTCAGTGGAAAAAGCGGAACGTATTGCTTCTATTCTTAATGAAGCAGTTGAGAAAATCGAAGCTATTAATGAGGCATTGATCTCAGAGGAAAGGGAAGATGAATAAAACAGATACTCAACCACAAAATACAAGAAGACATAATGAAATAGAAAAAGAGGATTTAGAAAATAATCCAGCTGTAAAAGAACAAATTTGCCCTAAAATGCCAGTTTCTTACTTTCGTAGAGCATTACGTAAACCTGGCAGAATATGATAATGATGGACGGAGGTTATCATAATATGACCTCTGTCAGTTTTTTTCTATCCGTTGTTTCTCCTCGCCTACTGCTTTATAAAAATGGTTTTTAAATAACAGAAACCAACAATTTCCTTGTAAAACTCGTTTTATTTCCTAATTACTATCTTAGCAATCACTCCTTTATTTATTTTTATAAGTCATCATTTTTTGATGACCATTTGTAGCATTTTCCTTAGGTTATTGTACTGATATCAAAAAAATCACAAATGATTGTGGAAATGTTCCACATTAGCGATTATTTTATTTAGGTTAGTGAGCCATTATAAAAATAGAAAACGTAAACCAGAGATATTCTTGTAATAACAATAAAATAAATACTAGATCAAAATAATAAACGTTCGTAAGCACTTAAACGAGAATAAGTGCATTACTTCAAACGTATACCTTACTTGATAATACGTGCATTTAATGCACATAAATTAGAGAAAGGTAACATAGATAGTGGTTTATTTATTGTTGAGAATAGAAATAGCGATACGAATAAACGGTTGATATCTATAAAAATATTGCCGCATAAAAATAATAATACGCTATATCAAATAGGACAATCGATCGACTAAGTTGATTGTTATGTATTTGCCGTACCTATTTAATCAACATTTGCTAACTTAGGAATATTCGAATGAAAGTGAAATCATTATCTATAGTGATAAGTTTGATACTCGCTACACCGTTATGTGCTAATGCACAAACTGATATAAGTGCTATAGAAGCAAGATTAAATGCGTTAGAACAACGTGCGAATGCGGCTGAAGCAAGAGCTGTTGCAGCAGAACAAAAAGCCGCTCGTCTTGAGCAACTTATTAATTTAAATAATGGTTCTAAAGGAAAACCTGCAAATAACGTTACTGCAATAAATATGGAGCAACGCATTGCTGTATTAGAAAAACAATCAGATGAAGCTCAAGCTAAAGCCAATATCGCTCAGACTCAGCTAAATGAACTTCAACAAAAACAGTCAGTTCAGTTTACTAATACAGGAAATAAAGAAGGTACAGGTTTTTTCTCTACTAATACAAATTGGGGTGATCTCAAATTGTATGGAGATGTTGAATATAATATTGATGCAGCAAGTAAAAAAGGTCAATTAACATCAATGAGAATGATGCCTGGTAAGCAAAAAGACTTTGAAGATAATGAAAAATGGTCACTTAATGGGCGGATTTTAATCGGTATTGATGGTGAACGAGAATTAAAAAATGGCAATTATGCTGGTTTTCGTGTTCAGCCTATGGCTGACATGACGGGTAAAATGAATCTAGATGATGCTGCTTTTTACTTTGGCCAACGTAATAAATGGGAATATAAAATTGGCCGTTATGAAGCATTTGATATGTTTCCTTTGAATCAAGATACTTTCGTCGAATATTCAGGTAATACTGCAAATGATTTATATGGTGATGGTTTTGGCTATATTTATATGATGAAAGAAGGGCGTGGCCGTAGTAGTGATGGTGGTAGCATGATGGTTAACACACATTACAACGACTGGTATTTTGAGTTAAATGCGTTAGTTGAAGATGGAACTTCAGTTTTCAAAGATGGTGAGTATCACGGGCGTAAACTTGATAATCGTAAAAATGTTATTTATATGCGACCGGTTGTTGCATGGCAGAAAGATAACCTAACAATTGCAGGTGCGATAGACGCAAACGTAATAAGTAAAGCTTATGGTTATGAGGATGAATATGGAAAATTCCAAGATCAATCACGTCGCACTGGCTATGGGCTAACGTTAAAATGGGATACTTTAGCTGATGATCCTACTAATGGCATTGTTGCAAACTTAAGTGCTGCTTATCTTGATGCTAAAGATGAAAATGATTTTTCAATAGGTAGTAATATATTGTGGCGTAAATTCCAATTAGGTTATATCTATGCACATAATGATATTAAAGCTTATTATCAAACAAGCGGACATAATGGGCAAAATGAAACCTATCTAACGCTTAATCCTGGTAAGTACAATATCAATACAGTATTTGCTTCTTACGAACTGCCTAATATCTTGGATATGGATAATTTTAAAACCTATTTAGGTGCTTATTATTCGCGGATAGATGGCAAAGACGAGATAAATGTACATAGTAGCGATAAAGATCGCTACGGTGCTCGTGTTCGCTTTAAGTATCTCTTTTAATTTTATTTTTTGATACTTTATGTTAGGTATTAGTCTTACATCTAAAGACTTCAAATTTTAATGTACTGTTATTAATTGAAGTCTTTGCCTTTTTATATATAGCGATAAGTATGTAAAACCTCAAATACCTGATAAAAGAAAGGCTTTAACGAGTTTTTCAACCTGCCACTCTTTAATGTCAGAAACTTGTCCATCACCAACCTCAACTAAGCGTAATTCTCCAGCCGTGTTTTTGACTACATCTATGGAATAAAAAGGCGTATTTATCTGTTTCGCTACTTTTCTTACAAACTCAGGAATTTCATTATCTGCAGAAAATATTTTCTTATTTAAAACAAAATATCTACGTTCACTATTATTAATAAATTCTTCAACCCGGCGAAGGCTGACGCCACCTTCAATATTTCCCCTAAATTGTGTAATCAATTTTAGTATTTCCCTAATATCATCTGCATTTTTAGCGATAGAGCCTCTCGTTGTCGTTAACGATTTTACATAATCTTTCACAAAATAGGCTGGCCATTGAAGCTGCTTAGTTAACTTTTCAAAATCCGTTTCTGCATTAACAATGACGGTTTCTGGTGTGAACTTTTTACAATATTCATACCAACCCGTTATGTGGTGGTTACGAATATAATCTTCAGGTGTTTCAAGCATTTTTCCGCCATGAATATCCACGGCATCGTATAACTGTTGATACTCATTTTTATTTAGCATCCAACCTCGCCAAATAACGGGGTGTTCTGATTTAAAAGGGTGTGAAAACTTATATTTACCCAATGCTACATCTTCAGATGAGAGCAACAAGCAATGAATCTTGAGTGCTTTGGCACAACGATATTCTTGCTCAAAGGCCTCATCGGGTTTGCCAGTTTTAGAATAGTCATCAGGGTAAATTATTTGCATAAGTAATTTCTTTTAGTTTGATAAATTTAATTGGAGGTATTTTAATGCTTTATTTAATGGTTTGAAGCTTTTTACTCTTAATTACATATTCTCTTTTTTAAGTTGTGAGATCTCTCGATTTTTTGATCTTTTCCCCGCTAGATAATGGATTTTACTCGTGTCATAGTTTTGTTTCCTGTCATAATCTGTTTAGCAATTACAGACATAAAATAACGTATTTAAATACGATTAATATTAAGCAGGAAATAATTCAATGCCTTTCTATACACAAAACAGTTATCCAAATAATAATAAGACCTATAAGCAAAATAGAATAAAAACACTATTAATAGGTTTAGCCTTAATTCCTTCCTTCGTATTTGCAGATGACCTGTCACAATTACCACAAAAAGAGAGAGTAGCTTATTTTACTCAAGTCCAGCAAGCCGGGATCACAGGAGTTGCTATTAAAACCAAACCTGTATTGGTAAGGCCGGCTAAAGAAGGTGAGATCATCACAACCATTATTAAAGGTGAAGGTGTTGAAACTGTCTCTGAACCTGCAAAAGTGGGGGATTGGGTTGTGCAAAATATCTGTCCAGAGACAGGTAATGAAGAAATATTGGTAAGAAAAGCTAAATTTATTCAACGTTACAATGTTGCAGAGAAAAATGAAATTAATTTCATTTCTTATCCTAATGATTATCAAGCTTTTATTCCGAAAGGGATCGAAATGAATTATTTTATTGTGCCGGGATCTACACCCGCTTTTGCAATGAAAGCCCCATGGGGAGAATTGCAACGTTTTCAACCAGGTGATGCGGTTGTTCAATCCACGACGGATAGCCAAGATATTTATCGTATTCAAAAGGCGGCATTTGAGTGTACTTATACCATTCTCAAACCTGCCAAATTAGCACAATAGTATTAAGCCAATCTATGATGAGTTGAATTATTATTTTTACAATTCATTATGTTATAATTATATCGCTATTTAAGACAAGGATATTAAATAAAGAGAGTGGTTGATAGTAAGTAAGGCATGCTGTCATGTTGTTTAGTTGCTTTAATAGCTACATTTCGTTAACCTATCTCTATCAATTTCTTCAACTCATTAGGTAAAACCTATTGAACTGATAGCAGGAATGTATTAGCTATTCTCAAGTGGAATAGGTACATTAGTTCCCATACCAAACAGGAGGAAATACAATGTCTTTAATTAATACCCCAATCAAACCATTCAAAAACATGGCATTTAAAGACGGTCAATTCGTAGAAGTGACTGAAAAGGACGTCGAAGGCAAATGGAGCGTTTTCTTCTTTTACCCTGCAGACTTCACTTTTGTGTGCCCAACCGAATTAGGTGACTTAGCGGATCATTATGCTGAGTTCCAAAAAATGGGCGTAGAAATTTATTCAGTTTCTACCGATACACATTTTACCCATAAAGCATGGCACAGCAGCTCAGAAACTATCGGTAAAATCAAATATGGTATGATTGGCGACCCAACTGGCGCATTAACTCGTAACTTCGAAAATATGCGTGAGAACGAAGGTCTTGCAGACCGCGGTACTTTCGTTGTTGACCCACAAGGTATCATCCAAGCAATTGAAATCACAGCTGAAGGTATTGGCCGTGATGCATCAGACCTGCTGCGTAAAGTTAAAGCTGCTCAGTATGTAGCTAGCCACCCAGGCGAAGTTTGTCCAGCAAAATGGAAAGAAGGTGATGCAACTTTAGCTCCATCACTGGATTTAGTTGGCAAAATCTAAATAAGAATTAAGCCACTAAAAAAGTTATTTATCGGGTGTTTCGGCACCCGATTTTATTGAGGGTGCAAAAATGTTAGATAATAATTTAAAAGCTCAATTGAAAGCTTATTTAGAACGATTAACTCAGCCAGTTGAGTTAGTAGCAACATTAGACGACAGTAAACATTCAGCTGATATTCAAGCGCTATTAAAAGAAATCGAACCATTATCCGATAAAGTCACTTATCGTGAAGATAATAACGCTGATGTGCGTAAACCATCTTTTCTTATTACTAACCCAGGAAAAGAAACGGGTGTTCGTTTTGCCGGTTCACCATTAGGCCATGAATTTACTTCATTAGTTTTAGCATTACTGCAAACTGGTGGTCATCCATCAAAAGAAGCACAAGAATTACTTGAACAAATTCGTCAGTTAGACGGTGAGTTTCATTTCGAAACCTATTATTCGCTCTCTTGTCATAACTGCCCAGATGTTGTTCAGGCATTAAACTTAATGGCGATTTTAAATCCGAAGGTCACACATACAGCGATCGACGGTGGCATGTTCCAAAATGAAATTCAGGAACGCAATATTATGGGCGTTCCAGCTGTATTCTTAAATGGTAACGAATTTGGTCAAGGTCGTATGACTTTAGCTGAAATCGTTAACAAAGTAGACAGCAATGCAGAAAAGCGTACTGCGGAATTATTAAACCAAAAAGATGCATTTGATGTATTGATTGTTGGTAGTGGCCCTGCAGGTGCATCAGCTGCAGTTTATTCAGCGCGTAAAGGTTTAAACACAGGTCTTATTGGTGAGCGCTTTGGCGGTCAAGTTCTTGATACTGTTGATATTGAAAACTATATCTCTGTACCAAAAACAGAAGGTGCAAAACTTGCAGGTGCATTAAAAGCCCACGTTGATGATTATCAAGTGGATGTGATTGATAGCCAAACAGTCAGTCGTTTAATTCCAGGCGCATCAGAAGGGGAATTACACCAAATTGAAACAGCATCAGGTGCAATTTTAAAAACCCGTAGCTTAATTATTGCAACAGGTGCTCGCTGGAGAAATATGAATGTTCCTGGTGAAAATGAGTACCGTACTCGTGGTGTAACTTATTGTCCACACTGTGATGGCCCACTATTTAAAGGCAAAAGAGTCGCTGTGATTGGTGGTGGTAACTCAGGTGTTGAAGCTGCAATTGACTTAGCAGGCTTAGTCGAACATGTCACAGTATTAGAATTTGCGCCAGAAATGAGAGCCGATGCTGTATTACAGAAAAAACTGCGTAGCTTAAGCAATGTAGAGGTTATCTTAAATGCTCAAACTACAGAAGTGTATGGTGATGGTACTAAATTAACCGGCCTAAAATATAAAGATCGCACCAATGATTCTATGCACGATATTGCATTAGCAGGTATTTTTGTTCAAATTGGCTTATTACCTAATACGCAGTGGTTAGAAGGTACCGTTGAGCGTAATAAGATGGGCGAAATTGTTGTTGATGCTCGTGGCGAAACTAATATTAAAGGTGTTTTTGCCGCAGGTGACTGTACTACAGTACCGTATAAGCAAATTATTATCGCCGCCGGTGAAGGTGCTAAAGCCTCACTTAGCGCCTTTGATTACTTGATTCGCACGAGTGCAAAATAAGTAAACTAGACTTAAAAATTAACTATCTTGCATTGTCAAAAGCATCTCAATTGAGATGCTTTTTTTCTGCCTTGAATTGTTGATTTATCGAAAAATCTCTATTCATAAACCTCAAACAACCTATGCTATTATCTCATAACTTAAATAATCTATAGGGAAGTTGATTGATATGAATATAAAAATTATGAGTTTTAAACAAATTGTTCCTGCAATTCTTTTTTCTTTAGCGAGTATTAGCTCTTTTTCTGTTAATGCAGATCTCGAAGTTCGTGATGAAACTTTATTTGAAGCACATCAACGTTTTAAAACCGTAATTATAAATGACAGTTTTGATAATATTGATCCACCTTGGGAAGCGCCACCAGAAATATTTAATGTTATTAAATATCCTGCTAAACCTGGTGATATGTATGCCTATTTAACACCACCCCCTACAGATAAAAAAACGAAATTACCTGCCGTGATCTGGTTAAATGGAGGCTATGGTGGAATAGGAGGAGATGACTATTTTTGGCAACCTAAACCGGCTGATAATGACCAAACGGGGGCTATTTTCCGTGATCCTAATATGGTGCTGATGATACCATCTTTTCGAGGTGAAAATACTAATCCTGGCCGTTATGAAATGTTCTATGGCGAATTGGAAGATTTAGAATCCGCGAGAGAATATTTAGCATCATTACCTTACATTGACGCTAAACGTATCTATGTCGTCGGGCATAGCACTGGGGGAACACGTGCATTATTAGCGAGTGAATATAGTGATAAATTTAGAGCTGTTTTCTCCTTAGGGGGAATACCTGACCTAAAATTACGTGCTGAAGGTGATATGATCGTTGAGCTACCCTTTGATAGTAATAAAGAAGAAGAATTTAATGTTCGCTCAGTATATCGCTATATTAAATCGATAAAAACTCCAACATTTTACTTTGAAGGACGTGGTTATTTTTGGAATGAGTTTAACGAATTACGTGCAGTGGCAATGGTGAATGATATTCCATTAAAAATCTATAGCATCAAAAATGGGGATCATTTCAATATTATAGTACCTGTTAGTAAATTAATTAAAGACAAAATTTTATTAGATACTGATACAAATAAAGAAAGCAATATTCGATTCACTAATGAAGAAATAAAATGGATCAATAAACAAGTTAGATAATAATTTAATTTATATTTGAAAAGGTTTATTTAAATAAATCGCTCTTTTATTAAATTGATAAAAGAGCGAATTTTTTATCTAAATTTCAATATGCTCAAACTGAAAAATCATCACATAACTCTTGAAGTTTATTGACCATTCTTGCTATATGAAAGCCATCGCAAGTAGCATGATGTACTTGAATGGATATTGGTAATAAAAATTTGTCATTTTGTTGAATGAATTTTCCCATCGTAAAAATAGGTGGGTAATAGTCTTTCACATTCGCAATATTTAAATTAAAGCCATCAAAACTAATCCATGGGATCATCGAAATACAAAAGTGATTTTCAGGAAAGTTAGGTTTTGCAGATAAGTTAAGATTATTTTTATATTGTTGAAAATCTTGATTATATCCTTGTAAAAAAGTATCGAAATCTTCAACGTATTCACTCCATAACTCTGAAAAGGTTTCAGTTTCTGGATGAAAAATCGTATATGCAGGATTGGCATAATCCCAAATAACCAATTCATCATTCTTTATAGCCATTCTAGATTCAGGATAATAATTAACCGTTTTTGCAATCAAATAGACCATTGCAGGATAAAACTTAAGATTGTTTTTAGTTAATATAGCCTTTAAGGCAGTAATATCTATCTTTGTTGTTAAGCTAAAACCACATTGCAAGTTATGACGGTAATGTAAAAAGTGTTCTTTTCTATACCATTGTTCTAAATCGATTTTTTTATAATTCATTTTTAAGCCCTTCTTATTAATTTATAAATATGTTTTTTTAACGAAGAAGGGCAAAACGGGTTGTCTGTATAGGCTGCATAATAATTCCTTACGTATTTTATTATTATAAAAGATAATATAACGTATTATTACACTAATTATTAAATGTTAAAGGTATTTTTTGTGCTGACACTAAATTATAATAACATTGTTTTGGAGAAAGATATTAAGTGTATTATGATAAAAAGGATTACTATTTGAAAAATGAAGGGATTTATGATGCAAGCTAAACTTGCTTATCAATGGAAACAGCAAAGACGTGGAAGGCTCTCTTTTTTAGGTTTAGAAATTGCTTGGTCAATTTTATTTGCTATTGTCGAAAATTTAGTATATCGCTGGTATATATTATATTATCCTGAAAATGCAGATTTAATAATTGAAAGTATCTTTTATTATCAATTTTCTTTTACGTCATATGGCTTAATCGAAATCGTATTTTTAATAATGCAAATTTATATATTCACTCTGATTTTATCGCAACGAGTGAGAGATATTGGTATAAGTTATCCAGTCATCATTTCACTTATTTTTACTACTAGTCCTATATTATTAATGCCATATTTACTCTTTAATGCGCCAACCATGTTGATGGTGCTTTTTATTGTTTTATTAATGGGCGGGTTGGTTGCCTTGCTTGCACCTTCTGCTTATAAAGTTGATATCGACATTAATAAATCTCCAGAAGAAAAAGAAAATAATTAGTCAAAAAATGTATTGTTTGAAACGAGAAAAAGCATCTAAAAAGATGCTTTTTCTGATCAAGGCGTATAGCTCATGATGTTTTCAAAGAATTAAGATAAAATCTCGATGACACCTTTTTGTCCATCAACTCTGACTCTTTGTCCATTTTTTAATATATTCAATATATTACGAACACCCATAATGGCAGGTAATCCTAATTCTCTGGCAGTAACAGCACCATGAGATAATGGACCACCACTTTCGGTAATAATGCCTGATGCGCGGTAAAAAAGCGCTGTCCAAGCCGGATTTGTCGTTCTTGCAACTAAAATGGCATTTTGTGGAAATTCGGCAAAATTTTCAGGGCCATGAACAAGATAAACTTCACCTTCAACAATGCCTGCACTTCCCGCCAATCCTTTTAATAGGTGCTCATTTGTATTAAGTTCATCACTGCCATCTTCGCCATAAACCCATTGTGGAGTAACTGATTTTGCTTTTAAATACTCAGCCTTATTTTGGTATATATGATGGCGCAACTTATTCCAAGTCGTAGGATTATCTGCAAGAATTGCTTCAGCCAAAGGTTTTTCATTAGCAAAATAAATATCCATAGGGCAATCTAAGACACTACGAATAACCAGTCGTTCTCCTAATGCTTTTAATCCGCGACGCATCGGTAAGGCTAATCGTGTTGTTTGATAATGCTCTAAGTCATCAAGTGCAGTATAAACTCGAGCTAATCGAATGATCTCTTGTAAGAAGAAACGTAACTCTTCAGGGGCATCAGAAATAATTGAAAACTCAGTTTCTGATTGTAGAATTTTTTTACCTAGTGGAGAGTCTGTTTGCTTATCATCAGCTAAATCTGCCATAGCTTTAATTTGAGTCAACACAATGTGCGGGGCATCCAGCCAAGTTGGATGATACGCATCAAAGTCTAATTCTCGATGACCGTGGTTTGCTAAAAATAAGGAGAATTGCTGGTGAAAATAAGGATCACATTCTTCAATTTCTTGCATAATGTTTTCGGGAACAATAGATGCTATAAGCTCGAGAAGTTTAGGTTGCTGACGAACATAACGAGAAAGAGTCCAAAGTTCTACGTTCACTTGTCCAGTTTTAGTTTCAGACATTGCAATTAAATTATCGAATGCAGTATGTGCATATTTTTCCTCTTTAAAAAAGAGTTTTAGCAAGGCCATAAGTGCGGAATAGAGAGAGCGTTGAGTCAATGATATAGCAATATTAGGTAAGAAGTAGTCAGCACCTAATTTATTAATTCTTTGCACATAATCCCATAGTTGGGACAAGTTTTTTTCTTCTAATGGTTCATTCATTAATGCTCCGATTGAGATTAAGTATTTATCTAAATCGCGCATCCAAGTAATAGGTAATTCTTGTACCCAACTAAATTTTTGTGCTATATCAGGCAAAGATTTTAGTAGGGTAGGTAAATCATTCATCATTGAGGTGGGAAGCCGATTACTATACAAAGAAACCGCATTTTGGTTGCCATAAATATAATAATCTTGCATTCCGAACCATTTACCATTAAATGAAGGAAGCCCCATAAGATTAAGGCTAAAGTTTAATGATGAATGAAAACCTGCTTCACACATATCCCATGTTAATGGCGTGATAGGATTAGGAAATCTTTCTGCTGATTCTTCTCTTGTCCAAATTGGCGCAATTTGTGTCACATTTCGTGATTGTAAAAGCCATAATTTTCCATCATGAAATGCCCACTCTATATCCTGTGGAAAATCAAAATATTTTTCTGCTGAAATAGCTAGTTTAGCCACTTGTTTACACTGTTCAGGTGTTAAGGAAGGTATAGATTTATTTTGAGGTTCGAGAGGTAAAATTTCAGTACCATTATTCACCATCACAATGGCATTTGTTTTTTGAGAAATTGTTGTTTGTTTTAATTCTAAAGTTTCTCTATCAACGATAAACTCATCTACAGGATCTTCACCTGCAACTACGGTTTCACCTAAACCGAAGGCTGCATTAATTAATACAGTAGAAAGAGAACCTTGAACGGGATCAACAGAAAAAGCAACGCCTGCTGCTTCTTCTTTTTGAACATCAATCATCCTTTGTAGTACAACAGCCATTGATGCTTGAGTATGCGGTAAATTTAAATGTTGACGATAAAGCATGACGTGAGTATGCCATAAAGAGGCATAACATTGGCGAATAGCGTCTAGTAAATGAGGTAACGTTTTAATTCCTAATAACGTGTCATGCTGGCCAGCAAAAGCTGCTCCGGGCATATCTTCTAATGTTCCGGATGAACGCACGGCCAGAGCGGTATCATTCAGCTGAAGGTTATTTAACATTGTGCTTAGAGAATGAATTAAACTTTCAGGCATAGGTGCTTGTAAAATAAGATGCCGAATATTATTACTAATTGATTCAATTTCTTGCTTTTTATCTGATAATAAAAGATTAATTTTAGGGAGCAAAGGGGTAATAAATAACTGATAAGCTTGGCAAGAAAGAATTAAACCATCAGGAACAGGCAGTGATTGAATCGTTTTCGCTAAACTTGCACCTTTACCTCCGCTAATAGAAACTTCTGAAGCAATAGGCTCGTTAATTTTATAAATGAGTTCCATATTCGACCTTATTATTTTTACCTGTGATGTAAAGTACCCATAATGCAAGCAAAGCACCGACAATAACATCAATGCCATAATGGTAATGCAAATATACAGTCGCCAAAATCAGCCCTATTAAGATAGGAAATAAACAATAAGCTGTTTTTTGATAACCTGATAAATAGAAAAAACCAACAATATAGAGCGTTATTCCAGTGTGCAATGAAGGAAAAACATCCATTCCTGTAATGCCTTTATCAACGAGATCTGTCAGAAATAAAGTCATGGAACCAGAGTAAACGGGATAGTTAAAATCAGAAGGAAATGCAGAGTAAGGGCCTGCGGCTGGAATAGTAAAGTAACCAATAAATCCAAAAAAATACATCAGCATTAAACCGAAAAAATAGTTTTTAGTCAGTGCGTTATTTCGGCTAAAAAAGAAGAACAGGGCACTACCAATAATTAAAAAATAGAAACTAAAATAGCAAAAAGCAAGGAGTTCACTTAGCCATCCTGATTGTAAAAAAATGGACCATTCGGGTAAGCTTTTTCCAAACCACAAGAATTTATCCAAAGCATATAAAATATCATCAAAACTCCATTGGTATAATCCATAGCGGATTGATTTAAACAAAGGAAAAATAGTCCAACATACAATTAGTTGTAACAAACCTAGCCAATAAAATCGCGAATGACGTGTTGAATGTTGATTTTTATATCCAACAAAAACCAATAAAATCCACAAAAACAAACCTAAGAAAATAGGTGTTAGCATTTCTGTAGCATGAATTAACCAACTGCCATAAGTGCCAAGTCCCCAAATAATAAAGAGTTGTACAGAAAATATATGGTTAAAAAGCATCCTAGCTTTAGTCGTTAACATATTTGAGCGCCTTTCTTCCTTATCAATATGAAGCCGAATAATGCACTGACTAAGCTTATACCAATAAATAGAGGTGAAAAGAATAGGAGCATGACTAAGATTGGAAGCCAAACAGCTGAAGCAATAGCGCCACCTAATATTTTAAAGAAGCTAACGGTATTGCGTGCATCAGCAAAATGAGATGCGATAAATGATGAAAGTAATATTGGGAATAAAATATACATAAATAAAAATGAAGTATAACGCCAAATTAAAATAGAAGATTGAGAGGTCTTTTCTATAGTCTTATTGCTATTATCTTCTTGAGATAGATTATTTTGATAATCAATAAAGGATTCAGCATAAGAATATCCTTCTTTGTTTTTATTAAAAGCATAGGCTGAAGCTTTTTCAAAAATATCAATAGTTGGGCAATTAACGGAAATTTTATTTAATGCATCAGATACTTCTTTATGAATGTTTTGCTCCCATTCTCTGATTGATAAATTATCTTTTTTCGAGTCTATACATATATTTTCTCCAATATAAACTTCAACTTTTGAACTGAATTTGTCAGGCGCGATATAAAACAATCCCATAGGAATAATATCAAAATTAACTCCCTCACTGATTAATGTTCTAATAATTCTTGCCGCTCCTCGTTGATAAGGTAAAGGCTTGAAACCCCACTCGCTACTACCTTCTGGAAATAAAAGTAGGTCTCCACCTGCTTTTATATGTGCAATTGCCGCATCTGAAGGGCTTGAAAATATATTTGTATTTATACCTAAACGTTGTCTATCCTTTTTTCTAACTACGGGAATACCCGTAAAAAAAGTCTTCATTATGTAGCTATTTAATAATTGTATTGATGCTAAAGCCTGAGCTCTAGGGAATGCCTTCAAAGCAATGTAACCATCAAAAGCACTGTTCCGATGACTACAAAGAATTAGCTTTGGAAGTGTATTTTCGGTTTGAAATCCATTATGGTAAATAAGTGAAATGTTTGAGAAATAGATTTCTCTAATTGAAGTAGATATGAATTGATAATAAAAAGGAAGCTCAGAACCAGCAACAAAAGAGGAGGTTTTTTTTATTTGGGAAGGTAATATTGAATTAGGCATAAGATTTCCTTACATTATTCCTTCTACAAAAACATATCATGCTCTAAAAAAAAGTAACACCAAAAAATTAAAAAATTTAAAATACACTATTAGAATAGAGTTTTTTACTGATCCAAGGTTTTTAATTCTAATGAATAAGATGGAAATGAGTATGATTCAACTTAGACTTGCTGAACCACAGGAAGCAAAACGATTGTGGTATTTACGAAATCAAGCTTTACGATTTGGTTGTGAGAATGTTTATCCAAAAGATATTTTAGCTGCTTGGACTCCCGATGAAATGCCAGATGGATATCGACAAGCTATTATAGATAATCCATTTTATATAATTGATTATCAAGAATATAATATTCCCGTTGCTTCTGGATTTTTAGATGTCAAAACAGGTTTTGCTGAAGCAATTTTTACATTACCAGAATATATGGGGAAAGGATTCGCAGGACTTATTTTAAAACAGTTAAAACATGAAGCAATAAAGAGGGGGCAAAAAAAGCTATTTTTGGATGCAACACCTAACGCAGTAATATTTTATTTAAAACAAGGTTTTAAAGCATTAGAAGAGCGAGACTATTATTCAAGTTTAGCAAAAGCAAATCTACATTGTTATCGAATGTACATTGATTTAGATTAGCTTTAGGATTTTATGCTCATAAAAAGAAAGTTTGTACTTAATCATATAAAAATAAAAATGTTATTCTAAAAATGCGATATTAGTATATTTTTATCATATTTTGAGTTGCTTATTGTATTAACAACATAAAATAGCAATCGCTCTGATGTTGCGATATTGTAAAGTATCACGATATCTTTAGGATAAACATTATGCAAAATGTGTTATTAACGTTATGGCCTTTATTTGCGTTAATTGCGCTAGGTGCAATTTTAAGAAGAAATAAAACGTTTGAGCCTGCTTTTTGGGTCGGTGCTGAAAAGCTAAATTACTTTTTACTTTTTCCTGCATTACTGATCAATAGCCTAGCAAATGCACCTTTGTCTGATCCTCAATTACCCCACCTTGCTGGGGCTATTTTTTCTGTGGTCATTATTATCACGCTGTTATGTACTGTATTGAAAAAAATTACGGGTTGGCGTGCTGGGCGTTTTGGTGCAATTGTTCAAGGTAATATTCGGTTTAACACTTATTTAGGTTTAGCGATTGTTGCTGATTTTTTTGGTGTTGAGGGATTAGGAATAGCGGCATTAATATTGGCAACATTAGTTCCACTATCAAATGTGACTTCGGTACTTTGTCTAACGGCTGGACAAAATGTAACATTGCGTCAATTGGTATTACCTATTATTAAGAATCCTTTAATTATTTCTTGCGTTATAGGAATAGTGATCAACTTATCTGGAGTCGGACTTCCTTTTGGTAGTGATCAGTTTCTTAAGTTATTAGCAGCCACCAGTTTACCTTTAGGTTTAATTTGTATTGGTGCAGCGTTGCATCTATCAACGTTAAAAGCAGAAAGTAAAATGATTAGCATTAATACAGTGACTCGCTTACTTATCGTACCGATAATAGCATATGGCATTGCTTATCTTCTCGATTTATCACCAGTAGTGACAATGCTTTTAGTTGTTTTCTTTTCTATTCCTACTGCACCCACCTCCTATATTTTAACTCGACAACTTGGCGGAGATTCTGAACTTATGGCGGGGATCATCACCTCTCAAACCATGTTTGCTACGATTACACTACCTATTATTTTAAATTTTTTAATATTATAGATAAATTGGCGTTATTTAAAAAATACTATTTTTAAATTAAATGATGTTTTTTTATATCATAAATTCTATTTCGTGATATTTTGAATTTCATAGACTCTGAATTAGGTATAAAAATTATGGAAATCAAAGGTATTAAAATTCATCATGATAGAATGGAGCAGATAAAGAATACAGAAGAACCATTAAATGTAAGGACATTATGGGAGAAAATAAAAAACTGGTTTGGTTTTGGGAAAGAAGGAATCGTCTTCCCATTAATTAAAGAGACTTTTTTTGATAAAAAAATAAATGATTTTGAGAAAATAAAAGGATTTTGCAAATTAAGAAATCTTACTGGTGATGCATATAAAGAGAATTTCCGTATTGAAAAGAAAGATAATGAAATAAATTTCTCTATTCTTTTGGATGGTAACTTTGATGGTGAAAAAATAAGCTTTATACATAATATAAATGAGGATGGATCTGATGAAATAAAACCCATAAAAGATATAATTCTATCATTAGAAAAAAATGGACTTGATGATTTGTTATTCTACGCTATAGATAAGGCGATTGAATTAAAGAAGAAAGAAATTGAAAGTAATGAAATTAAAAAAGAAGTTATTAGGGAATTGATAATCGATAATAAAAGTAGATTCATTGGGGATAAAGATTTAGGTAGGGATTATATATCAAAAAATCAATTGTATAAAAAGGCTAAATTTGATCCTGAGCTATTTACAGATAGACTTAAAGAGCTTATTAAAAATGAAAAAGAGAGTATAGAAGATAATATAGAAAAGAGTATAAAAAAGGGTATAACACCAACATATATGACTCTGTTAGAGAAAATCGAAGACGAGCTGTTTAGAGATTTATCAAGGATGAAAATTAATATTAATTCTACCCCAATAGCTGATATGGAAAATAAACCTCAAGATTTAGATGAGATAAAATTCAAAGAGTTAGAATTCGAAAAATTAAAAAAAGAATTTATAAATTTGGATGAAAATGATAAGGAACTAGTTTATTCCTTAATGTATCAAAAAGTAATTCTTGACTTTAAATCATCTTTGGTGGAAGAAGATCTATTTGCAGGATTAGTTAATGTTCTTTATTCAGGAAAAACAACAGCAAATATTATAAAAGATGATAGTAAAAATAAAATTACGATTGTAATAGAAAATAAAAAAGCATTACAAGATAAAAATGCTAACGGTAAAAAAAATATAGACTATGTAATAGATACAGGGTTAGCGTATGTTAATGAACAACACTATAATTTAGTCAACCTCGTTAGTGAGGAGCTTGTAGAAAAACCTTTTAATATTAGTCAACTTGATCCTAATCTTTCAGAAATATTATCAGTCGGAAATAATATTACGTTAGGAGATCATACAAAATTAATTTTCGAGTATGATTTTAAAAATAAAACACTTGTTCTTGATAATAAAAGTAAATATGAATACGCAATCTTAAAAGATTGACTATTGGGCTAAACAGAGCTTCTTGCTATTATGTGTATAAATTAATAATAAGCAAGAGGCTCTTTTATGTCACAACCTCATAGCCCTGAAATTCCCAAAATCATCAATGAATTAAAACAGCAATACAAAAATGCAGTGGATGCTTTACGTAAGGCAATCATTGATTATGCACAAAATGGAACATTACCCGATGTAAAGCAAAGAGCTGAAGGGTTATTTGCTTATCCTCAATTAACGGTATATTGGTCTGGTGAAATAAAAACAGAAGATAAAACGAGAGCTTATGGACGTTTGTCTCGTTCTGGTACTTATTCCACCACTATTACGAATCCTGCTTTATTTGAAAATTATTTGTCAGAACAACTGCAACTTATTGCTGATGCCTATCATGCAACTTTTGAAGTCACCGCTTCGCAACAAGAAATTCCTTATCCTTTTGTTATTGATGGAACGGGAATTGGCTTTGATAGAAAAATGAGTGCCTCTTTAGCAAAATACTTTCCAACAACTGATCTATCTAAAATTGGTGATGAAATTACTGATGGTTTAATTTGTGATAGGGAAATATTGCCACTTTCTCATTTTGATGCTTTACGTACTGATTTCTCACTGGCACGTTTAAAGCATTACACTGGTACATTGCCTGAAGATATTCAACCCTATATTTTATATACGAATTATAATCGTTATGTTGATGAGTTCGTTCGTTGGGCATGTGATCAAGTTGCGGATGAAAATAGTCCATATTGCGCACTTTCCTGTGCTGGATTTCAACGAATTACAGCAGACACTGTTGATCCTGAAAAGTTAATATCAGATTTAACTTGGAAGAAATATCAAATGCCTGCCTATCATTTAATTGCTAAAGAAGGTCCCGGAATAACATTAGTTAATATTGGTGTTGGCCCTTCAAATGCGAAAACAATTTGTGATCACTTAGCGGTTTTACGGCCTCATGTTTGGTTAATGATTGGTCATTGTGGCGGATTACGTGAAAGCCAACAACTTGGCGATTATGTTTTAGCCCATGCTTATTTGCGTGATGATCATATTTTAGATGATGTCTTACCACCTGATATCCCGATCCCAAATATTGCAGAAGTACAACGTGCACTTTATGACGCCACTAAAGCAGTCAGTGGAAAACCAGGGCATGAAATAAAACAAAGATTAAGAACAGGAACCGTTGTTACAACGGATGATCGTAATTGGGAATTACGTTTTTCGGTATCAGCCAGGCGATTTAATTTAAGTCGTGCGGTTGCTGTTGATATGGAAAGTGCCACTATTGCTGCACAAGGTTATCGTTTTCGAGTGCCTTATGGCACATTATTATGTGTATCTGATAAACCATTACATGGTGAAATTAAATTACCCGGTCAGGCGAATCATTTCTATGAGGGTGCTGTGTCAGAACATTTGCAAATTGGTATTCAATCTATTGAGTTACTTAAACAAGAAGAAAGTAATTTACACTCTCGAAAATTAAGAACATTTAATGAACCACCTTTCAGATAAACTATAAGTGATAAAATCCCCCAATTATAATCAATTCAATAAGTTGGGGGTTTTATTTGATATCATCAAAAGTAAGTTATTCAAAAATAAAACTTAAAAACGTAAATGGCGAGCTGCTTTTCTTAGTCGATCATCTCCACGTCGGTCATAACGCTGAGTTGTCATAATACTGGCATGACCCATTGCATCTTTTACAGTTACAATATCTTCGCCATTATCAAGCATTGCGGAAGCAAAAGTTCTTCGAAGATCATGGGGAGCAAATTTATCAATGCCACTTTCTTGCTGACGAGTTTCTAAAATATAGTAAATAGCTTGGTCTGTAATTCGTTCAGTTGTTACGTCGTCAAAACGACGAATTCGAGTGAAAAGGGGACCATCTTGAGTACCTCTTATTTCATCAATCCATAACTGAACACGATCCCAAGTATCATCGGGCATATAAGACATTCTTTCTTTATTACCTTTACCTCTGACAAGAAAGGCTTGATCACGAAATTGAATATGCTCGTAATTAATAGCGACTATTTCTGAACGGCGTAATCCACAACCCAATAGCACACTTAATATTGCAGCATCTCTTAAACCTTTCGATGTGTTGTCTTTTTCACAGCTTTTAAATAAAGAACGAATTTCATGACTTGTTAATGCGCGACCTTTAGGTAATCGACTTCCTCTGACAGATTTAACTTGGCGGATATGCTGATAACTTTCAGTATCCATCTGTTTCATTGCCCATGCTTCTAAAGCAACACCTTTTAATGCAGCAAGATAAGTATTGATTGTGGCAGGGGCTTTATTGGCATCAGATAACATATCAATAATAGCTTGAATATGATGACGACGAAGAGCACCCCATTGGCAATTTTTAAGAGAAGAAAAACCAATCATTTTGGCCACAATAGTTAAAAACGATCCCATCGTTTGACGACTACGTTTCGATCCTAAACTCATTAAATAAGCTATTGCTGGATTTGTGTGAGATGGAGTGGTGAATGTTGCATTCAGATCCAATAATGCTTGTTTTTCAGACAGCACTAGCGATGTTTCAGGTGTTAAATCCCGATCGTCGTGGTGAAATTCCACTGTGATTTCCTTATTAAATCAACATAACCATGGTGAATATTCTAACAGATCCAAAAAAGAAAAAAGCTACTTTTTCAAAGGAATATTTTAATAAGTAGAGTTGATCGTGTTTGTTTTTACATCACTTAGTGCGTTAATTGAACGTAATTGGTGTGAATAGTAATCAAACTGAGTCGGTGCTAAAATTAAGAATAAATTTCTTTCAGAAAAAATGTAGGAAATAAGACGAGTAATAGGAGATTGGCTAAGGTTTCGTACCCAAGATCTTCATTTTTTCGGTTTAAAAATAAGAGGGAAATTGGGTACGAAATAGAAAAATGACTATTTAAATTTACTCTTTATAAATAGCAACAACAGGTTTTCCATCATTACCTATAGTGCCACGGTACATACCTTCAGAATTAAAACTCATCGTATAGTTGCCAGATTTATCTAATACGATAACACCACCACTTCCATTAATAGCTTTAACTTCATCAAGTGCATTTTGTGCCGCTTTCTCTAAAGGTAGATTTTGATATTTAACTTGGGCTGCAATATTAAAGGCGGTTAATGTACGGATAAACATTTCACCAGAACCTGTTGCGGATACAGCAACTGTTTCATTATCGGCATAGTTTCCTGCACCAATAATAGGGGAGTCGCCAACTCGGCCATAGCGTTTATTAGTCATTCCCCCAGTTGAAGTTCCCGCTGCTAAATTACCATGTTGATCCAGTGCAACAGCACCTACTGTGCCATATTTATAATCGTACATCATCGGATCAATAAAAAGTGCAGCTGTTTTTCCATCATGATCTAAAACGACTTGTTCTTTTTCTATCGCTTTTTGAAGTTGTTGCCAGCGATGTTCGGTACGGAAATAAGAAGGGTCTACAATGGTCAGCCCTTGTTCTTTAGCAAAAAGATCTGCACCATTTGACACCATTAAAACATGAGGGCTTTTTTCCATTACTGCAATAGCAGCATTTATAGGATTTTTAACTGTAGTGACACCAGCAACAGCACCGGCATTGCGTGTTTTCCCATCCATAATAGAAGCATCTAGTTCATTGCGTCCGTCATGGGTAAAAACGGCGCCTTTTCCTGCATTAAAGAGAGGAGAATCTTCCATTACGTTAATCGATTTTTGAACTGCTTCTATACTAGTGCCTCCGCTATTCAAAACAGCATATCCCGCATTTAATGCTTCAGTCAGTTTTTCTTTATATTCTTTTTCTTGTTCAGGGGTGATCGTGTCTTTAGTAATTGTGCCTGCACCACCATGAATAACAAGGCGAATTGGGGATTGAGTATTAGCAAAAACAGAGGTAGCAAATAGAGTGCAAAGTGTCATTGTGGCGAGTTTATACTTAATATTATTCATATAACCCTTCTTATTTTAGATTAAAATTAATTTGATATTTTCATATATTTTCTTATCGCTTTGTTTCTAAATTTTAATTAATTATGAAATTTGGCTGTAATAACTAACTGCAATAATCACTATATAAAAAGTTTAAGACATAAGTGGTCTGAACACTTGAATTTATTTTTGATTTATCGATCTCTGTCATAGAGTGATTTTACCTTTTGATTTATTTTATAAATTATTCAATGAGTTATGCTTTTAAAGCTTATTTTTATATCAAAAGAAATATATTAAGTAAGTGATAATAAATTACATTTAAAATTAACAATGATATTTTCAATAGATTACTTCTAGGTATCTAAAAATAGGTCTCAATTAATTTATATAATAAATTCAACCTGTTGTAACATAGGATCACATTGTAGTTAACTAATAATTAATTATTTTATAAAAGAAAATAAAAATACAAATATCATTTTAATATTGATAGGTGGTTGATAACTAATTGTTATTATTTCGTTTGTATTTTAATGCAATAAAAGGGTGTTTTTATATACAATTTGTGTGCTTCTTCGAATAATCAAAAAGGGATAATGGATTCTGTGATAAAAGCACTACATTAATTTGAGTTAAGGCTCTATTATAATGACATAATATTTATAATTCATAAGGTTAGCTTTTAATATTTTATTTTTTTATTAGGCATAAGTTAGCTTTATTAATACAAATGAACTATTTTTAAATATAGATAAAATAAAAAATTAATCAGTTTTAACTATTTAACTATTTAACTATTTTCTGACATACAGCAGATAAACACATTTTGGGTATTATTTTATGGCTAAAGGAAGGTTAAATAATTTATATGAAAAATCAAAAAAATAGTCGTTTTTTTGTTTATGGTATTATTCTTGTCGCGATAATTGCTGCTGGTGTTTTTTGGTGGAAATCTCAAGCACCGGCACTTCCTTCTGGATTTGCTCAAAGTAATGGGAGAATAGAAGCAACCGAAATTGATATATCAACAAAAAGTCCAGGAAGAATAGACTCTATTTTAGTTCAAGAAGGTGATTTTGTTAAAGCGGGTGAAGTTTTAGCCAAGATGGATACTCGTACACTTAAAGAACAACTGCATGAAGTTCAAGCACAATTAAATCAAGCAAAAAGCAGTGTTGTTACTGCTCAATCTGCATTATCACAACGTAATAGTGAACAACTTGCTGCCCAAGCGGTGGTTCGTCAACGTATTGCCGAACTGGATGCAGCACAAAAAAGACTCAATCGTTCTCGTGCACTAGTAAAAACTAATGCTATTTCTATTCAACAATTAGATGATGATATCGCCAGAACTGAAGGAGCAAGAGCGGCCGTTGAAGCTGCCAAAGCGCAAGAAACGGCAACCATAGCTGCTATTGAATCTGCAAAAGCGGGTATTATTCAAGCAAATACAAAAGTAGATGCCGCAACAGCAACAGAAAGACGCATCATGGCTGAATTAGATGACAGTATTTTAAAAGCCCCTCGTAATGGTCGTGTTCAATATCGAGTTGCTGAGCCAGGCGAAGTTTTAGGCGCTGGTGGTCGTGTGTTAAATATGGTTGATCTAAGTGATGTTTATATGACCTTCTTTTTACCAACTGAAGCGGCAGGTCAAGCTGCTTTAGGCAGTGACGTTCATATTATTTTAGATGCAGCCCCTCATATTGTTATTCCTGCAAAAACGACTTATGTCGCTAGTGTTGCCCAATTTACGCCTAAAACGGTTGAAACAGATAATGAAAGGCTGAAATTGATGTTTCGTGTAAGAGCGAGAATTTCACCTGAGTTACTCGAAAAACACCTTGAATATGTAAAAACTGGATTGCCAGGTCGTGCTTATATTCGATTAGATAACAATCAATCTTGGCCAACTGATTTAGAGGTGAAATTACCACAATGAGTCAAACAATGAGAACGCAAAGTCATTCTCATATCATTGAATTGACTCATGTATCCCAACATTATGGTGATACCAAAGCACTTGATGATGTGACATTGACTATTCCAGCAGGAAAAATGGTCGGCCTAATAGGCCCTGACGGTGTAGGTAAATCGAGTTTAATTTCTCTTATTTCAGGAGCCAGAGAAATTCAAACAGGGCAAGTTATTGTTTTAAATGGTGATATGACCGATGTTGAACATCGAAGGGCTGTTTGTCCTCGTATTGCTTATATGCCACAAGGGTTAGGTAAAAATCTTTATCACACGCTTTCTGTTTTTGAAAACGTTGATTTTTTTGGTCGTCTGTTTGGTCAGTCAAAACAAGAACGAGCAGAACGTATAAACGACTTACTTGAAAGCACGGGATTAGCGCCGTTTCGTGACAGACCCGCAGGCAAACTTTCAGGTGGGATGAAACAGAAATTGGGTTTATGTTGTGCATTAATTCATGATCCTGAATTACTTATTCTAGATGAACCGACAACAGGGGTTGACCCTTTATCACGAGCTCAATTTTGGGATTTAATTAATCGTATCCGTAAACGCCAAACAAATATGAGCGTGTTAGTTGCAACTGCTTACATGGAAGAAGCCGAGCGTTTTGATTGGCTGGTTGCTATGGATGCCGGAAAAATATTAGCAACAGGTCATGCCAATGAGTTAAAAGTACAAACTCAGACGAATGAATTAGAAGCCGCTTTTATCGAGTTGTTGCCTGAAGAAAAGAAAAAGAACCATCAAAAAGTTATTATTCCTCCTAGAGATAAAAGTGACGATGACGTGATTGCCATTGAAGCTAAAGATCTAACCATGCGTTTTGGTCAATTTGTTGCGGTTGATCATGTGAGCTTTCGCATTCCTAAAGGTGAAATTTTTGGTTTCTTGGGATCAAATGGTTGTGGTAAATCAACTACAATGAAAATGCTAACGGGATTATTAGAAGCCAGTGAAGGGCGAGCTTGGTTATTTGGTCAAGAAGTTGATCCTAAAGATATCGAAACTCGTCGTCGGGTGGGATATATGTCGCAAGCTTTTTCACTTTATAGTGAATTAACAGTACGACAAAATCTAGAATTACATGCCAAACTTTTCCATATTCCTGAAGAAGAAATTCCTCAGCGAGTCAAGGCGATGAGTGAACGTTTTAATTTAACCGATGTTGAAGATGTCCTTCCTGATGGTTTGCCATTAGGTATTCGCCAACGTTTATCTCTTGCAGTTGCAGTTATTCATAAACCCGAAATGCTGATACTGGATGAACCAACTTCAGGTGTTGACCCAATTGCACGAGATATGTTCTGGAACTTGATGGTTGACTTATCAAGACGTGACGGTGTCACTATTTTTATTTCAACCCATTTTATGAATGAAGCCGCACGCTGTGATCGAATGTCACTTATGCATGCGGGTAAAGTTTTAGTCACCGATACCCCAAGTAATTTAGTCAAAAATAGTCAATTTGATACCCTTGAAGAAGTCTTTATTGATTATCTTAAGAAGGCATCAGGTGAACAAGAAACCCCTGAACTCAATGAAAAAACACTACAACTTCCCGCATCTAGCGATGAAAGTGCAGAAAAAGCCTTAAAGCAACGATTCAGTCTGCGACGTTTATTTAGCTATAGTATTCGTGAAGGCATGGAGTTGCGCCGTGATCCTGTGCGTCTAACATTGGCGTTATTAGGAACAGTTATTCTCATGTTTATTATGGGATATGGAATTAGCATGGACGTTGAAAACTTACGCTTTGGTATTATGGATAGAGACCAAACGGGTTTAAGTCAAGCATATAGCCAAAATCTATCAGGCTCTCGTTATTTTATTGAAAAAGCACCAATCACTGATTATGACCAACTTGAACGTCGGCTACGTAGTGGAGATATCACAGTTGCAATTGAAATTCCGCCTAACTTTGCCCGTGATGTTGCTAAGGGAAATACTGTAAAAATAGGAGTTTGGATAGATGGTGCGATGCCAAATCGTGCTGAAACAGTACGTGGTTATATTCAGGCGATGCACTTAACATGGATGCTTGATATGGCAATGCGTCAACCAACAAATGTAGTTGATAAATTATCACCGATTAATATCGAAACACGTTATCGTTATAATCCTGATGTAAAAAGCTTACCTGCTATTGTGCCTGCTGTTATCCCACTTTTATTAATGATGATCCCTGCGATGTTAAGTGCATTGAGTGTGGTTCGTGAAAAAGAGCTGGGTTCTATTATTAATCTTTATGTTACACCTGTTACCAAGGCTGAGTTTTTATTAGGTAAACAATTTCCTTATATCTTATTGGGAATGTTTAACTTTTTTATGCTCTGTGCGCTTTCGGTCTTTGTATTTGGTGTCAGTTTTAAAGGCAGTATGCTTACGCTCTCTTTAGGGGCATTGCTCTATATTACGATCGCAACAGGAATGGGGTTATTAATTTCTTGCTTTATGAAAAGTCAGATTGCCGCTATTTTTGGTACTTCAATTATTACCTTAATCCCAGCAACACAATTTTCAGGAATGATTGACCCTGTTTCATCACTAGAGGGCATTGGTAAATGGATAGGGCATATTTATCCTACTTCTCATTTCTTAACTATTGCAAGAGGGACTTTTTCAAAAGGATTAAATCTTTTTGATTTACCTTGGTCTTTTATTCCTTTGCTTATTACCATCCCTATTGTAATTGGGCTAAGTGTCTTTTTCTTGAAAAAGCAGGAGGCTTAAATGTGGCACACAATGCAAAATGTATTTAACTTAGGTATAAAAGAGCTACGAAGCCTCTCACGAGATAAGGCAATGCTGGCATTAATTGTGTTTGCTTTTACCGTATCGATTTACTCATCAGCAACGGTAACTCCGGGTTCATTGCACCATGCACCGATTGCGGTTGCTGATCAGGATAAATCACAGTTATCTGCACGTATTGTAAATAGTTTTTATATGCCTTATTTTTTGCCACCCGCAGATATCACTCCTGATCAGATAGATGGTTTGTTAGATAGAGGCGCTTATACGTTTGCATTAGATATCCCACCTAATTTTCAGCGTGATCTTTTAGCGGGTCGTAAACCGGAAATACAAGTTAATATCGATGCAACACGAATGAGCCAAGCTTTTTTAGGTAATAGTTATATACAAAACATTGTAATGGGAGAGGCGAAAACCTTTTTAGCCAAAAACAGAACCAACGACCCATTACCTGTTGATTTAGAAGTAAGAATGAGCTTTAACCCTAACTTAACACAATCTTGGTTTGGTTCTGTGATGGCAATTATCAACAATATCACTATGTTATCGATAGTATTAACAGGAGCCGCATTAATAAGAGAGCGGGAGCACGGAACCATTGAACATTTACTGGTTATGCCTGTAACTCCCTTTGAAATCATGCTTTCTAAGATATGGTCAATGGGGTTGGTTGTACTATTGGCATCGGTAATGTCGTTAGTTTTAGTGGTAAAAACCTTGCTTAATGTACCTATTGAAGGCTCGGTTTTACTGTTTATGTGTGGTGTTGCTTTAAGCTTATTTGCGACAACTTCTATTGGTATTTTCTTAGGTACAATGGCGCGTTCAATGCCACAATTTGGTTTATTGATGATTATGGTTTTACTACCATTAAATATGCTATCTGGCGGTATGACGTCACGAGAAAGTATGCCTCAGTTTGTACAAGATGTAATGCAAACAATGCCAACGACACACTTCGTGAGTTTAGCTCAGGCCATTTTATATCGTGGTGCTGATTTCTCTATTGTATGGCCTCAATTTATTGTCTTAATTATTATTGGTTCTGTATTTTTCTCATTAGCCTTATTACGTTTTAGAAAAACCATTTCAGCTATGGCCTAATAAATTTTAAATATTAATCGATAAATTAACCTATTCTCTTCTATTATTAAATATAGAAGGAATAGGTTTTTTTATTGATTCAATTATCTAATATTGGTGTTTTTAATTAACAATGAGATTTCAATAAATAATATTCATGAAGGTGAAAAATCTATTTAAAGTAAGGGGTTAAGTAAAATTCATTAATAAAGGATTTTATTCATTACTTGAATAACATAGTTCATATATTTTTATTGATTGAGTTAAGTTTATTTTTAATAAGGCTCGTTTTATGAGAATAATGAAAACCTTAAAAAAAGTAATAAGAGAAAGGAAATTTAATAAAGAATAAAAAATTGGCATAGATATAATGGATGTTAAACCAATTAGAGATAAATTATAATTTTTTATTTGGGCATCAACATTCTTTAGATAATAATACTGGTTTAACAATAGATAGAAGTAAACAGCATTTTGTTTTTAATCCTGATGGTGTTTTATCAAATAATAGACATACAGTCGGATATACACGCTTAGAATCATAACTTAATGGTGATGACACCTTAATGCTAAGAGACTGTCTGAACAAAGCATAGACTATTTTTAGGAAAAGTCACTGAAACATAAGAAAATAATAGAAATAACTTGCGAAACCTTGCCTTGCGTTAGATTTATTACATTTCCCTTTGAAAAGTTATATACATCTGCACTATAAAATATAAGATTTTCTTATTGGTTTTTAATTTATTAGTTTCTGGCAAGGGCGGAAACTAATCGAGAGAAAACACATTAAGTCACTCATTCTGTTTTTTATCATTGCTATAATTTAAGAGGCTAAATATGTCATCTACACTTAAGCTTAATGATGGTTTATCTGATATCGGAGCGATAATACATTATGGTATCAGTCAGATCCCAGTGGTCGGAGGTGTACTAAGCACCATTTTTGGCCTTTTATGGCCAACAGATAAGGAAGATATATGGAGCACGATTAAACAGGAAGTGCAAAGCCTTATTAATGAAGATATTCAAGAGGACGACTGGAATCGCCTTGTGGCCGCAGTAAGCGAGCTTCAGGATAAAGTATCATTTATCAATGACCAGTTAATTAATGCCCAGTATGATACTGCTGGCCCTGAACTGATGACAGTGGTTGTAGATATAATTGGAATTGAAGAAAACTTCAAAATAGAAGGAACTAATTTTAAATATGCATTTGCTCCACTTTTTGTCGCCGCTGTAAATTTAAAAATTGCCTTATATCTTGAAGGGATTAAATACTCTAATGAATTAGGATTAAGTCAGGATCAAGTTAATCAATTAAAGTCATTGCTTCAATCTGATATCCAGAACTCCAAGAGTTATTTATCTCCAATAAATTCGGCAATAGGCAGTACTTATCTTAACAACATACAGACCTACTTTAGTGTGAAGTTATATTATGAAACAAGCGTGTCTTTATTTAATGAACTATGGTCAGGGGATTATGAAGACTATAATGCTCCTGCACCGCTGGAAAATTACTACGTTCCAGTCATGGCAGCTGGATCTTTCTATAAGCTTATAAGCCTAGACGGGCAAAATTACTCAGTGCCTATGGCATTTGCTGAAGTCGCTGATAACTCAATGATGCCTTCTACAAACATCCTGGGAACTTTATATCAGGAGCCAACATCTTATCCAGATGGCTATATTAATTTTATCGATGTTTATACAGACCTGTCAGTGTCACATCGAACTACTGGGTTAATGTTTACCTGTAGTGGATCTGATGAACAATATGAAATGGGTATGACGCCAAATAACAATTACTCATTCAATGTTGGACAAAACACCATGAGTATTAATGTTGATGGTGGTGAGTTCATTAATCAGGTGTCCGTGAGAGCAGAATCTTTTGTTTCACAAATTGAGTTCACCACTAATCTTAATAATACAATGGTAGCAGGTCAGCATCCTGATGATGACCCTGTGCAAGAAGTCACTTTAGTCAGCCCATTTTCAATTAACTCCATGTATGTGGTCTCTGATGTTGCAGGATATATACAATCATCTGGCCATCAAATGTGTGGGATAGCGATTTCAGCAATATATAATAATGAACTTGCGATGCAATATGTCAGCAGTCTATATAAAAGCAGTTAAGGATGTGCGTTATGTCAACTAATTATGTTATTCAACCTTTGGAAACTGTTACAGTATGGGACGATGCTGAGCCTATCATTCCAACAGTTACTAAAAGTGTAATTGTTACTAATAATGGTGAAACGAAATTAGAAGTTGTGAATTACTGGGCACCGCCATCACATGTTTTTTATCCCGATACCACATATTGGGTTGAACCCTATGACACGATTATCGTTCAAGCCCCCCAACGATCATTTTACTACTACAGAGTTAATGTAACTAACTCGGATGATACCAAGGTGGGTGCGGCTATTGTTGAAATTTTAGATTAGCATTTACTTGATGGTCAGGAGATTCAATTACTTTTTTGAGTCTCCTGTCATAAGTAGTGGCGAGAGCTGATCCGGCGGCGACAATTCTTTAATGGCTACAATATCGACTATTGCAAAAAACATCACATTTCCGTCAAAATGTTTGTATCCGTTCGATGAATCCCACCTAGCTTTTAAAATCCCAAGGGAGTAAACGGTCGATGTTGGGTGTGGGGTGACATAATTCATTCAAGCTTTCGAAGCCTTAATAGCTCAGATCTCTCATCAGAATTCAAACTACTACCTGATTGCTCAGAGTCGAACAGTTATAAAGTAATTTATCGGTGGTCCCCAGCAGTCAGAAAAGAAAGCGATAATGGTATGTTTTATGGTTTTTGGTCAGGTGAGATCTTACGAGGATTAGGTATGTATATTTTATATAAACAAGAAAACTGATTAATTAATAGATTAACTTTGCCTATCCTCAAATAGCCACAGTTAAGGCATAAATCGATAACCGATCCCTGTTTCTGTTATTAAGTGTACAGGACATGTGGGATCGGCTTCTAGTTTTTGGCGCAGATGCCCCATATAAATACGTAAATAATGGCTATGTTCGATAAAATTAGGCCCCCAAACATGTTGCATTAAATGCCGTTGAGTAAGCACTTTACCACTGTTATTAACCAATTCACTCAGTAAGCGAAATTCTGTTGGTGTTAAATGAACCTGTTCCTTTTGGCGAGTGACAATACGATTAACCCAATCAATAGTAATATCACCAAAGGTAAATTGTGTGTTTTCAGTTTCTTTTTTTACAAAACGACGTAGTGAAGCCCTTACTCTGGCAAGTAGTTCACTAATACCAAAAGGTTTCGTTAGATAATCATCAGCTCCCGCATCAAGTGCGTTTACTTTATCTTGTTCACCATCTCTTGCAGAAAGAACGATCACAGGCGTACTACTCCACTGGCGATAATCTTGAATAAAACAGAGCCCATCTTTATCAGGTAAACCGAGATCAAGAATAACCAAATCAGGTTTTCTTGATGCTGCTTCAATTAACCCTCGTTGACATTCAGAGGCCTCATAAACACGAAAACCTTCGTTCTCTAATGCTAGCCGAACAAAGCGTAAGATCTCTTTTTCATCTTCAATAATTAAAATGTTATATGGAGTCACTGTTTTATTTCAATCTCATCAATATCAGGGAGTGATTTTAAAGGTAAAACAAAGTGGAAACTTGCTCCACCTTTTTTATTGTTTTCAGCCCAAATTTCACCTTCATGCAAGCGAATAATCGCATTGCAAATCGCTAAACCTAATCCTACACCAGGAATAGCCGATTCTTTTACTGCGCGTGAAAATTTATTGAAAATAAGCTGTAGCTGATCACAAGGGATACCATGACCTTCATCCCAAATTTCAACATGAATTTTTGTTTCTTCTGTGTAGGCTTTTATGCCTAACTTTGTGTTTGATGCCGTGTACTTAACCGCATTTTCAAGTAGGTTCGTGATAACCCGTTCAATTAAATTACCATCACAATAAAGCAGTAGATCAGCCGGAATATCAATTTGTAATGGATGTTTATCAAGTAAATAAGAGAGTGACCGAATAGCACTTCCTGTAATTTCTTGCAACGAATTCCATTGTAAATTCACTTGAATACCGCCAGATTGTATCCGTGCCATATCCAGTAAGTTATTGACTAAACGTGAAGTTGTGAGAATTTGTTGTCGAATTTGGTTCACTTGCTCAGTATGTGAAGATCCTTCGGCACTTAAATCCAGAAGTAAGATCTCGGATTGACCAAAAAGCACAGTAAGAGGGGTTTTTAAATCATGAGAAAGAGCCGCTAAGAGTGCATTTCGTAATTGTTCTCGTTCTATATTAATTCGTGATTGTTCGGCCATTTCTGCCTGTTGTAATCGCTCAAGCGCATTGGCAATCAGGCCATTAAACGTTTGTAATAATTGTTGTTGTTCAGGAATAAGTAATTGGCGAAGATTATTGGGTTCAATGGCTAAAATAGCCAAAACTTGTTGAGATGCAGTAATAGGGTGTAATTGATAAGGCACACTTGGAAGCGTATCAGTGCCCGCGCCTGCAATTTGGTCTTTGTCATAACACCAACGTGCAATTGCATTATCAAGAGGTAAATGTCCCATTCCTTGAGCATGAAAAGGAGTTAATTCCTCTTGTTTATTGGGGATAAGCAAACAAACTTTGGCATCAAATGCACTTGATAGAAAATGATAACTTGTTTGAGCAATCTCTTGTAAATTTACCGCTCGACTAAGTTCTCGGGTCATTTCAAATAAATGGCGAGTACGTTGCTCTCGATAACGTGCAACCCGTGTTTGATAACGCATGCCTGCGGTTAAATTTCCTACTACTAGCCCAACAATAAGCATCACAGTAAATGTAATTAAATACTGCATATCTAAGACAGCGAGAGAAAAGTGAGGCTGTACAAAAAATAGATCAAAGCTAATAACATTAATTAATGCGGCAAAAATGGAAGGGCGACGGCCAAAAAAGAGAGCGATTAATACAACCCCCAATAAATAGAGTGTGACTAAATTGGCCTTATCAAGTGCTAATAGGAATGTACGAGAAAATAAGGTTATTGCTAAACATAATCCAATGGCTGTGAGATAACCTTTTATATTTTGTCGCCATTTATCATTTTGCAGTTGCGGTACTTTGGTTTTATAACGAAACTCCTCATCATTCAGAGCAACACTGATAACATGGAGATCAGGTGCATATCGCGCTAGTTTTTCAGCAAAACGCATACGTATCCAACGTTTTAGCCACTGCCACTTTTGATAAGTGCGCTGTCCAATAATCACTTTTCCTAAATTATGCTCTCTGGCATAACGGATCACTGCTTTTTCTGCATAATTGTCGGAGAGGATCGCGGTTCTAGCACCAAGATGTTGGGCCAGCTTTAATGAATGTAAAATTGCTCGGCGTTTATGTTCTCCAATTTGGTGAAGTTTAGGTGTTTCAACATAAATAGCATGCCATTGGCAACCAAAAGCAGCAGCATAACGCGCTGCTGTACGAACTAATTTATTGTTGCCACCATGAGCACCAAGGCAAACCATCAAGCTATCTGTTGTGTGCCAAACTGGGGCTGTTCCTTGACTATCGCGGAACTCTTTAACTTGTGTATCAACACGATCGGCCATACGACGTAAGGCTAATTCACGCAAGGCAATTAAATTACCTTTACGAAAAAAGTGTTCTATTGCACGCTCGGCTTGTCCCGCAATATACACTTTGCCTTCGTGTAATCGCTGTTGTAAATCGTCAGGTGGCAAATCCACCATAACCACTTCATCAGCACTATCAAAAATATAATCTGGAATTGTTTCTTGAACTCGAACACCTGTAATACTACCGACAATATCATTAAGACTTTCAATATGTTGTACATTTATCGTGGCAAGAACATCAATACCCGCATCCAATAGCTCTTCAATATCTTGCCAGCGTTTAGGATGTCGGCATTTATGGGGATTACTAAATGCCAATTCATCCATTAAGATCACCGCAGGGTGCCTTGCTAAAGCAGCATCTAAATCAAATGCTGTTAATTTTCTACCATGATAATGAATACGTTTTGGTGGCAATACTGGTAATCCACTTAATAATGCCGCCGTTTCTTGGCGTTGATGTGTTTCAACCACGCCCACAAGAATGTCGATACCTTGCTGGTGGAGACGTTGAGCTTCTTGCAACATGGCGTAGGTTTTCCCTACGCCAGCACAAGCACCAAAAAATATTTTTAAACGCCCTCGAGTTGTTGTTCGCGTTGAAGCGAGTAAATCATCAGGAGAAGGGCGTTGCCATTGTTGATCATGTTCCATTCTATTGAATACTCGCTTTCTGTTGTTTTTCAGCACTTAATTTATCAAGTGCTTGATTCAGCATAAATACATTCACCACAGGCTCTCCCATAAATGACATTAATGGAGATATCGTGTTATTTTTTATTAATTGTTCTATTTCATTTTTTGGAAGCTGACGTAACTGTGCAATATTTTCAACTTGGTAATAGGCTGCTTGTAATGAAATATGAGGATCAAGCCCACTTCCTGATGCAGTGACCAAATCCACAGGTACTATATGATGATTACCAACATTTTTTTGCCATGTTTGAACTCGTTTTACAACTTCATTTAGTAACAAAGGATTAGAAGTCGCCAATTGGCTAGCACCTGAAGCCATGCTGTTATAAGGCATTTCAGTCGTCATCGAAGGCCGACTTTTAAAATAATCGGCTCGATTAAATTGTTGGCCAATTAATTCAGAACCAATGAGCGTGTTATCTTGATAAATTAGAGAACCTTTCGCTTGCCATGGGAATATTAAGTTAGCTAATCCTGTTACTAAAAGAGGATAGGCCAGCCCAGTTATTAGTGTAAGTAATAATAACATTACTAATGATGAACGAAATAGAGGCATATATAACTCCTTAAAACCCAATAAGCGCTAAAATCATATCGATAACTTTAATGCCAATAAATGGTATTAATAGCCCGCTGATCCCATATAACGAAAGATTACGACGAAGTAATACATGTGCTGATACAGGGCGATAATTCACACCTTTAAGTGCAAGTGGGATCAAGAAAACAATAATTAAGGCATTAAAAATAACAGCAGATAGCATGGCCGATGCTGGTGAATGTAAGTCCATTACATTAAGCATATTGAGTTGAGGATAAGTGACGGCAAAGGCAGCTGGAATAATGGCAAAATATTTAGCAATATCATTGGAAATACTAAAAGTAGTTAACGCACCACGTGTCATTAGCATTTGTTTACCGATGTGCACAACTTCGATTAACTTTGTTGGATTAGAGTCTAAATCAACCATATTACCGGCTTCTTTGGCAGCTTGAGTACCTGAATTCATCGCAACAGCAACATCGGCTTGTGCTAATGCAGGAGCATCATTAGTGCCGTCACCCGTCATTGCGACTAATCGACCTTCTGATTGATATTGACGAATTAATGCTAATTTTGCCTCAGGTGTTGCTTCTGCAAGGAAGTCATCAACACCGGACTCTGCTGCGATAGCTGCCGCCGTAAGATGATTATCACCGGTGATCATGACGGTTTTTATCCCCATTTGACGAAGTTGAGCAAAACGTTCTTTAATACCGCCTTTCACAATATCTTTAAGTTCAACAACCCCTAAAATTTTCTGATTTTCAACGACCACCAGCGGTGTTCCACCTGCTCTTGCTACTTGCTCGACTATAGCGGTGACTTCATCAGGAAAATGACCGTGACTGACTTCAATATGACGACGAATAGCATCAACAGAACCTTTGCGGATCAATCGCTCTCCAATATTGACCCCACTCATTCGAGTCATTGCAGAAAAAGGAATAAAAGAAGCTCCCATTGATGCTAAATCACGCTCACGCAAATTAAAGCGTTGTTTAGCAAGGATCACAATGCTTCTGCCTTCTGGTGTTTCATCTGCTAGAGAACTTAACTGTGCGGCATCAGCAAGTTGTTTTTCGCTGATCCCTGAAAGGGGTATAAAACGTGATGCTTGGCGATTGCCTAATGTAATGGTACCTGTTTTATCAAGCAGTAAAACATCAACATCACCAGCGGCTTCAACTGCACGACCACTAGTTGCGATAACATTCGCATCTAACATTCGGCTCATACCTGCAACACCAATCGATGAAAGCAACCCACCGATCGTGGTAGGGATCAGACATACTAACAAAGCAATTAAGGTGACGACTGAAATAACGTCGCCATGGCCTTGAAACTCGACAGCAAAAACACTGAACGGGTAAAGGGTGATGCAGGCTAATAAGAAAATAAGTGTGAGCGCTGTTAATAAGATAGTTAATGCCACTTCATTTGGTGTTTTTCTGCGTTTAGCTCCTTCCACCATTCCAATCATACGATCGAGAAATGAATTACCCGCTTCAGCAGTACAACGAATAATCAACCAATCAGATAACACACGAGTACCACCAGTGACAGAAGAAAAATCACCACCTGATTCACGGATCACGGGTGCGGATTCACCCGTAATAGCACTTTCATCAACTGAAGCACCACCTTCAATAACTTCACCATCACAAGGAATAATTTCACCCGCGTTGACTAAAACGATATCACCTTTATGTAATGAGAAAGAGTCAACGGTTTCTTTCGGTGCATTGATGTCAGTGTGATGTAAACGCACTGCTTTGGATTGTTGTTTAGCACCACGTAAACTAGCTGCTTGTGCTTTGCTTCGGCTTTCTGCTAATGACTCAGCAAAATTGGCAAATAACAATGTCACCCATAACCAAAACATCACTTGTGAAGTAAAGTGATTATCATTAGGGAGATACCCTAATAGCGAAGCAATCCAAATACCGGTAGTTAAAAGTGCACCAACATAAACAATAAACATAACGGGGTTACGCCATTGTGCCTGAGGTGTACATTTTCTTATCGCATCAAAGAAAGCCGACATTATTGTTTTGCTGTCAAAAAGTTGGGTTGTTTTCATGATAGGTTTCCTTATTTAGCCCAAAACAGCTGTAAATGTTCTGCAATAGGGCCAAGTGCTAATGCCGGAACAAAAGTCAAAGCACCGATCAATAATACCGTGAGGATCAATAAAAAAATAAATAGTGGTGAAGTGGTAGAGAGTGTCGCCAAGCTTTCTGGTTGACGTTTTTTTACCGCTAAACTACCTGCAATAGCGAAAACAGGTAACATGACACCAAAGCGGCCAATGAGCATTGCGATACCTAATAACAGATTATAAAAAGGTGAATTGACATTGAGTCCAGCAAAGGCACTACCGTTATTATTCGCAGCAGAAGTAAAAGCATATAACACTTCGCTAAAACCATGAGGGCCAGGGTTTAAAATGGCTTCACGACCAACATCAGTAAATAAAGCGAGGGTTGTACCTAATAAAACAATGGTTGGAGAGACTAAAATAGCAACGGCTACCCATTTCATCTCAGCAACACCTATCTTTTTACCGAGATATTCCGGAGCACGACCAACCATTAATCCAGCGATAAATACAGCTAATAACACATAGAGGATCATGCCATAAAACCCTGAACCTACACCGCCAAAAACCACTTCACCTGTTTGCATTAACCACATTGGTACCATGCCACCTAATGCCGTTAATGAATCGTGCATTGCATTAACAGCGCCACAAGACGCTGCCGTTGTGACAGCAACAAAAATGGCGCTACCCATTATTCCAAACCGTGTTTCTTTGCCTTCGAAATTCAGTGAGCTATTGGTACCTGCGAGCATAAATTCTGGATTTCCGTGCCATTCAGCCCAAGTAATAACACCAACGGCAACAATAAAAATCAGCGTCATTGCCCAAAGTAAAGTGTAGCCTTGGCGCTGAGTTCCACTTAAGCGACCAAAGGCAAAACACAAGGCAGTAGGGATAAGAAAAATAGCGAGTATTTGTAAGAAGTTACTTAATGAAGTTGGATTTTCATAAGGATGTGCAGAGTTTGCTGCAAAATAACCACCGCCATTTGTACCTAGTAACTTAATTGCTTCTTGAGAAGCAACAGGCCCCATTGGCAACCATTGGTGTTGACCATCAAGACCTTGACTGAATAGCGCAGGATGAAAGTTTTGTATCACGCCTTGGCTGACAAATAATAACGACCAGATAATAGCTAAAGGGAGTAAGACATATATTGTAATACGCCCAATATCGACCCAAGCATTTCCTAAAGAAGTACAAGAAGATTGAGTTAATGCCCTAATTAAAACAAAAGCTACCGCAATTCCAGTTGTGGCAGATAAAAAATTTTGTACTGCAAGCCCCATCATTTGGCTCAAATAACTGACGGCAGTTTCACCGCTATAAGCTTGCCAGTTAGTATTTGTAATAAAGCTAATAGTTGTATTTAGCGCTAAATCCCAATTCATATTAGGGGCAAATTGGGGATTTAAAGGTAAATAGCCTTGGTTAAGCAGTATGACAAATAATAAAATTGCCCCCATTAAATTAAAAATAAGCAGAGCGAACATATACTGATATCCGCTCATAGGCTGAATGGACTTACCTGCGGGTTTAAAACCACAGCAACGCCAAATGACATGTTCAGCTTGAGTAATCCAATGAGGTAAATCACCTTCAATCAGGCGAGCCAAATAATGCCCAAGCATTTTTCCTATTACAAAGAGTGTAATAAGAAAAACAGCAATATATATCAACGCTGTTGTTGCCATTTTTAAAATGCCTCTGCGTGAAATAACACATAAATAAGATAAGCAGTGAGCAAAACAACTAATGCCACAGCACCGAATATCACCATCAGAACGATCCTTTTACTATTTAGATTAAGAAAGCGTACTTAAAGGTCTGTAAAGATGTTGATAAAAGAGATAGGTGAAGTGTAAAAAAAGTATAAAAATGGCTAATCGGTGTTCATAGACTCCTTGATTAGTTGAAATAAGATCATGCCTTTGTTAGATCTAAGTTAGGTTAAAATAATATGCTAATTAAGTGGATAGAAATTAGCACTCTCTAGAGGATATTGAATGAATACTCGCTATCTAAAGGCCAAATGGCTTTTATACTTCTTAAGCTTATTAACAATTTCATCTATATTCATGGTCAAAGCGATGGCAAATTCTGATAAGGCATACCTAGTTACACTGGCACAAGAGGGGAATTTATCTGAATTAAAACGTCAGATAGAACAAGGTGCCAATATTGAACAACGTGATTTAAAATTACGCACACCGCTAATGGCGGCTACGCATGCCAACCAAATTGAGGTTGCAAAATATCTGATTGAGCATGGTGCAGATGTTAATGCCCGTGATGCTATTCATGATTCACCTTATCTTTATTCGGGCGCTAGAGGTTTACAGGAGATCTTAGAATTAACGTTATCGCATGGCGCCTCACTTAAAAGCGTTAATCGTTATGGTGGAACAGCATTAATTCCTGCTTCAGAGCGGGGGCATGTAAAAACAGTAAAAACATTGATTGATGCTGGTGTGGATGTTGATCATATTAACCGTTTAGGTTGGACTGCTTTAATTGAAGCTATTATTTTAGGTGATGGTAGCCAAAAATATGAAGAGATTGTGACTTTACTTATTGAAGGTGGAGCTAACGTTAACCTCGCCGATGGCTCTGGCCACACACCATTAACCTTAGCTAAAGATAAAGGCTATACAAACATCGTTAATATACTTGAACAAGCGGGGGCGAAATAATGTCAGATAATCAGTTTATACAACAAGCTATATCGCTTGCCATAGATAATGTGAAAGTAGGGGGAAGGCCTTTTGGCGCGGTCATTGTGAATAATGGTCAAGTGATTGCAAGTGCTGTTAATCAAATAATAACGACAAATGATCCCACTGCCCACGCTGAATTATTAGCATTACGGGAAGCCGGAAAAGTATTAGGGCGAACAAAATTAGATGATTGTATAGTTTATGCCAGTGGACAACCTTGTCCAATGTGCCTTGCCGCAATGCGTATGGCGGGGATCTCTAAAATTTTTTATGCCTATTCTAATGAGGATGCAGAGCCTTACGGACTATCGACAGCCAGTATTGCTAAAGCATTAAGAAAGGTACCAGAGCAACAAGAAGGCCTCCAATTTGTACAGCTAAAAACGGAGGGGGAAATACAACCCAAGCTTTACCAGTATTGGTCACAGCAACCTTAGGTGTTCATTTTTCTATAAATAAAAGTCCTAAAAGCGAGATTAAAATAACAGCATAAGATCAGATACTTTTAGGACTTTTTATTTTTACTATTGATGATTAATCAACAAAACAATTGTTTTTCAGCAGGGATCACATTTAACTGCGATTGCCAACTTTTGAGCGTTAATGTCGCCAACATGGCTAAACCTTCGTAATAAGGGAATGCCCCTTGCAAAGATAACTTCTCTAAATAACGATAAGCCCATGGTAGAAGGTGTTCTGCTAATAGCTCATTGAGCTTTTCAGGGCGAGTTTCTGCAATCCATGCCACCATCATTACCATTAATCCAAAGTGATCTTCAGGTTCATTTTGGGTTAACGCAATATCAATGCCATTTTCTAGCATCCATTCACGTAAATCTAAAGTTGAATTACCAAATAATACATTTTCATGATCAAGATAGACCGAGCCCCAAGGCGGTGCTGGAAGTGCGTAAGGGCCGACAAATAAACGCTGATAAGCTTGTGCTAACGTTTCTTCATTTAATGAGGTTTGTGAAAGTAGACTTGCAATACGTTGCTTTTCTTTCTCGTTGCCATACGGCCATTCTTCAATCCACTTTTGACTCGACAGCAGTTCGACAATGTCACTTTTTTCAGTGGGTGAATAATAAAACGCCGCACCTAAAATACGGGCAGTAAGAGAAATATCAGTAATAAGTTGTTGTTCCATAATATTTTTATAATCCGCTTAGATTTATTGTCTTTACTATATGCGATTTTCTATCTAAACATAATGACTAAGATTAAAAAAGAGTGATACCGCATTATAAAAGGAAAACCGCCATAACAGATAAAAAGAGTGGACTTTTTAACTATTACAGCGGTTTAAAGGCCGAGCTTTTAATTAACCAACTACCGCCATACCGACAGTCATATGTAAACCATAGAACACACCACGCCCGATAAATTCACCGGCAAACACTAAAATAAAGCCCAATGCTAATAAAGCAACAGAAGGGTTATTTTTACGTAGAAGTGGTGCAATCCAGCAGCTTAAGCCTAAAACTAAAGCCACTAATTTAATTCCCATCAAAGCACCATAGTTAGGGACTAAATCTACCGCTTTTTGTACAGAGGTTTGAATAGAGCCTAATTCAAAGCCTTGTGATGTTGCCACAATAGCACTCACAATAATTGCGATAACACTTAATAATGGCAATGTACTGGCGCAATTGAGGTTAAAACCCGCAATACGCAGTAAAAGTGCTGCTAAAATAGGGCCACCGATAAAGGCAGTTAGCACAAAATTAAATGTGGTGTAGCTGTTATACCATGTTGGAATGGTATCAATTTGGTATACGCGAGATATTGCCGTAATAAATAATGCGGCTAATACTATAACTAGTGCGACCCATAATTTGCCTAATGCAGCCGGCATTTTATTAAGTACAGCCAATAGCCAATAAATCCCCCCTAGGGCAAAGAAAATTGAACCACTGGCAATTTCATTACTTAATGATGAGTGACCCAGACGAAGTAATGAGTTAAATGCGCGTAATGGGGTTCCCATATGCATCATAGATAATAAGAAACCAATTCCCATTAATGCCCAAAGACCAAACATGCTGTAATGTACTTTTCTGTTCATTTCAGGAGAAAGCTTACCCGAAAGAATAGCGCATCCCATGATAATAAAAGCGCCAGCAACACTTTGACCGATAACAGTAAAGAACATCAGTGGCCATTCATGCAATCCCACCATCTTACACCTCCTCTGGGTTTGCCAGATGACCGGTGGTATCACCCACAGGACGGCTATTGGCATTTAATTTAAGGACAATATTTGGCTTGGTGTATTTTGCTGAAGGAAGTGGGGCGATTTCAGCTAAATCACCGTATTTTGCGCGTAATTCTTCAATAGGTGCCATATCTAATGCGCGTAGTGGACAAGACTCAACACAAATTGGTTTTTTGCCTTCAGCTACACGCTCATAGCAACCGTCACACTTGGTCATATGACCTTTGACTTCATCAAATTGCGGTGCACCATAAGGGCATGCCATATGGCAATAGCGACAACCGATACAAATATCTTCATTAACAACAACAAAGCCATCTTCACGTTTATGCATTGCACCGCTTGGGCAAACTTTTGCACAAGCAGGATCGTCACAGTGGTTACATGAAATAGATAAGTAATAGGCAAAAACATTTTGTGTATAAACGCCATCTTGTTCTGTCCAATCGCCACCTGCATATTCATAGATACGGCGGAAATTGACTTCAGGGGATAAATTTTTAAAATCCTTGCACGCCAGTTCACAGGTTTTGCAGCCGGTGCAACGACTTGAATCAATGTAAAAACCATATTGCGTTGACATAACCAGACTCCTTACGCCTTGACGACTTCAACAAGATTACTGTGAGAAGGATTACCCTTGGCAAGCGGCGAAGGGCGTTGTGTCGTTAACACGTTAATGCTACCTGCGTGATCAATGCGGTTACTATCTGGGTTATACCAAGCACCTTCACTTAAACCGACTACACCAGGTAAAATACGAGGTGTCACTTTTGCGTTGATCCTAACTTCACCACGATCGTTATAAATACGCACTAAATCACCGTGTTTAATGCCTCGTTTTGATGCATCAACAGGGTTTATCCATATTTCTTGTGGGCATGCGGCTTTTAAAACATCTACGTTGCCATAAGTTGAGTGAGTACGTGATTTATAATGGAAACCCGTCATTTGTAATGGATATTTTTCCATTGCCGGATCACCATAGCTTTCAAAACCAGCAGAATAAATCGGCAGTGGATCAATAACATCGTCAGATGCAAGCTCCCATGTCGCTTTAATGTCAGCAAGTTGAGAAGAATAAATCTCAATTTTTCCTGATGGTGTCGTTAATGGGTTATTTTCAGGATCTTCACGGAATTTGCGATAAGCAACATGATGACCCTCAGGATCGCGTTTTTTGAAGATCCCTTGAGCACGGAACTCTTCAAAAGTTGGAAGTTCAGGTAAGTTTTGGCGAGATTGCTCGTAAAGGTGACGTAACCATTCTTCTTGAGTTCGGTTCTCAGTGAATTTTTCACCCACACCCATGCGTTTTGCAATTTCGCTGGTCATTTCATAGATATTACGGCTTTCAAAGCGAGGTTTAATTGCTTGATCTGCAAAAATTACATACGCCATATTACCCGCAGATGCATCCATACAGAAATCCATCTGTTCTGATGCAGTGCAATCAGGAAGTAGAATATCGGCATATTTAGCGGATGCTGTCATATGGTTATCGATCACCACAATCATTTCGCATTTTTTATCGTCTTGCAAAATGTCGTGAGTACGATTGATTTCAGAATGTTGGTTAACTAAACAGTTACCTGCGTAGTTCCAAACCATTTTAATAGGCACATCCAATTTGTCTTTACCACGAACACCATCACGTGTTGCCGTCATTTCTGGACCACGTAAGATTGCATCCGTCCACATAAACATGGAAATGCTGGTGGTTACAGGGTTAGTGAACGTAGGCATACGAACAAAAGGAATGCTGTAAGAGCCTTCGCGAGCACCAGTATTGCCGCCGTTAATTCCCACATTACCGGTTAAAATAGAGAGCATTGCAATCGCACGAGAGGCTAATTCACCATTAGAGCGACGTTGAGGTCCCCAACCTTGAGTGATATACGCCGGTTTTGCCGTCGCAATTTCCCGTGCTAATTTCACAATTCGTGAAGCGGGAATACCTGTAATTTGTGCTGCCCATTCTGGCGTTTTAGGCTGACCGTCTGCGCCATCACCTAAAATATAGGCCTTATAGTGACCATTTTTTGGCGCACCTTCTGGCAGGGTGGTTTCATCATAACCTACACAATATTTATCAAGGAAAGGCTTATCAATTAAGTCTTCTTTGATCATGACATATGCTAATGCATTGACTAATGCGGCATCAGTTCCTGGACGAATAGGTATCCACTCATCTTCACGGCCTGCACCTGTATCGGTATAGCGTGGATCGATAATAATCATTCGAGCATCAGATTTCTCACGGGCTTGCTCAACGTAATAAGTGACACCACCACCACTCATCCGTGTTTCACCAGGGTTATTACCAAACATCACAACAAGTTTTGTATTTTCGATATCTGAAGGGCTATTACCATCCGCCCAACCACCATAGGTGTAGTTTAAGCCAGCCGCAATTTGTGCCGTACTGTAATCACCGTAGTGATTGAGATAACCACCACAACAATTCATTAAACGAGCAATCAATGTTGCACCCGGTGGCCATGATTTCGTCATCGTGCCACCTAAAGTACCTGTGCCGTAGTTCAAATAAATAGATTCATTACCATAATCTTTAATCAAACGTTTCATGGTATCTGAAATCGTATCAAAGGCTTCATCCCATGAAATACGTTCAAATTTGCCTTCACCACGTTTACCCACACGTTTCATTGGATAGCGCAAACGGTCAGGGTTGTAAACACGACGACGCATTGAGCGACCACGTAAACAGGCACGAACTTGGTGTAATTCTTCGTAGACATCATTACCTGTGTTGTCAGTTTCTACATATTTAATTTCACCATCAACAACATGCATACGTAATGGGCACCGACTACCACAGTTTACTGTACAGGCACTCCACACTACTTTTTCGCTATTTGTTGTCGGTTTTGTCTCTTTGGCGATAGCTTGATTAAAGGGGAGAGATAATCCCCCTGCAGTTATTGCTAAACCACCCGCTGCACCTGTTTTTACAAAACGACGGCGAGATAAGGGAGTGGAAAGTAACGCCATCTCTTTGATGTTTTTCATACATTACTCACTTGATTATTTATATTTTTAAGAAAAAAGAAGCCAACAAGCTTATAGAGAAATAATTATTGTTATTGTTGTTAAAAAATAAGCACTTTAACGTAGGCAATAAAACCCAACTGTTAATGTGGATACTACGTATTTTCTAAAAGTTGTAGTTGCTTTACATCAAAGAAAAGTGATTTATTACAAGCGTTACCAGTTTTTAAGGTTAATCTAAGCTTTTGTATTTGTTAAATTTAATCAGATGATTAATATTGTTGTATAATAAAATATATAACGATTGATGAAGTATTATAATGTTACTGATAACAAGGAGTGGGTGAAATAATAATATGCTATCTGTCAGATTTAACTGGATAATTTGCCAATAAAATTAATGTATGGAATATTTTTTTCTAAAATAAAATTATTTAACATTATATTAATTTATTTAGCTAAATAAAAAATAATTTGTTTAGCTTTTGGGTTGTTTTGTCTTCATTTTAATTATCTAAAAAAGACTAATGATATGTCTTTTTTGTCGTTTAGATCACAAATAAAGCGCTTTTATCCGCATATTCATTGCCATTTAAGATAGGTTTTTATTTAATCATGTTATTAGCTAAACCGTTTTAGTTTTTATGATTACTATTAATGATCGCTTATAAACGAAGTAAGACTTACCGAGGCTATGATGAATATTGAGAATATTGCTCGCCAACTAGTGCCTTTATTGGGAGGTGCTGAAAATATTGCCAGTGCGGCGCATTGCGCTACTCGTTTAAGACTTGTATTAGTCGATGACACTAAGGCTGATAAAGAGGCAATCAATAAATTAGAAGGTGTAAAAGGGTGTTTTAGTAATGCGGGACAAATTCAGGTAATTTTTGGTACTGGCTTAGTCAACAAAGTGCATGCGGCCTTTATTGCTGCGGCGGGTATTGGCGAATCAAGTAAATCTGAAGCGGCAAATATCGCGGCCAAAAAGCTCAACCCATTTCAGCGAATAGCTAGACTGCTTTCTAATATCTTTGTGCCTATTATTCCTGCCATTGTGGCGTCAGGTTTATTAATGGGACTACTTGGGTTAATGAAAACTAACCAGTGGGTGAGTCCTGATAATGCACTCTATATCATGTTAGATATGTGTAGCTCTGCGGCATTTATTATTTTACCTATTTTGATTGGTTTTACGGCGGCCAAGGAGTTTGGCGGAAATCCTTATCTTGGTGCTACATTAGGTGGAATTTTAACGCATCCTGCATTAACTAACGCATGGGGCGTTGCTGCTGGTTTTAACACCATGAATTTCTTTGGGTTAGAAGTGGCAATGATTGGTTATCAAGGTACTGTCTTTCCCGTCTTGCTTGCTGTTTGGTTTATGAGTGTGTTGGAAAAACAATTACGCAAAGTTGTTCCTAATGCTCTTGATTTAATTATCACGCCATTTTTAACCGTTATTATTTCGGGCTTTGTCGCGTTATTAGTCATAGGGCCAGTCGGTCGTCTTTTAGGTGATGGTATTTCATTACTATTAAGTACCTTAATTACACAAGCGGGTTGGATAGCAGGGCTAATTTTTGGTGGGCTTTATTCTGTAATTGTTATTACGGGTATTCACCACAGTTTTCATGCTGTCGAAGCAGGTTTATTAGGCAACCCTAATATTGGGGTTAACTTTTTATTGCCGATTTGGGCAATGGCGAATATAGCTCAAGGTGGTGCTTGTATTGCTGTTTGGTTTAAAACCAAGGATGCAAAAATTAAAGCAATCACAATCCCATCGGGTTTCTCTGCTATGTTAGGAATTACTGAAGCGGCCATTTTCGGGATTAATTTACGTTATGGAAAACCATTTGTTGCCGCTTTAATTGGTGGTGCTGCTGGTGGTGCTTGGGTTGTAGGCTCACATGTTTATATGACGGCCGTTGGGCTGACTGCTATTCCTGGTATTGCAATCGTGCAAGCAGGTTCAATTATGAATTATATTATTGGCCTTGTGATTGCCTTTGTGACTGCGTTTGTTATCTCTCTTTTGCTGAAATACAAAGTGGAGTCTGCATAAATGAACAAAAACGAAGGGTTATCTGCGATTTTACAATCGGTCATGCGTAATAGCGCTAACACCATAAAAGATAAATATTATCCACATTGGCATTTAGCGCCAGTAACTGGGTTATTAAATGATCCTAATGGATTTTGTTTTGATGGCGAATATTATCATCTGTTTTATCAATGGAATCCTTTGTCTTGTGAGCATAAACATAAATGTTGGGGTCATTGGCGCTCAAAGGATTTGATTACTTGGCAGCATCAACCTATTGCTTTACTGCCTAATGAATTTTATGACAAAGATGGCTGTTATTCTGGTAGTGCAGTGTTCTACCAAGGAAAATTAACCCTTTGTTATACTGGTAATGTCAAATTTGAGGATGGCTCTCGTACGGCATGGCAATGTTTAGCCGTTGAAAATCAACAGGGAGGTTTTGATAAGTTAGGTCCTGTCTTAGGGCTTCCTGAAGGCTATAGTGGCCATGTCCGTGATCCAAAAATTTGGCAATATAATGACGTGTGGTACATGGTATTAGGCGCACAAAATTTAGATAAACAGGGTAAAGTTTTACTCTATCGTGCATCTCACTTATATCAATGGCAATTAGTCGGCGAATTAGCTGGAAGTTATTTAGGCGGGTTAGCTGATGCGGGTTATATGTGGGAATGCCCAGATCTCTTTGAACTAGATGAACGCTTTATTTTATTAATATGTCCTCAAGGTATAAAAAGAGAACAACAACGATTTTTAAATTCACATTCTAGTGCCTACTTAATAGGGGATTTTGATTATTCAACATTGCAATTTCAGCATGGTGATTTAATCGAACTAGATGCAGGTTTTGAGTTTTACGCACCTCAAACAACATTCGCGAATGGCAGACGTTTATTATTTGGTTGGATGGGAGTTCCTGATGGTGAAGAAATGTATCAACCGACCATTGCTAATGGCTGGATACACCAAATGACTTGCCCTCGCGAATTACATGTAAAAGAAGGGAAGCTTTATCAACAACCCGTAAAAGAATTACAGCAACTCAGGCAAAATCCAGCATATTGGCAGGGAATTGCAGATGATGCTCCTACAATTAATGAATTCTCAATTGAGCTAGAATTGCAACTATTTGGCTCTCTAACCATTCATTTTTCTGATACTCTTTCGTTAATTATTGAAAATGAACAAGCACTATTAAAACGCCGTAGCGCTAAGAATGGAGAGTGGCAATCACGTTTCTGGTCTGGTGATATAAAACATCTTCAAATATTATGTGATAGTTCTAGTGTAGAGATTTTCTTTAATCACGGCATGGGTGTGATGAGCAGTCGTTTTTTTCCTTTAGAAAAACAAATAATCACATTTTCAGGAAAAGATGTAATAAAACTAACAACTTGGCAATTAACAGATGCATTACCAAGTTGAATAAGATTATATAAATAATTTAAGCTTAGCAAATTAGAATAACAGTGAAAAAACAAAAACGTATTACCATTACAGATATTGCAAAAATAGCGGGTGTGTCCAAAACAACGGCAAGTTTGGTGTTAAATGGTCGTGGTAAAGAGATGCGTGTTTCTGATGATACTATTGCTCGTATTACGGCTATTGCTGAACAATATCAGTATCAGCCTAATATTCATGCCCGCTCTTTACGTGATAACCGTAGTTATGCATTAGGGTTGGTTATTCCTGATATTACTAACTACGGTTTTGCTTCTGTGGCGTACGAACTAGAAATATTATGCAGGGAAGCAGGTATTCAATTACTTATTTCCTGTACTGATGAAAATGCGGCTCAAGAAACACTGGCAATAGAACATCTATTATCACGTCAAATCGATGGTTTGATTGTGGCTTCTTGTTTACAAAGTGATTTTGAATATCAACGTTTAAGTAAACAAATACCTGTTGTGTTATTTGACCGGTATTTTGAAGGAACAACATTACCTTTTGTGGTCACCGATTCAATAACGGCAACACAACAACTAATTGCAAAAATTGCTTCGACAAAAGGCATTGATGAATTTTACTTCTTAGGTGGACAGTCAACACTTTCACCGACTAAAGATCGTCTTTTAGGTTTTACGCAAGGGCTTTCACAAGCACAAATCAATTTAAAATCAGAATGGATCATACATGGACATTATCACCCAAGTTCAGGTTATGAAATGTTCGGCTCGTTATGTGCATCTTTAGGGCGCCCGCCAAAATTTGTTTTTACTTCTGCTTGTGGCTTATTAGATGGCGTATTGCGCTATCTAAGTCAAAATAAAATTATGCAAAATGAAGTTTATTTAGCGGGTTTTGATGATCACTATTTGTATGATTCATTATCAATACCAATAGATACTGTCGCACAAAATAATCCTGAATTAGCATCACACTGTTTTCGACTGGTTATGGGATTAATTAATCAGACGAACTTAGAAACTCATCAAATTTTTATTCCAGCAAAAATTCATCAACGACATGAGTAAAGTTAAGGTTGAGCAATTTCATACAATCATCAGTATAGTGTTTATGATAAAAGCTGATGATTTTTACCGTTGATGGAGTCAATCTTTGATACGACAAGAGCAGGCTAAACTTATTCACCTTCCTGAGCTTAATAGTCTTGCTTATCTGCAAGCCGAATATTTACATCAAACTTTTTCACGTCATACCCACGAAGGCTTCTGTATTGGTGTGATTGATGATGGCGCACAACAGTTTTATCGCACAGGGAGCGAACACATCGCTCCTAAAGGAGACATCATTATTGTTAATGCTGATGAAGTCCACACTGGCTCCTCTGCGGTTGAATCTGGTTGGGCTTATCAAGCTATTTATCCCACACCAGAATATCTGCAAACATTAACGCGTGATCTACAACAAGAGCAGGGTGCAACGCCTTGGTTTCCTGATGCTGTTATTCGCGATCCTGGTTTAAGTCAGCAACTTTTATTACTTTTTTCATTACTAGAGCAGCCCAATAATTACCTTTTAAAAGAGTCGCTATTGCTTTCAACAATGGCAATGTTGATTTTGCGCTATAGCAAAACAAGAACCCAAGAAAAACCATTAAGTGCTATAGGGCAACGGTTACAGTGGGTGAGCGAATTAATGAATGACACACCTGAAAATGATTTTTCACTCAATATGTTAGCTGAAATGGTGAATTTAAGCCCATGGCATTTTTTACGTCAGTTTAAGAAAGAAATAGGCATGACACCTCATGCTTGGCTTATTCAAGCCCGAATTCGTAAAGCAAGGCAGTTACTCTCTTTAGGCCATACACTTACTGATGTAACACAACGTTGTGGTTTTTCAGATCAAAGCCATTTCCATCGCCATTTTAAAAATGCCATTGGTGTTACACCAGGAAACTATTTAAAAGGGCTTCGATTATCTTCTTCTCTAACTTCTCCTTTGTTGTAATAAAAAATTAAAAGAGCAATTTTATACAATCCCATTTATCTTTACTGACTGATAATCATTCTCTATAGAATTAATGTATTAAAAGTGAAGACAGGTAAATGGAAAAAAACACAAATAATAATGAAGATAGGCAAGTAATGCGTGCTTTTGGCCTTGGTGCTCTGCATGTTTTGCCTTTATGTCTTGCGGTTATTCCTTGGGGAATATTAGCGGGATCAATGGCCGTTGATGCAGGGCTAACCTTTGCACAAAGTGTCGGAATGTCTGCGATTATTTTTGCAGGTGCGGCGCAATTAGTGACATTAGGGTTAGTTGTTTCTGGTGCAGGAATGCTGACCATTATTGTTTCTGTCTTTTTTATTACCGCCCAACATCTTTTATATGGTTTAACCTTACGCCCCCATGTTGCTCATTTAAAATGGTATCAACGTATTACAATAGGCTTTTTATTAACAGATGAGCTTTTTGCCGTTTCAGCACAACCTAAAGTAAAACTCACCCCCGCTTATATGATAGGTGCAGGATTATGTTTTTATTTAGCGTGGGTTGCCGTTAGTATTGTTGGTATTATTATGGCGAGCCAAGTTTCTGATTTATCTCGTTATCATCTTGATTTTTCTATTGTCGCTACGTTATTAGCTATTGTTATTCCATTGATAAAAACATTTAGTACGTTAGTGGGCGTTATTGTCTCTTTTTGTCTCTCTATTCTTTTTAGTTGGTTAAATATAGAAGGTGGTGTAGTTATTGGTGGGCTAACAGGCATGTTTATCGCGGTTTGTGTTGCAAGAATAAGAGGAGAACAAAAATGACATGGTCGTTATTATTAATTTTGGCACTCGTCATTTTTATGTTGCGTTATTTCTTTCTTGAGCCGGCGATCCCCGTTAAATTACCATCAGTGATCAGACAAGCCCTAGGATATTCTGCACCCTGTTTATTAACTGCGATCTGTGCACCAATCGTACTGTTAGAAAAAAGCGAATTTAAAGGTATTTTAGATAATCCTTATCTTTGGGGAACCTTATTATGTGTAGGATTAGCGCTTAAAATACGCAATACATTAATGGTGGTTTTACTGACCTTGGTTGGTTTTTATCTGCTTAATGCCTTGTTAAACTAAATACCAAGGGTAATTTTATTTAACGTAATATTTACATTTAAAAATAATCATTTTTGTATTAATGTAGCTCGTTATTTTATCAGCCGTCTTTGAACGGCTGATTCTACCTCTCTTTTCTGTATTGCCATTCATTATCCGACTCGTTTCACCTCTCATTTTTAACGTATGCCAATTGATGTTGTGTTAAAAAAATGTGATCTAAATTGCTTCGATTTGGTTTTGCTTCTGCTTTTGGTTTTTTGTTTTGAATACCATCGCAGAATCACAGGCCTGATCTCCTTATTCTCGTTATCAATGATACGGAGGCACTTTATATGTTTTCAGAAGAACGGCGACAGGAAATTTACACCATCATCAGGGAACAAAAAAAAGTTAAAGTGGCTCAGCTTGCGGAAAAATTCAGTGTCACATTGGAGACTATTCGCAGTGATTTGAAATACCTTGAAGGAGAAGGGTTGATCAAACGTTGTCATGGTGGCGCCATACTAGGGAAACAAGAAATTAAAAAAATAAGTAAATTCAGTGATAGTTTTGATATTTCATGTTTATTGCACGACTTATTAATTGTTAGAGAACGTAAAGATAGAAAACCGGAAGGTAAAGTCTGTGTTTTAGGATCGTTTGTAGTGGACATTATCGCCAATGTCGAATCTTTTCCGAAAGTCGGTGAATTGGTTAATTCAAAAAGCAATTCGATAGGCCCTGGTGGTAAAGGAACAAATCAGGCAATGGCAGCAAGTTTTTCTGATGCCAAAGTCCATTTAATAACGAAAGTCGGTGAAGATCATTTTAGTAAATACGCTTATAAATATTTACAAGAAAGTGGCATTGACTCTTTCACTATTTTTCAAACAGAAACCGAGCCAACAGGCAGTTCGATTAGCTATTTAGCTGACAAAACACAAAATAATATTACAGCCACTTATTTAGGTGCAAATAACACCTTTTCTGAACAAGAAATTGATATTTCATTGCCTTATGTAAGTGAAGCCGATGTGTTATTGCTCCAAGGCGAAATTAATATAGAAGCTAATATTAAAGCCGCTTTATTTGCTAAGTCGGTTAATAAGATCATCATACTGAATGTTGCTCCTTATAACGAAAATCTAAAACAACTTTATTTATATCTTGATTTTATTACTTTAAATGCGAATCAAGCATCTCATTGGGCTGACTTTGAAATAAACGATATTAATGATGCAAAGCAGGCGATCAGTATTATTTCCGGTAACGAAAGTAAGAAAGTGATTATTTATATGGATGAGCTTGGTGTGGTTTATTTTGATGGTCGAGCCACATTTCATATTCCACCTATGCCATCGTTACGTGTGGATACGATGGCAGCAACAGATGCGTTTAATGGCGCATTTGCATCAAAGATAGCAGCAGGAGGCACGATGCATGAGAGTCTATTATTTGCCAGTGCTTTCCTCTCTGCATTTATAGAACAAAAAGGCGTAACAGCAATGCCTGTCCTTTCCCAAGTTCAGGCTCGCCTTAAATCAAGGCTTGAAGATATTCGGCCACAAATAATCTGCAATGAGAAAAGGTGCATATAATGAAAAAAACACTTCTGGCATTTACCCTATGCAGTTCCATTTTTACACTTCCGGCTTTTGCTCAATACCCTGAAAAGCCGATTACTATTGTTGTTCCTTGGGCTGCTGGCGGTAATACTGATACCGTTGCACGTCTAGCAGCAAAAGGACTACAAGAAGAGTTGGGCGTTACTGTTAATGTGGTCAACAAAACAGGTGGTAGTGGTGTTGTGGGTCATGATGCCATTAAAAATGCAAAACCTGATGGTTACACATTAGGGATTGCAACGGTTGAAATTACCATGATGCATCATCAAGGGATGACCAATTTAACTTATCAAGATTACACACCTATTACGCGTCTTGCTGTTATTTATGGTGGATTACAAGTTGGAAAATCTTCACCATTTAAAAATGCACAGGAAATTATTGATTACGCGAAAGCAAATCCAGGCAAGTTAAAAGCATCAGGTAGTGGCTTAAATTCAATTTGGCATCTAAATACTATTGGTATGTTGCGTGCCGCAGGATTACCAGATAATGCTATTCGTTTTATTCCATCTCAAGGTGCTAGTGCAGCATTACAAGAGCTTGCTTCTGGTGGTGTTGATATTGTGACATCTTCATTAGGTGAAGCCGACAGTATGGTGAAAGCGGGTTTAGTAAAACATATGGCTATTATGTCCAATGAGAAATCTGCTTTTTATCCTGATGTACCGTTATTCAAAGAAGCCACACCTTATAACTGGGATTTGCAAGCGTGGAATATGCTAGTTGCGCCCAAAGGGCTAGATAAAGAAGTACAAGATAAACTCACCGCCGCCATGAAAAAAGTATATGCCTCTGGTGAATTAGCCGAATTTGCAAATAAACAAGGCTTTGAAGTTATCGAATTATATGGCGATGATGCCACTCAATTTATGGCCAATGAAGATAAAAAGTTTGGCGAAATTATAAAGAAATAACTGAGGGAACGGCTGAATAACAGCCGTTTTTATGCCTATGGTAAATCGTCATATTCTATCGCTCATATTTTGTTGCTTTGGTTTATTCCTTATTGTTTATAGTGCATATTCATTAGGCGATTTTAGTGAATATGGTGCCGCATTTATGCCTTCTATTATTGGCGGTGGCATGATTATATTTTCATTAATAGATATTTTTTCACGTAAACAAGAAAGTGATATTCCATTAGTGACATGGCATGAAATAAAATTTGTCTTATTAATTATCAGTATTATTCTTTTTTATGTGCTGGCCTCTGATTATTTAGGGTTTATTTTAACCGGATTAATTATTACTGCACCATTAATGATAAAATATGCAACAGTAAAACCTATATATAGTTTTATTATTTCAACTGGAGTGGTGTTAGGTGTGTATTACTTATTTACTGCTGTACTGTTAGTACCGCTACCTCAGCTATTTTCATAAATAGAGAAAAACAGTATGGATATATTAATTAGCGCACTTGCATATATTGATTACACAACAATTCTTGTCGTTATTGGTGCTTGTTTATTTGGCTTATTTGTTGGAGCAATTCCTGGGTTAACATCAACAATGGCTATTGCATTAATGGTGCCGTTTACTTTTTTTCTTGATCCTATTCCTGCTTTAGCCTTAATGATCTCCGTTGGAGCATCATCTATATTTGCAGGGGATATTCCCGGAGCCTTATTAAATATACCAGGAACACCTGCATCCGCAGCTTATACTAATGATGCACACTCTTTAGTAAAAGAAGGCAAAACAAATCGTGTATTGGGTATGTCATTAACGAGCTCTGTGATTGGTGGCGTAATTGGTACGATTATATTAGCCTCAACCGCACCAATATTAGCTGAGTTTGCTTTAAAATTTAGCTCTTATGAATATATGTGGTTGTCTTTAATTGGTTTAAGTTGTGCAACTATTGTTTCAGGTTCTCATATTAGAAAAAGCTTATTAGCACTGTTCTTTGGTATTGCATTAGCCACCATTGGTTATGATGAGTTTACAGGTCAAGCCCGTTTTACTTTTGGTGAAGTTTCTTTAATGCAAGGAGTTAGCTTTATTCCGGCAATGATAGGACTATTTGCTATTTCTGGCGCTATTAAATATTACGTTGAACGTTGGAAAGAAAAGCAAATTACATTAACAGAAATGAATGTGGAAAATAATTCTTACAACATTTTTAAAGGTGTGGGGAGTGTTGTTCGCCAACGTAAGGGCGGTATTTTCCGTAGCGGAATAATAGGGACATTAATTGGTGCTTTACCCGGTGCAGGAGCCGATATTGCGGCATGGATCTCTTATGCAGTATCAAAGAAACTATCTAAAAAACCAGAGAAATATGGTCATGGTTCTGAGGAAGGTATTGTTGATGCTTCAGCGAGTAATAATGCAAGCTTAGCCGGAAGTTGGATCCCATCTCTAGTTTTTGGTATCCCAGGTGATTCTGCGGCGGCAATTATTATCGGTGTACTGTATATGAAAGATATGCAACCGGGGCCAACGCTGTTCTTATTTAATCCCGATAAATTATATGCTGTCTTTATTATCTTTTTTATTGCTAATCTTATTTTACTGCCGATTGCATTTATTGTTGTCAATTTATTGAAAAAGATTGTTGCTATCGATAATGCGATTATTTACCCAGCAATCATTCTATTTAGTATCGTTGGTTCATATGCAATTACAAATACGATGTCCTCTATTGTGGTTATGTTAGTTATGGGCGTTATCGGCTATTTTCTTCAAGAACGAAAATTCCCAATATCTCCAATTATATTAGGTATGATATTAGGCCCTATGTTAGAAAAGAATTTACTTTCATCATTAATGAAATCTGACGGTGATTTAATTAGTTTTGTTAACAGACCTATTTCGATGGTATTAGCCAGTGCATTTCTTCTCATTGTTATTATGCAAATTAGAAGCGCATTGAAAGATAAATAACGTATTTCGTTTTCATATCAAATAAATTAAATATAAAGATACTTTTTAAGTATCAGGGAAATCTCATCTTAAATAAAATAACGTTTTTTTAAGATGTTATAAATCAGCAGATAAATAAAAATATCGGGTGATCAAATGAAAAAAATATTAAATAAGCCAGAAAATTATGTCGATGAAACATTAGCGGGTTTATGCCTTGCTCATAGTGATATTTATCGCCAATCACAGCCAAGATTGATTACTCGTTCTAAAAAAACAGATAAGCCCAAAGTGGGTATTGTAACTGGCGGTGGTTCAGGTCACTTACCTGTATTTACCGGATATGTCGGTGAGGGGCTACTCGATGCCGCCGCTGTAGGTGATGTTTTTGCTTCACCTTCAGCGGATTTAATGGCCGATACTGTTCGTGAAGCAAATAGTGGCTTAGGCGTATTGTTGCTTTATGGTAATTACGGTGGCGATGTAATGAATTTTGATATGGCGACTGAAACAGTTGATTTTGAAGACGATATTCATTGCACAACGGTATTAGCTGCGGATGATGTCGCTTCAGCAAAACCAGAAGAAGCGCATAAACGCCGTGGTGTAGCTGGGATGATTTATGGTTTTAAAATGGCGGGCGCCAAAGCAGAAGAAGGTGCATCACTTGATGAAGTGACACGTATTGCTCAAAAAACCATGGAAAATACCCGAACAATTGGTTGTGCGTTAACATCTTGTACCTTACCTGCGGTAGGACATCCTACCTTTGAAATTGGTGAAGATGAGATGGAAATGGGGATGGGAATTCACGGTGAACCGGGAATTTGGCGCGATAAATTACGCAGTGCTGATGAAATTGCCCAAGAAATGTTTGAACGTCTACAAGCAGAATTATCATTAAAAACAGGAGATAAAGTCTCTGTATTAGTTAACTCTTTAGGCGCAACACCATTAGAAGAGCTTTATATTCTGTATAACAAAATTGCACAACTGATTAATAAAACAGGTGCGACTATTGTGCACCCATTGGTCGGCCGTTATGCCACATCTATGGAAATGACAGGAGCAAGCTTAACATTGTGCAAGTTAGATGATGAGCTAGAAGCCTTGATGAATGCACCTGCTCATTGTGCATTCTGGAGAGTATAACGATGAATATTACACTTGATATGCTAAAACAAGGCGTTGCACGTATTGCAACTGCTTGCGAGCAATCCCAATCAATGTTGTGTGAAGCTGATAGTCGTTTAGGTGATGGTGATTTAGGGATCACTATGCAAAAAGGCTGGCGACAAATTGCCGACGATTCGCAAGATTGGCCTGATGATTTAAGTAAATCACTTTTTCAATGCAGTAAATCATTACAAAAAGCCTGCGCTTCTTCTTTTGGTACATTGCAAGCAACCGCTTTTATGGCAATGGCGAAGTATTGCAAAGAAAATCAACTGCAAGAAATAGCCCCCGCCGATATTTCACCACTTTTAACTGTTGCATATCAAAGCATGATGGCAAGAGGAAAAGGGGAGTTAGGGCAAAAATCGGTGCTTGATATCATTTACCAATTATCTGAAGCGCTAAAACCCGTTTTATCTCGATCGGAATTAAAAGCGGTAGCTTTACAGAGTATTGATAATACGCTTAATGAATTTCGTCAAAAACCTAATTTATTAGGTCGAGCGCGTATGTTCCCAGAAAAATCTATTGGTTTAGATGATCCTGGCATGTTGGCAATTAAAGTTATTGTTAAAGCAATCTGATTTAATAAAGGTCTTAATATGAAAAAATTATTTGGCGTTACAGTGGCAATGGTTACTCCGTTTGATTCGAACGATCAAGTGGATATTAATGCGTTATCTACATTAACTGATATGTTAGTCACTCAAGGTGTTGATTGCCTCTATCCTTGTGGCACTACGGGAGAGATGCTACGTTTATCAGCATCAGAGCGTAAAAATGTTGCAAAAACCGTTGTCGAAACAGCCAATAAACGCTTACCTGTTTTTATTCATGTCGGCGCAATGACATTAACCGAAACCATTGAATTAGCGAAACATGCCGTTGAAATTGGAGCTGATGGTATTGGTGTGGTGACACCACAATTTTTTGGTGCGACAGACAGAGAATTAGAAAACTATTTTGTAACAGTGGCAAACAGTGTACCGGATAATTTCCCTGTTTATTTGTATAATATTCCACAATGTGCGGCAAATAATATCAAGCCTGAATTAGCGGCAAAAGTACAACAACAGTGTAAAAATGTAATTGGGATTAAATACAGTTTTGCTGATAACAATACAACATTAAGTTACCTTGCTGTAGCCGATAATTTTTCAGTGCTTCATGGCTACGATAAATTATTCCTAGGTCTATTAGATGCAGGTTGTGATGGTACCGTTTCAGGTTGTGCTTGTGTATTCCCTGAGCCATTTGTGAATATGTATAAAGCCTATATTGCAGGTAATCATCAAGAAGCAAAACATTGGCAACAATTTTGTGTAAAATTTAGTGATGCACTTAAATCAGGTGCAAATATGGCAATATTTAAATCAGCATTAACTATGCGTGGTTTAGACGGCGGTCATATGCGTTTGCCGCAACTCGATTTATTACCTGAAGAAAATCAACAATTAAAAGAGAATTTAACGAAGTTGTGCAAAGAAGCAGGGATCACTTTTTCACTTAATTAAAAAAGACTAAGCAAAAAACACCTTCGTTATTTTAATTGAGTAGCAATATATTTATGATTTTAAGCAGTATGAAAAATAATCCATACTGCTTTTTTAATGGTTAATCACATCTTTTTATTGATTTTTATTGTGCTAAAAAATGACCATATTGCGCGATATCGACATTACCACCGCTGATTATAATACCGATTTTCTTACCTTTTAATTTATCACCAAATTGACGAGCAGCCGCCAAACTTAAGCAGCCGGTTGGCTCTACAATAATCTTCATTCGCTGGGCATAAAACTGTAAGGTGGAAATTAATTCTTCATCTGTTGCAGTTAAAATATCGTCCACATTGTTACGAATAATCTCAAAGGTATAATTGCCTAGATGCTGTGTTTGTGCGCCATCTGCAATTGTTTTTGGGGTATCAATATGGGTGATTTCGCCTTTACGTAATGATTGTTGTCCATCATTACCCGCTAAAGGCTCAACACCGTATATTTTACATTGCGGTGAAAGGGCTTTGGTTGATAATAAAGAGCCAGAAAGTAAACCACCACCACCTAATGGAACAAATAGCATATCTAATTCACCAATTTCATCGAACAACTCTTTTGTAGCAGTACCTTGGCCCGCAATAATATGAGGATGATCGTAAGGTGGAATTAACGTTAATCCTTCTTTTTGTGCCAGTTGTTGGCCAATTTTTTCACGATCTTCTGTATAACGGTTATAGGTGATCACACGGCCACCATAGCCTTTTGTCGCGTCCATTTTAGCCTTTGGAGCATCGTCAGGCATGATAATTGTTGCAGGAATACCTAATAGTTTTGCTGATAAAGCAATGGCTTGTGCATGATTACCTGATGAGAAAGTCACGACCCCCATTTTACGTTGTTCTGTGGTAAATTGTGATAATGCATTTATTGCACCTCGAAATTTAAATGCTCCCATACGCTGAAAGTTCTCACATTTAAAATAAAACTGCGCCCCTGTTAGCTCATTAATCGTACGAGAGGTTAAAACAGGTGTTTTATTAAGATAAGGCAGAATGCGTTGATGAGCTTCAGTAACATCTTTATAAGTAGGAGTAGGTAACTTATTCATAAGATTATTCCTTGATAACAACAGCTTCAATTTCAATTTTGCTTCCAAAATGCAGTTCTTTTACACCTGCAACTAATCTTGCTGGTTTATGCTCACCAATCCATTTTGCATATAGCTCATTAACGATAGGCCATTCATTAATATCTGTCACATAGACTTTGACTTGAGCAATATCTGTTTTCTTTGCGTTTATTCCGAGAAGACAAGCATTTAAGTTTTCAAGTACTTGTGTGATTTGAACTTCAATGGGTTTGTCTGCTAATGGGTTGCCTTGTTTATCTAAGGGTAATAGCCCAGAAACAAACGACATATTCTTTGCAGTAACAACGTGAGAATAATGCCCACCAGGGGATGAGAGGGCATCGATATTTTGTAGTGTAAGATGTGAGGACATTGTGGTTTCCTATTTCACTTAAGTTAGACAAAATGTATACTTAGTTATACACAACGTCTAATCCAAGATCAATAGTTTACTTAATCAAAAAATGCTAGAGTATATTTCGAATAAAGCGGAGGATGAGTTAATTTATTTTCAGAAGTACCAAATTTTCTTTGTGCTACGTCTTTAATCGCATCTTTTATTTTAGAAAAATCAACTTTGTTTTCATTACCGGATAAAAAATTGTAGATATTTTCAGCCAATAAACAATAAACTTCGTATTTTAAATGTGAATTATCAGAAATTCCCAAGTCATCTATTGCTTTTACGACTTCAGGGATATCTTGCAAATTCTGGATCATTGTACTTTGAGCCGCATTCTTATTTAAACCTAACTTAAATTTATTAGAGATTAAAAAAAATAAAGTTTTTTTATCATTCGGTTTCAGGGAAATTTCTTCATCAATATATAAATTGTCAATTGTCCGATGAATTATTGAAGAAGGGAGAACTTCCTTTTCATCTTCCCACCACTCTAAAATAGCACTATCTATTACTTTATAAGCATTATTTAAAAACTCCATTGATTTTTCTTTATTTTTTATATCAACCCTATAAGAAGATATTTTTTTTGATGTATAAAGCTCTCGTATTTTTGATATTAACTCTTTACTGAGTTTTGCAACATCAACGGTAATCTCTTTCCTTTTATCACAATTACCTATGGAGATATCTAAATAGGTATTTTTAATATTTTTGATATTATTTAAAAAAATCCCATAAGTGTTTAATGGTTCTTTATTAACAACTGTATTCTGATCATTATTTACAATTGAAATTTTCGATAAAATGCTTTTCATAAGAATTCCTTTTGTCATTAAAAGGAATTTTGACAGAATAAAAAATAAGTTCTTTCATAAATGAAACCGATAACTTTACTAAAAAAGAGGTGAAAACATATCACCTCTTTTGTTTCTTATATGACATTAAAAATAAGGTTTAATAAGAACAACGTGTTATTTTCCATGCTGTATAAATCGCTATTAATGGTGCAAATGCTAAAAATAAGAATAGGGCAGATGCAGAAGAAGAGAGCCCTTCAGGGGTACCACTATTAAAGCCATTTAAGTTAACTATCATACCCGCAAGTGCAGAGCCTAGCGCGGTTGCAAATAATTGTACGGTTGTAATTGAAGCGCCTGCAATATCTTTATCTTGCGTGGAAGCCGCTTGTAGTATACGCGTTAATAGGTGAGGCCAACCAAAGCCAATACCATAGCCCACTAAGAATAAAGCAAATAAAATAATAAAAAGACTAATCGCGTTTTCTGATTTTAGTAGTGGGTTTGGAATAACAAAAGCCAACACAAGCAAGCCAATAAAAACGATAATAGGGCCACTTAAAATACTAAAACGCATTTTAGCACCTTGCCAACTTGCGCTAATCACTTCAGCCACTGTCCAGCCTAATGCCATTAATGCACTCATATAACCTGAAGCTAAAGGTGTTTGCATATGTAAGCTTTGTAGATAATAAGGGACAAAGATCTCACATGTCATGCCAATGGCTAATAACGAAATAGTCAGATATAAAAGTGCATGTAAAGAAAGACCTTTAAAGGTATTTGACGGTAATAACCGAACAGAAAGGCGTTTCTCACAAAAAATAAGCATGCCAATTAAACCAAATACCACCACAATACTGAGTAAGTTGATGATGAGTGAAGAAGAAAGGCTACCAGATGAAATAAGCAGAACGGCAGCTGTTAGAATTATTAGCTGAAGATAAGGCAGGCTTTGTGATGATGATTTTGAAGCGTTATTGTCATTTTTTGGTAAGATAAGCCACAGATAAATACCATAAAAAAGCATGATAGGTAACATAATCCCAAAGGCATAACGCCAAGCATCTAATTGAGCAAAAATTCCACCAATAGCAGGACCAATTAATGTAGCAACACCCCACATTCCTGAAATTAAAGCCATTGCTCTTGGCCATAATGCTTGATCATAAACGATATTTACCATGGCGTAAGAAAGTGCAAATAAAAGCCCTCCACCAAGGCCTTGAATAAATCGGCCAATTAGCATGACTTCCATTTTAGGTGCAATTGCACACAATAAACTACCAATAAAAAAAAGCACCGTTGCTATCAGATAAGCACCTTTGGCACCTAATAAACTTAATAAGCGTGCAGATAATACTGAACCAATAATAGAGGCGGCAACAAATAGCGTGGTGTTCCATGCATATAATCCCATTCCGCCAATATCGGTTACAACTGAGGGTAAAATCGTGGTCGCCATTAAAATATTAATTGCGTGGATCACGACACCAAAAGAAAGTGCAAATGAAATTGCCCCATTTCTCCCTGAGAAAAGATCACGCCATTGGCTATTGTTATCTGGGATCATTAGAAAAAATATCCTTCTTTTATTGCTATTACGACATAGCTTCGTTAAATTACCAAGGTAAAACTTGGATTAATAAATACTGAGACGTCTAATATGTCAAGAAAAAACTTGGAATATAATTATCCTGCGCAACGTAGTGTTGGCGATAAAATTCTATTTTTAATTAAAAAACATGGGCCAATGCAAGCAAATGATGTTGGCCAACGTCTTGGTACAAGTAGCGAAGCGGCAAGGCAACAATTTGTCAAGCTTGCCAGCGCAGGGTTGGTTGAAGCAATAACTGAGCCAAGAGGAGTTGGACGACCTATTCAATATTGGCACTTAACAGAATTAGGGCAAAAGCAATTTCCAGATACTCATGCTGAATTAACAGCACAAATTTTGATGACTATTCGTGAAGAATTGGGTGAAGGTGCAATTGAGAAAATTATTCTTGCACGAAAAAAGCAGAGTTATGAACGCTATACTCAAGCGATAAGAGAAGCCGATGAACTAACGGAACGCTTAGATATATTAGCCTCTTTGCGTAGTCAAGAAGGCTATATGGCACATTGGGAGCAAGTAAAAGATAACGAATACCTGTTTATTGAAGATCATTGCCCAATATGTGCAGCGGCTAAAGTTTGCCAAGGTTTTTGTAATACAGAAAAAGAGCTATTTTCTGAAACACTAGGAGTAGAACTACAACGTGTTGAATATATCTTAGAAGGCGCAAGACGTTGTGCATACCGTATTAAAATCTAACTTTATTAAGCCTTAAATAAAAGCAAAAACCGCGCAATAAAGCGCGGTTACGTTCTGTCCTTAGAAAATTAGCTTAGTTTTTACAATGTAATCGCAGAAGCTTTCCAAATTCTTTGCATATATTCAGTTACCGCGCGATCCGCAGAAAAATAACCCATTTGGCAGATATTTAATGCGGATTTTTTCAACCAAGCGTCTTCATCTTGATAGAGAACATCAACACTATCTTGAGTATCAACATAGCTACGATAATCGGCTAATACCTGATAATGATCGCCAAACTCAATTAAGCTATCGAAAATTGATTTATATCTATCAGGGTAAGTTGGATTAAAGAAGCCATTAGCGATTTGATTGAGCGCTGTATGTAGCTCAACATCTTCATCGTAATAGCGACGTGGAGAATAACGCTGTCTTAACTCAGTGACTTCTTGTGCGTTATGACCAAATATAAACATATTTTCAAAACCAACATGCTCACCAATTTCAATATTAGCACCATCCAGAGTTCCGATAGTTAGTGCACCATTTAACGCAAATTTCATATTACCTGTACCAGAAGCTTCTGTACCGGCTAAAGATATTTGCTCAGATAAATCCGCAGCAGGAATAATATGTTGCGCTAAGCTCACGCCATAATTAGGAATAAAGATCACTTTCAATTTATCATTAATGCGCTCATCATTATTAATCTTCACTGCAATATCGTTGATAAGATTGATAATTTTCTTAGCATTATAATAAGCAGAGGCCGCTTTACCACCAAAAATAAACACACGAGGAACCCAGTTTTTTTCTGGATCCTGTAAAATGCGATTATAGCGAGTGATAATCCCTAACACATTGAGAAGTTGACGTTTATATTCATGAATACGTTTAATTTGAACATCAAATAACGCATCAGGATTAATTGTGATATTCAAGTCTTGCTGAATAATGTTAGCTAAATTTTGTTTATTCAGCCGCTTTGAGTCTCTTAATTGGTGTAAGAAATCTTTGTCTTTCACCAGTGGCATTAATTCACCTAATTGCTCTAAATTGGTTCGCCAATTAGTACCAATCTGCTTATCAATCACTTGAGAAAGAGAAGGGTTAGCTAATGCCAGCCAGCGACGTGGTGTAATACCATTGGTAATATTGCAGAATTTTTTGGGATAAATCATCGCAAAATCGGCAAATAAGGATTGCACCATTAATTGGCTATGGAGTTCAGAAACCCCATTAACTTGCTGGCTAATAATTACCGCAAGCCAAGCCATACGGACATTGCGACCATTTTCTTCATCAATAATAGAAACGCGACGTAATAAGTCGTTATCATTAGGATATTGTTCTCTAACTTGCTTTAAGAATTTATCATTGATTTGGAAAATAATTTGTAAATGGCGAGGAAGTGAGCGTCCTATCATATCAACAGGCCATGTTTCTAATGCTTCCCCCATTAACGTATGATTGGTGTATGAGAATATACAGATTGTTTGTTCCCATGCTTCATCCCAACTGAACCCATGTTTATCAATAAGTTGACGCATTAATTCAGGGATGGCAAGAACAGGGTGAGTATCGTTAAGGTGTATGGCAATAAAATCTTTTAAATTATCAAAGCGTTGATGAAGATGATAATGACGTTGCAAAATATCTTGAATAGAGGCGCTGACTAAAAAATATTCTTGCTGTAAACGCAACATCTTACCTGATGTGGTTGAATCATCAGGGTAAAGAATACGAGAGATATTTTCAGAGCGATCTTTGGCTTCTGTAGCCTCTAGGTATTCACCTTTATTGAATTTACCTAAATTAAACGCACCATTTGCTTTAGCAGACCATAACCTAATGGTATCTGTTGCTTGTGTGTTATAACCAGGAACAATAGAGTCATAAGGTTGAGCCAGCACATTTAAGGTATCAACCCAATAGCTTTTATCACCTTCTTGTTGTAAACGCCCGCCAAAATCCACTTCAAATTGCACATCATGGCGCGGGAATTCCCAAGGATTACCTTTTTCAAGCCAGTTATCCGCAACTTCATGTTGTTCGCCATTTTGAATTTGCTGGCGGAACATACCATATTCATAGCGAATACCATAGCCTGTCACTGGATAACCTAATGTGGCACAAGAATCAAGAAAACACGCGGCTAAACGACCTAAACCGCCGTTACCTAAACCCGGATCTGGCTCAAGTTCGATTTGCTTTTCAAGATCAAGTCCTAATTCTTTTAATGCTTCTTTAACTTCGTTATAAACCCCTAAAGAGAGCATTGCGTTCGTTAAAAAACGCCCCATAAGAAATTCCATCGAAATGTAATAAACCTGTTTTACTTTCGGTGAAAGTTCCGCTTTGGTTGATTTCAGCCAACGTTCAACTAAACGGTCTCGTATAGCGTAGGAAGTTGCATTTAACCAATCTGTTGGTGTGGCGTATTTAGGGGAAGTACCAACAATAAACATCAGTTTATAAACAATAGAACGCTTTAACGATTCAACATCCTTATCTGGTGATAAATAATCAAATTCACATAACTTTTTCATTATAAATCTCTTTTGGTGATCCACAGGTCAAATAGACATCATGTCTATAAACGGTGATACAGCGTTGCATATGTCTTAGCCGCTGTTTCCCAACTAAAAATAGTTTGGTTCATGGCATCTGTTTGAACTTGTTGCCATTGTTTTGGCATACCCCATAAAGTAAAGGCTCGATTGATAGCAAGACGCAAATCATCAGGTGTTGCTTCATGAAAAACAAAACCTGTAGCTTTATGATGGGCTAGATTTTCTAATGAACAATCATTCACCGTATCAGCTAATCCACCGGTGTGCCTCACTAAAGGAAGTGTGCCGTATTTCAAACCATATAACTGAGTTAACCCACAAGGTTCAAAACGACTAGGCACCATAATCACATCAGCACCCGCGACGACTTGGTGTGAAAAACTTTCGTCATAACCAATATGAACTGCTACATTTTGCGGATATTGTTGTTGAGCATGTAAAAATGCGGATTCAAGATGACTATCACCTGTACCTAACAACACAAATTGGCCACCTTGATCAACAATATCAGGTAATACGTCAATCACTAAATCAAGCCCTTTTTGTGATGTTAAACGGCTCACAACAGCAAAAAGAGGAGCTTTATTATTAACAGGTAAACCGCATTTTTTCTGTAAGGCTGTTTTATTTTCTAGGCGTTTATTGAGGCTGTTTATATCATAGCGACGTGTAATTAAGTTATCCGTTGCAGGCTCCCAAATCGCTTCATCTATGCCATTTAATATGCCACTTAATCGCTGTTCATCCGTACGTTGACGCAATAAACCTTCAAGTCCATAACCAAATTCAGGGCGCGTTATCTCTTTGGCATACGTTGGGCTAACCGTCGTAATATGATTTGCATAAAACAAGCCCGCTTTTAAGAATGAAATTTGTCCATAATATTCCAGTCCATTAATTGAAAAGCTGTAATCAGGTAATTCAAGTTGATGCAGATGATAAGGTGAAAACTCGCCTTTATAAGCTAGGTTATGAACTGTAAAAACCGACTTTGCAGAGGAGTGTTTTACAGCCAAATAAGCGCAAGCTAGTCCTGCATGCCAGTCGTGAGCATGAACAATATCAGCATGCCATAAAGGATCTAATCCTGCGGATAACTCACTGGCAACCCAACCTAATAGGGCAAAACGAAAAACATTATCACTATAAGCATGTTGATATTCATCGTGATAAGGGCTACCTGTTCGTTGATAAAGATGAGGTGCATCAATAAGATAAATATCAACACCCTGGTATTGGCCATAAAGCAAAGAAATATGACCTGCAAAGGTATCAATATTAGTGATTAATTTAAGATCAGCAATATTATCTTTAATCGCAGGAAACGCGGGGATAACAACCCGCGCATCTAAGCCTATTTTTTTCTGAGCTAGGGGCAAAGAGCCCATAACATCAGCTAGTCCCCCTGTTTTTAGCAGAGGGAATAACTCAGAACAACAGTGAAGCACATTCACGAAAATGCCTCCTCATTTTGAGGTTTTTGTTCTTCGTTTTTCTCAATAGAGTTTTCTTTTTTTTGATGTGCTAATTGCTCAAGCATTTCTCTTGTCACTAGCACAATACCTTCTTCAGTACGATGAAAACGAGCTGCATCATCTTCTGCATTCATACCAATGATTGTCCCTTCGGGGATAGTACAACTGCGCTCAATAATACAACGTTTTAAGTAGCAGTGATGACTCACGGTAACATCCGGTAAAATGACAGAGTCTTCAATGTGGCAGAAAGATTCAACGCGAACCAATGGGAATAAAATAGAAGAATAGAGGGTTGAACCATTGATAATACAGCCATCTGCAATCAAAGAGTTCATCATTTGCCCATGTTCACCATGATTATCTTGTACAAATTTTGCAGGGGGTAGCGGGGTCATAAAGGTACGAATTGGCCAATCTTTGGCATACATATCAAGCTCTGGTGTCACCGAGGCTAAATCAAGGTTTGCCGACCAATACGCTTCAATGGTTCCTACATCACGCCAATAAGGTGCTACAGACGGATCAGAACTAACGCAAGATAGTTCAAATGGGTGAGCCAACACATCACCACGTTCAGTGATTTTAGGAATAATATCTTGGCCAAAATCATGATGTGAATCAGGATCACGACTATCTTCTTCTAATAAATCAAATAGATAATCTCTATCAACCACATAAATTCCCATGCTAGCTAATGAATGATCTGGATCATCAGGAATGCACGGTGGGTTTGATGGTTTTTCTAGGAAATTTAGTACTCGACGATTTTCATCGATATCCATAATACCAAACTGGAATGCATCTTCTTTAGGAACTCGAATACAGGCAACGGTAAATTTTGATTTATTTTCTACATGATCAAGCAATAAACGCGCATAGTTCATTTTGTAAATATGATCACCCGCTAAAATCACCACATATTTAGCTTTGTAGCTACGAAGAATATCAAGGTTTTGATATATCGCATCAGCCGTACCCATATACCAATGATCAGTATTACGACGTTGTTGAGCCGGTAATAAGTCAACAAATTCATTCATGTCTTCATTAAAAAATGACCAACCACGTTGAATGTGTTGAACGAGGGAGTGCGATTGATACTGGGTAATTACGCCAATACGACGGATCCCTGAGTTAAGACAGTTTGATAGAGTAAAGTCGATAATTCGAAATTTCCCACCAAAGAAAACCGCCGGTTTTGCACGTTTCGCCGTCAATGCTTTTAAGCGTGTGCCACGACCTCCAGCTAAAACGAGTGCAATTGCCTCTTTAGGAAGTTGTTGTGCCAACATTAATTTTTGGCCTTGTTCTGTTGTCATCATAGTTATAGCACTCCAATCAAATTACTTAACTTGGGAGGAAATATTGGGTAATTTTTCAGTAGAAGACTGAGTATAAAAAACGCTATTTCGCCAAAGGGTGATACTGTTAGGTTGTACTTCACAATGCTGAGATTGTGTTGGGTGACAAAGAGGCCAGCTAGCCGTATCAAGCAAGCAAGACCAAGACCCTTCAGGTAAAGAAAAGACAGCGCTATTTCTTAATGGGTTAATCATTAAAATCCATTGTTGCGCTAAAAAAAGTTGTAATGGTGAGGGAGGAAGTTGTTGCCAATCTTCATGGCTCATAGGTTGAGCATCTTGATTGAGCCAAATAACATTTTCACTATCTTCTTCCCACCATTTAAGAGAACTTAAAGGTGTAATTTGGTGACGTAATTCAATAAGGTGGCGAATGTAATCAGTTAAGTCATAAGGTTGATGAAACCATTTGATCCAACTGACTTTATTATCCTGACAATAAGCGTTGTTATTACCATATTGCGTATTACCCACTTCATCACCGGCGAGTAAATGAGGTGTTCCTCTAGAAAGCAGTAAGGTTGCCAGCATATTCCTTGTCGCAAGCAATCTGTATTGACCTATTTTTTCGTTAACTATCAAACCCTCTTCACCAAAATTCACACTGTAATTGGTGTTATGTCCATCTAGGTTTGATTCTCCATTCTCCTCGTTATGTTTATTCTGATAACTCACTAAATCCCGCAGTGTAAAGCCATCATGGCTCGTTATCATATTGATACTAGAATAAGGAGGCCGACCGTTTTTATGGTATAGCTTTGCAGAGCCAGTAATGTTGTCTGCAAATGTTGCAATAGATACATCTCGCCATAACCAAAAACGACGAATAACATCACGGTAGCCGTCATTCCATTCTGTAAATGGAACTGGGAAATTACCGACTTGATAACCATCAGAGCCTAAATCCCATGGCTCTGCGATAAGTTTAATGCGTGAAAGAAGCGGATCTTGGCGAATAGCCGTTAATAATGGCGATTGTGTATCAAAATAAGGAACACGGCCAAGACTGGTTGCCAAATCAAAGCGGAAGCCATCAATATGAAATTCGGTAACCCAATAACGTAGGCAATCCATTACCCACTGCACTGTTTCAGGACGACTTAAATTGAGAGTATTGCCACATCCTGTCCAATTTTGAGCTTTGTGTTCATCGTTTAGCCAATAATAGCTTTTGTTATCAATACCACGTTGAGAAACAATATAACCTTCATATTGGTCACTTAATTCCGCAGTATGATTGAATACCACATCTAGAATGACTTCAATATTGGCTTTATGTAGGCATCTTACGGCTTCTCGAAATTCATCAATAATATTCCGACCTGTGTTGGAATAATATTGTGTAGATAAAGCAAAAGGCGCTAATACGTTATAACCCCAATAATTTTTTAATCCGATTTTATGAAGATGAGGTTCTGTTAAATGATATTGAATAGGCAATAATTCCAATGCCGTAATACCTAGTTTTTTCAGATGAGAAATAAAAGCAGGGTGACCTAATGCTGCATAAGTTCCTGCAATTGTTTCAGGTATATCTGGATGAAGTTTTGTTAGTCCTTTGACATGTCCTTCATAAATAATAGTTTCTGACCAAGGTGTGTTTAAGCGATGATAAGTGCCTTTTTCTTTATAATAGTGACAAAAACAACCACTATCATCCGTGATAACTGCTTTAGGTGTTATTGCGCTATCATCATGTTCTAATGCATTAAAAACAGGAGATGTATAAGGCAAGGTGTTATCCACGATACCTGTAACTTGTCTCGCATAAGGATCTAATAACAACTGTTGAGGTTGATAGAATAATCCTTGTTCTGGGTTCCATTCACCTTCTACACGATAGCCATAATGCAAACCGGGCCCTGCACCGGGTAAGTATCCATGCCAAATAGCTCCCGTTTTGCCGGGTAATGGATAGCGGATCTCTTTGCCTGCTTTATCAAACAGGCAAAGTATGACTTTAGTGGCATTTTCACTAAAGAGTGTAAAATTTACTCCATAGCCATCATAATGACTGCCCATAGGGAAAGGGCGACCATAATCTAAAGACATATTAATCCTTCAATTTTAAATACAGTGTTGCAAGTGGCGGTAGCGTCAATGACAAAGAGTAGGCTTTACCATTAAATTCACTTGCTATTGCCTCTATTTCACCTAGATTTCCCACATTACTTCCGTTGTAAAATTCAGAATCACTATTGAGTATTTCTTGATATGCACCGGCTTTGTTAACACCCACGAGATAATTGTGATGAACTACTGGGGTAAAATTACTGATAACAATAATTTCGTTACCTTGTGTATCTTTTCGGCAAAAAACAAAAACGGAATTGTCATGATCATCAACGGTAAGCCATTCAAAGCCTTCTCGTTCAAAGTCACATTCATAAAGAGGAGCATTCGCTTGATAGGAAAGATTCAAATCTCGCACAAAGTGCTGAACACCTTGGTGTGGGCTATTTGGTGTTTCAAGAAGATGCCAATCTAAGCTACTGTCGTGATCCCATTCACGCCATTGTGCAAATTCGCATCCCATAAATAGTAGCTTTTTGCCCGGATAAGCCCACATAAAGCCAAGATATGCACGTAAATTAGCAAATTTTTGCCAATCATCACCCACCATACGACCAATCAACGAACCTTTACCATGCACAAACTCATCGTGAGAAAGAGGCAGAACAAAGTTTTCGTTATAGGCATAGAGCATGCCAAAGGTCATTTGATTGTGGTGATATTTACGATAGATAGGATCACGTTGCATATATGCCAACGTGTCATGCATCCATCCCATATTCCATTTGTAGTTAAAACCTAAACCTCCATCATCTGGCGGTAAGGTAACACCGGGGAAATCAGTTGATTCTTCAGCAATCGTGATGGTGCCAGGGCAAGTTGTACCTAATAATTTATTGGTATAACGAAGAAAATCAATGGCTTCTAAGTTTTCTCGTCCACCATGTTTATTCGGGATCCATTCACCTTCTTTTCGGCTATAGTCACGATAAAGCATGGAAGCAACGGCATCGAATCGGAAACCATCAAGTGCAAAATGTTCATGCCAATACAATAAATTGCCTGAAAGGTAATTCAGTACCTCATTACGGCCATAGTTATAAATTAAGGTGTTCCAATCCGGATGAAAGCCTTCTCGTCTATCAGCATATTCATAGAGCGATGTGCCATCAAAATTACGTAAACCGTAGTCATCTTCAGGGAAATGGCCGGGAACCCAATCTAAAATAACGCTAATTTCAGCCTGATGAGCCGCTTCGATAAAATCACGGAAATCCATAGGTGAACCAAAGCGACGAGTTGGTGAATATAACCCTAAAGGTTGATATCCCCATGAACCATCAAAGGGGTGCTCATTGATAGGTAATAGTTCGATATGGGTAAAGCCCATTTCTTTAACATAGGGAATTAACTGTTCGGCTAGTTCACGATAACTTAACCAACTTTGATCGTCAGTATGTCGGCGCCATGAGCCTAAATGAACTTCATAAATAGAGATAGGTGCATTACGTTGATTTGCTTGCTGACGCGACAATGGCATTGGCTTAACGGAAGGTAATGTATTGATAATTGATGCAGTTTCAGGGCGTATCTGTGTTTCAAAAGCATAAGGATCTGCTTTTAATCGACGTTCTCCATTGGCATCTAAAATAGCGAATTTATAGCAATCACCAAGATGGGCTTGTGGAATAAAAAGCTCCCAAATTCCACTTTCACGACGTAATCGCATAGGAAAACGCCTTTCATCCCAAAATGAGAAATCGCCAACCACACTCACACTTTGTGCATTTGGTGCCCATACAGCAAAAGTAATACCATCAATATCACCTAATTTAGCGGGGTGAGCGCCTAAACATTGATAAGGGCGAGAATGATGACCTTGTGCTAAAAACCAAATATCCATTTCTTGCAGTAAAATACCGAACTGATAAGGATCATCAACAATCCCTTGTGCATTTTCCCAAGTAACATCTAAACAATAACTAAAACGACGTTTACGTCGGGAGATTGCACCACAGAAAAAACCACTAGGATGTTTGCGTTCTAACGTCGCGACTTTTCTGCCATTCTTTCTATCGATGACACTGACTGAAACAGCATCAGGTAAAAATGCACGAACTTCTAAACCTGCCGATGTTTCATGCATACCAAGAAGTGCAAAAGGATCAGACTCATACCCATTGATTAGTTTTTCTATTGCTTTTTTTGTCACAGCTACAGACATCGTATCGTCCTTCGTTGCCAGCAAATAAATTAATAAATTTTATATATAAATATCAGCATAGAACGTTAATTTAAGTTAAACAATAAGTGTTTTTAACAGATTATTTAAAAATAAAATAATCATCATGGGTTAATATACTTAAAGTTTGCCTTTAATTTATTGAATATAAATGGATTTGATATAAGGAGCAGAGTAAGGTAGCGAATTATAAATACAGCACAAATAGCGTTTTTACCTAATCTAAAAAAGAGAGTGATATTAAATATTTTTAATTAAACACTTAAGATGGAGTTTTAAAAAGTATAAGTAATAAGAGTAAAATCGTCATTTTTATGAAAAAAAAACACTTATTTCATTAGAGAAATTAACTTTTCTGTTGTGTGAGCCATTGCTCAAAATCAAGGTGTGTTTTGGTTTTTTGTACACCTAATGGTGTTAATGCATAGTAATAAAGAGGGGCTATTTGAATGTTAGGAAATAATATTTTTAAAGTCCCACAACTTATCTCATTCGATAAAATTGAGATTGGACCAATGCCTATTCCTAAACCTTCGATAATTGCTTGAAGTGAAATATGAAAGTGATCAAAGCGATACTGACGCAAAAATGATCGCTGAGTATTAAGTTGAGCCACTATTAACCATTGTTGCCAATGACCAGGGCGAGTGAGTGTATCGATGGCAGGGCAATTAAAAACGTCTTCTAAATTAGTGACGCTGTAACGTTTAAGTAGCTTTTCAGAGGCAACTAAACAATGCACATCCTTTAGAAAAACAATAGATGAATATTCTTGTTGCTGAGGTTGAGGACGAATAATTAAATCATCATGGCTGATTAAATGAAATCGCTCACTATTTGCTGACGCAATTTGAATGTTGGCATTAGGATATTGAAGATAAAAATCCTCCATTCTTGGAATAAGCCATTTTAAACATAATGTTGTAGGAACACTGATATTTAAAATATCGTTTTTACCACCATTACCATAACGAACGCCAATGTCATTAAGCTTATCAAAAACATCACTTAATTCTTGTGCCAATGTTAATGCATAAGGAGTTGGTACACGACGTAAACCTTGTTTGTTAAATAGCGTAACACCAAACCATTTTTCAACAACTTGAATCTGTCTGCTAATTGCACCATGAGTGACACATAGTGTTTGTGCTGCTTCTGTATAACTTTGGCTATGACAAGCAACTAAGAAAGCACGTAATGAAGGTAATGGAGGAAGGTTTCTCATCATAATTTTCTCATCATAGTTTACTTATCATCAATAAAGCAGTCTTTCTGATTAAAACTCACAGTACAGTGATATTTTATCACAGGTAAAAATAAAGAAGGCAGGTATGATACAGCGTCTTTAACTTATTGAACTTAAAGGATGATAATGAGTTTTATCGCAGTTATTTTATTAGCAATACTTTCTGGTGTCATCAGCGGAGTAGTTGGAACAGGTTCTTCTATTTTACTTATTCCCGCATTAACTTATGTATTTGGCGCTAAAGAGGCGGTGCCTATTATGGCTCTTGCCTCAGTAATGGGAAATTTATCTCGCATTTATTTATGGCGCCATAGTATCCGTTTTAAGCCACTTTTTTATTATTTATTAGCTGGTATTCCCGCGGTTATTTTTGGTGCAAATACATTATGGGTTATGTCTGAAAAATGGCTCAATATCGGGATGGGACTGTTCTTTATTTTGATGATCCCAATTATTCATTTATTACGCCAACATCAAATTAAAATAAAACCTTACCAAGTTATTATTGCTGGCGCAGTTATCGGCTATTTAACGGGGGTTGTTTTTTCTACTGGGCCATTAACTATTCCAATATTTTCTGCATATGGGCTAACACTAGGGCCATTACTAGCAACAGAAGCGGCTGCTTCGTTTATTATTTATCTCACCAAAGCCCTAACCTTTAGCCAACTTGGTGCAGTTAATATTTATCCTAATTAGTGGAATGTTAGTGGGCGGTGGCTTAACCATGGGTAATTTCCTTGGCAAAAAGCTGGTATTAAAATTGACACCTAAGCTATTCCAAGGGCTACTAGATGTCATGTTAATTTTTGCTGGTGGCTCACTACTTTTTAATGGTTTTCTCTCTTAAATAACTAATGTAATTACTTATTTTCTTTATTCATCATAATAATCTGATAAATAAGGCGCTAATATAATCAATGAGAGATCAGCGAGTGGCAACAATTCATCAATTGTAGCGCCTGATCTTGCTCTTAAGGAAATGGAATGTAATAACGCGATCATCCCCAATGCAATGGTGTGAATATCGGTTCCTTCTTTTAGTTCACCCACTTCTAATGCTTCTTGCAAGGCATCTTCAACTTGCTGAGTTTGTGCATTAATAACCTGATTAAGCATATGCTTGATTGCAGGATCGGCAATTTCAGTCACTGCGGTTGAAAGCACCATACAACCGGTTAATCCATCATTATCTGTATAAAAATGGATAGCCGAATTCAGATAACGTTTTACTCTTGCGGTAATTTTATCTTTCGGTGACTGTTTTTCTAATTCATGGCGATAACGTGTAGAAGCAATATGATTAAAGCGTTCAATGGCTTTTTCATACAATGCAGCTTTATTACCAAATGCAGCATAAAGACTTGGCTTATTCATCTGAGTTTCAATGACCAAGTCATCCATAGATGTTGCGGTAAATCCTTTTCGCCAAAATAATGCCATTATTTTTTCAAGAGCAGCATCGCTATCATAACGACGAGGGCGACCTTTTTTTTGCATTTTATACCAATCAGTAAGAAATTCATTTACTCAGTATAAAACAAATGTCATTATTTTACTAACCAGTACAAAATAGGAAAGTAAAATGAATCACAATGAAATGTTGTATGGAAAAAATATGCCTTCTATTATCAGGCTAGTTGAAGAAGGACGTAAGCAACAATTAAGGCCATTGAAAATAGGTATTTTTGTCTGTCCAGGCTTTATGCCCATGGATATTAACGGTGCTCAATCAGTCTTTACAATTGCGAGTGCTGAAATTTATTTTATCTGGAAAAAGAAAGAGTTAGTTGAAGGCTATATTGGTTGGCCAACAATGCCTACTATGACTTTTGATGAATGCCCTGAAGATCTTGATGTATTAGTCGTAGGAATGGTACCACCAGAAATTGTTGAAGATGAAGAGACACTGACATTTTTTGCTAACATGGGTAATAAAGCACGTTATGTTATTGGTACATGTTACGGCTCTTTAGTTTTAGGAGCGGCAGGATTATTAAAAGGTAAAAAAGCAACCAGTAATTCAAATGTCGTTCCGATGTTGCCTGATATGGGAGCCATAGCAGTAGAGGGAAGTGATGTTGTTATTGATGGCAATATTTATACCTCGGGGCCAGCAACAGGCTCGTTCGATGCCTCATTATTAGTATTAGAACAATTACTCGGCACGCCTTTTGCTCAATTGGTAGAGCTTGCTATTGAGTATGATCCACGTCCGCCTTTTGGTACAGGTTCACCTGCATTAGCAGGCACAGAAATGACGGCAATTTCACAAAGCTTAACTGCTAATTTAAATGCTCAATTTCATCAAGCTGCACGTAATGGACTTAAAAAGCGCCGTTAATTTGGATTAATTCACGTTAGAATGAGGTGATAAATATTGAAGTTTACCTAAACTGTTTTATTCAATTTCGGAGTATGACAATGACAGAATACGAAAAAATGGTATCAGGTCATCTTTATCATGCATGTAAAGATGATAGTTTAGAGCCACTTAGAGTAAAAGCACGCGAAATTATTTATGATTTTAATATAACGCGGCCGTCTGAAGTTGAAAAAAGAAAGGCATATTTAAAACAGCTTTTGGGTAAAACAGGCGATACCTTTATTATTGAACCTCCGTTTCATTGTGATTATGGTGAATTAATTGAAATTGGAGAGGGATTTTATGCCAATTTCAATTTAACGATATTAGATTGTGCGCCAGTGAAAATTGGAAACAATGTAATGTGTGCGCCGAATGTTAGCATTTTAACTGCAACTCATCCTGTTGATCCTGAAATACGCAGCAGTGAACTTGAATATGCATTACCTATTACTATTGGCAATTCAGTATGGTTAGGTGCAGGGTGCATTATTTTACCCGGCGTAACTATTGGTGATAATTGTGTTATTGGTGCGGGCAGTGTAGTAACAAAATCTATTCCAGCTAATTGTGTTGCTGTTGGCAATCCCTGTCGTGTAATAAGACAAATCAGTGATAAAGACAAAACAGATGCAGAAAGAAGGTTGAAACTTTAATTACTAAAAATCAAGGCTCAATAAGTTTATTGAGCCTTATGATAAAGTTACTCTTTAATAAAACTTAAATAGTTAAAGAGGGATTTAAAACCAAATTTACGGTATAGCGCCAAACCATCTGCGGATGCATCTAAGAAACAACGCTCTACACCTTGCTCACGGCAAAACTCTAAAACGTGTTTAATTAAATGAGTTGCATAGCCATTGCCTTGATAAGCAACATCTGTCCCAATATCGTCAAAACGCGCTAATTTATCATGTAACGTCAGCGTTAATGACGACACGGGCTGACCTTCAACTAACAGAGCATAATGGAAAATAGTCGCGCCATTATCTAATGCTTTTTGATGATAACGAATATACTCATTAACAATCGTATCATCACTATCATCTCCCACAGGAAACGCTGTTTTTAGCGGATGTGCCCATTGTTCGAGGTTATGATTGGTGAGAATAATATCGCATGGATTATTTCGATAAGAAGGGTAAACCGCTTCTGACAACGTTAAATACATTGCTGTTGTCATACCGTCACCGGTATAGCCCGCATTTTTTATAATGTCTTCAAATTCAGGTAATAATGATTCAGGTAAAACCAAAATATGGTCTTTTTGTTGCGAAGAGAAAAGGGTACTTGCCTGCTGAAACGAGCCTTCTGTTGCGCCTTGACGTAAATAAATAAAGTTAAAAATTGGCGCGTCCATTGGTGTCATAAAGCAATGAGTATGATCACCAATACGAATATTATTTTCACAAATTTCTGACCAAAAAGCTTTTTCTACTACTTTAAATTCTTTATACAGTTGTGCATCCATAATGGTTCTCTAGCTAAATCGTGATAAGCGATAAGGAGTTAATAGAGGATTCGCTTTTTCGTAAATCAGTTCTTGTGCAACCAATTTACACAATAAAGGTGACAACGTCACGGCGGCGTGCATAGTAACAAGATATAGTCCCTGATAAGGAGATATTTCTCCAATAATTGGCATTTCATCTTTAGGCATGGGTCTTTCACCAACAATAACTTGTTCAATCGTTAGTTTACCTGTTTGCGTAAAATTATCATAAAAAGTCGCTTGTGCATGGAATGCAATGTGCTCAGGGTGATGTTCATCACTATTATCAATGTAATCTTCAGCTGCAATAATCTCATTTTGAGCAAAGTGACGTAACTCCATTTCTGGCGTTGAGATAATGCAAGGTAAAAACGGCGTTTCTGCATCTGTTGTTAATTTGAGTAAAATACTGGGTGATGCATATAAAGGTAAATCAATACTTTTTTCAGACAATAACGCTAAAGCGCCCACTCCTGCGGTTAAAATAACATGATCAGCATGCATTTTAATATTTTCTGTTTCTACACCAATAATGCGATGATCTTCTTCTATCAAACGAATAACTTTAGTGTTAGCACTGTATTTAACGCCCATTTCTTGGGCTTGTCGTAATAATATGTCAATAACATGAAAAGGGTTCACTGCACCTTCATCGCTTGCAAAAGCTGCTAAGTTAGGGGGGGGAGATAAATTAGGTACTTTATGAATCAATTGTTCTTTATTTAATGCTTGGACATTAAAGCCAGCTTGATGATGTGATTGAATAAATTGAGCCGTTTCTTTGTCAGAAGACATCCAACTTATTGCACCAGCCCAATCAATATTCAATTTTCCTTGTGTCTCTTTATCGAGTTCTCGCCAACAATGAATCGCTTCTGCTCGTAATTTTTGATAAGCATCTGGTCGCTCATAAGAGACATTTAGCCAAGCAAATGAAGCACTTGTTGCGCCAGTTCCTGCATTCGCTTTATCTAATAAGATAACCTGCATATTGCTCTTTTTTGCAAGATACCAAGCTTGCATTACACCAACTATGCCAGCACCAACAATAATAATTTTCTTTTGTGGTTTTTGAGATAACGATGAGGTGCTTATATCCATTTTATTCTCTTAACGGTAATAGGAGGTAAGGTGATTTTTATGCTAAATGTAAAAAACAAACAGAATAATGGTTTTGAGAAAAATAATCTTATTTATCCTCTCACTTTTTGTGCTAATACATTTAATAATATGTTTATAAAAATCATTATTTTTCATAAACATAGTTACTATCCTTACTGTTATTTTGGCAATATTGAATAGATGCAAATCACAAAAAGAATAAAAAACCATAACACAAAACAAACAATAGGGTATTGCCTCTAATATTTATCTAATTTGTAGTTTATAAAACTGATATTGTTTTTTATTTTGAACTTTATCGCTGTATAAATTTTAATTTCAGCATCATACTATAACGCACATTTAAACTAGTTTTTTAATCTAAATAAATTAATTAAAAAAGACTTACAAACTGCTTTTTATTAATCAAACTAGATTAATTAACTTATTTTTATATTATATAAAGATTATTGTTTTACAAAAATATTATTGTCGATATGATAGCTCACATATTCAGCATATTATTTTTTTAAAAAAGGCGTCGTATGTTAGAAAGTATCGGTATTTCAAATATTTGGACATACCTTTTAGGCGTTATTTTTATTACCTTAGTACCAGGTCCAAACTCGATTTTCGTCCTTACTTCCAGTGCGAAGCATGGGGTAAAAGGGGGGTATAAAGCCGCTCTTGGTGTTTTTACGGGTGATGCATTATTAATCTTTTTGGCATTTTTGGGGGTTGCTTCATTAGTCAAGACTTCACCCGTTTTCTTTATTGTTATTAAATATGCAGGTGCTCTTTATTTAACCTATTTGGGTTTAAAGACATTATATGCAACGTTTCACAAGAAAAAAGAAACAACTGAACAAGTATCAGAAGTGGCAATCAAAGCAAAAGATGGTCTTTATGTTAAGGCTCTATTTTTAAGTATGCTTAATCCTAAAATGATCATTTTTTATGTCTCTTTCTTTATTCAGTTTATTGATCCTAAATATGAAAATGCGGGTGTTCCATTTTTTGTATTAGGTGCAATTTTAGAAACATGTAGCATGATTTATTTATCAATTCTTATTTTTGGCGGAGTAGCTATTACTAATAAAGTAAAACATAACAAACGATTAGCATCATTATCAAATAGTTGTATAGGTGCAGTGTTCTTACTTTTTGGTGCAAAACTGGCGTTAACTGCATAATCTTTTTTCAATTTAAAAAGCCACTTTTGAAAGTGGCTTTTTTTGTTACAAATAGATGATCTTTTCAATAAATTATTTAATAACAACTTCTAATATTGAATTATATGTTTCTGTTTTAATCACTTTATTAATTTTCAAATCTGATTGATCTAATAAAGCAATAAATTCATCTTCTGTGCGTTCGCCCGATTCAGGAAATGCGCTCATACAAATCATATCCATATATTTAGCGACATCCGGTATATTTTTTTTAAAAATAACTGGCTCAATAATAAGTACTTTTGAATCCGCCTTCATTATTTTGCGCAAATTCTTAAAAATATTAATAACATTTTCATTATTCCAATTGTGAATAATATATTTCATTAAATAAATATCAGATTCAGGATAATTTCCAAATAGATCACCTGGTATTAATTTCCAACGACTATCATCACTTAATTCAACTAATTTCGTTCTTTCTAATACATGCGAGTGATCAAATAACTGTCCTTTTAACGTAGGATTTTCTTTTAAAATTTCCAATAATAATCCACCTAGCCCTCCAGCAATATCTGTCACTATTTTGTTCTCTGGAAATTTATAATGCTTAATAAGAAAATAATTTTCTATTTTTGATAAAGAGCTCATACCTGCTTGAAAATCATGATCTTCTCTTACATTATCTTGCCAATATTGATAAAAAGACATGCCATATAAGTTTTCGAAAGCAGGGTTACCCTGAACTGACTCAATAACATCGCCAACTGGCCGCCATAACGTTTCATTAGTTAACATTAATACGGCATCACGCAAGCTATATTTATGATCACTTAATAAAAAGTATCCTGCTGGAGCTAGAGAATAGCTAGATCCTTCTGATTCGGAAAATATACCTTCAGAAGCCAACATTCTTAATATTCTATTTAAAACAATAGGAACTGAGTTTGTTTTTTCTGCAAGTTCATTAATATTTTTAGAGCCTTCTTTTAATAAGTCTGCAATATTTAATTTAGCAGCCACTTTTAACGCCGCCGGAATAGTAAAGCATATTGATTTTTTCATTAAATCTAATGCCGCGGCTTTATTATATAAATCAATTTCATTATTCATAATGTTAAACCTTATTGCATATGGCGATAATCAATAATATGAGAGATATTTCGAAAGAAATAATTAAATCAAATAAAGTATAGATTAGGTTTTTATTTTGAATAATTTATCTACATATGGAGATTTTAATTTATGTTTCTAATTTAACATTGTTGCTTTGAGTCTTCTTATTGTTCAATTTATATATTTAAAAGCAAGAAATGGAGTGCATAGCATCTCTATTTATACGTTATACTAATTTTAATATTTCCCGTTTATCTGAGTGAATTTATGTACTTCCAGTATGGTGAAAAAGAGATAAAAATCTTAAAGCAGCGTGATAAACGCTTAGCTGCACTCATTGAAAGAATAGGTGACATTAAACGTCCTATTACACCTGATTTATTTACCGCATTAGTTAAAAACATTATTGAACAACAAATTTCTGTTTCTGCTGCCATAACGGTGCACCAACGGCTATTGAATTTATGTGAGGGTATTTACACGCCAGAACGTATTGCAAAATTATCAGAAAAAGAGGTACAACAATGTGGAATGACTATGCGTAAAGCGGGTTATATTATCGGTATTGCAGATACCGTTATTTCAGAAAAATTAGATTTAAATAAAATTCCTGATATGACAGACAAAGAGGTTATTGATACTTTAATTCAACTGAAAGGTATTGGAGTTTGGACAGCAGAAATGTTATTAATTTCTTCGCTTAATCGGCCAGATATTTTAAGTTGGGGAGATTTGGGCATTCAACGTGGAATTATGCGCCTTTATCATCATAAAACATTAGATAAAGAACGCTTTGAGCGTTACCGTAAACGATATTCACCTTATGGCTCTACAGCATCGCTTTATTTATGGGTATTATCTAAAGAGCCTGAAATTATTGCGCAATAAACGGAGTTCTTTATTCATTATGACTGTTGATAATAACCGTAATCCCGCATTAAAGGACTGTCATAATGGAAAATAAGCGTAATCAACTTATTGAACAAGCCTGCCGTTTTATTGAACAAAATAACGGTGATGTTTCACTAGCTCGTATTGCTGAGCATGTTATGGCAAGCCCATATCATTTTCATCGTCTCTTTAAATCGATTATGGGTATCACCCCAAAAGATTATGCTAATGCTTACCGCCAAAAGTTAATAAAAAAAGCCCTGATTGAAGATGGCAGTATTACTGATGCAATTTATCAATCAGGTTTTAATGCTAATAGCCGTTTTTATGAAAACGCAGCTGCAATATTAGGAATGACTCCAACCAATTGGCGTACCGGTGGTAAGAATATTGCTATCTTTTTTGCGATTGCACTGTGTTCTTTAGGTAATATTCTAGTGGCTCAAAGCGAAAAGGGAATTTGCGCTATTATGTTAGGGGATGATGCAGAACAATTATTAGAAGATTTACAAAAACAATTTCCTCTTGCTGAATTAATTGGTGCAAATAAAGAGTTTGAACAAATAATAGCTCAAGTTGTTGGTTTTATTGAATTACCCAAACAACCGCTATCTTTACCTCTTGATATTCAAGGTACTGTTTTTCAGCAAAAAGTGTGGCAGGCATTATTAGATATTCCTTTTGGTAGTACCATGACATATCAAGAAATTGCCAATAAAATAGGTTCCCCTAAAGCATATCGTGCGGTAGCAAATGCCTGTGCAGCTAATAAACTTGCTGTGGCGATACCTTGTCATCGTGTTATTCGTCAAAATGGCGAATTGTCAGGTTATCGTTGGGGGATCGACCGTAAAGCAAAATTGCTTCAGACCGAATCATCAAATAACACAATAATTAGCAAAAACAGATAAAACATCAGTAAAACATGGTGAGATAATCAGCAAGTTATCAATTTATTCGTGAGTAATACTATGTCATTTAACCCTACAGAAATTACTTTTTTTGAGCGTTTAATTCCTTCAATTCTTAAAGAAATAAAAGTAATTACTATTCGTGATGAAAGTGAAAGCTATTATAAGCCAGGTAGTGTGGTTGAGTTATATGCTAACGAACATCGTACTTACTATGGAAAATTAAAAATTCTAGCTGTATCACCTTTACATTATGATGATATTAATGCGTATCATGCACAGCAAGAAGGAATGACGCTTCCTGTATTAAAAGCGCTTATTAAAGATATTTACCCAACAACACAAATTTTATATTTAATTGAATATCAGCTTGTTAAATAAGTCATAAAAAGAAAAAGGATCACAATGTGATCCTTTGAGTTACACCAAAATTTTATTCTTTTACATCATATTAAGCGATTGCTTTAACTGACTAATTTCCAGTTTCCATTGCGCTTGCAAAACAGGTTTTTGATGGTTGGGTTTACGTGCTAAATCAGCGTCCAGTTTCTCTTCTAATTCAATGAGCTTAAACAGTTTTTCATCATCATCATGGTGAGAAACAGACAGCACCGATGCATGATTTTCTACATCACTTTGCTTATCTGTTATCTGTATTTCTGGCACTTCCTCCTCAGAAATAAGTTGATAAATCGTTTCAATATCATGATGTTCAGTCAAAATACCATTGTGAATATACCAAAAACGATTGCAACTATTTTCAATCAATTCTCGATCATGACTAACTAATAAAATACCACCAGTGAATTGACTAATTTGCTCAGCTAACGCCTTTTTACCATCCATATCAATATGATTCGTCGGTTCATCAAGCATCAAGAATGAGTATTTCGCTAAACTCAGACCGATAAATAATAAACGAGCACGTTCACCACCACTTAACGTACACACTTTTTGCCCATGACGAATATAAACAAAACCTGCGCTAATTAGTGCCATTTTACGTTGTTCATCAGTTAAAGGCGCAAAAGGTTTCAATGCCTCAGTGAGGGTATCATTATCCTTTAACTGCGCAATGTTTTGGTCGTAATAACCCAATTCAACACGAGGATGTAACCTTATTGTACTTTGTGTCGTTGTTTCAACTGAATTTAATGACCAAATCATCTTTAATAATGATGATTTTCCCGTTCCATTAGCACCGATTATTGCCACTCGATCACCACTTTTAATGCGCTGATTTTCGACAATATAGAGAACAGGGGCATTATCAGCAGGAATGACAGAGAGTTGAATTAATTCACAAAGTCTATCAGCACGCAGTGTTGTACCTGAAAATTGTAATACCCACTGAGCTCCTTCAGCTACTTCGGTTTGTTCATCTTTTAAACGAACAATATGTTTCTCCATCTGTTTAGCTTTGCGAGATAAATTCTCGTTATCATAAACGTGACCCCAAATTGCGAGCTGCTTCGCACTTTGGGTAATCCTATCTATCTCTTTTTGCTGTGCATCACGTCGATGTTGCGCACTCATATCTTGCTCTTCTTGCGCTACTCTGGCTTGAGAGCAGGGCAAGCGAAAGATAGATAATGACTTATCACGAATGATCCACGTACAATTCGTCACGTTGTCTAATAGCGTATTATCATGAGACACCAAAATAAAGCTACCACGCCACTGTTTTAAAAAGGTTTCTAACCATAAAATAGTGGGTAAATCGAGATGGTTACTGGGTTCATCAAGTAACAATAGGTCAGGCTCAATAATTAACGCCCTTGCTAATAATAAACGCGTATGTTGGCCACCACTTAATTGTGAAACACGTAGATTTTTTTCATCAAACTTAAAACCCATTTCACAGAGTAGTAACTCTGCGCGCCAGCCTTCAGATAATCTGTATTCTTCAGGAAGTTTATGAAGTACAGCATCCATTAATGTCATTGGCTGTAATTCTTGAGGAAGGTGCTGCTCTATATAGGCCATTACGGTTTGATTAGCAATGGAAATAACACCTTCATTCGGTGTTAATTGATGTGATAAAAGTTTTAATAATGTACTTTTTCCACAGCCGTTATGGCCAATTAAACCAATTTTCTCACCTTTAATTAAGGCTAAAGAAATATCATTTAGTAATAAACCGTTGTTATTATGAAAAGACAGATTTTGTGTAGATAATAATGTGCTCATAGCTTACTCATTCTTTAGGCGTAGAAACGCCTTGGGTAATATCTTGCGATAACCCTGTAAGCTGAGAGAGGTCATAGTTAACGTCGCTCAGGCAGGTTAACGCAGTAAAATACTGTGAAAGCCTGAGCTGTGACGATTACCAAAGAAGTGTGAGTATTCAATAAGATCACACAAAAACATAATTAGCCTCCTTCTCTAAGTTTAAAAAGTGAATCGGTGATTTAATTCTATCAATATAGAGTTCTTCTATGCAATCCCATAAGAAAGATAAAAAGTATCATTTAGTGTGAAAGCCCGCAATTTAAGCAGGCTTGAGATAATCATGAGTAAATAAAATTATAACGTACTCGTTGAGGGTAAATGTTTTCGTAGTTTAATTGCGGCTAATAAAATCATGACAGCAACAGTAATACCAATAATGTTGGTGTGTTGCCAACCTATTAAATAAAAAGCAAGACCGCCTGTGATACTGCCTAATCCACCAAAGAAGAAAATTAAAAAGTCATTGGTACCTTGGACTTTTGCACGCTCATGCGATAAATACGTTTTAGATAGCAAATGAGTAGAGCTAATTAAGTTTAGATTCCATGAAATACCAATTAACACAAAACTAATGAGGTAATGATAAAAGCTATTGCCTTGTAAGTTGATACCTAATGCAATTATCAATAAGAGTATGGCAGTAAAAAAGAAAATCTTGATCCCGAATCGGTGGATAAGTTGACCTGTAATAAAAGAGGGAGCAAACATGCCTAAGATATGGCATTGAAACACAAAAGCAATGGTGGCAAATTCAAAGCCATTTTGTTTCATCGATAGTGGAATAGCGCCAACCATATACACTACAACGCCATAACCTAATGCACTAACAATTGTGACTAAAAATAACAAAGGTTGACTGTATAATAGTGGATAACTTCTTGGTTTTTCTTCTGTTTGTATTTTGGTTTTTATTGTTTTTTTTAAAGGAATTTTCAACAGTAATCCGAACGCTAAAATATAAATAAAACTTAATGCAGTAAAAGGTCCAATAAACGGATAATCTGCAAAGAATTGCCGCGTTGTTACTGCTAATGTCGGTCCAATAACTGCGGCAACAATACCGCCACTCATCACTAAACCGATAGCTTTTGCATGCATGCTCACTGGTGTTTCTTCGAGTGCAGCAAATCGATATTGTTGTGCTGTACCAATAGCAACTCCAGTAAAATAAGTACCAAAGGAAAACAGCATTAGATTATGATAATAAATACCTGCAATAGATAATAATGCGCCGATTAACCCACCTATATTTCCAATAATAAAACCTGCTTTACGCGAATATTTCATCATAAAGTGTGCCATTGGAAGTGTTGCTGAAATAATTCCAATATATTGGCTTAATAAAGGAACCGTTGAATAAATAGGATCTTTAGCAAGTTGCTCTCCCACGAGAACAGCGACAGAAAGCACTAATGCGTTCCCAGTTGTAAAAAGAGCCAAAGAAAATGCCAACCACCAGACTGATTTAGGCATAGATATCTCCGTTGATGCGATAAATAAATTAAAGAGATACGCATCTTACAACTTGAAGTTAACTTCAAGTCAAGAGGAGGGGTTATTATTAAAAGAGCGTCAGTTGATTTAGCGCTTACCTAAAGCAATCGATTATTTTTTATTAATTCGTTTTTTATTCTTTTTTAGACTTAATGCTAAAATTTTTTGAAATCTATTGCATTGAAAATGGTTCTCTTCAGGGCAGGTTTGAATATGTTCTAATCCTTTTTTAAGACGTTTAAGTTCATTTATTTTATTATCAATTTCTTCAATTTTTAGATGAACAATAGTTCTATCTATTGAGGGGATTTTTTGGTTGCAGCTTAATTGTGCAATTTCATCTAGCGAAAAATGCGCTTGTTGCGCTAAAGAAATTAAGGCCAAGCGGCTCAATATATCGCGGTGATAAACGCGTTTAAGCCCTTTACGTCCTATCGAATTAATCAGTCCTTTTTTCTCATAATAACGTATTGCTGAAGAGGCAAGCCCTGTTGCTTTTGCTACTTCAGTAATATCCATTTCAATCGGTTGTTTTATATCAGTCATAGTGTTTATCTTATACCAATAGAATTGTGATCGTTATTGCGCTGTTATATCTTGAAATAGTGATGTTTTAATACTCTAAATCATAGAATTTCATCATTTTATCGTAATTTTTCGCAGATAAGAACTATCTACCTACATTGGGCGTTTTTATCATGATATATTGCTACCTATTCGCTATAGCTGTCCTATAAAAGGTTAGAAAATGAGTAAATTAAGAGTCGCTATTATTTTTGGTGGGAAATCCACAGAACATCAAGTTTCATTACAATCAGCAAAAAATATTATTAATGAATTAGATCGAACGAAATTCGACCTTTGCTTAATAGGTATTAATGAGCAAGGACAGTGGCATGAATATTCAGAAGCTGACTATTTACTCAATAGCGATAATCCTAAAACTATCTCATTAAGCAAACCTTTAAGAGCGGTTGCTATTATTCCAGGTAGTATAAAAAATCAATTTATTTCACTTGAAGACGGTCAAGCATTACCACAAATTGATGTTGTCTTCCCAATTGTCCATGGTGCCTATGGTGAAGATGGTACACTGCAAGGTCTATTACACATGATTGATATGCCTTATGTCGGCCCTAATATCATGAGTTCAGCCGCTTGTATGGATAAAGATGTCACAAAACGCCTACTTGATGGTGCGGGATTAGCGGTTGCACCTTTTATTACGATTATGGCACACCAAATTGATGATATTCCTTATAACGAAATGGTTCGTCAATTAGGATTACCTTTATTTATTAAACCAGCAAACCTAGGTTCTTCTGTAGGAATTAGCAAAATTAATAACGAAGAAGAATTTAACGCGGCATTAGCCATGGCTTTTGAATATGATCTTAAAGTGATTGTTGAAAGTGCTATTGTTGGTCGTGAAATAGAGTGTGCTGTTTTAGGTAACGAAAACCCTGAAGTAAGCCCTTGTGGTGAAATAGTGTTAAATGATGCTTTTTATGGTTATAACACCAAATACATCGACGAAGATGGCGCTAAAGTTGTTGTTCCGGCTGTTATAAATGAAGACACTAGTTTACATATTCGCCAAGTGGCATTAAAAGCTTATCGTGTGCTTAATTGCTTAGGTATGGCTCGTGTTGATGTATTCTTAACTCAAGACAACCGAGTTGTGATTAATGAAATAAACACATTGCCAGGATTTACAAATATCAGTATGTATCCAAAATTATGGCAAAGTGCTGGCTTAGGCTATCAGTCGTTAATTACTAAATTAATTGAGCTAGCACTGGATCATCATAAAAAAACAGCTACCTTGAAAACAAAGTGTGAGCTTTAATTAAAATAAAAACACGCTAAATAAAAATATTTAGCGTGTTTTTAGCTTTAACTAGTTAATATTAATTAAGCATATTTTCGTGAACCAGCAACGCAAAAAATAACACCAACAGTTACGAGCAACATCAATAAATTCACAGACTCATTGAGTAACACGGCCGCTAATGCTAAACCAAAGAAAGGCTGTAATAATTGAAGCTGTCCTACTGCTGCAATCCCACCTTGAGATAACCCTTTGTACCAAAATATAAAGCCAATCAGCATACTAAATAGAGAAACATAACCTAAACCTACCCAGGCAGAGAGATTGATTGTCGTTAATTCCTCTGGCATAAGAATAAAGCTAAGAATAAGCATAGGAGGTAACGATACAATTAATGCCCAACAGATAACTTGCCAACCACCTAATGATTTCGTCAACGTTGCTCCTTCTGCATAACCTAATCCACAAACAATAACTGACGCTATCATGAGTAAATCAGCGCTGATAGATGAAACGCCTCCTTGAGAAAGGGCATATCCCATGACTAACAAACTACCAATAATAGAAAAAAGCCAAAAAATAGGGCGCGGTTTTTCACCACCTCGTATAACGGCAAAAATAGCCGTAGATAATGGTAATAAGGCAAGAAAAACGAGGGAGTGTGCGGATGTTATCTTTTGTAATGCAATCGCGGTTAACAATGGAAAACCTACCACGACACCTAATGAAACGACTGTTAATGAAACCCATTGTTTAAATGTTGGTAATTTTTCTTTATATAACAACAACATTAATAAAGATAATAATCCAGCAATACTTGCTCTTGCCGCTGTTAAAAATAAAGGTTCAAAACCTAATACCGCAGCTTTTGTTGCAGGGAGTGATCCACTAAAAATCAACATGCCTATAAAACCATTTATCCAGCCATTTTTTCGCTCTTTGTCTTTCTCATGTTGCATACGATGTTCCATAGTTATTGTGATTTATTTTTTATTGATAAGCCGTTCATTACAGTTATTGTTATTTGTACAGTCGAAATTTGTGTAGGTAGGTGATATTGGTGTGCCTTCAGCTATCCACGCGGTAAGTGCAGATAAAGCATCTGAAGAATAACTCTCTCTACCTTGATAAATAAAAAGTGCTTCTTTCCACCATGACCACTGGCTTTCTAGCTGATAATTGAACATAGGCGCTTTTAATAAACCGTGTGATGCATTAGGGAATAAGGCAACGGTTTTATTTACATGATCACCTAATAATGTTTTATATAAACAGGCATTCTTAGCCGCATCAACATTAAGATCTAACTCACCCAATATCGCTAATACTCGACCATTCATATTCGGTAGAAATTTAGAGGAATCACTCAAATAGTTTTTAATAACAAATTGAAAGCGATCATGAGACATCTCACCTTGGAATGAAATATCATAACTACCATTAATACCAAATACACGATCGTTTTGTTGCAATTGTTCTAATACTCTTCGAGTAATCTCAGTTTCATCAACATGATTGTTTTTTAGGCGGACTTGCTGATAATACGCACCTTGATCACGCCAATTAACGGCACCACCAATAATAACGGAAAAATCGGGTTCAGATTGCGAAGCCGCAATGGGAATAACCCAGCCTGCCTGGGAAAATCCAAGATAACCCACTTTAATATCCGTATTTATAAACTTTTCGTGTATCAGATGAAATGCAATTAGTGCTTCATCTGCTCTATCATACATGGATTGAAGTAACCAATTTCCTTGGCTTTCACCAACACCGGCTTTATCCCATGTGTAAACACCAATACCTGCATCAAGTAAATTATTAATTAAAGGTAAATAACTACTATTAGAAAATCGATCTTGAGCGCCATCACCATGAATAAAAATAGCGACCGCTTTTACTTTATTGTCACGGGGTAAGAGCAACGTACCTGATAATGTATCCATTTTAGACACGAAATTTACGGGTGTTATTACTGAGGTGTCAGCATTTAATTCAAAATCAGAGTATTGTCCACGGCTTACAATCAGTGCAAAGGTAAGGATAAAAAGCCCTAAATAAAACCAAATAGAGTTAAAACATTTTTTCATAGCTTGAAAGATCCACCTTGAGTAAGAAGCGAGTGAGCATATTAAATGAACTATTTTTGAGCATTTTTGTATAAAATGCATCAATTAGACTAATTAGTCTAATTTATTATCTCTATTTTATTAAAAGTAACTTAAATAAAAACGAGTAAGAGGAGTTGTATTAAGGTGAGATTGATTAGATATTTTAATAATAACAACTCGGCACAACAGCAAATAAACCATTAAATATAACCATTGTTTTGCCTAATATTTTTGCAAATAACATATAATGTTAAAAAAATGGAAGTTTAGTTATCATTTTTTTAAATTTATTTAAAAAAATATTTGTTTTAAAAAAAATATCAGTATAATTACTTGGTATTAATGTTTTAATCTTATTTTGATTGTCTTAAATAGAGAGATTTTGCGTTATCTTCATGTAATTGTTATATAAGAAATATTGCTAAAATGATAAAGGTTTTACTTTATCTTCATTCCTTAAATTAAATATTAAAGGAGTGAAATAAATATTTTTAGCGATGTTTTTAATCAAAAAATGGACGGTGCGATGAAAAAACTTATCCTATTAAGTGCAATATCTGGCGGTATACTCTTTTGGTCTATACATTTACAAGCAGATAACTTTGATTGTCGAAATGCAGCAACGCAAACTGAAATAAATCAATGTGTATATCAAGATTTTCAGCAGAAAGATGAAGAACTTAACCACATTTACCAGCAATATTACGCCAAGTTAGATAGCGCTAGAAAAGAGCAATTAAAGCAAGCGCAGTTAATATGGGTTAATTTTAGAGATCTTTCTTGTCAGTATGAAGCGGACTATTACCAAGGAGGAAGTTTAGCACCAATGGTATATAGCAGTTGCCTAAAAGATAAAACAAAAGAAAGAATTAATGATCTTAAAAATTACATTGCTTTATATTAAATAAAAATTTAAGCCTTAAAATAATAAAAAACAATTCATTTTATAATAGTCAAATAAGTAAATTCATTAGCATGGAAATATTTTCTGAATGATATAATTGTAAATTCCGTATTATTTTGAAACACAAAATTCCTTGACTAATCATTGCTACAAAGTAGTCTGATGCTCAAGTAATAAGCAAAAAAAAGAAGCGAATACAATGAATAAGATATTAAAACTTGGGCTAGGATTACTTTTTGCATCATTACCTTTCACTTCAATATCATCTGAAATTAAACTCGAATATGGAGTAAATCTTATCGATTTTAATGGCGATGGTATTCCTGATGTCGTGGTTAAGTCTCGACGCTCATTAAATGATCCATCATCTTTTGATATGACGACCGTTTATATCAAAGGCAGCGATCAAAAAGTGTATATTGTCCCATCCATATATTCTAATGCGTTAAGTCTTTACAACAATAAGATTAAAGGTACTGATATCACTATTTCTGATTTTGAATTCATTGAAAAAAAAGGCAGGGTTGTGTTGTTAAGTGCTGAAAAAATAGGAAACGATTTACAACGGCCAACTCCGATTCGTTTTTCTAGTTATGAAATATCAGAAAAGAAACAAGAGGATGAAATTCAGTTCAAATGGCAATTTAATACTTATTGTGTCACTGAATTATCTTATCTTAGCGTTGAAGACTCATATTCTGATGCTTGTATAAATAAAATTATCAATGAGTAAATCTACAGTTTATTAACAAACACATCATATTTTGATGTGTTGTTTTTTTATTTTATAAAACAATGAATTGTAAGAATATAAAGAATATTCCTTTCTTTATATTCATTGAGTACTTGTATCATTTCTTTTTCCTTGTTATTAATCTACTATTAGGATATTTCTTAATCAAAATGATATTAATAGTACTGATCTTATCTGGGACTGTTTAAGAGGGATATATGAAGGAGATTATTACGGGTTTACTTCTAGCCTCGATATCACTATTTACTGTATCTTGTTCACAAGAAGATGCACATAAGATAAAGGTGGCAATTAATACAGGACCTGATCAAGTGATTTGGGATGAAGTTATTCGTTTAGCGAAATTAACAGAAGGGTTAGACGTTGAAGTTATCACTTTTAATGATTATGTACTTCCTAATAAGGCATTAAATAATAAAGAAGTTGATGCGAATGTATTTCAATCCATTCCTTATCTTCAAACGCAAATGAAAGAAAATAACTATAAATTTCATATCGCAGGTAAAACCTATATTTTTCCTTTAGCTGCATATTCTAAAAAAATTAGCGATATAAATGAATTACAATTAGGATCTCTTGTTGCTATCTCAAATGAAGCCAGTATGAGAGGTCGAGCACTTCTATTATTAGCAGAAAACCATCTTATTACTCTTAATGAGAACGTTGGTTTCACTCCAACATTAGATGACATTATCTATAACCCTAAAGAAATTAAGTTTATTGAGGTCGATACACCACAGCTCACTGAAGCACTAAATGATCCAGCAATTACAATGGCAGTTATTAATAATAATTTTTCGTCTCAAATTGGGTTAATTGCAACTCGTGATGGATTAATTCTAGAAAATAAAAACTCACCTTATGCCAATGTTATCGTAACCCGCGAAGATAACAAAGATGATGAAAATATAAAGAAGTTGATTTCAGTGCTTCACTCACGACAAATCGAGTTGAAGTTTAAAGAAATGTATAAAGGTGATGCAGTCAGAGCATGGTAACGTCTTAACTTAAAGATAAAAGAATTTTTTTTATCTTTAAGTTTTCCTTACTTTTCCACATGAATTACTCTTTTCACTAGAATGATCCACTCTTATTGAGCGTATTTTCTTGTCTAAATATCACTCAATTCTTAATATTTCATTATTAATCCTTATTTTTATTCCTAATTTCGCTATTTTTATATAACTGCTAGTTTCCATACTTTATAAAACATTCTAACAACATGAATTTTTTTCAGTATGATAACTCATCCTCCATTACACAGAAGAAATAAAAAAATGGCTGACTCTCAATTAAAAAAACAATATATCGGTGAACACAAACTATCGCCTGAAACACTTATGATGAGTTATGGATATGACCCATTACTTTCTGAAGGTTCAGTAAAACCGCCTGTATTTTTAACATCGACCTTTATTTTTAAAAGTGCAGAAGAAGGCAAAGCTTTCTTTGATACAGTGAGCGGAAGAAAACCTTTACCTGAAGGCGAAAAAGCAGGTTTGGTTTATTCTCGTTTTAATCAGCCCAATAGTGAAATTGTTGAAGATAGGCTTGCTGTCTATGAAAATACACAATCTTGTGTATTATTCTCTTCAGGTATGTCAGCAATCACGACAACATTAATGGCCTTAACTCAGCCTGGTGATGTTATTTTACACTCTCAACCTCTCTATGGTGGAACAGAGACATTAATTGCAAAGACACTTGCTAAATTTGGTATTCAAGCCACTCCATTTACTGACGGCTTAAACCTTTCACTGATCCAAGCACAAGCCAATAACGCTAGCCAAAAAGGGCGGGTTGCCGTTATTTTTGCAGAAACGCCTGCAAATCCAACTAATTCATTAGTCGATATTAACGCATTAAAAATTGTTGCTGATAAACTAGAAAAAAAGCAGGGCTATCGTCCCATTATTGTTTGTGATAACACATTACTTGGCCCAGTTTATCAACACCCAATTGAACAAGGTGCGGATATTTCTGTTTATTCTTTGACTAAATATGTTGGTGGTCATTCGGACTTAGTTGCTGGCGCTGCAATGGGCTCTCGTGAACTGATTAATCAAATTCGATTACTACGAGGCGCAATAGGAACACAACTTGACCCTCATTCTTGCTGGATGCTTGGGCGCTCTTTAGAAACACTACAAATTAGAATGGAAAAAGCGAACCAAAACGCTTTATTAGTTGCAGAGTTTCTGCGTGATCATAAAAAAATAAAAGCTATTCACTATTTGCCATTTGCGGATAAAAACTCGGTTGAAGGTCAAGTATTTGCAAAACAATGTACGGGTGCGGGTTCAACATTCTCATTTGATATTATGGGGGGGGAGAGTGAAGCTTTCCGTTTTCTTAATGCTATGAAAATTTTTAAACTTGCAGTTAGTCTAGGAGGTACAGAGTCTTTAGCCTGTCATCCTGGCTCAACAACTCATTCTGGCGTACCGATAGCATTACGTCATAATATTGGTATTCAAGACACTACAATTCGTTTATCTATTGGTATTGAAAATCCTCAAGATTTAATTACTGATTTATCTCAAGCATTAGAAAACGCTTAATTAAGCGATTAGCTTACCTATTTTAGAAAAACACCGGATAACTATCGGTTACCTGGTGTTTTTTATTTTCATTACAACTGTTTTTGGATTTCAACCCATGCATCTTTAGTTAAGCGACAAATATTTTCAACTTTCACTTCATCTAAAAATTCTACGTATTGTTCTTCAATAATGTGATGAAATTTAAACCCACATTTTTCTTGTGCTTTTTGTGACTTCTTATTATCAGCGAAGTACCCACACCATAAATTATCTAATTCCAAAGTTTCAAAGCTATGGCGGCTAATTTCTCTCACTGCTTCAGGAATTAAACCTTTACCCCAGAATGGAACTCCAATCCAATAAGAGACTTCAGCATCATTATCGCCTATCGAAAAATTACTCTCTTTAGCAAAAGATAAACCCACTAAGCCGATAGCGCGATCATCATCAATTAATGTGACAGCATAAACTTCATCTCGCATAAATATAGTACGAATTATTTCAGTACTTTCTTCAACACTTTTATGAATAGGCCAACCAGCAATAGGGCCAACTCGTTCATCTTTTGCGTATTCATACAGGCTTGGTGCATCAGCAAGTTTCCATGGCCGCAGTATGAGTCTTTCTGTTTTTAATGTTTTCATTTTAATTAATTTTCTTTTTATTAATATGTTGCAATTTATCTTGTATTTTTAAGACATGTGTATTCTAAAGAAAAGAAATAAAAATCCGAATGGCATAAAAGAGGTAAAATCGATACTTTTGAAAACAAAATAAAAGAAAATACTTGTTATTAAGTTAAATATCATCAAATATAAAAACTAATTAAATTAGAATAAAAAGAGATCGATAGATTTATGTTAAGCCAAGTATTGTCACAACTGAATACCTCATCGCAACATGCCATTATGGGTGAAAGCAGTATGGCAAATGAAATTAATTATCCATTACCCTTATCTTACATTGTGGTCATGGTGTGCCTAGAAGGAAGGGCTGTCATTAATATTGGTTTTCAGAAGCAGATAATTAAAGCGAATGATATTCTTATTTTGGGCGATGATATGATGGCCGTTTTAAGTCAAAAATCAGCAAATTTTCGCTTATTTTATTGCTTTCTCGATAAATCTTTTGCTTCAGAAATTGCTTATTCTCTATCTAATACTTTATTTGCATTTCTCCATGAAAATCCCATTTGCTCTCCCAAAAAAGAACAAAAAGAAGCCTTAAATAGATGGGTAGAACAACTAAAATATATAGATAATCACTATTCTGAACATCGAAAATTGATGTTAAAAAACCACCTGCAAAATCTCTTCTTTGCTATCACAGAATCAATACCAACGCATTTCTCTATCGCTAAAAAAGAATTTAGTCGTAAAGAAAAACTCTGTTGGCAATTTTGGGAGTTAATTGGAAAACATTCTTTAAAGCATAGAGAAGTTGCTTTTTATGCGAATTGTCTTAATATTACACCGTTTTATTTATCACAAATAACAAAACAATTTTTTAATGATTCGCCTAAGACGTTGATTAATCGTCAAGTTATTCTTGAAATAAAAGCATTATTAATGCACACTTCGCTCTCAGTAAATGAGATATCAATAAAGCTTCATTTTGATGAGCCATCTTATTTATGCCGATATTTCAAAAGAGAAACGGGGCATTCTTTATCTGGTTACCGTAAACAACATCAACGACAATAAAACAGATGATATTGTATTTATTGTTCTATTTTTTAGCTAAAGGAGGTAATTATGTTGAAAAAATATCACTATATAGACCGAGGGAAAATACTTTCTTAAGGTTAAGATTTTTATTACTTATTAAGAAATTACTATGATTTATTTTACTTCTGATACACATTTTTGCCATTCAAATATCCTCAATCTTTGTGACCGTCCTTTCAATAGCGTAAGCCATATGAATGATACGTTAATCCATAATTGGAACGCTTATGTATCTGATCATGACGAAATCTATATTTTAGGTGATTTTCTCTATCGAGGAACAGGGCAAGATGCCAACCGAATTTTACGTCGATTAAATGGTAAAAAGTACCTTATCCGTGGAAATCATGACAAATTTCTTGATGATCTAGAATTTGACGCATCAGTATTTGAATGGGTAAAAGACTACTTTGAATTGGATTATAAAAAACGAAAAATTGTGATGTTTCATTATCCTATATTAGAATGGGGTGGTTTTTTCCGCGACGCTATTCATTTATATGGTCATGTACACAATTCACAAAAAGATCCAACTCAACGTAAGCGTTTAGATGTTTTAGGAAAAAATGCAATTAATGTTGGTGTCGATGTCAACGATTTCTTCCCTATTAGCATTGAAACAATACTCAAAAGAACATCAAAATAATTTTATTCGGCAATATTTTTTATTTAAAATTCGATAAATTAATGGCGATAACTAGCCATATAACTCAAGATTAGGAAGAAATCTGTCTTACTTAATTCATTGCAGAAAAGAATAGAGACAGAATAAGTCGTCTACAAACTAAAAAGCACCTTAAGGTGTCTTTTTAGTTTGTGACGTTTTCATAAATTTAAAGTGCAATAGCTATTTTTTTACTGGCATTCATTCCTTGGATCATACAAAACCAAGCCAATGCAGAAACGGCCATTAAAATAGCGAATAAAGAAATAGGAGGGAATGACGTTAAAATAAAACCACTGGCTAATGGATTTAATGCTGCGCCTAACCAACCTAACGACTGAGCAGAGAAATAACTTGCTTTCATTCCTAACGGCGCAATGTTATCAATCATCATATACTCACCAGGCGCATAAATTAACTCACCAAAAGTAAAGACGGCAATGGCTAATGCCCAAAATATCAAGTTGTCGCCAGCAAACATAAAACCAAGTAAGCCAAACATAAAAAATAATGTGCCTAAGGTCATTAATTTACGCAATCTGTCGGCTGTAACATGCTTACCCACAATATATTGCAAAGAAACGACAATAGCGGCGTTTACAGGCAGTACAACCGCAATAACGGACTCTGCTAATTTAGCATCGTACACTACTAAGATATATTGAGAAATACATGAGGCAAAAGAGCCAAATGTTAATGTGCCGAAAAAAGTAGAGAGTACAAACCAACTTAATGCTCTATCTTTTAGCATTATTTTCGGATCCCATTTCACTCTATTTTCTTCATCTTTATTCACCGCTTTTGAGCGTTGAACAAAAACTTGGATCATGAATAGTGGAAATGTTGCCGAAATAGCGGCAAGCCAGAAAGGTAATTGCGTTCCATACATTAATAATAAGGTGCCGATAGGAGGGCCTACCGTCCATCCCATATTGATAAAGGTATAGTTTAGAGAAAATATTTTAGGCTTTGCTGAAACCGATAAGGTTTCAGAAAAATACGCTTTTAACACAGTTGAAAACACTAAATAAGAGCAGTTAATCACAGAGAAAAAGATAACAACTAAAATAGTGCTATGGACAAGAGGGATTGCGGTAAATCCAAAAATAAACGTTAGAATTGCAAGGATCATATAACGTTTTTTCTCAAACTTATCAGCAAGCATGCCAAAACCAAGGCTGAAAAAAATTCCCGTTGTTAATGCAATAGACATGGCAATACCAATATCATCGACGGGTAATTGATACTCCCGCGACAAATAGATAGCCATAAATGGTAATGTTGCACCTCTTCCTATTGTAAGAAGAAGCGATGAAAATAGCAGTGCAGTTGTTGAGCGTGTTTTTTTTGAGAACATATTATCTTTATTCTAATTATTTGTATTTTATGGAGTGTTTTATAATTTTCGCGATTTTTCACGGGTGTAAAAAGAACAAATTCGCACTGTATATTAATACATAACTTAGTAATTACTGTATAGCTTAAAGTCAGAAAAAAAGCTCTTTTTGATCTTGTTTTTTTTCTTGCTGATCTTGTTGTAATGTTTAATTATCCCATTTTTGATAATAGTGTTTATCAAATTCCTCTCTATCAACACATTGTTATTTTTTCTAAACTGACCCAATTACTGTTTTATTTACTGCATTAAATCTGAGGTCGTTATGTCTTTTATTCATCTAGAATTTGAAAAACCTATTGTTGAATTAGACGAGAAAATAGATGCATTGCTTACCTTTAAGCAATCTCAAGATGAACCAATAGGTATTAATTTAGATGAAGAAATCGCTCGTTTAAGGCAAAAAAGCCTTTCGCTGACAAAATCTATTTTTACTGATTTAGGTGCTTGGGAAATTGTGCAACTCGCTCGTCACCCAATGCGTCCATATACCCTTGACTATATTAAAGCGGTTTTTACTGATTTTCAGGAGTTAGCGGGTGATAGAGCTTATGCTGATGATAAAGCGATTGTTGCGGGTTTAGCGCGTTTAGACAAAATGCCAGTCATGGTGATTGGGCAACAAAAAGGGCGTGATACAAAAGAGAAAATTCTTCGTAATTTTGGTATGCCATCACCTGAAGGTTATAGAAAAGCATTACGTTTAATGAAAATGGCTGAACGTTTTCATCTACCCGTTATTATTTTTATTGATTCTGCGGGAGCTTACCCTGGTGTTGGTGCTGAAGAACGTGGACAAGCAGAAGCTATTGCTCGTAATATTCTTGAAATGTCACGATTAAAAACACCGATTATTTGCACTATTACTGGTGAAGGATTTTCTGGAGGTGCGCTAGCAATTGGTGTTGGTGATAAAGTTAATATGCTGCAATACAGCACTTATGCGGCAATTTCACCAGAAGGCTGTGCTTCTATTTTATGGAAAAGTTCTGAAAAAGCGCCAATAGCGGCAGAAACCATGGGAATGACAGCACCTAAATTACAATCATTAGGCATTATCGACGCTATTATTCCAGAGCCATTAGGTGGAGCTCATCGTGATCATCAACAAGCAGCCGAATTTCTTAAACAACAATTATTGACTGACTTAGCCTTATTAAAAAGCTATTCAACCGAGGAGCTTTTAGATAAACGTTATCAAAAACTCATGTCTCATGGTTACTGTTAATTATTAACGAGAGAAAAGAAAATGAATGATACACTGCCTATATTAAGCAATAAAAATACAGTAGGCAGTGAATTATTTATGCAAATTGATCTTAATTTATTACGTATTTTTTCTGCCGTAGCCGAGCAAGGACAATTTGCCGCAGCAGCTCGGCTATTATCTATGCCTACCTCGAATATCAGTCGTGCTATTAAACAGCTTGAACAGCAACTCACTTGTAAACTTATTGATAGAACAACGCGAAAGATGCGTCTTACAGAGCAAGGTAAATTACTCTATCAGCAAGGAAAGAAAACGTTAACTGAGTTAGACAATGTTATAAGCAATATCACTAGTGATGGCCCATTAACAGGAACGTTCCGTTTAACCATTCCTAGTGAATATGGTAGCGAACTACTGGCTGATATTTTAGCCGATTTTGCAGTCCTTCATCCTAATTTACTTATTCAATGTGACACTCAATTAATGCCAAGAAATATCATTGATGATGATATTGATTTATTATTAACTTTTCATCGCGGAAATCTAGCAGATAGCAGTTATCATTCACGGTTAATTAAATCGTGGCGCAGTATTGTTGTTGCCTCTAATGAGTTATTAGAAAAAACAGGTGTTCCAACTCATATCGAACAATTAAGTCAAATGCCTTGTATTTCTAGTTTAAGCGCATTAGAAGGGCAACCTTGGATATTTATTGATGAACATAAAAAATCAATAAAAGTTACTATTAATAGCCATTACCGAGTAAATAGCGCCATATTAGCAAGAGCTGCGGTATTAAAAGGATTAGGGGTTGCTATTTTAGCTGAACATTGTTGTATTGATGCAATTAAAGCTGGGGATTTGCGAGCTATTGAATTTCCTCAACAGCCCGCCAGTATTAATTTAATCGCAATATATGCAAGTCGTAGTACGCTTTCTCGTAATATTGAATCTTTCCTTGAGTTTCTCACTCAACGCTTATAACTATCTCAATGCTTATAACTATCTCAACGTTTATCACTATCAATCCATTATTTGCTGGGAAAGTGCGCTATGTTTTGTTTTTAAAGGTAATAACACGATAAATAAAGTGATAAAACATGAGATCCCAGCCATTGCAATTGCATAAGCAAATCCGGAATTAAATGCCTCTGGTAGCAGAGTAATGAATTCTTTATCTAAATTGCTGGTAGTATTTTCAGTTACTAGACTGACAATATCGATATAGTTTACAGATATTCCTAATGCCTGACTTTGCATAACCATATAATGGATTGCTTGTTGCACCATTAATGTACCTAGTAAAGCAATCCCCATCGTCATTCCTGTTTGTCTTAATGCATTCATGGTTGCAGACGCCATACCAGAGCGAGATGGTGAAACACTTTTCATCACTAACGCACCAATTGCAGGCGTTGACAAGCCCATTCCAGCACCTAATACAAATAAATAACTTCCAGTTATTCCATAGTGGCTATTTGTTGCCAATGTCGCTAATAAGCAAGAAGAAATAGCGATAAACAAGAAACCACAGATCATTAATTTTCTGACTGAAAAATATGCAGATAAACGACCAAAAGACATTGAAAATAGGGCCATTGCAATAAATTCAGGTGCCATTCTCCAACCTGTTTCTAATGCACTCCAGCCTTGTGCTTTTTGCAGAAAAAAAGCAATAAAAAAGACATTGCTATAAGTGGCAAAGCCCAAAGTGAAAGAAGAAAGGTTATATTGAAAAAATGCGCGATCTTTAAATAAAGTAAGTGGTAATAAAGGTCGCTTAACACGTTTTTCTATCATTAAAAAGAGAACGAGAAATATAACGCCTACCATCAATGTCGATAAAGTTCGATAATGCGACCAACCTACCGATCCGGCTTCAATTAAACCATAAGTCAGTAAGCCTAGTCCTAACATACTGGTTAATTGACCAAAGGGATCTAGTGCCACATTTTCAGGATCAGCGCTTTCACTTAATCCATACCAACCCAGTAATACAGTAATTATGCCTATAGGAATATTAATAAGGAATATACTTGCCCAACCGCTGGTATGAACTAATATTCCACCTAAAATAGGGCCAATAATCAGTGATAAAGCACTGACAGAAGACCAAATACCTATAATACGGACACGCTCAATATCAATTGGAAAAGCATGTGTAATTAGAGACAATGCGCCAGGAATTAGTGCAGCGGCAGCAATACCTTGAATAATACGACCTAAAATAAGCACTTCATGTTGCTGTGCAATAGCACAAATCACAGATCCCACTGTAAAAATAATCACACCCCATAACCATACTTTTTTTCGCCCAAAGCGGTCACTTAAAGGGCCTGATGACAAAATACAGGCAGATAAACAAAGCGCATAAGCATCAACAATCCATTGTAAAGCTGCCATATCAGCATGGATATCATTTTGAATAGTGGGTAATGCTACATTCACGATACTAATATCAAGTGTTGCCATAAAAGTGCCTAAACAAATGGCACAGATAAGTGACAATCGTTTCAAATAAGTCATAAGCTTTATTGCCTTAATGATGAATAATAATGGCATAATAATACTCGACCGACCGTCGGTCAATTGTTATTGATAATGAGTTTTATTTATCATCGTTGTGGCTAGCTTTAATATAGAGTACTCTTTACAAGCGACTTTGAGGGAGATAAGCAATGTCATTAGCAGAACAAACCACAGATAAACCAAGAACAAAACCCGCAGAGGTTCGTTTAGAAGAGTTAATGAATGCAGCAGAAGCATTATTTTTAGATAAAGGCTTTGATGCAACAACTGTGAGCGATATCGTAAAAAAGGCAGGGGTAGCTAAAGGAACCTATTATCACTATTTTTCTGCCAAAACAGATGTTCTTAACGCATTAAGAACGCGTTATATGGATTGGTACTTGGATAAAATAGACAGTGCGATGAATGCCTGCTCACAGCAAGATCACCGTGAAAAATTAAAACAGTGGTGTGAAATTAGTGTGATTGCTTATGTTGAGAAACAGCAATTACACGATATGCTTTTTCATCAAGTTTTTCATCAAAGCAGTAATATTCATGAAAATAGGGCATTGCAGCAAATACAAACATTGTTAATTGTAGGAACTGAAAATAAAACGTGGCACGTCACACAGCCTGAATTAACCAGTACGTTGATTTATCATGGTATGCATGCGGCGGTTGATAATTTAGGTCATAGTGAAGAATATACTGCAAATACTTTAGGCCCAATGCTTTACCAGCAATTTACGCAGTTGCTAAAATAATTATTTAGAGAAAATAGGGATGTTAAAAAACGTTATTTAAAATTATTGGATTAGTCATAATGCTCGTATATCAAAATAAAACCACCCACAATACAGGTGGTTTTTATTTTTAATTATCTGTTTTAACTAATAGCTTAAAAACATTATTTGAACAACTTGAATTATTTTGATGAGGTGGGACCTTTCCTTCATGTGCATTTAGCGCAATTTCATAACCACATGTTTTACATCTGTAAATTCCTGAATATTCTACATATTGTGATGTTTTAAATTCAGTATTGAAATCTGTTGAATATAGCGATTTCTTTAAGTTAGATTCATAATAATACTTTGCCATATAAAAATCCCTTATATAAAAAGTGAATTTTAAACATAGCGTAATGTTTTTATTTATAAAGGTGCCCTGATCACAATAAATAAAAATTAATCAATAATACTTAGCTATTAATAGGTATTATTGAGATGACTAATTAAATATTTTTGGTTTCAAACGTATAAATAATCACCACTGAAAAATATCTTTGTAACTAATTATATTCAAAGCCTAAGAATACTAGTAAAAATAACACCAATATCTTAGGCTTTTCAAATCAACGGCTACGATTTAACAGCATTAAGCAAAGGAAATAGCTACCACCTAAAATAGCCACTAAAGTTCCTGCCGCAATTTGTGCGGGATAAATAAATATTTGTCCAAGCCAATCAGCCCAAACCATTAAGGTGCCACCAATTAATCCTGAAACCATTAATTGTGATTTTATTTTTTGAGCACCAAGTAATACGGCCATATGAGGAGCAACTAAGCCAATAAAGGCAATAGGGCCTACTGTTGAAGTTACTAAAGCACATAATAACGAAACGATGATTAATAAAATAATACTGGCACGCTCAGTATGCAATCCTCGAGCTGAAGCAAAACTTCGACCAATTGATATTAGTGCAAGCCAGCGCGTTAATAAAAAGACACTTCCCACAATCAATGTAATTGCAAATGCAAAATAGAGAGCCTGTTCACTATTAACACGATAAGTTGAACCTGATAACCACAGTAATATTTTATAGCTGCTTAATGAGCCTTTCGCTAAGAAAAATTGAATAAAGGCTTCTAAACTCGCAGTTAATGCAATACCTGTTAATATTAAGCTGGCTGGCGCATATTGGTGTTTTTTGCCTAAGATTAATAGAGTAATCATCACAACACCGCTACCTAATAATGCAATTCCCCACTGTGATGTTTGTAAGGTACTCCCTAAAATTAGGCTCGAAAAAACTAATGCAAAAGTAGCACCAGATGAAACCCCTAAAATATCTGGGCTAGCTAATGGATTGTATATTAAACGTTGTAAAATAACGCCAGCAATAGCCAGTGCAATACCTGCAAATAAAGCAGCTAATAAACGAGGAGAGCGTAATGCCCATTGGTAAACAGAGGGTATTTCCCAAAACCATTGATGCTCATTAATATGAATGAAAATTGTAAGGACTAATCCAAGTATTAATAATACAAATATTCCTATCACAGTATACATTGATACTGTTTTGGTCTGAGAATGAATAGAAATAGAAAGCTGATCTTGAGCTCTCATTTTCTTTCGACTAAACCAAATTAATGCGGGTGCTCCAATAGCAGCTGCTGTCACTCCACTGGGTATAACCGTATTGAGCCACTGACCAACCCATATTGCCAAACTATCTGTAATAAGTAATAAGCATATTCCCATTAAACCACTGGCAATAAGCTCTTGACGAGCAGTTCTTGCACCTAATGTTCTTACAATATTAGGTGCAAGTAATCCGATAAAACTAATGACGCCAACAACAGTAATTGATACGGAAACTAGCCAAGTACTTAATATAATAAAAAATGCAAATGTAGGTAAAACAGATAACCCTCGAGCCGTTGCACCTTCATGCCCTAATCGCAATAAAGTGAGAATACGAGGTGCAAACATAAAAATAAGTAAAACAGGTGTAATTCGAGGTAATAGCCAAAGGAATTTATCCCAACCGTCTTGCGCTAAATCACCTGCACCCCACATAAATATATTTTGAGCAAACTGTGAATTTAATGTCACCAGCGCGGTTGCAATTGCGCCTAATAAGATATTTACGACCATACCAGAAACAACGAGGGGTAAACCGGTCATATTGCGAATACCCGCAATAATAATGACAAGACCAAATGCAAATAAAGCACCCATCGTTGCAGCTAATGCACTATAGTCAGCAACCCAATCTGTAAACCAGATATTAACAATAACTAAAGCTAACCAAGCTCCTGAAGAAGTTCCTAATGTTAACGGTGATGTCAGGTTATTTTGTGTTAATTGTTGCATTAAGCTGCCGACAACACCGAAAATTCCTCCAATCAGTAGTGTCATAGCTAAACGAGGTAATTGTGCATGAATAAAAAAAACATCGGCAAATAGGGCGTTTGTGTCTAAATTTCCCAACAAATACCATTGGCGAGATAATGAAAGAGAATTATCAATTTGTAAGCTAGTAATGCTTAATAAAATGATCGCCAAAAAATAGAAAGTAAATTGCTTAATATTCATTATTCGGTGCCATATCTAATAAACTTTCTGTAATAGCTTCTGCCATTAACGTTAATGATGCTACTCCGCCATAATTCCATACTGGTTTCACTGAATGAAAATGCCTATTCTGTACAAATGGCATGGCTTGCCATAATGCAGATTTTTGCAGTTTGCGTTCATCAGGGAATGGCAACATATAAAGAACGTAGCCTTGTTTAATATGCTGCAATATATTCATTCTTCGCTGATCAATTCCCCAAGGTTGAGGAGGTAATGATATGGCGGATTTTAGACCTAACTTATTGACTACATATTCAGTTGTTGAGTTTTCGGTGTACAGAAAAACAGACGTTAATGTAGAAAAACGGATCACTTCCACTTCAGGTAACGTAATAAATGCTTGCTGTAATTTGCTCTTTAATTGTGCAAAAGTGCTATCCATCTCCGCTAACTTTTGCTGTGCAAGCGCTGTTTTTCCTAAAATAGAGGCTAGGGTATTAAAATGCGCCAAAGCAACTTCTGCGGCATTATCTTGGCGAGAGAAATTAGGCAAATATACAACAGGGGCTATGGTTTTTAATACAGGCAATAAATCTTGCTGTGAACTTGATGCCAAAATAAGATCTGGCTTTAACGAAGCCATTTTTTCTAAATTAGGCTCTGCACGCATGCCCACTTCTTCAATAGTATTTGGAGCAACAGGGTAAGCTACCCATTGGTTATACCCAGCAATTTCAGTAGCGCCCACAGGAATAACATCAAGTGTTAATATTTGTTCCAGTAAATCCCAATCCAAAACAATAATGCGTTGTGGTGTATTCGCGTTTGCTTCATGATTATTTTGCGCAGCATTAACAATGGGAGTGATAAATAAAATAGCCAGACAAAAAGACAGAAGCCTAACTATTTTTTGTAATATTACACACATACCACTGCCACCTTATATTGTTGTGAGCCTTTATTATCAGGGTGTTCAATCAGCTTAATGGGTGTTTCATAAAGTGCAGAAAGTCGCTCATCATCAAAAAGTAGTGAGGCTTCTCCTTCAAATGCAATTTTCCCTTTTTTAAGCGCGATAATATGAGTGGCATAACGCAAGGCAAGGTTGAGATCATGCAAAATAACGATAATACCAACATGTTGAGTTTGATTTAGCTCACTTAAGAGTTCCATTAGTTGATATTGATGATGTATATCTAAAGCAGAAGTTGGCTCATCTAAAATTAAAATGGGTGATTGTTGAGCCAGTAACATTGCAACCCAAGCACGTTGACGTTCACCACCAGATAAATCATCAGCGAGTGTGTCTGCAAAGGGTAAAACTCCCGCTTTTTCCATTGCCGTTGTGATTATTTCATCATCTTTTTTATTCCAACGGCCTAATGTTCCACGCCAAGGGAAACGGCCTAAACGCACTAATTCTCTTACTGTTAATCCTGCAGAAGCAGGCAATTTTTGAGGAAGAAAGGCTATCTGTTTAGCTAGATCACGTGGTTTATAGTGTGAGATATTGCAATTATTCAGTGTGATATTTCCACTATCAGGGGCTTGCTGACCAGATAATAAACTGACTAAGGTCGATTTACCTGAACCATTATGGCCGAGCACAATAGTTAATCCAGAGTCTGAAATACGCAGTGAGGGGATTGATAAAATAGTACGTCCACCGCGATCCATTTGAATATTTGAGAGTTCGAACATGGTCACTCATTTATAAAATACTATTCCGCCTTTTGATTACATATTTAACAATAAAAGGCGGAATAAAAAAGAAAATTACCAGCGATATTTTGCGTTCAATAAAACAGAGCGCGATTGCCCATAATAACAGTAGTAATCACAACCAGAGATATACTCTTTATCGAGTATGTTGTTGATATTTAACTGTAATTGCCACTGTTTATCGAGGTTATAAGTTGCTGCCATATCCCATAATGTTGCACTAGGAACAGTTAAATTACTGCTTTTAGGGTTATCTTTAGATTCTCCTAAATAGCGTACCCCAGTACCTAATGTTAGATCTTGCGTCCCTGTAATTGGAATAGTGTAACTTCCCCAAGCTGAAGCGGTGTGTTTAGGAATTAACCCCGCTTGCTGTTTACCTTTATTACCAGTGTCGTCCGTTTGCATATCGGTATAGGTGTAATTGGCTTTTAATGCTAAACGTTCAGTCAACTGCACTTCACTGGAAACTTCGACACCTTTTGAGGTGACTTTACCCGTTTGTGTTGAAACAAAGGTTGTCGGGTTTGCAACAAGTGCATTTTTCTGTGTGATATCAAACCAAGCAATATTAAAATAACCATCCATAAAATCAGGCGTATATTTTATACCTGCTTCGATTTGGTCACCTTTGAGTGGTTTATAAAGCTCTTTAGTTGCCGGATCAATGGTGCTCATCACCTCGAATGATTCAGAATAACTGATATAAGGCGATACGCCATTATCCGCTAAATACATTAATCCTGCATTGAGGCTAAATTCACTATCAGTACGTGATTTGTCCTCATTTTTTGTTTGCGCTTTATTTTCTGTTTTTACCCAATCTTGACGAACACCGGCAACGGCAATCCAGCGACTATCAAATTTGGTTTGATATTGTGAATAAAGACTATATTGTGTTTTATCGATAGTACGATTGATATTATCAGCAGGGTTAAGTGGGGTATATTTACCGTAAATTGGGTTCCACGGATTAATTTTATCAAAACTATAATTATCTTGTTCATCACCTTTGGTTTGGTGATATTGCAATTCAGCACCAGCTAATAATGTGTGCTCAAAATTATCTGTATCCCATTCACCGACTATATTGTTATCAAAAGTGATACTTTGGCTTTTACCATCACGAAAGACAACACCTCGACTCAACTCTGTTGCAGTGATATCTGAATTAGGAAAAGCATAGACACTGCGTAATAACAGATCGTTATAGCCATAGTTTAAACGTTGTGAAAAACGCCAAACATCATTGATATTATGGTCAAGTAAATAACCTGCTGAAATTTGGGTACGTTTATATTTATCATACCCAGGTTCACCTAAGTTGGTAGAAGGCTTAATTTTACCAAAAGGGGATGAAATTAATGTGCCTGCTGCAGGGAAGAAAGGATTGGTTGGCGTACCATCATCATGAAGATAGGTTGCCATAAAAGTGAGTGATGTATCGTCAGTCAGGTTAATCGCAACACTTGGCGCTAGATAAATACGCTCATTATCAGTACCCGATAATTCTCCGTCTGATTTTTTCATTAACCCAACAAGGCGATAGCGCACACGTTTATCATCCGTGGCACTTGAAACATCAAAGCCTAAGCCTCGTTGATCATTATTTCCGGCCTCAAGAAAAACTTCATTACGAGGAGTAAAACTGGGTTTCTTTTGTACTACGTTAACGGCACCACCGGGTGTCGATTCACCAAACAATACAGCTGAAGAACCTTTTACCACTTCAATTTGTTCAAAACCATAAGGCTCAAGTAGCCATGTATAATAACCATCACGAAAGAGGCGGCTGCCATCGAGATAAGTTGCCGCCTCAAAGCCACGAATACGAAGCCAATCAGTATCGTTATCAGCACCAAAAGGTTGAGAGACAACACCTGATGTATAACGCAATGCTTCGTCTAATTTTTGTGGGGCATGAGTTTCTATATCTTGCTGAGAAATCACAGAAACCGATTTAGGCGTTTCTTGCAAACTAGTATTTACTTTTAATGCTTGAGCACTAACAACAAGCTTCTCTACTTGTTCTGTTTTTGCTGTATCTTCCGCAAAAGCCTGTGTAGCCAAAACAAAAGGAAGGGAAGCAGAACAGAGCAATGCCACCGGTTTTAATTTAAACGCATGAAAATTAATCACAATAAGTCACCGAATAATAATAATTACTATTAGCACTATTATTCATATAATCGATACTAAGGTAAATTAATTTATGCAAAAATGTCTATAAATAATAATTTTTTAGGTTAATTAACTGGTTGTATCAATCCAAGCAAGGCGACCGCCGACAGAAGTGCTGGAATGACGCTGATTATGACTTAAGCATAATGTTCGCATTCCTGCAGCTTGCTGTGAATACCAAGCGCCTCCGCGCATTAAAGAACGTTGACCATAATTTCGTAAATAAACCTGATCATTATCCTGTTGGTTTATTGCTGGATATAATCCTAATTCTTTAAATAATGTAGGTATTTTAATACTATCTTCTGCTGTTATTGCATTAAAATCGCCATCCATTAATCCCGCAGGATAACCATTATCTGTTGGTGTTCCGTTATAGTGTTTTATTGAAGTTGATAAAATAGGAGTACCGGCATTTCCATCACAATAATCTGAAGGGGCATCGTATTTTGCGCTATTGGGATGATTGATTGGCAATAATTGCCCCGTTGATAATGCTATTGAGTGCCATTGCTCTATTACTGAGGGATCACCACAAAATACAGAATCATTATCTTTAATTATCTGTATTTCTCCGGCATTTAATTGCATACCACTTTGCCATTCCCAAAGGTTGCCACATAAATCACTAATACCAAACTCACTATTATCATGATACCAATTCAACCATTGTGGCCCCGTTATTGTCGTGGGATCACCTGTGGTAAAGTCCATATCACCAGCTTCTTTACCATCAACACGAGTAACAGATTGCTCTGGGTGAAGAAAACTCCGTCCATAATCCGTATTACCATCTTCAATCATATTGTGGTGGCGACACCACAGCATTAAAGCAGCCCATTCTACATGTGTACTTAAGTGAAATCCCAGTCCTGTATGTTGTGCATATTGCTGGAAGCTCAATAAATCTAATAATGTCGCCGGTTTTTGGTTAGGTAAACTTAACAACTCACCTTGATGTAATGAAGCGGGATAACACGCATAGAAAAACTCATTCTTAACTTTTCCATTTACAATAAATGCAGAGTGAGTTGTATCATCAAGATTATCTGATACCTCATTTAATCGAAAATAAGGAACAACATACATATAGTTAGGCTGGCCTTTTTCTGAGTATAAAATTGTTCTTTTTCCTGCTGATTGTGACTCAATTTTTGCCCGTAAAGGATCGGGTGAATAGATATCAAACATGATTATTCCTTATCTTGATCAAACAAAGTGACCCAATAGCCCGTTTCCCATTTCACTGGTAAAAATTGGGTATGGTAATCATAAAAAATAGTGTCTACATCGAGGTGAGAAAAACGATCAGGATGTAACCATTTAGCCATTTTTAATATTGCAATAAAACCAAAAGGGCTGTCATAAAATGAGTGCCAAAGAGCATATACTTGTTTATTTTTAACCGCATCGAGTGTTTTGTAAGCCAGTCGTTGCATTAAAATTTCAAGTTGCTGTTTTGCTAAATCTAAATTTGCACCTGGCCCTAAATTAATCCAATCACCAGAAGGGTTATAGCCACTCCAATCAGCCCCTGTTAAAAAAATTTTATCCGGTTTGGCATAAATCACCGTTTCTTGGTTCAAAACCCCATAAGTGCCTTTTATATATTCTGAACCTAAGTTTTGACCACCTGCATTTTGTAGCATTTGTCCCATACTGCCATTGCCATAAGAAAGACAACATTCAGGTGTAAAACCAGCGGCTCGTTCAAATAACACATTAGGGCGTTTAAATGGCTTTTTTCTTAATTGCTGAGAAATATAATTGAGTTGTTTTTCACGAAATTGATTCATGGCTTGGCTTTGTGAAATATTACCCAGTAAATTTCCCATTATAGATGTGCTAATTGGCGTGTTATTAAGTGGGTCGATACTCAAATCAAACACGACAACGGGAATATTCGCTTTCGTTAATAAATCCAGCACACCATTAACACTAATTGCATGATAAGTTCCAACCGCCACAATAATGACATCGGGTTTTAGCGCGATAATTTTTTCACTATTAAAATGTCCACTCGACATAGCCGTAAACTCAGGTAATGCCAATAATTGAGGAAATGCTCGCGTATATTGATGATATAAACTTAAATCGGCAGTACGGAAGGCTGAAGGTATCCCGATAAGACGCTCATAAAAAGCACCTCCATTTAATGAAGCATAAAGTAAAAATAACCCACTATCTGCCACATAAATACGTGTTAATTCTTGTGCTAATACAATTTCTCTTCCCAGAATATCAACAATTTCTCTCTGTATTGGTTTTACATAAACAGGTTTTGCATAAACAGGAAAAGGGCTTGCTAATAATAACGAGAATGCACTGGCACCTTTTAGTAATGAACGTCGATAGTTATCCATGTTCATTTCCTAAAAATAGTAATTGAGGACACCAAGCACAACACGATCGCTTCCCACACTGCAATAAGTCGAACTAGTACAACTAGAAACATAGGATTTATTCGTGATATTGCTGACAGTTAATCCTAATTCTAAACCCTGTAATTCACGATTAATTGCCGATAATTGATAGCGGAAACTCACATCCCCTAACCATACTGCTGGTACCTTAAATGTATTCGTATTATCGCCGTAAGTTGAACCTAAATAACGTACACCTGCACCTAAGAATGCACCGTTTAAATAAGGCTGATGAAAACGATAATCTATCCATGCAGATCCCGTATGAGTAGGTACTTGGACAGGGTGTTTATTTAAGGTGGTTAGATCGCTAGTCGATGTCACAATATTATGAAGATAAGCATAATTGAGCATCATATTAACTTGTGGCGTTAGCGCTAATTTACTTTCAAGCTCAACGCCACGAGAACGAATTTTACCCGATTGCTGATAATAATCAGGATTTCTAGGGTTATGTGTTGTGACATTCTCTTGGGTTAATTGATATACAGAAATACTAACCAGTTGTGTTAACTCAGAATTTTGATATTTAACACCTGCTTCATATTGTTTTGATTTCATTGGAATAAAAGCTTTTCCATCTGCATTTGTACCTAATACAGGATCAAAACTATCTGATGTACTTATCCAAGGTGAGAACCCATTATTAAATTGATAACTTAAACCAACACGATGACTCCATGCCGTGTTATGGCTTTGCTGTGTCATACCTGAAATTTGATTATGTGTCTCTAAATCCGCGCTGTCATAACGGCCACTGAGTAATAAATTCCATCGCTGCCAACGAAGGTGATCTTGTAAATAGTATCCATAGCGATCAAATTGTTGTTTTGTGGAAGTACGCGAAATAGGGTAAGGCTCAAAATCAGGCTTGTGATGTGATGCCCAAGGATCAAAACTAACTGTTTGTGAACCCCACCAATCTTTGGTCATATAGCCATGTTGATAATCAAAACCAGCTATCACAGTATGATTGATATCCCATGTTGCTAATTTACCAATCAATTGTGAATCAGTTAGCCATGTTTCTGATGTACTTGGTGCCTCCTGATAAACCGCAGTTAACAAGCGATCACCAGGCAGAAAACCACGGGTATAGTCACGGCTTATTTCTGTTTCAACCTTCATAAAACGAGTATTTTGCTTAAATTGCCACTGTGGGGTCAGTTCATATTCAAACAATGAAGTTAACGATTGTTGTTTACGATGTGAATTATCATGGCTTTGATTATTATAATTTCGATTAGGATCAACTTTACCATTAGGATTAGGTAATAAACCTAATGCTTGAGCAGGTAGCGTATTGTAGTAACCCAGACGAGGCTCTTTTTGATATTGTCCCAATATTGTCCAACTCAATACATCATTAGGTTTCCAAGTGAGAGCAGGTGAAATAAGAAAACGAGTTTGACGAGAAGAGGGTATTTGCGATCCTTGTTCAAGCATCAAACCTGAAACACGATATAACCATGTTTCATTTTCATTAAGAGCTGATGTGGTATCAAATTTAATACCATGATTTTTATTATTGCCCGCTTGTAATTGCACTTGGTGTTGCGTTTCTGCACAAGGGCGACGCGATATCATATTAATCACACCACCTGCACCACCTTGTCCATATAAAGCAGATGCAGGACCATGTACGGCTTCGATACTTTCTAAACTCCAACTATCAATTTGTGGCGCCCAAATACCGCTATTACCAAGCATTCTTAAACCATCTAAATAATAGTCTGCATCAAATCCGCGCATTTTCGAGTAATCAATACCGCTACCAAAAGCGCCGAATTTTTCACTGACAATCCCAGAACTATAACGTAATGCCTGACTAATAGATTCAGAGGGTAAGTTATCTAGTTGACTACGATTAACAACAGAAACCATTTGTGGTGCTTCTAATAAAGTTGCATCACTTTTCGTCGCCGTTGCCTGTTGTTTTGCAACATATCCGTAAGGTTGTGCATCAGACAACGAACTTGGTGCAGAGGTGACAATAATTTTTTCAATATTTTCTGAAGCCAAAGAGGGTGACACCACGTTTAATGAAATTAATGTAGGTAAAACAAACGAATAACTACATTTCCAATGATTTTTTAATTGCTTATTTGGACAATGTATTATTTGAGGTAGTAGCAACATAATGATCCCAAAAAATGAAATAAACCATGATTGACTCGTGGTCGGTAACATACAGCAACGACCGACTGTCAGTCAATATAAATGATAATTATTTATATTTGCATTGCCGTAAAAATAGAAGAAGTCATGAGTGAAATAAAATAGAGGGAGAGTGATTAAAGGAGCTTTTATTTAGTAAATATTGTGCTCTTTTTAAATAAAATACGACAATGATTATTTTATTAATTAATGCAATAAAAAGGCCTGATAAATAGTTATCAAGCCTTTGTTTGCTTATTACTTTAATTTTGCTATGAAATTAAAGTGTAATACCTTTTTTGGCAAGGAACTCATCATAAGTACCTTGGAAATTAATCACTTTTTCAGGTGTAATTTCAATAATACGATTTGCTAATGAACTTACGAATTCGCGGTCATGAGAAACAAAAATCAAAGTACCTTGATAAAGTTCTAATGCCATATTCAGTGATTCGATAGATTCCATATCTAAGTGGTTGGTTGGTTCATCCATAATCAGAATGTTTGGTTTTTGCATCATCAGCTTACCAAATAACATTCTGCCTTTTTCACCACCTGATAAAACTTGAACTGATTTTTTCAAATCATCTTGAGAGAACAATAAACGACCTAATACGCTACGTACAGATTGCTCGTCGTCTTCTGGTTTCATCCATAAGCTCATCCAATCAAATACAGTCATATCTACTTCAAAATCAGTTGCATGATCTTGTGCATAATAACCAATATTTGAGTTTTCAGACCATTTTAAACGACCTGTATCTGGTGTTAATTCACCGACTAATGTTTTAATCATCGTCGATTTACCCACACCGTTATTACCTAGAATGGCAACTTTTTCGCCCACTTCAAGCATCATATTGACGTCTTTAAACAGTGGGGCATTATCATCATAGCCTTTAGAGATATTTTCCACTTCAAGCGCATTACGGAATAATTTTTTCTCTTGTTCAAAGCGGATGAATGGGTTTTGGCGACTTGAGGCTTTAACTTCAGCTAATTGAATTTTTTCAATTTGCTTAGCACGAGAAGTTGCTTGTCGTGATTTAGATGCATTAGCACTGAAACGACTTACGAAAGATTGTAATTCATTAATCTGTGCTTTTTTCTTTGCATTATCCGCTAATAAACGTTCACGCGCTTGAGTTGCAGCAAACATATATTCATCATAGTTACCCGGATGAACGGCTAATGCACCGTAGTCAAGGTCAGCCATGTGCGTACAAACCATATTTAAGAAGTGACGATCATGGGAAATAATGATCATGGTACTGTTACGTTCATTTAGCGTTTGTTCAAGCCAACGAATAGTATCAATATCCAAGTTATTCGTAGGTTCATCCAGTAATAAAATATCAGGATCAGCGAATAGGGCTTGTGCTAATAACACACGTAATTTCCAACCTGGTGCGACTTCACTCATAGGGCCATTATGTTGCTCTAATGGAATACCTACATTTAATAATAATTCGCCAGCACGAGATTCAACGGTATAACCGTCCATTTCACCAAACTTTACTTCCAGATCGGCAACTCGTAATCCATCTTCTTCACTCATTTCTGGTAAGTTATAGATGCGCTCGCGCTCTTGTTTAACTTCCCAAAGTTCAGTGTGACCCATAATCACGGTATCAAGCACTGTATATTCTTCATAAGCAAATTGGTCTTGTTTTAATTTACCAAGACGCTCATTAGGATCAAGAAATACGTTGCCGCTACTTGGCACTAAATCGCCACCTAAAATTTTCATAAAGGTTGATTTACCGCTACCGTTAGCACCGATTAAACCATAGCGATTTCCGCCACCGAATTTGACAGAAATGTTTTCAAACAGTGGCTTTGAGCCAAACTGCATAGTGATATTATTGCTGATTAACAAGACGAATACTCATTATTAGTGAATGACAAAAGGTAATGGGGCCGCATTATGCCACAAGTTACCCCTATTAAGACAGTAAAGTGACAAATGACTATTGAGGAAATTTCATTATGAGTAGAAAACTCATCATAATGTGAGCAATTATCCATAATTAAAGTAAGAAAAAAGAGATAACACATAGGTCATCTCTTAAGGTAATTTTGTTGGTATTAATATCTATGATTTGGTTGGTACTAAGCCCGGTTCAACCACTGCATAAACTTGGTCATCTAGCAGATCAGCATCCATAAGTTGAGCCACTAAACGTGCAACATCACGACGATTAACTAAGCCGTGAGTCTCTTCATATTGATAAAGCTGAGCTTTACCCGTTTCTTCACCATTCAGTAACCCGCCAGGTCTTACTATTGCATAATCAAAACGGCTAGTTTGCAGCCATACTTCAGCTAATGATTTTTCTCTAACGGCTTGCCCAAAAGCAGCTTTTGCTCTGTCAGATAAGGCAACCCAACTATCACCACAGCCTAAAGAAGAAACCATGAGCATTCGTTGAAAACCCATTTTTTCCGCAGTATCAATCACTGTTCTATGCGCAAGATAATCATTTTCTCCCCCCATCGTTGAAATGATATCTGCTTCATTTCCAGCTAGTGTTAATACGCGGTCAACAGCATCAGGATCTATCGCATCACCCACGACTGTTTTTATTCCTTTTGTTTCTAAACGCGTTGCCGCTTCTGGATTGCGAACTAAAGCCACAATAGGGCGTTGTTGTGCTACACCAATATCAGCAATATGTGCACCAATACCTTTACCACCAGCGCCAAAAATAACCCAAGTTTTCACGTGCAATTATTCCTTATTTAATTGTTGTGCTAATTGACGGAAAGCTGATAACTGCTCGGGTAATAATTGACGATGTTCATCTCGCCCAAGGAAGATTTTAAACATAGCAACGCCTTGTTGATTGAAAAATAAAATAGAGGCGGTATCCATACCCATAAACTTACGTTCGATCATTGCAATGGATTGGCAATTTTCGGCTTTAATATGGCCGGTCATTCCTTTTTTACCCCGTAAGTTAAAATAGCCATGACGATGAAAACCACTTGGTAATTCACCACTAAACTCTAAGATAACATCTTGAGTATGCACAAGCGTGGTGACATTACCCCATTTCATCACACTTTCCCAAACCGTATCGAATTGTTCGCCACTCATTAATGAGCGTGATGGTAAATGTCTCACAACCTCCAACAATGTGGTATTAAATTGTGTTGCAATGGTTTCCAATGTTCCATCAGGCTCAGTCATTAAAAATTGTTGTAACTCAGTATTCATGATGTTGTTTCCATCTTCTAATTAATATTCAGGGTAATAAAATTAACGAGGCGTATTTAATTGCAAAATTAATTGCTGTAAGGATGTCAGCAAGTTACTTGCCCAAAATCGACCTTCATTGGTTAATTTCATACAAAGAAAGTCGTCTTCAACAAGACCAGCTTGATACCATTGATTTAATAAAGGAGAGAGTAGAGTCGCTTGTGGGCTTAACTTGGCTAAGTCAACACGCCCGCACTCAATGCCAGCTTGTAACTCATGACGCCAACGAAAACCACTATCGGTTGTACGGCTCATCATCATTAAGGGTTTTTGGTTATCTGTAATTTTTTGATAATAATTATCAAGCGAACGTTCAATCATCCATGAATAACCATTAACAGAGCCACCAGCACCCGAGCCAAAAGCTAGGCAATCTGCCCCTTGTTTGATTAATAGATTGTAAAGATTACGCTCGCGGGTTGTTCTTGCCCAATGGCTATTACTGATCTGGCGCCAGCCCACATTTTCCATAAAGTCACAACCTTGAAGATAAAGATCACGTCTTTGTATTGGTGAGGGCACAGTAATTCGTTGATTTTCAACTGCTTTACCTAATGGTGTATTAGGCAATAAGTTCAATGCATAGAGATCGACACCATCTAAGCCAATATCATGAGCAATAGTGAGATCTTCTTGCCAGTTCGTTGCATCTTGCCCAGGTAATCCAAATAACAAATCACACACTACGGCAGCACTATCTCGTAAACAAAGCTCTTTCATAAATTTAGCAGCTTCTTCACCCGTTGAAGTTCTCGCCATTCGTTTACGAATTTTACTGTTAAAGGTTTGAATACCTATCGAAAAACGGTTTGCTCCTGCATCTAAACAAGCATCAATACGATTATCATCAAAATTTAAAACTCGACCTTCAATAGTGATTTCGCAGTCAGGGGCTAGAGGAAGTGATTGGCGCAAATGCGTGATCACACGATAAAGATCTTTGGCGGATAACGCAGAAGGGGTTCCACCACCAAAATAAACAGCATGAATTGGTGCTGATTGATAAAGTAAGCTATCTGATTCAGCGGAGATCTCACGCAATAATGCATTGGTATAGCGCGTACAGGCTTCTTCGTGATAGTTATTTTGATAAAAGCCACAAAATGTGCAATGTGTTGCACAAAAAGGGATATGAATATACAACAAACGCTTACAGGCTGGCGTTTTACTTGCTAATAAGGCTTGCCATGTTGATTGATGTTCTTCTTTTACAATAGGTACAGAACCTCGCCATGGCATGGTGGCATGTCTATCTCGAAAAGGACTATCACCATCTAAAGCGAAGTGAGCAGTAAGATCAATTTCAGCAGAAGGGGGCATAATATGTGTTGCGACTGACTCTTTCATTATTAAATCATTCCTACTTATTATTCGCTCTTATTATCTTTTACTAGATCAGTGGGATAAAACTGTTGATGCAATAACTCTACGGCATCCACAATGCGAGGCCCCATTCCCAAAATAAGGGATTGATCAATTTCGATAATGCGTTGATTTTTCCATGCTTGAGTCATTGACACTCCGGGCACAGAAGCTAATCCTTCAGACGCTCTTATTGTGCCTGTTTGGTTTTTCTGGCTTTGTGTCGTAATAACAATTAACTCTGGATCAGAGGCAATAATGGCCTCTGCGCTATAGATACGATAATTCTCGTGTGTAGCGATATTTTCACCACCCGCTAATTGAAGGATCGCATCTGCGACACTGGTTTTCCCTGCAACTTGAGGAATTCCTCCTCCCGGTGAAAGAAAGAACATCACTTTTACTTTCTGTTTAATTTGATTATTTTTAGCCTGAATAGAGGCTAAACGTGATTGTAATGAATCAATTAACGCATCGCCTTGTGGCTGTTTATTCAGTGAGATGGCTAATGTGCGGATGTTTTGAAGCATTAACTCAAAAGTTGCTGGCGTTCTTGGTAACGTGATCACCTTAACGTTATGTTGTGCAAGCTGACGTAAGACCATTTTCGGTTCAGCATCATCCCACGTTACAAAAGTAGAAGGGCGCAGAGACAAAATGCCTTCAATACTTAGCTGTTTCCAATACCCAATATGGGGTAATGCCTGAGTTTGTTCTGGGTAAGAGGTGGTTTCATCAACACCAACAAGCTTATTGCCAGCATCCATGGCATAAACTAATTCCACAATAGAACCACCCGCAATGACCCAACGGTCATTTTTTATATTCTCTTTTGCCGTTAAGCTAAAAGGCAACAATAACAAACTGAGGGTAATTAATATTTTTTTCATTATTAAAACGCCCACGTCAGACCAACTGCAGCATTAATACCTGCAGCAGGAATAGATTCATGAGCTGTTTGATAACGCTTATTTAAAATATTATTTAAATCAAAGTTAATACGATATTGATCGTTATGGCCAAACTCACTACTAAGTGAAAGATTAACTGTTGCCCAACCAGCGTAATGCTGTTTATTTTCTGGATTGCTATGATCTTTCGCTTGCGTTGCAGCTCTTAAATATAAATCTGACATTAGATTCATATTATTGAGTAATAAGAGATGTTTAGCACCAACTCGAGTTGTAACTGTAGGTTCCCCTGTATCCCATGTTTTTAGGGTTGGGCTAATAAATTGGCGACGCATCACATTGGCAGAAACATAAGGCGTAATTGACCAACCTTGATATTGGGCCATTACTTCCATACCATAAGTTTTCGCACGGTCGATATTGTCATAATAGAAGTAATCTGCTCGACCTGTTTTGCTATTTCCTTCACAAATACGTTCCCCAGCACAAGCGACTGAGGTGATGTAATCTTTTGCTTCAGAATAATAAATGGCGCTATCAATATACCAATTATTACCTTTATAACGTGCACCAAACTCTACGTTATTAGAGTGTTCAGCCTCAAGATCATGATTACCATAAGTTACCGCACCACCCGCCGTTGTGTTCATAAATTGCTGAACTAACGTAGGGAACACATAACCTTGTGCAAATGCAAGGCGCAACTCAGTATCTTTGAACCCGGAATAACGTAGATTGGATGAAACAATAAAAGCATTATCTCTCACAGATGTAGAGGGCAATGTCTTATAGCTTGTACCTGTTTTATTATGATTAACAGTCTCATCACCATCTTGTAATTCTGATTTTAACCAATACTGCCTAGCCCCCACAGTCCATGACCAATCCTCTGTTATTTTCCAACCATTTTGGGCAAAAACAGACACATTAGTTTGCTGACTGCGATTATGTAACAAAGATTGTTTTTCATAGTTTACGGCAGGTGGGAAACCCGTTGTACTATTTGAAGATGTTTGGCCAACAGAGGTTTGTTTTACTTTATCTTGTTGATATTGCGCGCCTAAAATGAGTTCATTATTTGCAGGTAACGTAAAGTTTGCCTGCATAGTCATTCCATAAGTATTCTGTGTATCCTCTGACTGTGTTCGATTTTTAACAGTTAAATTACCAATCATTGGACTGCCTGTTGGCGTAACGACACCAACGCGGTTTTCAAATTTTCGTTCAATTCGCTGTGTATAAGCATCTATATGAAGTTTTTTAAAATAATCAGCATCAATATCATAATCATAAAATAAGCCGATTTTTTCACGCTCAAGCTTAGGAACTTTAACGCTAAATTCTTGATATTTTCCCTCATCAGCATAATAAGATTGCGTAGATAAATCATAGCGATCAAGTGAAAGCCCAAATTTATGTTTATCAACTTTATAGCCTAACCATGCCCCTTGACCATTATTTCTAAAATGAGTATTAGCTAAGCGACCATCAGGAGTATCGCGATCACCATGATCGGCATAACTCCCATTAAAGCGGTATTCAAAATCACCTATTGTGCCTGAAATTAACGCGGACTCACGCCATCCCATCGTTGCTGAGTCATAAACAACTTTAACATTGCCACCAAAGGGCTTATCGCCACCTTTCTGGGTGATTAAATTCACCACACCGCCAATAGCTTGTGAACCATAAAGAACAGAATAGGGACCTTTAACCACTTCAATACGCTCTAGTGCAGATTCATCGATTAAAATACCCGCACCAAAGTTTTGACCACCTCGTTGATAGGTAACTTCTTGTCCATCCACCAATAAAAGCACACGTGATGAGGCTTCACCACGAATACGAATTTGTTTACGGCCTGCGAGGCTATTATCAGTCACTTCAACACCAGGAATATCACGCAATTGATCCGCAATAGAAGACACGGTTGATTGATTTAATGATTCTTTATCAATGACTTGAATGGTTGCAGGGCTATTCCATAAAGAGGAGGCACTACGTGTTGTAGTAACAACCAGCGTTTCTTCTTTAGGTAACGCCGTTTCAGCAATGGCGTATTGAGAGAGTGAGAGGGTTAGAGCCGATAATACGAAGCAAGATTTAAATTGAATACACATAGCTATAGACCTTAATGAGATCAATAATGATTATCATTCGCTTTATAATTTAACTTTTGGTATTCAGCAACCTAAAAATAGCAAATAGAATACATCTTTGATTTAAATCAAAGTAAAAATGTGACTTCATGCACATTAGGTGCCTAAATAAACAAAAATGGCATAAAAAGAAGGGTTTTTAAGCAAACAAAGAAAAGAGGGTAAGTAGAAACACTCGGTTTCTGTACTTACCTTTATTATTAAATATCTTGCAGAAAATAGAATGGGGGTAAAACATTATTCTAGAGAATTAAGAAAAACCTTTAGTAATTCATTTAATGCTTGCTGTTCTTGTTGTGATAAACCCGCAACCAAACGTTTTTGATTGTTAACATGAGCCTCAATAACTTGGTTAATTAATTCTAAACCTTGTGGTGTTAAAGAAACTAAAAAGCTACGGCCATCTTCCGGATTAACTTTACGTATAACCCAGCCTGCTTTTTCTAATTGATCAATGCGATTTGTCATTGTGCCCGATGTAACCATCAATGTTGATAACATTTCACCTGGGGAAAGGGTATAAGGATTTCCTGCTCGTCGTAATGTGGCTAACACATCGAAACTTGATGTATTCAAGCCAAATTGAGAAAAAACTTTCTCCATTTCGCGGGAAAGATGCAAAGTAATATTACCCAATCGGCCAATTAACCCCATAGGGCTAATATCAAGATCAGGTCGTTCACGCTGCCATTGTTCGGTAATTCTATCTATTCTGTCCATGCATTCATCATGTCAATTATTTATCTTGACGTCAAGGTATTATCAATTTATCTTGACCTCAAGATAAATCACAATGGCAAATAAATTGAGTCACTTTATGAACCGATACACAACGCTTTTATTAACCGCTTTAGCTCCTATTGTTTGGGGAAGTACGTATATTGTGACAACCGAAATGTTGCCTGCAAACGTGCCAATGACATTGGCTGCATTACGTGCATTACCTGCTGGTATTTTATTATTAATGATTATGAGACAACTGCCACAAGGGATATGGTGGTTACGTGTGATAATTTTGGGTATTTTAAATTTCTCACTATTTTGGTGGTTATTATTTATTTCGGCTTATCGTTTACCTGGTGGTGTTGCAGCAACTGTAGGGGCGGTTCAGCCTTTAATTGTCTTATTTTTATCTCATTGGTTATTACAAACACGTTTATCATGGCTTTCTATTTCAGCAGCATTAGGCGGCATATTAGGTGTGGCAATATTGATACTTACGCCTAATGCAACCCTTGATCCTCTCGGAATAATTGCAGGATTAGGTGGTGCTTTATCAATGGCGGCTGGTACTGTATTAAGTCGTCGCTGGCAACCACCAGTTACTCCTTTAACGTTTACCGCATGGCAGTTAACTGCGGGTGGTGCTGTATTATTACCTCTTGCGTTATTATTTGAACCTGCATTACCTTCATTAACGGGTATTAATCTTTTAGGCTTAGCTTATTTAACGTTAATTGGTGGGGCATTAACCTATATTTTCTGGTTTAGAGGATTGGCATTATTAGGGCCAAGCTCTGTGGCATCATTAGGCTTTTTAAGTCCACTTAGTGCTGTTATTTTAGGCTGGGCATTATTAGGACAACAATTAACTGGTTTACAAATTATCGGTATGATTGTGATATTAGTGAGTATTTGGGTTAATCAACAATCAGAAAAACGAGCACGAGCAAAGCTACAATCACTTAGTTAGGATTATTGTGTTATTTTAACCGCCTTAACCATGCAATGTTTAATACAGAATAATCAAGAGAGAGTTGTTATGCCTATATGGGTTGATGCTGATGCATGTCCAAAAGTAATCAAAGAAGTGTTATATCGTGCAGCAGATAGAGAAAAAGTGATTATTACTTTTGTTGCTAATCAACGATTAATCGTACCTGCATCACCTTTCTTACGTACATTACAAGTTTCTGCTGGATTTGATGTTGCAGATAACGAAATCGTCCGCCGTACCAATAAAGATGATTTGGTGATCACGGCAGATATCCCATTAGCGGCGGAAGTGATTGAAAAGGGTGCGGTTGCTCTAAATCCTCGAGGTGAACGTTATACTGAAGCAACTATTCGTGAACGCTTAAATATACGTGATTTTATGGATACGATGAGAGCCAGTGGTATTCAAACGGGAGGGCCTGCAAGCCTAAACCAACGCGACCGCCAGCTTTTTGCTAATGAATTAGATAAGTGGCTATTACAGCAAAAAAGACGCACTTAACTTCACAGGTTATTATCTCTTTAAATAAACAAACGGGCATAGATATTATTGCCCGTTTTTCTTAAGATAAACTTTAACTTATTTCTTCTTTATAATGAGATTAGACATAACGCTTTGAGCCTAAAATACTCGGTTTCTTCCCTTTAAAAACATGAGGACCATCCATCGTTAATTTAAGCTCATCACCAATACGTGTTAACCAAGGAGTGGCTTCACTGCCTGCTCTTGATGTTACGCCTGAAGGCTTTAATGTAATGCCATCTTGATCAATTTCAATAATACCAATGACATAGGTATAAATCATATTATTGAAAAAACCTTTTTTGTATTCACAAGAGCACTCAACGATTTGATTACCATATTCCATGCGCATTGTCGGTTTTAATGATGCAACAGAAACACAGCCATTACTAATGGCAGAATAAACACTACAAACTAATGCCACTTTTCCGCCCATTAATTGAGAAATAGCGGGGTTAATTTCAACTGTTTCACAACCGGGCTGATCTTGACTAACACTGACCACATCACCAGTATGGAAAACAAAAGGGTCAGTATTAAAAGCACCACTTTTATCTGGCGCTTGAATAATAGACATTTGACCATTAGGACGCAAAATACCCACACGAAGATCTAAATCATCGTTATCCTTACCATCACCATTATCTATCCACGTTGCACTGACTAAAATGCGCTTAGGTGCATCACTCCCTTTTAGTAAAGAAACACGGTGGCTACTATCTGGTTTCGTCAGTTTCACCACGCTTTTTTGTATATTAACTGGTGGTGTCGGTACAGGTGCAATAACGGGGGCGGGCTCCTCAACCTCAATACCATAAAGATCACATAACCCAGCAAGTCCCGACGCGAACCCTTGCCAAACAGCACGCACTTTATTTTGCCCATTTCGAACATACAGTTCTAAAACAATAATGCCCGTTTCTTGCGAAAATTGGCTTGGTGCTAATTCAATAACGTCATTATTTAACAATACTTGCGCTTTTAATTGCGCCACAACAGCAAAACCACCAGCGCTTCCATCTTGCGTCAAGGTAATAGCAATTTTGGTAATATTGGTAGGCAAACGAGATAAGTCAAAATCAATACTATGAATAACCGATGAACCTTGAGTAACTGGTGCAATAAATGACGCAGCACCAGAGGAATGATGAGGGGCATTAAAAAAAACCATGTCATCATCATGGACGACTTTGCCTGACTCAGTGACTAAAAAAGCAGTCAAATTAATATCAAGGTTATTGCCTACTGCATGAGAGACTCTAACTTGTCCTTTATTTTCACTTAGTGATGTATTTTCACCAGGTTGCAACGTTTTACTCATTAAAACTGCTCCTTGATTGATAAGACCAACTGCAAGAAATTGAGATGAAAGAAGTGATAATAACTTCAATTAATTATTTATTCGGTGATCTCTTTCACTTTCATTAGATATCAAAACCCAATGAATTTATTTATAATCTTAGGGAAATTTTTCCATCAAGACGAGAGGTAATGATGTCATTTTCTAAATCTATGCTTGCTTTGGCTGTAATGGCGGTCTCTTTTTCCAGTTACGCTGCAAAACAGGCTGATTTGATGATAGTTGACGGTACTGTTCTAACTATGGATCAGCAAAATAAAATTATTGAACAGGGTACTGTTGTCGTAAAAGAAAATAAAATTATTGCCGTTGGGGGCCCTGAGCTTTCCAAAGAATACCAAGCGAATAAAGTTCTAGATGTTGATGGTGATATTGTTATGCCTGGGTTGATTAATACTCATACTCACGGCTCAATGACAGTGTTTCGTTCATTAGCGGATGATGTTCCAGATAGGCTTCACCGCTATATTTTCCCGCTTGAAAGCAAAATGGTTTCTCGTGAAATGGTCAGAGTAGGCGCTGATCTTGCAAATATCGAGATGGTAAAAGGTGGCGTAACAACTTATGTTGATATGTATTATTTCGAGGATGAAGTTGCTAAAACCGTTGATAAAATGGGAAATCGCGCTGTATTAGGAGAATCTGTTATTAATTTCCCTGTTGCAGATGCGAAAACACCAGAAGAAGGCATTCAATATGCGGTAAATTTTATTAAAGAATATAAAGATCACCCTCGTATTATCCCTGCTTTTGCACCTCACGCACCTTATACAAACACCACGGAAAACCTTCAGAAAATTGCCAAATTATCCATTGAGCTAGATGTGCCAGTAATGATCCATTTAGCTGAAACAGACCGTGAACAAGAAGAAATCGCCAAACGTACAGGTGGCAAAAGCCCTGTTCAATATATGGCCGACATTGGGGCGTTAAATAACAAAGTTATTGCAGCGCACGCGATTATGGTTGATGAAAAAGATATTGATTTACTGAAAAAATATGATGTTGGCGTTGCACATAATATCAGTGCTAATACAAAATCAGCGAAAGGGGTTGCACCTGTCGTCACAATGCTAGAAAAGGGTGTTCGTGTCGGTCTAGGGACTGATGGTCCAATGTCGAGTAATACACTAACAACCATGAATGAACTGAATCTTGTAGGTAAAATTCATAAATTAGAAAATAAAGATCGTGCTGCAATGCCACCTTTAACGGTTGTAGAGCTGGCGACTATGGGTTCAGCAAAAGTCTTGCATATGGAAGATAAATTGGGCTCATTAGAATCAGGTAAACTTGCTGATATCATAGTTGTTGATACAAAATCACCTAATATGGTGCCTATGTATAGCCCATATGCCGCATTAGTGTATGGTGCAAATGGCAGTAATGTCCGCCATACCATTGTAGATGGCAAAATTTTAATGGAAGATCGTCAACTATTAACGGTTGATGAGAAAGCGATTATTAAAGAAGCGCAAGATTTCTCTAATAAAGTACGTAAAACTGTTATCGATAGTGGCGAAGTGGTTAAATAAAAATCGATATCAAACATCTTTATCCTAGGCAGTTTGCTTTTAAACTGCCTTTTTATTTTTATCATTAAAATATTTCTCTTATTTTTATCCAAACAGGACTAATTAAGATAAAGTAACGACTAAATCTTTCACCATTACTAAGATAATCTTGATTATTTATAATGATTATTCTGTCTAATACTGTAACACTCTGTTTTATCTTGATCCTTATATTCTAATGTCATTTCCTCTTTAAGTTTATTCTGTTATCTAAATTATTAGAGATGCAATACTATCTCAATATACTTATGCAATAGTGCATCCCTATTTAGTATTCTGACAACACTGCTCATCAACTATGGATAGAATAAAAATGATGATTAAACCTAATAAACTCACTCTGTCACTTTTTACATTATCGATTATTGGTGCATCTAACGCGTTGGCTAATGAACCTAACTCAGCAGAGCTAACTAAAACGCTTTATCAAGATGTAACACTTAATCAAGCCACTATTTTCTTACGAGGCGCAGAGCTTGAAAATAGTACGACGCTCAATTTGTCAGCAGGACAGAATGAAGTCATTTTATCAAATGTTGCGGATAATCTTGATCCCAAAAGCCTATCAATTAGCATTGATAATGACGATGTGATTATTAACACCATTAACGTTAAAAAAATTCCTATTGCTCCTAGTTACCCTCCTGAAATTGCAGTATTGATGAAAAAACAGAAAGATATTAATAAGCAAATTGAAGAATTAAACATCAATATTAATGTAGGTGATGAACAAATTGCTTTACTAAAAGACCAATCATTTTTTGGCTCTGGTGAAACGCAGACATTAGAGCATTCATCACAGAAGTTTGATTTTATTAGCCAAAAAATGACATCTATTTTAAATCAGCAAAAAACAGCGCGTGAAGAAATAGCTAAACTGACTGAGCAATTAGAAGAATTAACACGTAAATTAGAAATCGATATGCCAATTATTGCGCAAGAGAAAACACAAATTGTTTTATCTTTAGGCACATCAAAAAACCTAACAAGTAAAATGCGTATATCTTATATAACACCAGATGCTGGATGGTCTCCCGCTTATGATATTCGAAGTCAAGGTATGGATAAGCCAATATTACTTACCTATAAAGCAGATGTTATTCAAAATACAGGCCTAAATTGGGATAAAGTAAAGCTGGTTTTAACATCCACAAATCCATCTTTAAATATTACTGTACCCACTTTATCGCCATGGTATCTCGCTCTTTATAATGATAATGCTAAATTTAGAAGTAAAAGTATGAGCATGGATATGGCTTCAGCACCTTCCCCTGCAGTAATGAGAGAAGAAAGCTATGAAAAACAATTAAATAAAGGCGTAACGCGGTATGTGACAACCAATAATAATGGTATTAATTTAAGCCACGCTATCGCATTACCTTACACATTAAAAAATAGCACAGAGCCTAATACATTAGTGATTAATCAAAAAGAAGTTGTTGCAGATTATCGCTATTTAACCACTCCAAAATTAGCTGAAGAAGTCTATTTACAAGCTGAAGTCAAAGACTGGGAAAATTTAAATTTACTTAATGGCCGTGCTAATATCTACTATATGAATAGTTTTGTAGGTAATAGCTATATTAATACTAATAAATTAACAGAATTACTTAACATTCCACTTGGAATAGATAAAAACATCCAAATTAGTCGTATTAATAATGAAAAAATAAGGAAAGAACCCATCTTTATTGGCACCACAATAGAACAAAAAGAAAGCTATACTATTAAAATAAGAAATACGTATAACACGCCAATTAAAGTGACAATTTACGATCAATTACCACTTAGCCAGGAAAATAATATTAACGTCTCAAACGCTGATTATAAAGATGGCGTACTTGATAAAGATACAGGTGAAATAGAGTGGAATATCACGTTAGGGGCAAAACAAGAAAAATCCTTACCATTAAATTATACGCTTTCTTACCCTAAAAACAGACAAGTTATGGGGCTATAATTACGACTTTCAGGTTGATAAAAAATAGAAGAGGGTGCAATTGCACCTTTTTCTATTTTAAAGAGATCAATTCTCTATTATAAAAATTCACTTATCATCTTTTTTTTTAAAATAAAATTTAATTGATTATTGGTTCAATAATTGAAATTCATTATTCCAATAATCTATGATCATTATATTTCTTGTTATACTCTTATGACTGCCAACATATCATCACCATCTTTATCCAGACCTATCTCTTCAAAACCAAAAGAACTATAAAATTTTTTAGCCACTGGATTTAATGGGTTGTAACAAATTTCAATTTCATTGATTTGCTTATCTTGCTTAATTTCACTTAAGGCAATATGTAGTGCTTCTCGGCCTAATCCTTTATTTTGATGTACTTTATCTATCATAAAACGCCAGATAGCAATTTTATACGGATTTTCTTTCACCCACATAAAAAAACCAACAGATTTATCTGATAAATAAATTCCTCTGACAATATAGTTTTCATTATAAGCCGCTTCGACTAAAGACCACATATTAGAAGCAATATAATCTTCTTGATATTCTTCTACTTCAAGTAAACTAATTTCTTCATAATTATCTGAAGTTATAGGTTTTAAACTGATGTCCATTATATTCTCTTTTTAAATCACTAATTCACATATCAATATAAGTTCACCACTTATTATCATGGCTAAAATTTAAGAAAGATTAAGAGAAGATTTAGATAGCACTATAAGTCACTTTACTTTATCTATTCTAAATATTGAAATAAAAAAATAATAACAGGCAAGGATTAAAGTAGTAAATTATTATTAAAAATAAATAGATAAATTTTAGATGTGAAAATGCTTTGTTAAACACTTTTAATAAGGCATCTTTATTTTAAGTAAATAGCGCTTCCATTGTTATCATTTCTTTTATTAATCCTATTTTTTGTGCCGGCGTTTCGTTTTCATTGGTAAGACAATAATTATAATAAAAGCTATAAATAGACAATAATAAACTTACTGTACTAGGCGATAATTTTCTTAAAAACACATCCGGAAATTTCTCTTTAAATGATTGAATAAATAAATGACTATAATCAAGAGAGGGGGCTATTTTAGTATAAAAGTTAATATCATCTGTTTTATTTAACCCTAAATTACATAGGTAAAAAAGCTCTTGATTATCTTGAGATATAAATTCATACCATTTATTACTCCACCAACCCAATGTATAACTCCCTCTATAAGAAAAGTCAGTTGTTAAACGAGTTCCTTTTGAAACTACATAATAAAGGTTAGATTCTTTTCGCTTTATTTCTTTTCCATAGGCCACCATACACCCACCACGTATAAAACTATCATGATAAATAAAATGATTTTGGATATTTATTGGTAGAACAAATTTTAATTTAAGAAAGTGAAAGTGTGATAAAACAACGGGTTCAATAATATGTTCAGAACAAATTTTTTCTGTATATTGAATTTGTCCAAAACTTTTTCTACTATTTATTTGTTCATATCGCATAATAATATTATCAAGTAATATACCTTGCGTATTATCTAGCATCTCTTTTTTAGTATTATTATGATATTGGCTGTCAGGACTCACGACAGCCTTACTCCAATTAACACTAGATAGAAAAACATAACCTGTATTAGAACAACAGGTTACAACCCAAAATAGCTCATTTGAAAAACCTTTTTTTGTATTATTTCGGCAATTCAAAGTAAATACATTTGTTTGTAAACTATAGATTTTGTTTCTATTCAAAGATTGTTCATATTTTCGTGTTTTTATTTCTAGCAATTGTTCAATTTTAGCTAATTTCCGATAAAACAGAGCGGGGGTAATATTTAAATTATTGATAATATAAGTTGGTGTTTGTGTTTGTAAAATAAGGAGTTCTATTATTTTATTATAAAGATGTTTTAAATCTATATTATTTTTAAGAGAGAAAACAGCATTACACTTTTTGCATTGATAACGTACTGTTCTTTTTGCGGTTTTTCCATAAAGTATTTTCTCTGATGAATCACAATTTGGACAGTATTCATTGATATTTAAATTAAAAAAATCAATATAAGGATTTAATAATGTTTTTATATCTTCATTATTGATTAATACACTGCTACCACCACAACCATTACAATAAACAGCGGGAAAGCCCAATTTAAAAGAAGGGATGATATAAACATCTTCTATTACGTCAGCAAAATGTTCACAACTCTCTGTTTTACATATATTAACATTGATTTCGTTTGTTATTTTCATCAGTTCTTATCATAAAAAACCAACACAAAACGATAATAACATAATTCAATCGGGCATATTGCTAACTTACTGTGATAGTTATCATGCTTTTAATAACTCAGCTGTTATTAACTAGATATCGAACATCAACGACGTTATTTCAGTATTCTCATTATTACAGGATATTATTATGCATAAGCCTATTCTTATATTTCCTCTTTTAATTGGCGCGTTATTAGGGAATTCTTCAGTTTTTGCTCAAGAAATTACCATTTATCACACTAACGATTTGCACGCGAATGCCGTTCCTTTTAAAGCTCCTTACGTTAGCCAAGATAGATTAGTTGGCGGTTTTGCCAATATTGCAACCATCGTTAAAGAGGCAAAAAAAGATAATCAAGGCGTCTTATTTTTTGATGCTGGTGATTATTTTACAGGACCTTATTTAAGCACCTTAACACAAGGTGAAGCCATTATTGATATCATGAATGAAATGTCTTTTGATGCTACCTCCGTGGGAAATCATGAATTCGATCATGGTGTTGAAAATATGATTACACAGCTTAATAAAGCGAAGTTCCCCGTACTCTTAGGTAATGTTTTCTATGAAAATAATGGGAAAGCTGTTTGGGATAAACCGTATATTATATTAGAAAAAGAAGGTGTTAAGTTTGGTGTAATAGGACTACACGGTAAATTTGCTTTCTATGATACTGTCAATAAAGATAAACGAGAGGGTGTAGAAGCGAGAGACGAAGTTGAATACCTTAATAAATATCTTAATGAACTAAAAGGGAAAGTTGATATAACTGTATTACTGGTTCATGAAGGTGTTCCTGCAAGACAATCTAGCTTTGGCTCAGCAGATGTCACCCGTATGCTACAAAAAGATATTGAATTAGCACAGCAAGTAAAAGGGTTGGATATTTTAATTACTGGACATGCTCATGTGGGTACACCAGAACCTATTAAAGTAAATGATACATTGATTGTTTCTACAGATGCTTATGGCATTAATGTTGGAAAATTAGTTTTAGATATCAATGATAAAACTAAAAAAATTGATAGCTATAAGGGGGAGTTAGTTAATATCTTTGCCGATGAACATAAACCTGATCCAGATACACAGAAAAAAATAGAAGCATGGACTAAAAAATTAGATGAAATTGCACAACAAAAAATTGGTAACGCCCATAATGAACTAACGCGCTCTTATGGTGGATCTTCTGAAATTGGTAATTTAATTACCGATGCTTTTTTAGTCACAGATAATCGAGCTCAAATTGCTTTTGTTAATAGTGGTGGTATTCGTAACGAGATCCATAAAGGAGATATTACGATCGGGGATATTATTAGTATGTTCCCATTCCCTGATGATTTAACTTACATGGAATTAAGTGGTAAAGATTTACGGGATTTAATGAATCACTCTGCAAATTTAACTAATGGTGTATTGCAGGCTTCTAGTGGTTTTGAAATGAAATATGATAGCTCTAAACCTGTTAACGAGCGTGTTGTTTCTGTTTCTATTAATGGAAAACAAGTAGAAGATAATGCTTACTATCCCATTATTGCTAATTCCTTCTTAGCAAGAGGCGGTGATGGTTTCACTACCTTTACTCATGGACAAAATACTAAAGATATTCCTAATACCAGTGCAGCAACGGCCGTTATTGAATATATTAAGCAAAAAGCCACTATCAACATGCCTAGAGAAGAACGAATTGTTGATATCTCCACAAAAAAGTAGTGTGTAAATAACTAATAACTCATCATATAACGCCATTAATATTCTCACTATTTATGGCGTTTTTTGCATTAATTAATAAGAAGGTTTTTTATTAATCCAGCAGATCGCTGTGATATCAGATAAAACTTAGCTCATCTGCTGATATACTCATGCTTATTTTGTTATTCACTTTGTTTTGTTGAGATATTCCTATGCCGTGGACTTTTTCACATCCTTCCATTGTTTTCCCGATAAAACAGTCCAGAATAGGAAAATATCTTAATTTACCTGCATTAATTGTGGGAAGCACTTCACCTGATTTACTCTATTCTTTGGGTTTATATCAATCAGCAACAACGGCACATGATTTATTAGGCTGGTTTTATACTGCATTTCCTTTTTGTATCTTCGTTTTTATCTTAAATTACTTATTCAGAAATCCATTAAAATGTGTATCACCCATACCTTTATATGATCCTTTAAAATTCAATATTCGGGCATTAAGTCTATTTGTTTTATCCCTGTATATTGGCGCAGTAACACATATTGTATGGGATTCATTTACCCATGAAACAGGAACTGCAGTCAGATTTTTTTCTGTATTACAGGCTCAATTATTACAAGGAATGACAGACAGCCAAGAGATTGCTATTTATAAATTATTACAACATTTAGGCTCGATATTAGGAGTACTTTATTTGTGTTGGAAATACATACAATATCAGCGTAAACAAAACTATTTAACACAAAAAGAAAACCGTATTAAATTATATCGCTTAGTTGGGATCGGCTTTCTGTCTGGATTGTGTGCTTTGCCTTTAGCTTTGCAATTCTCAAATAGAGGGCAGGGGATCAACATTAATCGATTTATTTTCTTAGAACTATCTTTAGCTGTGCCTTTTTTCTTTGGTTTAATGATAATCTTAGGGTTATGGTTATATCGAACTAAAACTTGACTAAATAAACTAAAAAAGCCCCGTAATATAAATTTATGGGGCTTTTCTATGGTGTCCGTATTTAATACAAAAATCTTAGCTATTTATTAGTTTTTAAACCACTGCATGACTTCTTCATAACTTCCTTGGTAAATAATTTTATCTACCTTTTTGCTTAATTGATAACGATACATAGGATCGTAATACTCTTTCAGCAAAGGAGTTAACCAAGTAAAGTGAACTTCAGTATTGGCTTCTTTTTTTTGTATTTCTAACGCATTATCGAGTAATTGTGTTAATTCCGCAGCTCGTTGAGATCCCAATCGACGGCGGATAGCGAATAAACCATGATGTAAATAATCACTATAAGCTTGCCAGCCTTTATCTTCGCCATATGCCTCTAGAAAATCATGAGTCATACGATCAAAATACTCTGCTTTTAAACGCTCAATACGTCGCTCTAAGGGATCATCAACAACAACGATTGATGCTTCAGCCATTTTTGCTCGCAAACATTCAGGTAATCCATTAGCTCCAATAGCACGGCCTTCATCTTCGAGTACCCATCTCGTATATTTTTGTGATTTTTTCAACATTTCAACACCAAGATGGTTTTCAAATGTAGCTTGAGGGAATTGATCTTCAACAGTACGGCCAAAAGAAGAACCTCGATGATGAGCAATACCTTCAAGATCAATACCTTCAGGTAATGAACGCACTAATGTCGTTTTTCCATTGCCAGTACATCCACCAATAAGGATAATAGGGCGCTGAACGAACTCATTGGTCATTTCAATAACAGCCTGTCTTAATGCCTTATATCCCCCTTCAATTAATGGGAAATCTATACCTGTGTCTTTAAGCCATTGCTGAACGATATGAGAACGCATCCCACCACGAGCACAGCAGATATAACCATTGGGAAATTGCTCACAGGCTTCACGCCAAGCTGCAATTCTCTTATCACGGATTTCACCGCTAACCAATTGATGTCCTAAATCGACCGCTTTTTGTGATCCTTGTTGTTTATAACAAGTTCCCACAGCCGCGCGCTCTTCATCATTCATTAAAGGCAAATTAATCGCATTAGGGATCGAGCCTTGATTAAATTCAATAGGTGCACGCACATCAATAATAGGTGTGTTAGTAGCAAGAATATGTCGAATATTTTGAGCAGAAAACGCTGATTCCATAATAAAAATTGTTATATCTAGTCTGGCTGAAAGATTGACTACTATACTCTTAAGAACATGTGATGACACGCTCTGATCGTATGTTTTTATTAAATTATAGTGTGTTATTTCTAACCGAATAATTTTTTATAGAACAAAAAAATACATCACTGTCAGTAAATCCCGTGGCATATTCTTAAATTTTCACAGCAGCATTTTACCACTGCTTAATATTTCTATCTTCCGGTATCACTGACGTTAATTTAACTAATAGGGGTAATGGTTTTTGCTTAAAATCATCCATAAAGATATAAATAATAGGTATAATTTAGATGATATTTTTTGTTTATCACTTATAATCACAACGTATTCCAGAATAGCTCAGTGGTAGAGCATTTGGCTTCGGACCGAAAGGGCGCAGGTTCAACTCCTGCTTCTGGATCCCTCATTAATAATAATTTCTATTGCTTAATCCCTTTCAAAGCAATCAAAAACCACCTTGAATACCTCTCTTTATTTGGTGAATATCATGGCTGATAAACAAAACCTATTACCCGTTGGACTTTCTTATGCACAATCGCAATTGGCTAAAGTATTAAGCCAACCCGAGATAAATAACAATAAAGTTCAACAATGGGAAGCTGTCTTACACCAGATACTACAAGGGCAAGCCACTTATGGCAGCCGAACACCATTCGAAAACACACCTGCATGGATCACCCTTGAGGTTATAACAGGCGGATTCGCCACTGGTAATTGGTTGGCTGGGGGAGAAATAACATCTGAAGAGCAATACTTATTAGATAAACTGCAAATAAAAACCTCACCTGAAAATCAGCGATTAGCGTTAAATAGCTACTATTTAACTGATGAAGGAATGAATGTTCTTAATAAATGTTTAGATAATGAAAACTATCTTATTACGGTTCCTGAAGAGAGTGTTTTACTCACTGTTGCATGGTTGATCAGAAATAAAGCACAATCTTACGCAAGAGACTTGCTTGATATTATTTCGCCTTGGTTTTCAACATTAAGATTTTACCCTCGCATTGTCGAACTGCCTGTTATTTCAAGTAGTACAGTAAGAGTGCAAGATCTCGATATAACAATTTACGACCTTAAAAGAATAAAACCAAATAAACGAGTATTAGCACAAAAAGAAGCTGTGACTATTTGGCATCCTTTTAAAATGAAAATGGTAGCGTTATTTTCAGAAATTGTTGATAAGTCATCGAGTAATACAATTACATCGTTATGGAGGCAATCGGCAAAAGATCTTATTGCTGAATATTCCAAATTACGTAAACAATATTTCCTTTGCAATAAACCTGTAAAAAATAAAGGTGACTTTGCAAAATTACGTATTGCTATTGAGCAGTTATCCTTTGAGAAGAATGAGTTAGATCTTCATCAAGCACAACATATTCGTATTTTATTACAACGTCATATCGAGAAGTATGGTGAACCAAACTCAGAGAAAAACGATAAAATACAAAAAATAAAGCAAGGTGATGTACAAGCGCCATTACATTACACATTAAGTCGAGTCATTTTAAACCGACTTGATTGCTTAGATATTAATAATGGTTTTGATAATAAAGAAATCGCCACAGAGGCAATTTCTGAAAGTGAAGCAAGTAAATTTAACTTAACACAAGGTTATCCTATTCCAAATATCATTACGTATAAAACAATGCGTAGTTTTAATACCACAGCAAGCCAGCTTGTCGAGCAAAAGTTAATTACTTCTTCAGAAGCGTTAAGTCATATTATTCCTCAAATTACAGCGGGTTTACGTGCTAATAGTCTATTAGATATTCCATTACGCCATCTTTACGAAAAAAACTATCGAGCATTTAAACAACGTCGCTCTTTGTTGCTATTAGATTTACAACATCAAGTACAACTAGAAGAGCTACCGTGGGTTACGATTATTGACAAGTTTCGTAAAAAACAAATTTCCAATAAAACTATCTTTACGGAAGTATTAAATGAGTTTCTATTATTAAATTTTCGTTATTTTCCACAAACGCAGCTACCTAATCCTTTATTACAAGAATTAAACTCACTGACATCTGAAATAGATCCAAGCATTAAATGGAGTGAAGAACTTGCCGCAGATATCTTTATGGGAATGTTCAGTAAGAAGATCGCGAATATATTGGTAAAAAATGCTGATTCAGTTTTACCTTACAGCCTGTATTCACAATATTATAAAGTTGATTATTTACTATTAAAGCATGAATTACTCACCGCTTTATCGTCAGTAAATACACAAGGGAGCGACCCTTATGCAACATCTCGCGTGATTCTAAAATGGTGTGAAGATAGAACAAATGAAAAATTTGGCTCTTATTCACCGGCAATAAATGGGGAGTTACTTGAACAATCCTACATATTAACAACCCATAATCTTAGTACTATTTTTAATATGCTTGGTCTTGCTGACAAATTAAAACCATTCTTGCTTGATATGTGTAAACAATGTGTGCAAGTCATCAATCGCTATTTACAGGCTCCTTATCGTGGTTATCATGCATCATTAATCATAATAAAAAATGCAGCTTATGCATGGCGACAATGTGTTTTTTACCTCTCGTATTTATCACAAGAAGAACTGCAACAATTTGTCTTATGGACAGAGAATTATATTGATACCCAATCTCAATATTTCAAAACACTATTTATACCAATTTGGAATGGGCTAATGAGCGTAATAAATACGCCAGATGACTATAATTATGATGACAAACCATCACACCTTATTTTTTATGGTTGGTCTAAAAAACATTGGATGATGAAGACTATTTTAAAAGCCAATGGTGAAGAAATTTGCGAATAAACTTGAGATATACATCGAAATTAAAGAGGCAAATAGACTGAACGGTTCTTTTGCCTGTTTACTCTGTATAACATTATCTATGATTAGTTTAGAGGCTTAAGTGATATTTGAGATTTTTAGAACACTTTTACATTACAGCTTACATTTTTTAGCGCCTATTCTATTAGGCTATCTTTTCTGGCGTAAGAATTGGAAGATAGCCTCACTGCTTATGATTGGAACAATGGCTATTGATATTGACCATTTGTTAGCAACCCCTATTTTTGATCCCAATCGTTGTAGCGTGGGTTTTCATCCATTACACACGGTTTGGGCCGCTTTGGTTTATTTGGGTATATGGTTTTTGCCCTCATGGAAATTAAAAGCGATTGCAATAGGATGTTTATTTCATTTATTTACCGACTCGGTTGACTGCTATTTAGGTGGATTAAAACCCAATCTAACAATAACGATGAATTGTGATGGAAAACACGTTATATCTCATTTTAAGCATGATTTTTTTATTTAAATATCAGGGGATGGATCATCTCCTCTGAGGCTTATTAATACTTTTTATTTTGATTGTTGAGTAAATTTGATCAGTACACCGCCAATAATCATCAATACACCAATTATCTGTAATAGTAAATGATGGCTTTCAACGCCACTAAAGATATCAATCACCAAACTTGAGATCATCTGCCCACAAATAGCGAGAACAGACGTTAACATAACGCCAAGCAGGGGCAAAACGTAACTGTTGATGACAACAAAAAAAGCCCCAATAATTCCACCAGCAAAGGCAATTAACGGTATCGAACCTAACGTTATTGTTTGATAATCTTTTATCCATAAAACAAAAAAAGTCAGAAATAAAAAACCAACCAAGTGATTGATTAACGAGCTATAAATTGCATTGTTCTTTTGGGCAAGTTTACCATTTAATGTCCGACTAGTGACAATACAAACGCCATTAAATAATGCGATTAAAATAAATAAACTCACTTGTTATCTCCCTATAATTAACAATGCACTGCCTGAAATTAATAAGAGGCACATAAAGAGATCTCGCAAAGTAATTTTTCTTTTTTCGACACCAAACCATCCCCTTGCATCCACAATAACGCTAAAAAGAATTTGCCCTGTTATCATGAGAATAATACTACCAGAAAGTGACAAGGGACTATTTACAGTGATTGCCGCTAATAACACCGTAAATGCGCCAGGTATACCACCTAAATACCATAATATTTTTATCTTGTTATTATTTCCCTTATTCTTATCTCTATTGCTTTGTTGATTTTTTCTTAAATATAAAATGTATATAATGAAGGAAAAGAATGTTCCAATACCGTGTGTTATCCATGATGCCGTTAATGGTGTTGTAAAGCTGGCTAAATAACTATTACTCATAATCATAAGCGAAAGCAAAATGCCAGAGGAAACCGCAATAAGAGAGAGAATATACTTGTTATTCATAATGTTAAATGACTATAAATTATTTTTTGTGTGGGTTTAAAATATTCCTTTTCGATAACACAGGCAAGAAAACACACTGTTTACGCTAAGTTGACAATATGAATGATATGAACGTTTTTCCCATCTTAATTGCAGTTGCAGACAATTTAAGTCTTACCCAGTCTGCCAAAGCATTAAACATGACAAAATCAGCGATAAGCAAAGCAATTCAAGGCGTAGAAGAAAAACTCGGTGTACGGTTATTTCATAGAACAACGCGGAGTATTAGTTTAACCGAAGAAGGAATTGTTTATATTGGCTATATTCGTGAGTCATACAAACTGGCGACTATCGCACAAGAGGCTGTTTCACAATTTAGCGATAAGGCAAAAGGGATCATCAAAATATCCGCTCCCATGTCTTTTGGTACTTTGCATATTGCTAAAATAATGCCTTTATTTATGCAAAAATACCCAGAGCTTGAGGTACAACTTTTATTTGATGACAATGTGACAGATTTAGTTGCACAAGGATACGATATCGCAATTAGAATTGGTGAATTACCAGATTCATCGTTAATCGCACGCCAATTATCGCCTTGCTATAGCCAACTTTATGCGTCATCAGATTATCTTGATAAATATGGTGTACCTAAACAAATTTCTGAGCTCAAAAATCATAACTGTTTATCGTATTCATTATATCAAGCAGGTATGGAGTGGGTTTTCTATCAAAAAGGGAAAAAACATAGTCATATTCCCAAAGGAAATTATCGCGTTAATAATAGCGAAGCACTATTACAAGCCGTTTTGCAAGGTGTCGGTATCGCATTACTCCCTCATTTTATTACTCAAATTCATCTATCAACGACAGATAAAAAATTAATCCCTATTTTGACGCAGTTTGATTTACCTGAGCATTTTATTTATGCGGTTTATCCAGATAAAAAAAATCTCCCTCGTAAAACAATATTGTTTGTTGATTTCTTAAAAACACACTTTGGTGTTAATAGCGACTACCAACGCAACATTGAAAGAAAGAGATCATAATAAACGGTTATCATCACCGAAAAAGTCACTGGCTAACCATTGCGTTACGGTTTTAGCATTAACTTGATTCGATTGTAGTTTTTCAATCGCAAAATATTCAGGGAATGAAGCATCTGATTCATTATACTCTTTTTCGAGTTGTTCTAATTTAGAGAGTGCATTTTCATAGTTATCAAAAATAGCTTCAATATCTCGGTAGATCTGACCAAAACCTTCACTAAAACGTGAAATAATATAATAAAAATCTGAAAGAGGGATATCACAACTAAAACTGCTTAATTTCACTTCTTCAACTTCAATCCATCTGTCTTTTTCAGTGAGTACTTTAACTTGATTTTCTTCGTTTTGATTATCTTTAATGAAAGTCATTTTTGCTTTTTCAGCAATATCTCTATTGTCAAAAGCCCCTAAAATAAAATCAGGGCCTTCATAACCAGATATACCTATAATGCATAAATAAATTATCTTCATATTTTTTATACCTTCTCGTAAAAATCTCTAATTGTTTTATAACTATATTAATTTTATTAAAAATATTATAAGCCACTCATACAGTAAATCACTTGTCTCATTGACGCTTTTTTTGACTTTATAATCTGGTGGTAATTGCAAAAATCTTGATGTAGAGTGCTCAGTCTTTTTTTAATGAAGTCTATTGGGGAGGCTGAATGTTTATAGGCTTTGATTACGGAACATCGAATTGTTCTGTTGCAATCATGAAAGAAGGAAAACCGACTCTTTTACCTTTAGAAGGTAAAGATGTCTATATTCCATCGACCCTTTGTGCGCCAACCCGTGAATCTGTTTCTGAGCACTTATTTCGCCATTTAAATATAAAACCTTCCAGTGAAATTGGCGAACAATTACTAAGAAAGTCGATTGCGTTTAATCGAGAAGAAGATATTGAATTAGTACCTGAAGATATTCTTTTCGGACAATCTGCACTAAGTTTGTATCTACGTGATCCGCGCGATGTCTATTACGTTAAATCACCTAAATCTTTTTTAGGGGCTTCGGGCCTACATGATATACAAATTAGCTTCTTTGAAGATTTAGTGTGCGCCATGATGGCGAATATTAAACACCAAGCAGAAAAAAGCACACAAGAAGCAATTACAGATACCGTTATTGGTAAACCAATTAACTTTAATGGGTTAGGTGGTGAAACTTCAAATAAACAAGCTGAAAGTATTCTTATCCGCGCGGCTAAAAGAGCTGGCTTTAAGAATATTATGTTTGAATTTGAGCCTGTGGCAGCAGGGCTTGAATATGAATCTACCTTAAATAAAGACCAAACAGTACTAGTTGTTGATATTGGCGGTGGTACAACAGATTGTTCATTAATTCAGATGGGGCCAAGTTATCAAGGTAAAACTGATCGTTCAAACACCTTACTTGCCCATAGTGGACAACGTGTTGGTGGTAATGATCTTGATATTTATCTTGCTTTTAAACAACTTATGCCTTTATTCGGTATGACAGGATTAACTTCTTCTGGTATTAAATTACCGCTGAAACAATTCTGGGATCCTATTGCGATTAATAATGTCGAAGCGCAAAAAGATTTTTATTCTCGTCAAAATTTAGCTGCATTAAACCAGCTTAGACGAGATGCGAAAGAACCTGAAAAAATAGCTCGTCTAATCGAAGTGTATAATGAAACACTAGGTTATAGCATTGTTCGACGTGCTGAAGAGGCTAAAATTGCCTTATCAGATTCTCCTGAATATATTGCTAATATCGCCTTGTTAAGTGAAACATTAGAATGCACCATTAAACGTGAACAAATGGTGGAGTCGATAGAATCCCCTAAAAGTAAAATGATTGAATTAGTTAATGATGCAGTTCAACAAGGGGGAATAAAACCGGACGCTATCTTTATGACAGGTGGCTCAGCGCGTTCACCGATTTTATGCCAAGCAATAGAACAACAATTACCTAATATCCCGATTGTGAAAGGAAATGATTTTGGATCGGTTACCGCAGGATTAGCCCGTTGGGGTGAGGTCTGCTTTAAATAACTTACTTTTTCAAGATATTAAAGCGCTTTACATTTAATCGGTGTATTGATTAGATGTGGAGCGTTTTTATTTATAAAACACAATAAAAAACACAACATTCGATAGGAGAACACATGTACCGCTTCCAAAATGATTATAATGAAATTGCACATCCCGCGGTCATGAAGGCAATCACTGATACAGTGGGTCAACGCTATGATGGATATGGCATGGATAAGCTTTGTCATCAAGCGGCTGAACTCATTAAACAGCGTATTCAACAGCCTGATGTGGATATTCACTTTTTTAATGGTGGAACCATCACTAATTTAACCGCGATTTCTCATTTTTTACGTCCACACCAAGCTGTTATTTCTGTGAGCACAGGACATATTGCAACACATGAAACCGGTGCTATTGAAGCAACAGGGCATAAAGTTATCACCACATTTTCGGCTGATGGTAAATTAACCCCTGCATTGTTAAAACCCATTCTCGCTGAACATAACGATGAACATTGGGTTCAACCTAAGCTTGTTTATATTACGAATGCCACCGAAATTGGTACGGTTTATCGCAAAGCAGAACTACAAGCACTCCGTGATTTCTGTAACGAGCATAATTTGTGGTTATACCTTGATGGTGCTCGTTTAGCTACAGGATTAATGTCAGCAAAAAGTGATCTGACTATTGAAGATATCGCCAGCTTAACCGATGCTTTTTATATTGGTGGCACTAAAATTGGCGCAATGTCAGCTGAAACCTTAGTGATTTGTCATCCTACATTGAAAACTGACTTTCGTTTTAGCTTGAAACAAAAGGGCGGATTGCAAGCAAAAGGCTGGTTATTAGGCGCGCAATTTGAAGCTTTATTTAAAGATGATCTCTATTTTAAATTAGGTAAACACCTTAATGAAATGGCATCACAATTAACTGAATTTTTTACTGTACAAGGTTTTGAATTTTTAGCACCGCCAGAATCTAACCAAGTTTTTGTTATTCTACCAAATGCGATTGCGGAAAAATTAACTCAACAATTTGTTTTTCATCGTGTATTACTTGAAGATCCTAACTTGAGTTGTTTACGCCTTTGTACTTCTTGGGCAACAACACAACAAGATATTGATGGATTTAAAGCTGCATTTCTTCAATTAGTTTAATTTTTTATTTGAAGTTATTGTTTATGCATTACGCACTTATTCAGGCGTAATGCATTTTTAATGAAAGAAGAGATTAATTACCCCAAATTTAAATATAATGATGGAGAGGTACCTTAATGATGTTATATTAATATCTCCTCACTCAACATAGGTAGGGTAATAGAATGAAGAAACTGACACTCCAAGAAATGACAGATGCCCAACAAATGCGAGTAAGAACCCGAATAGCTCAAGAAAAAAAGAAGTTCGGACGTGAATTAACTAATGCTGAAATGAACAGAACCAAAGATTCCATTATTACCGAAATCTCCCTCGAAGTTGAAAAAGCCACCAAAAAAGCACAAGCCCTCAAGAAAAAACAGAAATTAGCCCCTAGTGATGAAACTTATAGTTGGTCAGCCAAAAACCATCGTAGTGGCTATCGTTAATTTTTTGCCTTGCTAGTAAGCTCAGCTAGTAAGCTCAATTACTAGCAAGGAATTACTTTAAAGATTGTTTTTTCAATTAACTATTTTATTTTTTCTGTAGCTATATCCCAAATTTATTTTTTCTGTAGCTATATCCCAAATAAGAAGAAATAAAGCCTCTCTTTATTGAATGGCTTTAGGTATTTCCCTGATATTGACGCAATATTGCTATATTTCCATTGTATTAATTAATGAATATAGCTTTTTAAAAGCATGATATTTTTTCTCGTATGTTTTATGTTTTTCTAAATTGGGTATATGACGTTTTTCAAGCTTAGGTTGAGAAAGAATAACTTGTGATGAATGAGCGGGGTTTACTGCTAATTGTGCAAGTCTTGCTGCACCAAGCGCAGGGCCGACATCACCACCTTGACGATAATCGAGATTTTTCCCTGTAATATCTGCAAGCAGTTGTCGCCAATATTCACTTCTGGCACCACCGCCAATTAACGTAATGTTATCAGCTAATTGTCCAGCATTATCAGCAACTTCAATTCCTTGTCGTAATGCAAAACTTACGCCTTCAAGAACAGCTTGACATAAATCAGCTCGTTGATGTTCATGGGTTAAACCCCAAAATACGCCTTTGGCATTAGGGTTGTTATAAGGTGTTCGTTCCCCTGAAAGATAAGGTAAAAAGAGTAGAGGGCTATCCGCAAAAGTGGCGTGTTTAATGTCTTCAAACATCGCACTCACACTCTCAACTCCAGTCAATTGACACACCCAATCAAGACATGATGCCGCACTTAACATCACTGACATTAAATGCCATGTATTGGGTAATGCGTGACAAAAACTGTGCACTGCATTATCGCTATTTTGTAGAAACTGCTCACTTACCACAAAATAAACCCCTGAAGTACCTAAAGAGAGCATTGCTTGACCGGGTTGATAAACCCCAACCCCGATTGCCCCCGCGGCATTATCACCGCCACCCGCAATAATAGGTACTTGCTTCATATGCCATTTTTTAGCCACATCAGCTAATAGGTAACCGGTGATTTGATTACCTTCAAACAATGTTGGCATCTGTCGGCGAGTTAATCCTGTTGCACTTAAAAGTTCATCACTCCAGTTGCGCTTTTGCATATCCAACCAAAGCGTACCTGCCGCATCTGACATATCACTGGCAAAATTACCACTCATCTTCCAGCGCAAAAAATCTTTTGGTAATAAAATATGTGCAATACGTTGAAAAATATCGGGTTCATTTTCAGCAACCCACTGTAATTTAGGTGCCGTAAACCCTGGCATCACTAAATTACCAGTGATTTTTTTAAACTGGGGAAATTGTGTTTCAAGTGCTTGGCACTGTTTAAAACTACGACCATCGTTCCATAATATCGCAGGGCGTAGAACCGCTTGTTGAGCATCAAGCAAAACAGCACCATGCATTTGTCCGCTTAATCCAATCGCCTCTATTTGTTCCATCGGATAACTGTGTCCAAGCTGGAGAATAGCTTCTTCCGTTGCTTGCCACCATTGCTGTGGATCTTGTTCTGACCATTGAGGGTGAGGGCGTGATATTGCTAAAGCAACCGAATAACTTGTGACAACGTCACCATTTTCATTCATGATGATCGCTTTAACGCTTGATGTGCCTAAATCTAGCCCTAAATACATGAAGTTACCTCATGATGTTTATCTAATTAATAAACACAGCGGAAAATCCGCTGTGTTATTAGTATTATGATGCGATTATCCAAAAATATAGCGATTCACTAAGCTTTCTAACATTTCTTGGCGTCCACTTTGTAACTGTGGCGCTAAGGTATTGCTTTGTGCATGTTTCGCCACATCTTCAAGGCTTAATTTACCTTGTAGGATATTTTGGCCAAATTCAGCACTCCAACCTGAATAGCGCTGTGCCGTGAATTTATCAAGGCCACCATCTTGGATCATTTTTGCCGCAATACGTAATGCCATTGCCATTGTATCCATTCCTGAAATATGTCCGTAGAATAGGTCATATTTATCATTGCTTTGGCGGCGAACCTTAGCATCAAAGTTTAATCCACCTGTCGTAAAGCCACCTGATTTAAGAATTTCATACATGACCAGTGCATTTTCTTCTACACTATTTGGGAATTGGTCTGTATCCCAACCTAATTGAGGATCACCACGGTTAGCATCAACAGAGCCTAAAATGCCTAACGCAATCGCAGTAGCAATTTCATGGTGGAAACTATGTCCTGCTAATGTCGCGTGGTTTGCTTCAATGTTTACTTTCACTTCTTTTTCAAGACCAAACTGTTTTAAGAAGCCATAAACTGTCGCGGTATCATAATCATACTGGTGCTTGGTTGGCTCTTGTGGTTTAGGTTCAATCAGTAATGTACCTTGGAAACCAATTTTGTGTTTATGCTCTACCACCATCTGCATAAAGCGACCAATTTGCTCTCTTTCTTGACGTAAATCGGTATTTAGCAGGGTTTCATAACCTTCACGTCCACCCCATAATACATAGTTTTCACCACCCAGTGCTTTTGTCGCTTTCATCGCTTCACATACTTGTGTTGCGGCCCAAGCAAAAACATCAGGATCAGGGTTTGTTGCTGCACCTGCGCCATAACGAGGGTTAGTGAAGCAGTTCGCAGTTCCCCATAGTAATTTAACGTTAGTTTCTTCTTGTTTTTTCGCTAATACGTCGGTGATCGCCGCCATATTAGAAACATATTCATTGATGTTATTCCCTTCAGAAATCACATCAATATCATGAAAACAATAGAAAGGAACATTGAGCTTATGAAAGAATTCAAAGGCCACATCTGCTTTACGTTTTGCTTGCTCTAATGCTTCACCTGGTGTTTGCCATGGTCTATCAAAAGTACCGATACCGAACATATCAGAACCATTCCAGCAGAAGTTATGCCAATAACAAGCTGCAAATCTTAGGTGTTCTTCCATTCGTTTACCCAAAATAATTTCATCAGGATCATAGTAACGAAACGCTAATGGGTTATCGCTTGTTGTGCCTTCATATTGAATTTGTTCAATTTTATCAAAGTAAGACATGGAACCGTCCTTATTTAGTATCAAGTTGTAATTCTGAATGTGATCCAAGCTCAGCAGTCATTTCTTCCTGCTCTTCTGGTGTTAATTTGGCAATGCCAAAGCCCGTAAACCCCCACAGCATGGCAAAGAAGATGCCACTCCAGCACAATACAGCCCAAGGTAAGTAACTTAAGGTTGCAACACCTAACGTACCCGCCATATAAGCACCTGCGGCAGTCCACGGTAAAATAGGTTCAAAGATAGTGGCGGAGTCTTCTACAGTACGCGCCAGGTTTTTAGGATGTAATCCTCGTTCAATATAGGCACCACGTAACATTTCGATAGGAATAAGGATTGAGATTTGTCCATTACAGGTCACGCCAATCATGGTGAGTCCGCAAGCAATTGTGGCTAAGATCATTGAACCTGTTGAGTGCACCATTTTTAATAATGCATGGACAATGACTTCTAATGCGCCACTTAACGATAAAGTACCAGCAAACGAGAGGGCGCAGAAACAGATAAGCAGAGTGCTCATCATGGAGTTCATGCCACCACGATTTAGCAAATTACCTAACAATTCAGGAACTTCTTTACCTTGGATCATCGAGACATTGAAGCCATCAACCGCACTTTTTACGATGTCATGTAAACCAAAACCTTGAACAAGATAAGCGTTTAGCATTGCAATTGCAGCAGAAGCTAACATCACTGGGATAGTGGGTTTTTTTGTTACTGAACCATATAAAATCACTAACACTGGAATGAGAAGAATAAGATTGAAGTTATAAACATTCTCAAGACCATTTGTAATTAATGTCACTTTTTCTGGCACACCTTGACCCGCTAAATCGCCATTCATGCCATAAACAGTCATCACAATCGCCGTTAAAATCAACGAAGGCAGTGTGGTATAAAGTAAGTGCCAAATATGTTGATAAAGGTCGATCCTTGCTGCCATTGCGGCAAGGTTAGTATCACCTGATAACGGTGAAAGCTTGTCACCAAAATAGGCTCCCGCGACTACGGCGCCGGCTGTTGCTGCAAGGTTTGCATCCATACCTACGGCAACACCCATAAATGCAACACCTATGGTTCCTGCTGAACCCCATGATGTTCCCGTACAGACCGACACCAATGACGTGACCAATAATGCTGTAACATATAGCATTTCTGGGCTGATCATTTTTAGACCGTAATAGATCATCAGAGGAATGGTGCCACCAATCATCCATGTGCCTATTAACAAGCCCACACTGATTAAAATCAGCAATGCTGGCATAGTTTTAGCAATCTTTTGTGAGATAGCAGTTAAGATCTCCTCATAGCGGTATCCCAACCGTTTTACTAACAGTGCAGCCACAACGGTCGAAAGCACCATTAATGGTTCTGGTGGTAAATCAAAAGCGGCGTAGCCTCCTCCTAATAACACCACCATAGTGAGAATAGGAAAGAGCGATTCAAGAAGCGTAGGTGTTCTTGGGCTGTTTATCGTTTGCGTTTTCATTGTAATTTATTCCAAACTGGCGTGAGGTAAGGTACGAATAAGCCGAGTGAAAACGGTTTCTAATATTGAACGAGGTGTCGCGATATTAATGCGGAAAAAACCATCCCCAACCGCACCAAAACCGCGCCCCCAACTCATTTCCACTTCGGCTAATGAAACAAACCAATGTTTTAGTTGTTCTTCAGTTAACTGCATTTTTTGGTAATTAATCCATAGCATGTAGGTGCCATGACTTTGTGTGACAACCCAATCGGAAAAGTGACGTTCACATTGTTCTTTTACCCAACGTCGGTTATCAGCAAGGTACGTTTTTAATTCACTAAGCCATTGTTGGCCTTGTAAGGTATAAGCTTGTAAAAAAGCGGGAACAGAAAAATATCCTGGATTATGAATACCAGCAGCATTCAAGCACTGTTTGAATTTTTCACGATACTCGGGATTAGCAATCACAATATTCGCTATCTCTAGCCCCGCTAAATTGAAGGTTTTCGCTGGAGATGTACAAATAAAAGAGTGCTGTTCTACATAGGTGTTTAAAGATGAAATAGGATGATAGAGAGCATCATCAAAAACAAAATCTGCGTGCACATCATCAGAAATAATAAAAACGTGATATTTCTGTGCAAGCTTCGCTATTTTTATTAAGTCATTTTTTTGCCATACCGTACCAGTTGGATTGTGTGGTGAAAGCAACATAAAACAGACGGACTGTTTAAACTTATTTTCTAGATCATCAAAATCTATTTCATAGTAGCCGTCACGATAAATTAACGGGCTTTCTAATAGCTCGCGGTTATTTACACAAACAGCATTGCTAATAGGGTGATAAGCTGGAGACAGCGTTGTGACTTTATCGCCTATTTGTGTGAAATTCTGGATATAAAGTGAAACGGCTTGTATAACGCGAGGACAAAACACAATCGTCTCAGGGGCAACTATCCATTGATATTGGCTTTTAAACCAATTAGCGGCAACGTTATTCCAATCATGACTAAGATCGGTATAGCCATAAATTCCCTTGTGATTAAATTCAGCAAGTTTGTTTGTAATAAAATCAGGCGCAGCAATTTCCATATCTGCAACAGATAATGGAATAACATTGGCGTTACTATTACACCATTTTGCGCTATAGGTATTTTGCCTAGAAATTAATTTATTAAAGTTATTCTGATACATGAAAAATCTCCTCGGCAATCGTGTTTAAAAACAAAATACTCGTTGTTCTTAACATTGGTTATTCCTATTTTTTACTTTGCTATTACGAAATTTGGCTTGTGTGATAGTAATCACATAGCGATGAAAGCAAGTTCTTACAAAATTAAAGCTATGGTTTAATGCCAGCCTTGGGGGAATAGGTAAACGAAGATGAAAAAAGATACATACTTTCGTATTGTGTTGTTATTCAATGCTAATAAAGTGTATGACCGTCAAGTGGTTGAGGGGGTTGGAGAATATCTTCAGGCCTCACAGTGCCATTGGGATGTCTTTATTGAAGAGGATTTCCGTACTCGACTGGATAATATTAACCACTGGGTTTGTGACGGTATTATTGCAGATTTTGACGATCCAATTATTGCTGAGCATTTAAGCCAATCATCGTTAGCAGTAATTGGTGTAGGTGGATCTTATCATCAAGAAAAAAATTATCCTCCCGTACCTTATATCGCCACCGATAATTATGAATTAGTTCAACAAGCCTTTTTACATTTAAAACAGAAAGGGCTTAAGCATTTTGCTTTTTATGGTTTACCCGCCAAAGATCACCCCCATTGGTCTAATGAACGAGAGTACGCTTTTCGCCAATTAGTCACCAGTGAAAAATATCCAGGTATTGTTTATAACGGCATGGATATTACACAAGAAAATTGGCAACACGCGCAAAATCGTTTATCTGACTGGATACAAACTTTACCACCACAAACAGGGATTATTGCTGTCACCGATGCAAGGGCGCGTCATTTATTACAAGTATGCGACAATTTAAACATTAATGTACCTGAAGAAATAAGCATTATCGGAATCGATGATGAAGATATGACACGCTATTTATCCCGTATTGCATTATCTTCTGTTGTGCAAGGTTCACGGCAAATGGGATATTTAGCCGCAAAATTATTACATCAAACCCTAGATGGGCATGTAACAGATAAACAGCAAAGAATATTAGTTCCCCCCGTTAAAATTGTTGAACGGCGCTCAACTGATTTTCACTCATTTAACGATCCCACCGTTGTTCAAGCTATGCATTATATTTATTACAATGCCTGTAAAGGGATAAAAACAGAACAAGTTTTAGATGCAGTTAATATGTCGCGTTCTAATTTAGAGCAACGGTTTAAAAAGGAAATTGGCAAGACAATTCATACGGTTATTTATGAAGAAAAACTCAAACGTGCTCAAAATTTATTAGCCACAACAACACTTGCGATACAAGAAATATCCGTGATGTGTGGCTATCCGTCATTGCAATATTTTTATTCTATCTTTAAAAAAGAATTTGGTATGACGCCGAAAGAGTTTAGGGATGAGTGAGAAAATATAACAATAAAATAAAACAATTATCGCTTTCTACTATTCGCCCACGGATCACAATCAGGACTATCGATAACTTCAATCACATCATCAATATCGGCTTCAAGAGAATCTAGGTAAAGCGCTTCTACTTCAGCACGTGCCCAAGGGGTTCTACGCAAGAATTTCAAACTTGATTTCACGCTAGGATCACTTCTAAAGCAGTTAATCTTGATAAGTTGACCTAATTTAGCCCAACCATATTTAGCCACCAGCGCATTTACTTGCATTTCAAGAGTGACGCCATGTAGCGGATCTTTAGAAATATGTCCTGTCATGATTTTCTCAAATACGTATTATTAATTTCAAGGTAAGAAGCGGTGCAGAGTACAAGAAAGTAAGATGAGAGGCAATGAAAGGATAGAAAACATAAAACCACTCACACACCTTATTGATCGAAATAAATACAAATAAGGTGTATGAGTAGTTAATGTGGTTATTTTTTTGGCGAAAAAGCAGAAAAAGCGTGTGTTACTTTTTTGGCACTGATTATTTTATCTAATTGTTGTTGCAATTGTTTATCGTCCATTGTCGCGCGATCATGTTGACGAAGATGCTCAGCCCAAGAAGCCACCATAAAAGTTTCCATATATGATTGAGTGTTATTTTCCGTAATAGCATCAGATGAAACAAACAACCCCCATGAATAACCGCCATCTCTTAAACGAACTGTTTTTAGTCGATTCATTAAACTGAGAAATTGCTCACTGTGAATTGCTTCAATTTGATAATTTACGGTAATTAACACAGGGCCTTTATCCGTTGTGATCTCAATAAGTCCATCATCAAGAATAAAGTGTTCTGAATGCTGTAAATTGATGTTGTCATGTTCTAATTTGACACGCAAAACACATAACCAAACTAAAATAATTCCAACCGTTGCACACAGCAAAGCTATCGTTACTGAAGTATGTGAAGCAATTTGCCCCCAAACAAGAGAGCCTAATGCCATTGAGCCAGAAAATACGGTTAAATAAAGTGCTAGACCTCTCGCACGAACCCAATTAGGCAAGGCTGTCTGTGCAGAGACCATTAATGTGGAAAGGGTGATTATCCAGCTAAATCCAGCGAGCATACTAGCGAAAATAGCAAGATATTTTGAAGTCGCACTGGCGAAAATAAATAACACCAATGCTGTACCCACGGTGCCAATAGCAATCAATGTGCTGGTACTCAATTTTTCACGCAATGTTGATAAACTAAATGCGCCAATCACAGCACCAATACCAATGCTAGTTGTTAGTAAACCATATAATGTCGCGTCACCGTGTAGTGAAACTCGGGCGACTAGCGGTAACATTGCCCAATAAGCACTCGCAAAAATAAAAAAGCTGGCCGCTCTTATAATCGTTTTTATCAGCGCAGGGCTATAACGCGCATAGCGTAAACCGGAGATCATCGCGGCAACAACAGATTCTGCGGGGAGTTTTTCCTCTTCTTTTTTCTCACCTTCCCACCACCAGACAGCAAGAATAATGGCGATAAAGCTCAAGGCATTGAGTAAAAAGGGTAAATAAAGACCAACTTGAGAAATCAAAATACCTGCAAGTGCGGGGCCTATTGCACGGCTGATATTAATTCCCATACTGTTTAAGGCAATACCTGACTTTAATTCATGGGGCTCGACAATACTTGGTACAATCGCTTGCCATGCAGGGCCTAAAAACGCCGCGCCAGAACCCAAAACAAAGGTAATTAATAATAACCAGCCAATACTGATAACATCGAAATACACAAGAACCGCTAATAATGAAGCGGCGCAGAGCATCAAAATATTGACGAAAATAAGCAATTTTCGTTTATCAAAGATATCAGCAATAGCTCCAGCTGGGAGTGCCAATAAGAAAACAGGTAATGTTGTCATGGCTTGAATAGCTGCAATCATAACGGGATCTGGGCTTAGGTTTGTCATCAACCAACCGGCACCCACATCATTCATCCAAGTCCCAATATTAGAAAATAACGTTGCCATCCATAATACGAAAAAAATACGATTACGTAAGGGCGACCACGCGGAAGTACGTTGCGTTGCCATAGTCTCATCTCTCTTTATTTGAGATGGCCAGTAAATAATTACCGACCATCGTTATTATAAAATATTAAAATGCAAAGCAAGAACAACCTAAAGCGCCCCAAAATGCATTATCATCTGAAACAGGAATAGATGATTGACGAGCGATATCATGTTGATGTCCATGAGCATGACATGCACCACAGCATTGATGTAACTGATTTAAAACCGCTGCTTTTGTCTCTTGTTGTAAGTAAGAATAATGACCAGGGACTTTGATCACAGGCGACCAATCCGGCAATACCGGAATAGATGGCGGTGTTAACGATGAGAAAGCACCATTTGCATACACAATCTTGCCATCCACTACCGTTAAAAGTGATTCAATCGCTTTGATCTCGTTTTCAGGTACTCGAAAATAATCAGCAGAAAGGGCGATAAAGTCGGCAAGTTGACCTGCTTTAATTTGACCTTTTTTACCTTGTTCATTAGAGAACCATGAACTCCCCATAGTCCAAAGCATTAAGGCAGTATCTCTGTCTAAACGATTATCGCCATCATACATTTGCATACCACCCACAGTACGCCCCGAAACTAACCAATAAAGCGCTGTCCACGGATTATAACTAGCAACACGAGTTGCATCTGTACCTAATCCAACAGGGACTTGTGCATTTAGCATTTTGGCGACAGGCGGTGTTTGTTTCAGTGCTTTTGTGCCATAGCGTTGTGCAAAATATTCACCTTGGAATGCCATACGATGTTGAATTGCTAATCCACCGCCAAGCGCTTTAACACGTTCAATATTTTTCTCACTGATGGTTTCAGCATGATCGAAAAACCAATGTAGTCCATCGAAAGGAATATCTTTATTTACTTTTTCAAAGACATCTAACATTCGGCTAATGGATTCGTTATAAGTGGCATGTAAACGAAATGGCCAGCGATGTTCAACTAAGTGACGGATCACTTTTTCTAATTCAGCTTCCATATTTTCAGGAAGATCAGGTCTTGGCTGTAAAAAATCTTCAAAATCAGCCGCAGAAAAAACCAACATTTCACCTGCGCCGTTATGACGATAAAAATCACTACCATCACCGGGTGATACCATTGATGTCCATTGTTGGAAATCTTCAAATTCTTGTTTTGGCCTTTGGGTAAATAAGTTATAAGCAATACGAATAGTTAATTGATTATTCTTAGCGAGCTCATCAACGACTTGATAATCTTCAGGATAATTTTGAAAACCACCCCCTGCATCAATGGCGCTAGTTACACCAAGACGATTCAATTCTCTCATAAATTGGCGAGTTGAATTGACTTGATATTCAAGAGGTAATTTAGGGCCTTTTGCTAACGCAGAATAGAGCAACATAGCGTTAGGTTTTGCTATCAACAATCCGGTAGGGTTGCCATGTTCATCACGCTGTATTTCACCACCCGGTGGGTTTGGTGTCTCTTTGGTATAACCAATCGCACGCAGTGCCGCTTTATTTAACAATGCACTGTCATAGAGATGTAATACAAAAACTGGCGTATCAGGAGAAACCGCATTAATTTCGTCTAGCGTTGGCATACGACGCTCTGCAAATTGAAACTCGCTCCAGCCACCAACAACACGTACCCATTGCGGTGACGGTGTCACTTGAGCTTGAGCCTTTAACATATCAAGGGCAATAGACAAGGAGGGCACGCCTTCCCACCGTAATTCTAGGTTGTAGTTTAATCCACCGCGAATGAGGTGCAGGTGTGAGTCATTAAGCCCAGGAATAATAACGTGGTTTTCTAGATCAATGATTTTTGTTTCTGCATTTTGAAACTGCATCGCTTCATCATTTGAGCCAATAAAAAGAAATTTACCTTGATAAATAGCTATCGCTTGGGCAATAGGATTTTCTCTATCAAGAGTATGGATCTCACCATTGATAAATATTTCAGATGCGAAAGTTTTATTCATGATTTTTGATTTCCTATTTAAAAGGAATTAACCCTTTGTTAAATAAAAGGCGTGAGCGTACTGTGCTTTATGCGTAATACAGATAACTATTTCTTTTTAAAAGAAATTAAAGATATGAAGGTGAGTTTTTTATATTTATTCCAGCAGGCTTATTAAATTGTAGCTTAAGTTTATTTCATTACCATTTAAAACATTTGCTTTAAGGGATCAAAAAAAATGAACAAGATAGAAATGAGATAATTAATTGATATTTAATTAAATATCTATCATTTAGAATTTATTCATTTGAGTTATCAATGCGGGATAAGCATTCACAATCTAATATCGTTATCGATTTGTTCTTTAATGTAATCGCTTTAATACTCACTAAATGTGCTAAAGCGCGGTTTAATTGTCTGGTTGAAATCCCTAGTATTGCCGCTAATGGATCTCTTTTTTCTAATTGCCAGTTTTATTTCCAATAACGTTCGTGAAGAGCTCATGGATAAGCTCAGTTATTTTTACGCAAAATAACAATTCACTCATCATAATCATAATAAAGAACACTTTTATTTTTAAGGTGTTCTCTTTATTTTTAAGCGGAAATACCTGTTTATCAAATAATGATTATTCAATCTAGATAGAACAATGTGATATAAAACATAAGAATAGTGAAATGTAATCACATCTTTCCTATTTTAAGAATAATTACATTTAATAAGTAAAAATAATTGCTGACTATGTTGACATAACCTTTATAAATGTAAGGATACATCATGTCAGAAAAACAGCGTCATAAAATTGATAGCTTAGCTAATCTTACTCAACCTTATGCTGTTGATAGTTTTGATGATGCTCTTTTTACTGCATCTATGGATGAAGCAGATATCTGGCATCGCCAATATAATGCTAATTATCAATCGCTATGGGAAAAAATTCCTCAACCGGTTATCCCCGTTAATTTATTTAAAACCATGGATTTAGCGACGCCAACACATTGTAATGGTATTTGGCTAAATAGTTCAGGAACGGGACAACAAGGGAAAACGCAAGTCTTCTTTGATGAGAACAGCCTAAAGCGCATTGAAACGGCAATGATACAGATTTTCTATCACAATAGCCTAATATCCACAAATCCAGCCCATTTTCTGATGTTATCACCCGATCCTCAATCTGGTGATCATGCTGGTTTTGCCACTGCTTTCTTAAAATTTACCCAATGTGCACCGATTAAAGAGCTTGTTTTTACGGTATCAGAACAAGGCCAATTTGATACAAAACTCGCATGGTCAACATTACAACGTTGGGCTAACGATCCGGCTCCTATTTATATTCTTGGGTTAACACTTTTCTTTGAACACTTATGTTTAAGCCGACCAGAACCCTTCACGCTGTTATCACCGATTAAAGGCTTAACGGGTGGGGGATGGAAAGGGATGACAAAGCGGCTTGAACGACCAGATATTATCCAAGGATTAAAAGAAACCTTACACGCTCCTAATGTTGATATTCGTGATATTTATGGCATGACAGAGCATCCTCTACACTACATTAGTTGCAGTGAAGGGCATTTCCACATTCCAGCTTATTCTCGTTTTGCCATTATTGATGAAACAGGTGATCGGGCACCAGAAGGTAAAACAGGATTTATTCAACTTGAGAATCCTTTTTTTGATTCTCTGCCTTCTCAACGTCTGTTAACCCAAGATTTAGGAATATGGGGAACACAATGCGCTTGTGGTCATTCGTTACCCTATATTCATTATATTGGAAGAGCAACTTCACCAGAGGGCACTTGCGCTGCACAGATAAAATGATAGAAGCTATACTTGTTCGTTTAGCAAACATTAAACTGTGTTTAATACACTGCCTTAATGAAAACTGGTTATTTTCTGATGATATCTTAACGCAAAAATTCTGCCTTGAACGTTTAAAGCAATGGGCTTACAGCGATGTTCTAGCACAAAAAGTGGCTAATGAGTTAGGAAATAAAAATTGGCGTGCGCCCAATAAATTATTAATTGTCGTCTCTGAAAAAGATCCCCTTGGTACATTAGAAGCCTTATTTGCAGGTTATTTAATTGGTAGTCCCATCAGAATAAAAGCACGATTATCCAAACAATGGCTTTATCCATTACGGGCATATTTAGGCTTAAATGAAAAACAGTGTGAAATTCTAAATTGGTCGAGTGAAAATCAAAACGATGAGCTTGCTCTTGAAGGTGTTGAAGCCATTTTATTAGCGGGTGGTGATGCACTTATTCAGCATTATCGCCAAATAACACCAGCACATATTAAATTGATTGAGTTGGGCCCAAAAATAAGTGGAATGGCTATTTTGGGAGATTCATTACCTGATATTTCTTTGGTATTAAATGATGTGTGCTTGTTTAGGCAACAGGTTTGTAGTTCACCTCGTTTTATTTTATTAGAGAATAAAACTTGTGCAGAACAACTCTATCAGCAACTTTCTATCGCATTACCCACATTACCGCCATTACCTGAGACTTTAAGACTTCAACAAATGGCACAAGCCCATGAGTATTCATTGTCTCGTGAGCTACTCAATAATGAAAAGCCAACACGTTATGATGCAAAATCAGGTTGGGCAGTCACTTATCACACCCGATTTATGCCTCAATATTGGCTCAACTTTGGCTTTCAATTGGTTGTTGGCTCTGTGGAACATCATTTGCAATTAGTCCAAAAAGAGTGGTTTGCACGCTTACAAACACTGGCTTATCACGGTTCTCTCTCTTCACTTTCGCTGCAAAATTACTGTTTCACTCGTTATTGCCCCATTGGCACGATACATTCTCGCCCAATGACAGCAACGCATGACGGCTTTTTTATATTGTCTGCACTGGTGTTCTTTGTGAGTAAAGAAGGATAACAACATTGAATAAACGGAAAATATTTATCACAGGTGCTAGTGGATTTATTGGCTCTTACTTATTGCCCAAACTTGCAGAACTTAGTGATGAATTAACGATATTATGTCGCGAAACTCATAAAAATCACTCTTATCGTCCAGCATTACCCAACGGTACTAAGGTGGTGAAAGGTGATTTATTGCAACCGAATACCTACCGAGAAGCGTTGAGTGGACAAGATATCATTATTCATTTAGCGGCTGATTATCGAGTAGGCATTGCACCGACACGTTCAGAACATCAAAAAATGTATCAAACCAATGTCACTGGCACATTGAATTTACTGAATGAAGCCAAAAAAGCACAAATCTCTCAGGTTTTATATACCAGCACAACGGCAGCATTAGGGGAAACGAAGGGATTATTACTTGATGAGACTCATCGTCACAATGGTTATTTTCGCAGTTATTATGAAGAAACTAAGCAAATCGCTCACGCATTAGTCGAGCGTCACCAGCAACAAGGAATGCCAATTAAAATTGCGATTTGTGGTGGTGTATTTGGTGAAGGTGACAATAGCGTTTTAGCACAGACGTTATCTGCTTTTTTCAATAAAAAAATTCCTTTTCAAATCAGCACAAACAGTACCTTTCAACTTTGCCATGTTGAAAAACTATGTGATGGATTATTGCGATTACTGGCTTTAGATAAACCACAAGAAACGGTTCTGTTTACAGGTGATGTTTTTTCTATGCCTGAAATTTTCACACTATTAAGTGAAATACAAAAAACACCACCACTACCTACAAAAGATCGCCGTAGTTTGTGGCCATTAGCATGGTTGATGGATAGATCCTCTATGCTAGGTTTTACCATGCCACTTTCTTGTGAAGCACTACGTATTATGGATGGAAGCACTTATACCTATTCATCTTATAAGGCAGAGCAACTATTAGGATGGACAGCAGCAGAATCATTAAATGACTTTAAGGATTATGCCCAAAGCGTTGCTAACCAATACACATTGATGAATAAGGAGTCAAAATGAAGCCAAGGACGCTCACTTCACAATGGGGTGACGTGACATTGTCACTAGAGACGGAGCAACTGCTAAGTATAAAAGGTGATACGGATAATGCGGTTTTTTATGGGCAAGGCTATGGCGCAGCCTATTTACGTTTATGGCAACTAGACTTATCTCGTCGAGTTGCTAGTGGTCGCTTAAGTGAAGTAATGGGAAATGGTGCGCTTAGAACAGATATTTTTCAACGTAGATTAGGATTAGTAGAGTTAGCTAAAATTGCAGAGCTTAACGATAAAAATGCACCGAAGGATAGCTGGCAGGCGACACAGTTTCAACATATCACTGCGTATATTGCAGGTATAAACCAAGCCATTAACGATTTAAAAATCAGACCTATAGAATGTTTATTATTGCGTTACCAACCTGAAAAATTTACCACGACAGATAGCTACCTCTTAGGGCAATTGAAATACTTTATTAACTCAGCATGGCAATATGAGTTGTTTAATACCCGCTTAGCAAATCGACTTACAACATCTCAACATCAACAACTTTTATCTACCTTTAGTCTTGAAGGCAATCAAATTCCACCATTACCTTTAAATGAACAGGGGGAATATTACCCCGAAGTGATTGCAGCGTTTAAAGAAGGGCTAAAAGGCCTACAGCACTTAGGATTAGCCTCGCCTGATACGGGCTCTAACGTGATTGCAGTGAATGGTTCGTTTACCGCATCGGGTAAACCGATATTAGCGGCTGATCCGCATATGGGACATGTTAACCCTAGTTTTAATCTGTTATGTCGCTTAGAAAGCGACGAAGGATTAAGCGTAATGGGTTCACATTTTCCTGGTTCACCAGGCATTATTGTGGGGCGTAATTCTCATGCAGCTTGGGGAATGGTCGGTATTATGGCGGATAACCAAGATTTATTTTGGGGGCGTATTGATTTAAAAAATGAGAAGGTCGAAACCATCAATGGATGGGAGGCATTAACTAAAAGAACACATACCATTGGTTTAACCTCAAAGCGTCAACATACTTTCGTCACTTATGATTATTCACAAGGTCGCTTAATGTCTGAAAAAGCGGGCTATGGTCTATTTTTACGCTGGCCTGCCTTAGATGATCCAAGTGGCGATATTACTTTTTATCAGCTTGCAAAATGCCATAACTGGACATCATTTCGAGAGGCTTTAAAGCATGTAAAAAATTCCCCTATGATGGTGGGATATGCCGATATTTACGGCGATATTGGCTTACAGAGTATGGGATATATTCCTAAGCGTGATCGTGAAATTGGCAGTTTAGTATTGAGCCTAACGGAGCCATTACATCAGTGGCAAGGTTATGTTCCTTTTGATGATTTACCCGCCGAATATAACCCTGAACGGGGATATGTTCTTTATGCCAATCAATATAGCGAGTCTCTTTTTAATCGAAAACCTGCACTATCTAATCGCTGGCATCCACCGACAAGAGCGTTGCGTATTGAAGCGCTTATTCAGCAAACAAAAAAACATACTGTTGAGACGTTTTGCCAACTCCAAGATGATAAAAAAGATGTTTTTGCCCAACAAGCACTCGCTTTTTTACTCCCTTATGTGCCCGAAGATAAAATCCTTTCGCAGTGGGATGGCGATACTCAACAATTAAATGCCTCACGATTTTTTGATGTGTGGACTCAACATCTTACTGACAAGGTATTAGGCAAGGTATTAAAAAGAGGATCACGTGCTCTGTATACGGATTTTTGGCCAAGTTGTCGCTGGAGTATTCTCAATATTCTGCAATACCATCTTCAAGATTGGCAGTTTGAAGAAAAAGAGATCCCCATATTAATTCGTGAAACCTATGCCAGTGCGTTAATCGCTAGCCAAAAAATGGAACGCCCTTATGTTGAATTCCAGCATAGTATCAAAAAACCCTTATGGCTTAATCGTCTATTAACTGGACGTTATCTCTATCAAGGTGGCAATCGTGAAACTGTTCACGCGACACGACAAAATGCAGATTTCTTAACGCAATCTCAAATAGGGAATAGCGACACCATTAAAACTAAGCCATATACGTTTGGCCCCGGTTTTAAACTGATCGCCCATTTAACACCACAAGGCGAATGCCATTATTTAATTAATACACCGGCAAAAGGCCATCCTTTTAGCTGGTCACTACGTCATGTCTTGAAATACTGGCAAACAGGTAGCCGACAAAAAACCACTTTGCCGCTTCGTGGAAATAACCATCATTGTAATGATAAAAAGGAATAACTCATGGTAAGAATGAAGCAATGGCAACAAACAGGGCATCCTGCGCGCTTATGGCACCCAATTTCAAACAATCGTATTCAGTGCGAGCTTTGCCCACGAGCCTGTAAAATTAATTTAGGTCGTACAGGAACTTGCAAACTAAGACGCAATGAGAATGGCAGTTTAGTCACGTTAAACTACGGTAAATCTGTTCCGATGACACAAGAGTCGATAGAAACCGAAGCGGTATATCATTATGCACCGGGTGAACGTATCTTATCGTTAGGTAATATTGGCTGTATGCTACGTTGTGATTTTTGCCAAAATTGGAGTACAAGCCAAGCTCGTTATGTGCAAGACAGCAATGTGGCGTATTACAGCCCAGAGGATGTGGTCAATTATGCGTTAAAACATAATATCCGAGTTTTGTCGTGGACTTATAATGATCCGATTGTTTGGCATGAATTTGTTATGGATACGGCGAAGCTTGCTCGTGAATATGGCTTAAAAAATCTCTATAAAAGTGCATTTTATATCAGTGAGAAAGGTATTGATGAATTACTAGGTGTAATGGATATCTTTAGTATTTCATTAAAATCAATGCAAGATAGTTTTTATCGTAAACATACAGGAGGGCGATTACAGCCCGTTCTTGACGGTATTAAACAAGTTTATGATGCACGCAAATCCACAAATAATCCGCATCTTGAAGTCTCTAACTTATGTGTGACAGGACGTAATGACTCATTGGAGGAAGCGAAAAAAGTCACGGATTGGATGCTCAAATATCTTGATGCAGATATTCCTTTGCACTATGTTCGTTTCCATCCTGATTACCAATATCGACACGTTGAACGCACATCAATTCCCTTTTTAGAACAAGCTCGCCAGCAAGCCTTAAACGAAGGTATGCGCTATGTTTACGTCGGAAATGTGTTTGATACAGACAGCGCAAACTCTTATTGTCCACAATGCCATACCTTATTAGTTAAGCGAAGTGGGTTAATTGCACAATCTCACTTAGATAATGGGCAATGTCCTCATTGTCATTTTCAGCCTTCTATTATTTTACCTTGGGCGGGCTCTAACACTGATAAATTATCAGCACATATCCCTGATGGTTTTATCTGTATTACACATCCATTCCGTGGTCCTGTTCAGGCTTGCCATATTGAACAAAAAAATGAATCACCTATTTACTATCAATTTATTACAAAACAAGGTGAGCCTGTTGGCCCAATCAGCACCAACAGTTGTCATCGCTTTATGCTGTCCAAAAGTAGTCCTAAAGCAGAGGGGATCTGCCTTTATCATCACAAAAATGAACCTTGCCAACTGTTTGAGGTTTACGATCGTGCTCATTTCCCTGTTACTGAAGCTGAAAAAACGCATTTTGGTAGCGAAAATGTGCCTATCACTCTTATTCCATTAAAAGGACGCTAAAAATATGCCACTCAATAGAGGATGGTCATTAATACGAGCTCAGCTTATTGCGTCTCAAATTCGTAAAGCGAAACTTGATGATAAAGTGCCGAATCTTCCTATTATCTATTTACCAGGAATTTTAGGAACTAAGCTTTTTGATAGACAAAAGCAGGCTTTTATTTGGGGTGATCATCGTAGTGTCTTTACAAAGAGTGATTATGAATATGAACATCCCAACGCACAGCATTCACCTCGTGTATTAGCCACAGAGCAATTGCACGCATTTTCGATTGTCCCTTATTTAGTGAGCACATTGGTCACCCAAGAGCTTAAAGATGTTCTTGAAACCGCATTGGGTTATCGTGAAGGGCAAGATCTATTTTTCCTTGCTCATGATTGGCGAGCCGATCATCGATTGCTGGTGGATGCTATTGATAGAGAAGTTAATCGGCTAAGAATAGTTTTTGGCGAGAGCCAGCCTTTTATTATTATTGCACAATCCGCGTCTAACCTCGCAATACGCTATTGGTTGCGTCATACCACTCCTGAAAATAGAGCATTAGTAGCAAAATGGTATGCCTTTGGGCCACCTTGGCATGGTACATTTCAGGCGTTATCAATGATGGAGACTGGCTATTATGCCGGAAGTGGTTACCTTCATGGCTTCTCATCTGATGATGTCTGCGGTTGTCCTTTTGTATACCAATTATTACCACCCAATCCGGTGGTAATAGACAACTACGGCAGAGCATTAAGTGATTTTGATATCTATGATGAGGCATGTTGGAAGCACTATCGCTTAGGCCCTTATAAAACATCGATCAGTTCAGCACAAAATCAACGAGTAAGAGAAGCGTTGGTGCAAAATCTACAGTGTGCTAAACGCTTTACTGATGCAGTTTCAGGAATTAACGCAGATGAACAAGCTGTGCCCCAAGTATGGTATTTAAGTGATAATAATATCACATTAAAAGCTGCCATTTATGGAAGAGAACGCTGGTACTTACAAGCGAAAGAGATCAAACGTGAGTTTCCACACTTAGTCACTCAGGCATTAACCATCGGAGACGATCATTTGCCTTTGGAAGGGTTATTGCAATATTGGCGCGCACCTATCGTACGTGACCGTTATCAACACCCTTGGGGGGAAAGCTTTGCTTTTATTAGCCAAGCATCAACGCATCGCGCATTAATAAACCATACCCCTAATTTACGGAGTTTGGCATTTGATATCGCGACTGAGAGAAGGAACAAAAAAGTATAAAATAAAAACCTATTTCCTTTTGTTTTGTGTAAGATGCTCTTTTAAGCTGATTTTTAGGAATACTATATGATTATAAAATCAATCAATGGCACCATTCCATTTACAGAGAAGAATATTTCAATTGATTTAGATGATAAGAAGAGTGTAGTAATTATAGGTAATAATGGCTCAGGAAAAACATCTTTATTGCAAGAAATAAATAAGTACTTTGAAAGTATTTTCTCTAACAATACGGGTAATTTTATTGAGGAAATAAAAACAAATATTGATAACTACACTCTATGGATGAATGAAGCAGAGTCAAAAAATGACTACACTTCGTATTACAGATATAAAAAAAACATAGATCAAGAAAATTTGAAATTAAAAGAATTTCAATTTAAAATCAATGTGGAAATAGATAATATTGATGAGATGGTTAAAGAATCTTATTACAAAAAATTTATCTACTTCTATTTCAGAGCATCAAGACAGATAAGCATTAATGAATCTCATGGTACAAAACCCATTTCGGAAATAAAAGAATCTTGGTTGTCAGTCGATCAAAGTTCAATGCTAAATAAATACACAAATCAAGATTTAGAATCCTATCTCATTACCTTATATACGCAAGAAGCGCTTTATAATAAAAATAACGAACCAGCAAAAGCAAATAAATTATCACTATGGATACGTGAATTAGAAGAAAAAATATCTATTTTAATGGAGTGTCGTATTAATTTTGAATTTGATTATGAAAATTATAAATTGTATATAGTAAGAGATCAATACTATAGATCATCATTTAGAGAGTTATCTTCTGGCTATTCAGCAATACTGGATATATTTACCGAAATACTATTTAGAGCAAGCCTTTACTCAATAGAACCTTCTGAGATAAAAGGTATTGTATTAATAGATGAAATAGATGCCCATTTGCATTTATCAATACAAAGAAAAGTATTACCTATGTTAATATCAACTTTTCCTAAAATACAATTTATAATTACTACACATTCGCCTTTTGTACTCGGTTCCAGTGACGATTTTATTATTTTTGACATAACAAAAAATATAAATATTCCATCATTAACTATGTATTCTTATGAAAATATAGTAAAAAACATACTTGACGTGGATGTTATTCCTAATACAGTGAGAGAAAAAATACAAAAATTAAAAGAACAAATTGAAGCTGGAGGTAAAGATAAAGATTTATTGAACTCTATTTTTTCAGAATTAGAATCTTCACTAAGCATTTTAGATTCCGAATCAAAAGCAATATATTATACAGCGTTAAATATGTATATAGGTGAGTGATTATGTTTAATACAAAAAGAGATAATGTAATACCTCAAGGTTGTAGAGATAAAACAAATTACAAATCGCCTGAAATAATAGAAGCATTAAATAAAATGTTTCATGGAAAATGTTATATATGTGAAACTAAGAACTTACAATCACCCAGGGTGGAACACAGAGTTCCACATCGAGGTGATGATAATATAAAATATGACTGGAATAATTTATTTTTATCATGTGAACGATGTAATAGCATTAAATCTGATGATTTTGAATCAACAATAGATTGCTGTTCAGATGATTTTATTATTTCTGATAATATTTTTATTAAATTAGAATATTGTCCGCACTGGAAAATAATCGCCAGTGAAAAACAACAGAACCCATCTGAAGAACTATTAGAAACCATCAGATTAATCAATATGTGTTGTAATCAAGATAACACACCTACCAGAAAATTAAGTAAACAAACACTAGAAAATGATATTAATGAAAACTATTCCTTGTTTATGTATCACAAAATGAAGATTATAAGAGGGAATGACCATCCGGATGAAATAAATAGATCTAAAAAATTTATTATTAATATGAGAAATCCATCATATCCATTTTCAGCAGTATGGGATGGCATGATCCAATGTGATAACATTCTTAGTAATAAATTAGATGAAATAAATGAGAATAGTGATAATTAGTGCTATTGAACGACTCTACACTTTTACTTTCAACTTTTGGCTCAAGTAATACATTTTTTGCAACAAGCATAATGCAAGTTTCCATTAAGTAAGGTTTTGTGGATTGGTTTGGTTATTTTAGGCGTTTTATGTGTTCAATTCTCACGAAAATAAGACTAAGTTATAGCGCCACGCTCTACAAACGTTGTACGCTATTGGCAATAATTTACTGTTAAATTGACTGAGAGCCTATATATGTTGCAAAAAGATCACCAATATCACCTAACAGATCTTATATTGGCAATGAAACAAATTGAGTCGCGAGATGATAATTTTTGTTTATATGGTGAAGATGATATTGAAGACAAATTAAAAATAGGGCAACAGTATGTTATTGCAGATTATCCTGACGTTGATGATAACGATAACGAAATCTATCCCAACATTGTACAAATGAATCATCTCGTCTATTTATATTCTGGTCAGCAGTTTGCGGATGTTATTGATTTAGCATTAGAACAAAAACCATCTGCAACGTTAGATGATTTAGTTAATGCACTTAATTATTATTCCGAGCATGATGATTTTATGGATCTTTAATTATCATAGAGTATCGTTCTTTGGGTAAAACCATTATTAGTTACTGCTATTGCTATTATATGTACTATTCCTCTTATGGGAATAAATTGTGTCAACTGCATCAGAAGATTTAGTTTTATCAGAAGATGCTCATAGTCTCTTTCTGCTTTATTTTTAAAATAAATATTGCTCTCATTTCAACAAATATCGAAGTGTTGTCTATTTTTTATCAATACACTCACTATCACTCAATAAAGGAGAGTACAAATGATTGCCGTGATATTTGAAGTCAAAATTAAACCAGGAAAACAGGATCATTATTTATCTTTAGCGACCGATTTAAAGCCATTACTAACGGATATTGAGGGATTTATTTCAATAGAGCGGTTTCAAAGTTTATCAACCGAAGGAAAATTATTATCACTTTCTTGGTGGGAAAATGAAGAAGCTGTTTTGCAATGGAAGAAAAATATTTTACATAAAAATGCGCAACAAGAAGGTCGAGAGTCTATTTTCGATTTTTACAAAATTAGCATTGCTTCTTTGGCGCGTGAATATTCATTTGATGCAGAAAGTCTGTAATTAAATAGACTCGATAACTTGCTACAATAAAAGAGCTTAAATTTTAAATGGCTAAACCAGAGATGAAATCAGAATATCAACACACTGTAGAGTCAGCAATAGCCGCAGTGGGTGCGGCAATATCTGATATTTCCAGAGTCAAAATACTCTGTGCATTAATGGATGGAAGGGCGTGGACAGCAACGGAACTGGGGGTTGTAGCTGATATTTCTGCCTCTACAGCCAGTAGTCATTTGTCCAAATTACTGAATGCGGGTCTGATTTCTGTGATATCCCAAGGTAAATACCGTTATTTCCGATTAGCTAACGATGATATTGCAAAAGTTATTGAAAATTTAATGAGTTTTTCAACCGACCATATTTCACAAGCTAAAATCACAACGCCCAAAAACTTAAGGAAGGCGCGAACTTGTTATAATCATTTAGCAGGTGAAGTAGCCGTTAATATTTATGATTCACTTTGTCAGCAAAAATGGATAACAGAAGATGGCCATGCTATTACAACGCTAGGTGTTGAGCGATTTAAAAATATAGGTATTGAATTTCAAGCAAAGCATTCACGTAATATTTGCTGTCCATGCTTGGATTGGAGTGAACGTCGTTTTCATTTAGGTGGGCAAATTGGTACCGCTTTTTTTCATTATGCAGAAGCTCAAGCATGGTTAACACGACATCAAGGATATAGAGAAGTGACTATCAGCGAGAAAGGTTATAAAGCGTTGATGTTCTACTTTAATATAAAAAAGAAATAACGCGTATTTGAATGATGAAACTTGTTGATTTACTGAGAAGTGACGCTGGGATATGAAGTTATTTATTACCACAGTCAATTTAACATAATATACATTATGCGAATCTTGGTATCTAAATACGGATAGGCAATGAAATCTCTGATTTGGGCTGGTTGATTATGTTGCTTCATTTTCAACTTAAGGCTTATTCGCCTATGCTTTTTCTCGATCTTGAATATACGTTTTTTGTCTTTTCTTCAAATACCACTGCTAAAAGGATTTTAATAAACCTTCTTAGATATCACTACCTCAGTAAAGTTGATTTCAGTAATAACATAATCAGAAGTAAAAACACCGACCCAATGATCTTTGATATTTTCATTTTCTAAATCAAACTCCCATCGCTAGTGTTATTGACTGGCATTTGATGCCAAACAAAAATATGACCGCGCATTACTTCTATAATTACCAGCTTATTCCTTTATACAGATGTGGTCACATGGTTAACAAACTGAATCTTAATTGGCCTGAATTTTTAGAAAAATACTGGCAAAAAAAACCTGTTGTACTGAAAAATGCATTTCCTAATTTTATCGATCCTATCACTCCAGATGAATTAGCCGGTTTGGCAATGGAACCAGAAGTTGACAGTCGTCTTGTCAGCCTCACTGACAACAAATGGCAGGCAAGCCACGGTCCATTTGAAGATTATAGCGAATTAGGCGAAGAAGGATGGTCACTGCTGGTACAGGCGGTCAACCATTGGCATATGCCGTCCGCTGAGTTGGTGAAACCATTTCGCGTATTACCTGAATGGCGTCTTGATGATTTGATGATCTCCTATTCAGTACCCGGAGGTGGTGTCGGACCACATATTGATAACTATGATGTTTTCATCATTCAAGGAATGGGTCGTCGCCGCTGGCGTGTAGGTGATGCCCTGCCAATGCGTCAGTTCTGCCCGCATCCTGCATTACTGCATGTTGATCCATTTGAACCAATTATTGATGTAGAAATGGCACCAGGAGATATTCTATATATTCCACCTGGATTCCCTCATGATGGCTTCACTTTCGAAGATACGATGAACTATTCTGTCGGCTTTCGTGGACCAAATGGCCGTGATTTGCTGAGCAGTTTTGCAGACTACGCACTGGAACAAGATCTAGGTGGAATAAATTATGGCGATCCTAATCTGACAGTACGCGACAATGCAGGAAAAATGGAAGCTCACGAAGTTGAACGCCTGCGTGCCATGATGATTGAGATGATCAATAAGCCTAGTGATTTTGAACAATGGTTAGGTCGTTTTGCAACCACACCACGCCATGAGCTGGATGTTGCCCCAGCTGAACCGCCATATCAGCCAGAAGAAGTATTGAACGCACTGAATGATGGTGAAAAACTGATCCGATTAAGCGGACTGCGTGTCCTACGCATCGAAGATAATTTTTTTGTGAATACAGAAGCTTGGGCTACCAAAGAAACGAAAGGCGCAGATGCGCTGTGCCAGTTTACGGAAGTTGGAGCCGATGAACTCGGTGATGCACTGATGGTTCCAGCCTTTGTTGCAGAATTAACCGAATTTATCAATCAAGGATATTGGTACTTCAACGAATAAACTACGCTTACCAAATATAACATAATAAAACACCTGCTTGCGGGTGTTTTATTTTATCGTCTCAGCCTTCCCTTTCACTTATACCTCAAGTACCTCAAGTTATTTGGTTTTAGCTTAAAGTTTCTAATATTACTGCTTATATTTCTTTTTTTTCCAAGATATTTAGAAAATCTAGCAGATATTAGATCGAATTCGCCTTCTTCAAAGAAAGCATATCCTGTTGACTTATATCAAACGAACCAAGGTTAAATGAATCGATTCACCTTATTGATAAGCACCTCTCTTGACTTAATAACCAATGCGGTGAAAATGCTCTAATACTTTAATTTATCTGAATAATAATCTGATATTGGAAGGTTTATCATGAGCTATCGTATGTTTGATTACTTGGTACCGAATGTTAACTTTTTTGGTCCAGGTGCTATCTCTGTTGTTGGCGAACGCTGCAAATTATTGGGGGGTAAAAAAGCCCTGCTGGTAACGGATAAAGGTCTACGAGCATTAAAAGATGGCGCCGTAGATAAAACTATTGGTTATCTAAAAGAAGCGGGTATTGATGTTGTCGTATTTGATGGCACAGAACCTAACCCAAAAGACACTAATGTACTCGAAGGTCTTGCAATGTTCCGCAAGGAACAATGTGACATGATAATTACAGTGGGTGGTGGTAGTCCACATGACTGTGGTAAAGGTATCGGTATTGCAGCCACTCATGAAGGTGATCTTTACAATTATGCAGGCATTGAAACACTAACAAATCCTCTGCCACCTATTATTGCCGTAAATACCACTGCTGGCACAGCGAGTGAAGTCACTCGTCACTGTGTTCTGACTAATACCAAAACTAAAGTCAAATTCGTTATTGTGAGCTGGCGCAACCTCCCTTCTGTTTCTATTAACGATCCTCTGTTAATGATCGGTAAACCTGCTGGACTGACTGCGGCAACAGGTATGGATGCGTTAACTCATGCGGTTGAAGCTTATATCTCTAAAGATGCTAACCCTGTCACCGATGCATCAGCTATTCAAGCAATCCGTTTGATTTCTCGTAACTTGCGTCAAGCGGTAGCCTTGGGTACAAACCTAAAAGCCCGTGAAAATATGGCTTATGCTTCACTTTTAGCAGGAATGGCATTTAACAACGCTAACCTTGGTTATGTTCATGCAATGGCTCACCAGCTGGGTGGCTTATATGATATGCCACACGGTGTAGCCAATGCGGTATTACTCCCTCATGTATTACGTTATAACCTGATCGCTAATCCAGAAAAATTTGCTGATATTGCTGAATTTATGGGTGAAAATGTTGTAGGTTTATCCGTAATGGATGCAGCTGAACGTGCTATTGCAGCTATCGCTCGCCTCTCTGCGGATATTGGTATTCCGCAACATTTAGGTGAGTTAGGTGTGAAAGAGTCTGATTTCCCATATATGGCTGAAATGGCACTTAAAGACGGTAATGCATTCTCTAATCCTCGTAAAGGTAATGAAAAAGAGATCATTGAGATTTTTCGCCAAGCATTTTAATTCTTAAAAAGAAACACTAAAAAGCATTAACCTACAGCAATGTAGATTAATGCTTATTTATGCGTTGATTAACTAACTGGTTATAAAACGCTGGTAGTATCAACTTTATCCACGTTAATGCCATAATTGCCATTGCAAATAGTTCCTTAATCGGAAAAACAAGATAAACAATCAACTCTTAATCTTCAGGGGTATATTTTCCAATCTAAGGAACAGAAACCTTCGACAAAATCGAGTAAGTCTAAAATAGTATTTTCATCTTCCATAGCTCTTAATTGGTTTAAACAATCTCGCATTATATTTTGAGTCATTCCATTGTACTTATAGGATAAAAGTAACTCCCTTAATACTAATAAGTCTCTATTTAAAGCAATACCCTTTTGTATATCATCAATGAGAGCTTGCTGTTGCTGGTAGTATTGTTGTTCTACTTTATCCATATTTAACCCAAATCTCCCTTCTCACTCTTTTCTAATCTATAAATATTCACTTAGGCTCTTATCTTTTTTATGTGATATTTATACCACTTTAGAAGGATTGTATAATTGTTTTAATCCTTTAAAAATCCATAATAATGAATGAAAAATAAGTAATAAAATAATAGTATTAGCAAGAACAAATAAAGCTATTGATAATAACTGCATAAAATGGCTATTAGATGTCATGCTCATATTTAATGAGGCTTTTGCTAATGCTGAAACACCGAAAGAGAAACTCCAAAATGATAATGAAAACGGTTGTTTTACGAACCATGGAATTAATCTCATCATAAATAAGAGTTGTAATAGCCCATAACCTAATAACATTTTTGCGAAGAAATCAATATGATTGTCATTAATAGCCAAATAAGCACTACAGGCAACCAAAGCGGGTGCTAATTGAATACCAAATGATAGCCGTAATTTTTCATCCATTAATCCTTCACTGCGTATTCTTTTTAAAATAGCGGGTTCTAAACTTAGCCACGAAAATACGCCAGCCCCAAAAAATAAAATACCCAAATCATTAAAACCAAATGCACCACATGCCATGGCACAGATAAAGTTATTAGCGACAGTTGGTAAATATAAGACTGGTGTGGTCGCCATTTTAGGATATTCACCCTTCCATTGATAACCAACAAGCCAACTAGAATACCCAAGCTGAGCAATTGCTCCAACACTAAATAACACCAGAGAAAATAAGGATAAATATGGACTTAATCCGATCGATACTAAAACTGTCGTTGCGGGAAATAAGCTAGTAAATCCACTTGTAACAGGATGTTTAATTTCTTCAAGAATACTTTGTCGATGAAATAGCCACTTAGTAAGCAAAAATAGCGTAAGTGTTAACCAAACCAAACAACCTACACCAATAAACATTTCACCAATATAAGCTGGATAATTATGCTCTTTAGCGGCATAGCGCCATGCCATTCCTGTACCAATCATCCCTAATACAACACCAAAATAGCCCGATGCAAACTGTGAAGAGAGTATTTTTACTTTATTTATCAATATCATATTATTATGTTAACTCATGTAAATGACATAATACATTGATGCTTTATTCTGAACATCAAATAATATTAGAGATAATAAAATTTATTTTTATAAAATGCATTTAAAATATGTGTTATCAATAATGATCTACTTTAAGACTTTTCCCTCCTTATGTTCCCGAATATTCTGATGCCAGTATAAATACGATAGCGATATCTTTATATTGTCCTTTATTTTGGAGTTTATAAAAATGAATATCACGTTAAAAAAGATTGGAACACTATGTGTCGCTTCTGTTCTGCTTTTTTCTCTTGCGGGTTGTTCTAGCATGACAAAACGCGACCGTAATACAGCAATTGGAGCCGGTGCTGGTGCTATCGGTGGTGCGATTTTAACTGATGGTAGCGCATTGGGTACTATTGGTGGCGGCGTCTTAGGTGGCGTTATTGGTCATCAAGTTGGTAAAAAATAACCGTTAATTCCCTATTCTGCTAGACTGGGTTTATATTTTTCGGCTCAGTCTAGTAACTTGTAACATTAAGATAATCAGCATTTATTTTTGTGTGATATGAATAAATCGTTCCTCTCTCAATTGAAAAAAACTGTCGTCGTTCTATATAAGTCGTTTAGCGATTTGATTTATATCGTAGTGACCCTTATTTTGTGTTACTTCTGTTTTCTTTTATCACCCACATTGGTAATTGCCGTCATTGGCAGTATCATTATTATTATCACTATGTTTTTACTTAGTTTATTTGTTTTTCCGTGATACAAAGCATGCGCTTTGCCTCCTTTATTTTTAATAAAAAATCGACTAAATAATTACCTCATGTCCTGTCAGTTAAAAACAAAAATACAGGTTACTATTAAAGATAAAAATCTTTCACATCATAAAAGAACCTTGTTTTAGGCTGATTTATCACAATCCTTACTTTTAAACTTGACTCTTTTTAGTGATAGCCTTTTACTTTCAATTATTATAACTATCGAGGGTAATTAAATGATTATTTTTATCACGGGTGCCTCTGCTGGCTTTGGTGAAGCTATTGCTCGTCATTTTATCAGCCATGGACACAAAGTTATTGGTACTGCTCGTCGTTTAGATAAACTGAATAACTTGCATAAAGAGCTAGGTGAGCAATTTTATCCATTACAGTTAGATGTGACAGATAAAAAAGCTGTCAGTGAGGTTTACACTCAATTGCCTGAGAAATGGCGTGAAATCGATGTGTTAGTGAATAACGCTGGTTTAGCGTTGGGTTTAAATACCGCCGATAAAGCTAGTCTCGATGATTGGGATACGATGATCGAAACAAATAATAAAGGCCTGGTTCATGTCACCCGTGCTATTCTTCCTTTTATGGTAGAAAGAAATAAAGGCCATGTTATTAACATCAGCTCAACAGCAGCTTCTTGGCCTTATATGGGCGGTAATGTTTATGGCGCCACTAAAGCGTTTGTTAAGCAATTTAGTTTAGGATTACGTGCCGATCTCCAAGGTAAAAAAGTCCGCGTGACCGATATTGAACCTGGCCTTGTTGGTGGTACGGAGTTCTCATTAGTTCGCTTTAAAGGTGATAGTGATAAAGTTGAACAAACGTATGCAAATGCAAATGCATTAACTCCTGAAGATGTTGCGGAAGCCGTATATTGGACAGCAACGCTACCTGCTCATGTTAATATTAATACCTTAGAAATGATGCCTGTTAGCCAATCATTTGCCGGATTAAGTGTTCATCGTCAAAACTAAACACACTGAAAACTCATTTTTTATTAAGGCATCAACTATAATTATTAAGATATAATAGTCATTGACAGTAATAGCGACATAACTTTAGAGGATAGCAACTATGATCAATACACTAACTAAGAAATCAACAGCAAGAACCTTATTGTTCTCCTTATTTCTTGGTTTATCTGTGTCTTCTTTTTCTTCTATTGCCGCCTCTACCAATGTAACCATTAATGGTAATGGCTATGACAATGTCTTAGATAAAGAACAAGCTCGACAACTGAAAGAAGACTGGGATCAAAAGCGTGAACTTCGTACCCAAGTCAATCAGCGAGAAAAAATTGAATTTAATAAAGTAGATAAAGCCATTGATGAGCGAGATGCTTGTCTGAAAAGTGCAAACGTCTACGCTTATTGGGAGCCTGAAACCCGCCGTTGTTTAGACAGTAATACTGGGCGCCCTGTTAATCCATAAGAAAATCGTGTAAAACAGTGATGTTTTGCGTTGTAAAACAAGGAAAATGTAATATGAAGAAATATATCTTTGCAGTAATGGCAACCCTCGTAGCATTTGCCCCTTTAGCAGCAAATGCAGGTTGTGATGAAGTCGTTGAATCTATTCAACAAAAAATCGTTAATAACGGTGTGCCCGCTGCTAACTTTACTTTAACTGTCGTTGAGAACGACCAAGTTGCACAAACAGAGGGTAAAGTGGTAGGCACTTGCGAGAATGACACTAAGAAGATCATCTATACTCGCCATTAATTTACCGCTAACTTAAAAAAGGGCGCTAATAATTGCGCCCTTTTCTTTATCACTCAATATAAATGAATATCTTGCTAATTTAAAATTATTTTATTCAGTTTGTTGTTCCATATTTGCTTTAACTTTGTCATTTTTTCATCATTATTCCAGTTTTAAGCAAAGTTTAGAAAAAACAAAAACACCCAATGGATTTACTCATCAGGCGTTTAAAAGTAACAAGTTTGGTTCCGTTAAAAAACAGGCAACTCAATCCACTTCGTTACTTATTTATATTCTCTCTTAAGCAGGTACAGCGATTTCCAACTGACTTAAATCAAGGTAACAAGAGAGATCACGTTCTTCAGGACGTAATAAATACGGGATTTCACCAATCAGCGGTGCAGGAATATGCTGAGACAGCCTTTCCACAATTTTCGCATAATAAGGTAATCCTGGATTTATTCTGTTAGCAACCCAACCGACTAATTTCAAACCATCGTTGATAATAGATTGTGCTGTTAATATTGAGTGATTAACACAGCCTGGTTGAATACCAACAACCAAAACGACTGGAATTTGTTCTTTTACCACCCAATCAGAATAAAAGGTATTATCATCGAGTAGATAACGCCAACCGCCATTACCTTCGATAACAACACACTCTGCTTTTTTACTTAAATTATCGAGCTCATTTGAAATCTTATTAAAATCAATTTCATTTTCGCTAACATAACAATTATCAAGTAAAATAGGATTAATTTCGTCGTAGCGAACTTCAACTGGCGATGAATTATGAATAATCATTGCATCACGATTACGCTCACCATCAGCTGTTTCATGTAATTCTGTTGCAATAGGCTTATAACCCACTGCCGTTGACCCGCCACGATTTAATGACTGAAGAAGTGCTCGGGTCACAACAGTTTTACCCACGTTGGTATCTGTCCCCGTAACAAAAAAGCGTGTTAACATATAATTTACTTCCGTTATGACAGATAAATCAGGTTCATAAAAAATGACAGAGATTAGAGTTTAGGGTAACACTGTTTCTGATGGCTTGAGATAGCTCAATTTTTTAGTTAATTGCTCGAAAATAGAGAATTCGTTAATGATCAATTGAGGTATTTACGCTTGAAAAACACTTCTGTTACGATTTTTTGCACTTCATTTAGCCTTGCATCAACTCTATTAACAAAGAACCGTTGTATAAAGCTTCTTTAACTAATGAGGCTGCGGGTAAAGTACCTTTATTTCTTAATTCTGTTTCTTCAATAATTAATGATTGTACGTAACGAGGCATGGCCTGATTTTGAACATGATTTAAAATCAATGGAAAAAGAATGGATTTAGCTCGACAAAGAGGCGAACCAATTAATATTTTTTGTGGATTAAAGATATTAATCATCACGGAAAGAATAAAACTTAATCGCTGTGCAACTAAATGCACGACTTCAAGAGCTTGTTTATCTCCAACTAATATTGCATCACACAATGTTTCAATGGTAATAGGATATTTGTTTAGCAACGAGGTAGGATCCTCTTGCGCTAATAATTGCGCTTTTTTAATTAATTGAGGAATAGCAATTTCGGTTTCTAAACATCCCTTAGCCCCACAATAACAACTATTTTCAGAGTCGATAACTTTAGTATGCCCAATTTCAACTGCACTGTGACTGTGAGAATGTAATGTCCTCCCGTTACTAATTACGCCAGCACCTACAATGTCGTCAATGACAATTTGCAAAACATCTGAATTATTTTTTGCCGCACCATATAAAGATTCGGCCATTGTCCATGCAGTGACACTATGCTGTAAGAAAACAGAAACCCCTGTTTTTTCATGGATCTTATCGGCAAGAGGAACATCTTTAATATCGTAATAAGGGGAACTATGAATAACCCCACTAATGGGATCAATAATCGCATTCATTGTAATACTAATGGCGGTCAATCTTTCAACATGTGATTGATAGCGTTCGAAAAATTTATCAATAGCAAGTAAAAAGTGAGTAAGAAAGTTATCACTGTTCTCTTTAGGAAAATCAAATGTGTCTTCAGTAACAAGTTTACTGTCTAGCTCTCTTAAACTAAAAAGTAAATTACCTTTATTGACTCGGATACAGAGAAATTGCCACCCTTGGCTTTCTAATTTTAATCCTACTGCCGGTCGGCCACGAAATCCCACATCCGGAAACTCTGTTTCATGAATAAGATGTGCCTCAACTAATTCTCGCGTAATTTTGGTAATACTTGCAGGAGCAAGTTCTGCTTTTTTTGACAGTGAAATACGAGAAATGGGGCCATGTTCATCAATCAAACGAAAGACTGTGCCAAGATTAAACTGTTTCACGTGATCGATGTGGCTAGGTTGGTTCCCCATTGAATGTCATCCTTAATTAAGAAGCCATAATTAATTCGAGGCTCCAAATAATTCATTACCGATTATGTCGTCAATTTGTGATAATTGTACAATACTTACATAAAAAGCGTGATCAAAAACACAGATAAATCAAGATTTTTGGTGTTCTAAAATATTTTTTAACAACAATTGCGTTAATCGATTCGCCGCTGCGGGTATTGTCCGTTTTTTATGTGAAACCAACCAAACTTCAGAAAATGCCTGTGAATTAGCGAAGTGTAAATAATGCACACCATCAACTTTCATTCGAGTAAAAGATTTAGTCACAATTGAGATACCTAATCCTGCAGCAACTAACCCTAAAATCGTCATGGCTTCGCCGGCTTCTTGTGCAATAGTTGGCGTAATTCCTGACAAACTCAGTAATTGAATAATTTCATCATAAAGAGCTGTACCTACATCTCGTTCAAAGAAAACAAAAGGATACTGCCCAATATCTTGAATATTAACGCCTGTTTCTTTGTAAGCAAGTAATGGGTGCCCTTCATAAACAGCTAAAATGAAAGGCTCTCGAAACAATAGCTGGTGGTGCAAATTTTCGGGTAATGTGGTGTTTCGCATAATACCCAGATCAATACGCCCTGTAAGCAATGGTGAAATTTGTTGCTTTGTATTCATCTGATGCATATGAATACCGACTTCAGGATAATTTTCTCTAAATTGCCTTAAACTCAACGTTACTAAGTGCATAAAAGGTGTCGTTGATGTAAAACCTATAGATATTTCACCTAACTCACCTTTTTCCATTCTAGCTGCACGTGTTGCAGCTGCGTTGACCTGCGCCATAATTTGATAAGACTCTTTTAAAAACATTTGCCCTGCTGGTGTTAGTGCAACAGAACGATTAGTTCGTTCTAAAAGCCTGGCGCCTATTTCACTTTCAAGTGCTTGTATTTGTTGGCTCAGCGGTGGTTGAGAAATATTCAATCTTTCTGCTGCTTTACCAAAATGAAGCTCTTCCGCTACAGCAATAAAATAACGTAAATGCCTCAATTCAATATTCATATTTCTCTCACTTTAGTATTGATATTTTAAAAGTCTTATTTCTAATAATTAATATATTAGACAAAAAAATCAAATATTTCTAACATTGACATAAATCAAATTTAAGTAATGGAAGTTTAATCAATATGGATACTCACGAAATAGACAGTAAAAGTATGAGCTTAGGCACTGATATTTCAGACGATACATCGTGTATAGAAAAGCCAGCTCATCGCCAATCTAACCCTAAACACTATATTCAACGTGATGATGCACTGTATATAAAAGTGACAGTGTCATTTTTTATGGTGGGTTTAGCGACATTTGCCTTACTCTATTTTGTGCAGCCCATATTGCCAGTGTTATCTAACGAATTTTCTGTCAGTCCCGCAACCAGCAGTCTAGCGCTTTCACTTTCAACCGCATTAATGGCATGTGGTTTATTAATCACTGGTCCACTTTCAGACGCTTTTGGACGTAAAAATGTCATGGTTATTGCATTATTTTGCGCCGCATTTTTTACATTATTGAGTGCAACAATGAATAGTTGGACAGGCATCTTAATTACTCGTGCCTTAGTGGGGCTTTCGTTAAGTGGTGTTGCTGCAGTGGCGATGACTTATTTAAGTGAAGAGATCCACCCTGCCTACTTAGCGCTATCAATGGGCTTATATATTAGCGGTAACTCTATTGGTGGTATGAGTGGCCGTGTTATTACTGGGGTATTAAGTGATTATTACTCTTGGCGTTTATCTGTCGTTATTCTCGGCATTTTTGCCCTTTTTGCGGCAATTACTTTCTGGAAGATATTACCAGCTTCAAAACACTTTAGACCAACTGCATTAAAACCACGCAACCTTCTTATTACCACAAAACTGCATTTTAGAGATAAAGGATTACCCCTGTTATTTATTGAAGGTGGTTTATTAATGGGCGGATTTGTCACTTTATTTAACTACATTGGCTATCGTTTATTAGACGCTCCCTATTCATTAAGCCAAACAACTGTAGGCTTGATTTCAATTGTGTATTTAAGCGGCACTTATAGTGCATCTAAAGCAGGATTACTAACCACTAAATATGGTTTAGGTAAAGTATTTATTGCAGGTATCTCGATGATGTTAATAGGTATATTGATTACCTTAATTGAATCGTTGCCTGTTATTTTCGTCGGTATGCTTATCTTAACAACGGGTTTTTTCGCAGCTCATGCGGTAGCAAGTAGTTGGATTGGTCGCCGTGCAAAACGAGGACGTGCTCAGGCATCTTCACTTTATCTCTTTACCTACTATGCTGGATCAAGCCTTGCAGGTACAGTCGGTGGTTTATTCTGGGTAAGTTTTGGTTGGCTAGGCGTTGGGTTATTTATTGCGATTTTAATGTTAGCGGCCTTACTAATTGCACTTCATCTTAATAAAGTTGCTCAATAAACAAAATCTGTTGTTATAAAATGCAAAAGAAGCATCATTATCTTTAAAATTGTCAGTTTTTCACTCTTTTCTTAATATATTAACGTACCTATTTTGAAAAGGATGAATAAATATGACTCTAATTAAAAGCTCCCTTATCGTATCAATGGTCTTCTTTGCTTCTATGGTGAATGCATTTACTGAAAGTTGCCCATCATCAAAAGCCAGAATGTGATGCTATAGCACAACAATATGATGTACCAAACACAATGAAAGAACAAAATAAAGACAATTTCAGCATACTAAACACTCATAAACTCTCTTTCTAAGAAAAACATTATAAAAAATGCTCTTTTTGCGTCATACTGTATATAAACACAGCATAGCGCATTTTTGTCATTTCTCCCCTGCTAAACGATGTACTTTCCACTGAAGGTGATGTATTGTTTTAAATAAAGGCTAATTGTATGTTGTAACTAAATAAGGATGTTGAGATGAATAAATATGATTTAATAGAACAATTTAATCTCTGTTTTAAGCAGTTAGAACTCGAGATAAATGATCTGACAGAAAAGCTACGAAAACTAGCATTATTACCTTCTGCTGTATTTGAATTACCTGATGTAACTAAAGAAGAAGAACATGATGATGTTATGCACGTGACGGTGTCACCTAGTTATGATGATGAAGCTCTTGAACTTACCTTAAAACTAATGGCAAACCTGTTTATTTATGATAATGCACCACATATCAGCAGTAAGCGTGCTATTCGTTTACCAGGTGTACTCTGCTTTAGTGCCAGCAATATTGAGTTTAAGTCAGTAAAAGAAGACGTTGAGCATATTAACTCATTAAAAAAACTGCTTTCTGATATCGTGACTAAAGAATCAGGGATTTCTAAAGAAGAGCGTTTTGATTTTGTTCATAATCAGTTAAAAGGCCTAATTACGCTAAATGCTTATCGCACCCTCACCTTGTTGTCTGATCCTGATACTGTACGTTTTGGTTGGGCAAATAAAAATATTATTAAAAATTTAACGCGCAATGATGTACTGGCTCAATTAGAGAAAAGTCGTGAAGCTAATCGTGCAGTTCCACCATATACCAGTGAACAATGGGCAGAACGTATTGATAAGGAGATAATCACCCTTTCCCAATTACCTGAAAATGCAAAATTAAAAATAAAGCGCCCCGTAAAAGTACAACCTATTGCTCGTGTTTGGTATTCTGAGCTTCAAAAACAAGTACAATATGCTTGTCCATTACCTTTGTTGGCTTTCTATATTGATAAAGAGATCGATTTTAAACCGATTATTGGCGAACTCCCTGATTATGATGCTGATAACATTCAAATTCGCCATCGCCCTAAAGCTAAGAAATTACAACTGATTATTCCAAGAATGCATTTATATCTTGAAGTATAACCAATTAAAAAGTTAATTAATGAGCTTAATTGAACTTCCTTTAAGAATTTGTATAAGATAATCATTAATGTGAGCAAATTGATTATCTTCGATTTTCAAATCAATGGAGATCACGGAATTATTTTTTAACACGAAAATAATTTTTTCTCGTGTTAATGTAATACATTCAAGGCTATTAATGGCTTCTATATCAGATAAATGTGTCATTAAACCGATTGAATTATCAATATCTTCGTCTTCCTCATCAAATCTTGAAAGAATAACAAAGTGCTCAGGTGAAACCGCGTCATCCCCTATTCCAATAATAGTGACATCATCTTCAACGTAACAATTTACTTCGGTTGCAGTAAAAATAATTTCTTCATTCATTATTGTTGTCCCAAAACGATCTAAAAATCCCGCCATCATAGCGGGATTTAATTTCTGCATTAAATAATTGTTAAATACACTTATTTTTTCATGCTACCAACCATATCTTCTGGACGAACCCAACTATCGAATTCTTCCGATGTAAGGTAGTTCAGTTTCAGCGCAGACTCTTTCAGCGTTAAGCCTTCTTTATGCGCTTTCTTCGCAATTTCAGCTGCTTTATCGTAGCCAATATGCGTATTTAATGCAGTCACTAGCATTAATGATTCATGCAGTAGTTTATTGATACGTTCACGGTTTGGTTCAATACCAATTGCACAGTGCTCATTGAAGCTACGCATACCATCAGCCAGTAAACGGACCGATTGTAAGAAATTATCAATGATCATTGGACGATAAACGTTTAATTCAAAGTTACCTGACGCACCACCAATATTAATAGCAACGTCATTACCCATTACTTGAGCACATAACATTGTTAATGCTTCACACTGTGTTGGGTTAACTTTACCTGGCATGATTGAACTACCTGGCTCATTTTCTGGAATAGCAATTTCGCCAATACCACAACGAGGGCCAGATGCTAACCAACGCACGTCATTAGCAATCTTCATTAATGAAGAAGCCAAACCTTTTAATGCACCATGTGAATGAACTAATGCATCACAAGTTGCTAACGCTTCAAATTTATTAGGTGCCGTTACAAATGGTTGACCTGATAATTCAGCGATACGTTTAGCCACACGAACAGCATATTCGGGGTGCGTATTTAAACCTGTTCCAACAGCTGTACCACCCAGTGCTAATTCGCAAATATGAGGAACAGAATCATCGATATGTTTGATGTTGTGCTCAAGCATAGCAGCCCAACCAGATATCTCTTGGCCTAATGTCAGTGGTGTCGCATCTTGCAGGTGAGTACGACCAATTTTAACGATGTCATGGAAAGCTTCTGCTTTCTCTTTGAATACTTTCAGCAGTGATTTTAATTCTGGCAATAAATCCTGACGTAATGCAATAACAGCAGCGACATGCATGGCAGTTGGGAACACATCATTTGAACTCTGACTTTTATTAACATCATCATTCGGATGGATTTTGCGCTCCATGCCACGAATACCACCAAGTATCTCACTACCACGGTTAGCTAACACTTCATTCATATTCATGTTTGATTGAGTGCCAGAACCAGTCTGCCAGATTGCTAATGGGAATTCAGTTGGGTGTTTACCTGCAAGCACTTCATCTGCGGCTGCGATAATTGCATCAGCGCGCTCTTTTGGTAATAAACCTAAATCCATGTTAACACCTGCGGCTGCTTTCTTTGTGATAGCAAGCGCATGGATAAGTGCAACAGGCATTTTTTCAACTGAAATACGGAAGTGTTCAAGAGAACGCTGCGTTTGAGCTCCCCATAACTGGTCAGCGGGTACTTCGATTTGTCCCATTGAGTCTTTTTCAATGCGAGTGGCTGCCATTTCAATCTCCTTAAGTACACAGAATAATTGATTAATTCCGAATCACTTTTTAGTAAATAACTCGGATATCAGTATCATGCCATAAACAGAATAATAAATATGAGAGCTAAAGCGAGCTTATGAAATTTATAACAGAATGAAATCTGTTGATTTTTTTGGAAAAATACGGTTGGTAGCCTTATTATATTTCCAACGTTATTATTTAAGCTTTCATATTTATATCCATACATATTATGAGCCTTTCTGATTCATCATAAATAGAATTACATCACAATTAAATATTGTCTCAATCTAAAAATGAGTAAAAAAAGCCGTTTTATACGGTTATTTTATTTATCTTATAAATCATATCCATTTTGCTTTAAACTCATTATGTTAGCGAGTAACTAAGTAAGTTCTGATTGCGATTTTATTCCACTAAATCTATATTTACAGTTAATATAGATGGCGATGTAAATATGTGGATTATCTATATTTAAATTTAGCAAAATTTATCACCAATTTATCGGGTTGTTTAAGGGTTACAAAACAGCCTTTATAACGTACATCGCCAGATGTACACAGAGGATGGACTAGAATTATGAAGAAATCGCTTGTCGCTGTTGGTGTTATCGTCGCACTGGGTGTTGTTTGGACTGGTGCTTCGTGGTACATGGGCAGCAAAATTGAAAGTCGCTTACAGGAAGAAACGAAACTAGCTAATGTCCAATTAGCACAATTGGCTAAAAATGCACAATTTGGTGCTGATGTTAAACTTGAAATTCGTGACTATAAGAAAGGGGTTTTCACCTCTAATGCAGACTTTGCTGTCGTGATTTCAAAAAATGCTAGTGATGCAGACCAAGATAAAAAAGTAGAAGAAGTTATCTTCACTACTGATATTGATCACGGTCCATTCCCTCTTTCTGATTTGGCTAAATTTAATTTAGCACCAAAATTAGCAGCAGTGAATAATACGTTGGTCAACAATGATACAACTAAAGAGCTATTCAAACTGACTAAAGAGAAATCTATTTTTGGCATTCATACATCTTTAGCTTTTGATGGCGCAGTATCAGGTGAAGCAACGCTAAACCCTATTGATTTCACCGAAAATGGTGACTCTGTTAAAACAACACCTTTAACTATTGAGTTCTCATCAGACAAAGACGCAAATAATTTTGCCACCTCAGTTAAAGGTGACCAAGTAATTGTGACTAAAGAAGGTGAAGAAACTTTCACAATTAAAAATATCGCGGGTTCTGTTTCAGGAACAAAAGTTAATAACGATCAATACTTATTTAATGAGCAGTTATTAAGCTTTGCTGAAATCGCGCATACGAGCAAAGACAAAGCATCTGATTTCTCACTGAAAGATTTTTCTCTGACAACCAAAAGTGATATCAAAGATAAGCTCTTTAACATTTCTCAAACTTATTACTTTAAGTCACTGAATGTTGCGGGTCTCGAATTTGGTGCAGGTAAATTCGGCTATTCCATTGATAAAGCTGATACTGATGCAATGTTGCTGTTAACCAAAGTTTATAACAACTCGTTATTACCTTGGAATAAATACCATTACGATAATTCAGAAATAGTAGAAAAAGCTGTTCGTGATGTACTGGAGAAAGGCTTAGTTTTCCGTATCGATGAAGCGTCTTTAACCAATAAAAATGGTGCAAGTAAACTAAACTTTAACTTAGACTTAAATGCATTTAACGTTAAAGTATTAGAAAGCCAAGAGAAATCACCAGCAGAGTTATTTAACTATCTGTTTAAAAACATCGATTTCAATATTGATTTATCTCTTCCAATGTTAGCTGAGTTCCGTAACACCACTCAATACCTTGATGCGGCTCGTTACCAAGAAACAGCATTAACCGATGAAGAGAAAAAAGAAATCGAAACAGCAACAGCGGCTGATATTGAACAGTTAAAAACTGAATTACAACAAAATATCAATCAAATTTCTCAAGATGAGAAAGATGCATTACCACTAATGCTACTTGCACAAGACGGTAAAGCATTAAGCCTGAAACTGAACTATGCTGCTGATAAATTTACCATGAATGGTAAAACTTATACTTTTGATGAGTTTATGGAAGTAACTCAAGCTCCTCAAATGTTAGGTTTGGCTGCTATGTTGTTCGGCATGGGTGCATCATCTTACGATTACGATGATTCTGATTATTCAGAAGAAGGTTATCAAGAAGAGATGACTGAAGATCCAGCGATTATCGAAGAACAAGAAATCTTAATTCCTGAGCAGCAACCAGCACAAGCTCAATAATTAAGCTTCTATTACAAACAGATAAGATAAATAGAAACACCGCATTGTAAAAACACAATGCGGTGTTTTTTTCTTCGTATCTTAATTAACAATCACAATCTTTAGCCGGGAGGTGGTGATTGCCCCATTCATCTTTACAGCAAGAATCAATGGTTTTATTAATTATTCCTGCAAGTGTATTTACTGTTAAAATAATAGAAGTTAATTGTTCACAAACGTGGCTACAGTTAGATTTTTTATCATTCGGTTTAGGAATGTGTGGTAGCGTTAAACTATCACAGAGGATCTCTTGTAATACCAAGGAGAAATTCGCAATGCCTGTAGTGTAAATATAAGAGCGCCCTCCTGTTTGCTCTGCTAAACGTACATACTCTTTTGTTACACGGTCTCTATCAGCCACACTTGGAAAGCGATCGAGGTTCGTTGCACTATCGTCTGGCGTTCCTTGGTAGGTATATACTTTGACTTTTTCTTGTTGGGCAATAGCAATCGCTTCATCATTTTTTATCTTGGCTGCGTTGGTCAATACACCTCCGCCACCTTCCATACTCTCATCACCCAAAACAAAAACTGCGCGACGAGCACCATCACGCCAATCAAAATATTTACTTAAATCAATCACTGCGCGGCATAAATCTTCTTTATTACCCGCATGATCACGACCATCAGCTTCTTTAAAAGGTTTTCTTGCCTGTAAACGACTTTCGGGTACACCTAATGCTTTTAAATAGTCACTAGCTGATTGATCAAATTTAGTATCATCCCATGTGCCTTCAATACCTAAAAAAGTTACCCGAAGTTTTGATGGGCAATTTTCCAGTGCCGTTTGTATCGCAATATCAATATCTTTACTCAAATCTAACGACTTGCGATCCATAAGTCAGGTTATTTGCCAATGAAGGAGGTAGTATTTTAGAAATTAGTTGGTGTTGTATTGTATTATCTTTTTTCCAAGATTTAAATTTGAACTCTTATTCATATTTATACGCCTTAATTTTTCAATCATTAGGATTTAATTAAAAATAATTATTTGCTGTTAAACATTCCCATCAAACAGTAATATATTATGCAGTTAACTCCCTCTCCTTTATTCCTTATTTAATAAAAGAGATATATTGTTTTTTATTCCAAGAAATAAAATATAAGCACAAATAATTTTTTATATTTATAAAAAGATCTTACTAACGTTTACTCAGAAGTATTAGAAATCATAAAATGAGTAATTTATTGGATAAAGTGATAAGAAAATCAAGATGTAAGCTATTTCTTGCTTAATCTCTACTTTCAAATCTATCATGATAATTGATAGAATATTTCAATTATTATGATAACTCTGTGTTAGGCTTAAATTTTAATGTATCAGTTATCTTGATAATACACGTCAATTACATTGAATATTGTAGCTAATAAATAAACACCTCTATTTTACACTTCTTATTTTTTAACTTAAAATCGAGAGAAAACTGCATTTTTAGTTTTAAAAATAGCCAATTTAAGTTTATTTATTAGTGAATGAAATAAAAATCAGTCATAATAATCTGCAACTCATTTATATTTACCCGATTATAAGAAAATCACTATAAACGATAGATTTTCATTATTTCTATTAAAAAGGAAAATAACACGTGATTGACACACAGTTGCCTTTAACCGATTTACATCGTCATTTAGATGGTAATATCCGCCCACAAACTATTTTAGATTTAGCAAAAAAACACAATATTGCGCTCCCCGCTTATGAATTAGAAGCTTTGCGTCCTCATGTACAAATTACAAAGAATGAGCCAAGTCTTGTGAGCTTCTTACAAAAATTAGATTGGGGAGTGGCGGTTTTAGCAGACTTAGATGCGTGTCATCGTGTTGCTTATGAAAACGTAGTGGATGTGGTTAATGCGGGGATTGATTACGCCGAGCTGCGATTCTCGCCTTATTACATGGCAATGAAACACCAGTTACCTGTTGAAGGTGTCGTGGAAGCCATTGTTGATGGTGTACAAAGTGCACTGCAATCCCACGATGTAGATATTCGTTTAATCGGTATTTTAAGCCGTACTTTTGGTGAAGATGCTTGCCAACAAGAATTAAATGGATTATTGAAACATCAGGATAGAATTACCGCACTTGATTTAGCGGGTGACGAATTAGGTTTTCCGGGTCACTTATTCCAACCTCATTTTAATCGAGCTCGTGACACAAGCTGGAATATTACAGTTCATGCTGGTGAAGCTGCGGGTGCTGAAAGCATCTGGCACGCAATTAAAGAATTAGGCGCAAGTCGTATCGGTCATGGTGTTAAGGCTATTGAAGATCCTCGTTTAATGGATTACCTTGCAGAGCATCAAATTGGTATTGAGTCTTGCTTAACCTCAAATATTCAAACCAGCACTATCAATTCATTAGCAGAACATCCTCTAAAAACCTTCTTAGAGCATGGTATTATTGCATCGCTTAATACAGATGATCCTGCGGTTGAAGGCATTGAATTAAAACACGAATATAACGTTGCAGCACCTGCGGCGGGATTAACACCAGAGCAAATTCGTCAAACTCAAATTAATGGTTTAAAAATGGCGTTTATTAGCCAAACTGAACGTGACGCATTAATTAAAAAAGTAAGCTCACGTTAATATTTAATGATTTTTCCATCAAAGCCATCTGTTAATCAGATGGCTTTTTTATATTCATTAAAAATAGATGGGATTATTAATGCCTCTTAGACTAAAATTAATTTTCACAAGGGGTTATTTATCATTAAGGAAGAACTATGTGGAACATTCACCCAACAAGAGGTCATTATAAATTATTAACTCAATACTTATCACCGCTTGATGCATCAATTGAAGCAGGACTTCTCCAATCTGAAGGTATTGATGCTATTCTTTTAGATGAGAATATTGTTTGGAATAACCAAGTCTATGCTCAAGCAATTGGTGGTGTAAAATTATTAGTTAATTATAAAGATTTTGAGAAAGCAAAGACAATACTCAGTGAGCTGTATCAGGGAAAATATAATATTAATGCACAGTTAGAGCCTAGTGAATGTGAGCCAAATGTTATTGTAAAAAATAATAAAGAAGATTATTTAAATATGGGATTCGTCTTTTTAATTTATACTGTTCTTGGTTTACCCCTTCCTTTTAAATCAAAGCGGACCTCCTTGTCTGAAGAAAATAATCAAGAAAAACCACAATAACAAAAAAGCACCGATTATTTATTAAATCGATGCTTTTGTAAGAATTCCTTTAAAACTAAAATTTAATCACTTATTTTCAGCTTCTTTATTTCGATTAGCGTAACGCTGTGCTAATACAGCACAAACCATTAATTGGATCTGATGGAATATCATTAATGGCAATAACATTACCCCCACCGTAGCCGCAGGAAATAGCACGTTCGCCATTGGTACACCATTTGCTAAACTCTTTTTGGATCCGCAAAAAACAATGGTGACTTCATCCGCTTTATTAAAACCAAGCAACCTTGCACTGTATACATTCACAAAAATGACAATTGCTAGCAGGATACAGCTCACTATCGCAATCGTTAATAGTGACCAACCGTCGATTTTATGCCAAATTCCTTCAACCACAGCTTCACTAAATGCCACATAGACCACCAGCAAAATAGACGAGCGATCCGTTCTATTGACTAATTTTTTATGATTATCAACCCAACGACCAATTAAAGGGCGAGATAAGTGGCCAATAATAAAAGGCACCATTAATTGCAGTAAAATCGACTGGATTGCTCCAGCAGTATCAAAATCATCTGCTGAACCTTGCGTTTGCATTAAAAAACCCACCAGCACAGGTGAAAGAAAAACGCCTAAAATACTCGATGCTGATGCACTACAAATAGCTGCGGCTACATTTCCCCCTGCCACAGAAGTAAAAGCAATGGCTGATTGAACGGTTGCAGGAAGAGCACAAAGGTATAAAAAACCCATATAGACTGTCGGTGACATCCATTCTGGCACAATCACTTGTAACCCTAGCCCCAAAATAGGGAAAAGAATAAAAGTGCTAGCAAAGACAGTTAAATGTAATCGCCAATGCCCAAGCCCTGCCAGTATTGCCTCTCTAGAAAGCTTTGCACCATGCAAGAAGAAAAGCAGCGCAATGGCGCCTGTTGTTAGATATTGAAACAGGACTTTAATATCTCCTTGTGCGGGTAATAGTGTTGCTAGTGTCACCACACAAATCATTATCATGAGAAAAGGATCTAGTTTTAATTTTTGCCACCAAGACATTAGATTTAGCGCTCCCTTTAGCTTATAGCGTAATAGTTTGTTTTAACCGATTTGAAATTTCGCCCGCTTCAATCAAACGCATAATGGCCGTTGCTTGTATTGGCGTCACGGGGTTTTCTTCACCTAATGTAATTGCACGATAAATTTGTTGATAATACGCGGGATAATTACCAGGGAGTGTAATAAGTGTGGTTGTCTCTAATTCACCAGATGCTGATAATGTTGTTAATTCACCATCTTTATTATCCATTCCCCAATTATAAGTTTGATTAGGAAGAGAACCGGCTTTTAATGCATCTTCTTGAGTATCTAAACCATACTTAACATAACTTCCTTTTGTCCCATGAATAGTAAAAATAGGTGTTGGGGATGCAACTAACATAGACGCGTGAAGAATAACTTTAAGATTGTCATACTCTAATAATGCATGAAAATAATCGGCATTTTTTGCATTAGGACGTAATTGAGCAATATCTGCAGTAATTGCTTTAGGCTCACCAAATAGGCAAACGGCTTGATCAAGAACATGAGGCGCTAAATCATACCAAAGCCCGCCACCGATTCCGGCATCTTCTCGCCAACGTTGACGCACGGTTGGGCGAAACCGATCAAAATGCGCTTCATAGGCACTAATCTCACCGAGTGTTTTATCCTCTAAAAGTTTTTTAACCGTTAAGAAACCTGAATCCCAACGGCGATTATGAAAAACAGAAAGTAGCTTACCGGTATCTGTTGCTTGTTGAGATAATTTTTCTGCTTCCTCTAGTGTCAGCGTAAATGGTTTATCAATAACAACATGTTTGCCTTTTGCCAAAGCCTGTGAAGCTAACGAATAGTGAGTATTATTCGGTGTTGGGATAATGATTAAGTCTATTGAGGGATCATCAATAAGTACTTGAGAGTCTGCATAAACCGTGATGTGAGGAAAATCTTGTTTGACTTTATTTTCATCAGAGCTTGAAATTGCCCTGAGATTTAAGCCTTCGGTTGTTGTTATTAGCGGAGCATGAAAGGTTTTACTTGCATAGCCATATCCGATAATCCCAACATTGAGTTTAATTGCCATAACCCTATCCTATTTTTATCTGCTTTTTTATTAATAAAAATCACTTTCACTTTTGTAGCTAAATAAATAATAACAAAGTTTGTGATAATATCCCGTTTAGTTCTATACATACGAGTAGGAATAATTAATTAATGAAATTTGATCTCAAAGCAAACACGCAGAATAACCTTTCAGGAAAGGCGCCTATAACTGGATGGCTACTTGCGCCATTGGCTTATATGATCTTGTCAGTGATTGGTTCTGGCATAAGATCTATACTTTATCTCCAAGACTATATTTCCAACTTTTCCTTAATCCACCTACATTCTTTCCACTCAATATCTGCTTGGTATCTTTCAGTATTAACCACCTGGATTATGTTTGGCTTTACAGCATACTTATTAAGACAATTTTTTTATCGTGCAAGAAACTTCCCTCGCTTATTTATCCTTTGGTTATTTATCCACCTATTATTAGGTATTAAGACTTTTGGCTTTGCCCCCATAGAAGATGATATGGCAGTAAAATCATTATTATGGTCCATCATCTCGACTGTCTGCTTTGTGCCTTATATCAAGTACTCTAAACGTGTTCGTGAAACTTTCACACAAGTTCGATAACTTCATATCTTCACCCTTGATATTATATACGCTTGTTTAGCCTCTTTATTTCAGGAGGCTTTTTGTTTCTCTGTTTAACAATTTTGGCATAACAATGACTGATTACTTGCTTCTATTCGTCGGCACCGTATTGGTGAATAACTTTGTACTCGTCAAATTCCTAGGTTTATGCCCATTTATGGGTGTATCAAAAAAATTAGAAACCGCGATCGGTATGGGATTTGCGACGACCTTTGTTATGACTCTTGCCTCTATTAGTTCATGGCTGATGGATAACTTTATTTTAGTTCCTTTGGACTTACTTTATTTACGCACACTGAGCTTTATTTTAGTTATTGCAGTAGTTGTACAATTCACTGAAATGGTTGTGAGAAAAACAAGCCCGACACTCTATCGTTTGTTGGGGATCTTCTTACCTTTAATTACCACAAACTGTGCTGTCTTAGGCGTTGCGTTATTAAATATCAATCAAGCACACACGTTTATGCAGTCAGCTGTTTATGGTTTTGGTGCAGCAATAGGTTTTTCTCTTGTGATGGTATTATTTGCCGCTATTAGAGAAAGATTAGCAGTGGCAAATGTCCCTGCTCCATTTAAAGGTGCATCAATTGGTTTAATTACCGCAGGTTTAATGTCTCTCGCCTTTATGGGTTTTAGTGGTTTGGTGAAACTGTAATGAATTCTTTATGGATAGCAATTGGCGTGCTTGGTGCGCTAGGTCTTATCTTTGGGCTAATTTTAGGCTATTCCGCGCGTCGCTTTAAAGTGGAGGAAGATCCTATTGTTGAAAAAATAGATGCTATTTTGCCACAAAGTCAATGTGGGCAATGTGGGCATCCTGGTTGTCGCCCTTATGCCGACGCGGTTGCAAACAATGGTGAGATGATTAACCGTTGTGCGCCGGGTGGCGAACAAGTGATGTTAAAAATCGCAGAATTAATGGGTGTTGAACCTCAACCGCTTGATGGTGACGAAGAAGCATTAAATCCCGTTAGAAAAGTCGCCTTAATTGATGAAGATAATTGTATTGGGTGTACTAAGTGTATTCAAGCTTGTCCTGTTGATGCCATTGTAGGTGCAACGCGCGCAATGCATACAGTTATTGAAGACTTATGTACTGGATGTGACTTATGCGTTCCACCTTGTCCTACTGACTGCATTACCTTAGTACCAGTCAAAGTAACAACCTCAAATTGGAAATGGGATTTAAATACTATCCCTGTTAAGAATATTCCAGCAGAGCCTGAAGAAACACCTGAAGATGAACCGTCATTAAAGACGGAGGATAATGCTCATGTTTAATCTCTTTTCGTTATTTAAAAAAGATAAAATCTGGGATTTTAAAGGCGGTATTCATCCTCCTGAAATGAAATTACAGTCAAGTCGCACACCAATGCGTATAGCACAATTGCCTGATGAAGTGATTGTCCCAATTCATCAACACTTAGGTGTACCAGGCCAACTTTGTGTTAGCGTGGGTGAACATGTTTTAAAAGGCCAACCTTTGACTAAAGGTGTTGGCAGAACACTCCCTGTTCATGCGTCTATCTCTGGTATTGTCACTGCTATAGAGCCTTTTCCAAGCGCTCACCCTTCAGGGTTACCTGAAATTGCCGTAAGAATTCAATCTGACGGTAAAGATGAATGGCGTGAACAGTTCCCTCTTACTGATTACCAATCACAAAGCAAAGAGACTTTACTCGCTCGTATCCATGAAGCGGGTATTGCTGGATTAGGGGGCGCTGGATTCCCAACAGCTTCAAAATTAAAAGGCGGTGGTGATTTAGTTAACACACTGATTGTCAATGCAGCAGAATGTGAACCTTATATCACGGCGGATGATCGCTTAATGCAAGAGCATGCTGATGAAGTGATTGCTGGTTGTCAGGTATTAATTCACCTTCTCTGTCCTGATGAAGTGTTAATTGGTATTGAAGATAACAAACCTGAAGCTATTGAAGCATTGAAACTAGCATTAAATGCCGTACCTGATGAGAAACGAATTTTTATTCGTGTCATTCCCACAAAATATCCCTCTGGCGGTGCTAAACAACTGACCAAAATATTAACAGGTAAAGAAGTGCCATCAGGTGGTCGTTCATCTGATATTGGTGTTTTGATGCAAAACGTCGGTACTGTTGTTGCCATCAAACGTGCCATTATTGATGATGAGCCTTTAATTGAACGTGTTGTCACGGTCACTGGCAATGGAGCCAAAACACCCGGTAACTTCTGGGTGCGTTTAGGCACCCCTATTTATTCATTGTTGAAACAAGCTGGTTTTGTTGCAGGCTCTGAACAAATGGTGATTATGGGGGGCCCATTAATGGGCTTTACCTTACCTGACTTAAATGCCCCAGTAGTCAAGATAACTAACTGCCTACTAATCCCTTCTGTTGAAGAAATGGATACAGATAACCTTGAAGAGGCATGTATCCGCTGTGGTCATTGTGTAGATGCCTGCCCTAGTGGTTTATTACCTCAACAACTTTACTGGTTTAGTAAAGGTAAAGAGCATGAGAAGGCACAACAACATAATTTATTTGATTGTATTGAATGTGGTGCTTGTGCATTTGTTTGCCCAAGTAATATTCCGCTAGTTCAATACTATCGCCAAGAAAAGGCTGAAATACGTGAAATTGATGCAGAAGTCAAACGTGCCGCTGAAGCTAAAGCGCGTTTTGAAGCAAAAAAATTACGTATGGAGCGTGAGAAACTTGAACGTGAAGCAAGGCATCAACGTGCTGCAGTTAAACTTGATGATAATGAACATAATGAAGTTCAATCTGCGCTCTCTCGTGTAAAAGAAAAACAGAATATCGGTAAAATTATTTCTGTGAAAGCAGGTGAAGAGCCAGATAACGCAGCCGCTATCGCCGCACGTAGAAAACGAAAAGAAGAAGTCAGAGCAAAACAAGCAGCTAAATTAGCACAGCAAAAAGCATTAGAAACCTCAAATGATAATATAGTAAGTGACAACGAAGACGCTGATCCACGCAAAGCTGCTGTCGCGGCGGCATTGGCTCGTGTAAAAGCCAAAAAAGCACAGCAAGCCTCTCAAGCAACAACAACGGTTGAAAGCGCTGAAGCCGAAGAAGTCGATCCGCGCAAAGCTGCTGTTGCCGCGGCATTGGCTCGTGTAAAAGCCAAAAAAGCACAGCAAGCCTCTCAAGCAACAACAACGGTTGAATCCTCTGTTGAAAGCGCTGAAGCCGAAGAAGTCGATCCGCGCAAAGCTGCTGTTGCCGCGGCATTAGCTCGTGTAAAAGCCAAAAAAGCACAGCAAGCTTCTCAAGCAACAACAACGGTTGAAGCCTCTGTTGAAAGCGCTGAAGCCGAAGAAGTCGATCCGCGCAAAGCTGCTGTCGCGGCGGCTATTGCCAGAGTAAAAGCGAAAAAAGAAGCTCAACAAACTCAAGCAGAAACAACAGTTGAAGCCTCTGTTGAAAGCGCTGAAGCCGAAGAAGCCGATCCGCGCAAAGCTGCTGTTGCGGCGGCATTGGCTCGTGTAAAAGCCAAAAAAGCACAGCAAGCTTCTCAAGCAACAACAACGGTTGAATCCTCTGTTGAAAGCGCTGAAGCCGAAGAAGTCGATCCGCGCAAAGCTGCTGTCGCGGCGGCTATTGCCAGAGTAAAAGCCAAAAAAGAAGCTCAACAAACTCAAGCAGAAACAACAGTTGAAGCCTCTGTTGAAAGCGCTGAAGCCGAAGAAGTCGATCCGCGCAAAGCCGCTGTCGCGGCGGCTATTGCCAGAGTAAAAGCGAAAAAAGAAGCTCAACAAACTCAAGCAGAAACAACAGTTGAAGCCTCTGTTGAAAGCGCTGAAGCCGAAGAAGTCGATCCGCGCAAAGCCGCTGTCGCGGCGGCTATTGCCAGAGTAAAAGCGAAAAAAGAAGCTCAACAAACTCAAGCAGAAACAACAGTTGAAGCCTCTGTTGAAAGCGCTGAAGCCGAAGAAGTCGATCCGCGCAAAGCCGCTGTCGCGGCGGCTATTGCCAGAGTAAAAGCGAAAAAAGAAGCTCAACAAACTCAAGCAGAAACAACAGTTGAAGCCTCTGTTGAAAGCGCTGAAGCCGAAGAAGTCGATCCGCGCAAAGCTGCTGTCGCGGCGGCTATTGCCAGAGTAAAAGCGAAAAAAGAAGCCGAACAACGTCGAGCTAAAGAAGAAGTTACCTTGGACTAATCACAGATGAAATTTAGACCGATACAAAATAACAACAGTAAATTAAAAATTGCGAGTTCCCCTTTTACGCATAATCAGCAATCCACCAGCCAAGTTATGCTATGGGTAACATTAGCGGCACTACCGGGGATCATCAGTCAGATCTATTTTTTTGGTTTAGGCACTATTTACCAAATTATATTAGCCATTATCGTTGCGCTTGTGGCTGAAACTGTGTGCGTAAAACTCAAAAAAGAAGATCCATTACTTTACCTTAAAGATAACTCCGCACTGCTTACTGGTGTATTACTAGCAATTAGTATTCCGCCTTTGGCACCATGGTGGATCATTGTCTTAGGTACCTTTGTTGCTGTCGTTATCGCAAAACATATTTATGGTGGTTTAGGGCAAAATCCATTTAACCCCGCAATGGTAGGTTATGTGGTTTTACTAATTTCATTCCCAGTACAAATGACATCGTGGATGCCTCCTGTTGAACTACAAGCTGTCTCTTACAATGTCATGGATAGTTTAAGTATCTTCTTTACAGGTCATACATCATCAGGTTTAACACTTGAAGATTTAAGACGCTCTGTTGATGGCATTACACAAGCTACACCTCTTGATAGTTTTAAAACTGGATTACTAACTCATTCTATTGATGAAGTGTTAGCAACACCTATTTTACAAGGTGAATTTGCCGGTATTGGATGGCAATGGGTGAATGTAGCTTATTTAGTTGGTGGATTAGTTCTGCTCTATAAACGCATTATTAGCTGGCATATCCCTGTTGCAATGATCTCAATGTTAGCCTTATGTTCTGTTATTAGTTGGGGTATCGATCCTACTCGTTACTCACAACCCTTATTACAAATTTTCTCAGGGGCAACAATGTTAGGAGCTTTCTTTATAGCGACAGATCCTGTAAGTGCCTCTACAACCCCTAAAGGCCGTTTAATTTATGCAGGCATGATAGGCTTATTAGTATGGATTATCCGTGTTTATGGTGGATATCCAGACGCTGTTGCTTTCTCAGTATTGCTTGCCAATATCGCCGTACCTTTAATCGATAGCTATACACGCCCTCGTGTTTATGGGCATTAATGTGCCAAGGAGAAAATGATGATCGAGATCTTAAAACGTCATGGGCTAACATTAGCTGTCTTTGCGGCTTGTACAACAGGTTTAACCGCTGTGGTATACCACTTAACCGCAGACACCATTGCAGAGCAAGTGGCTATAGAAAAACAAAGATTGTTGGATCAGGTGATCCCTCAAACAATGTATGACAATGAACTTTCTAAAGATTGTTATCTACTTACGGCACCTGAATTGGGGAATTCAAAACCTCATAAACTTTATGTAGCGCGTTTTGAAGGTAAACCCGTTGCAGCAGCCTTAGAATCTACCGCACCAGATGGCTATTCAGGTGCAATTGAACTTCTTGTTGGTGCTGACTTTAAAGGTAACGTATTAGGTGTTCGTGTAACTGCACATAACGAAACTCCTGGTCTGGGTGATAAAATTGAAACACGCATCTCCGATTGGATCACAACACTGAGCCATAAATTCATTTCCAGTGAAAACGATCCACATTGGGCAGTAAAAAAAGATGGTGGCGATTTTGATCAATTTACAGGTGCGACGATCACCCCCCGTGCTGTCGTTAACTCATCAAAACGCACAGCATGGCTAATACAATCATTACCAGAGAAGTTAGAAACTCTCTCTGTCTGTGAGGCGAATTAATATGAACTCCATTAAAACGCTCTTTGCTCAAGGGTTATGGACAAACAACTCAGCTCTAGTGCAATTACTTGGTCTATGCCCTTTACTTGCGGTTTCTTCTACAGCAACTAATGCGCTAGGCTTAGGACTTGCGACAACATTAGTGCTATTTTGCACCAATGTGGCGGTTTCAAGTTTACGTCGTTGGGTTCCTTCTGAAATTCGTATCCCAATTTATGTTATGATAATCGCGTCTGTCGTCAGTGCTGTGCAATTACTGATTAACGCATACGCCTATGGTTTATACCAATCGTTGGGGATCTTTATTCCATTAATAGTCACCAACTGTATTGTTATTGGCCGTGCTGAAGCCTTCGCTGCTAAAAATGAAGTCTTTCCTTCTGCCATTGATGGGTTAGCAATGGGATTAGGGGCAACAGCCGCACTCTTTGTGTTAGGCGCGATCCGTGAAATTTTAGGTAACGGAACATTATTTGACGGTGCAGATTTACTGTTAGGTGAATGGGCTCAAGTATTAAGAATCGAAATAGTTCATTTAGATTCACCCTTCTTACTTGCCATTTTACCACCAGGTGCTTTTATCGGTTTAGGCTTTATGTTAGCGGGAAAATACCTTATCGATGAAAGACAGAAAAAGCGCAGCGCTTCGACAATGAAAACTTATGAAAAAGAGCAAGGCTGTGGTAGTCATATCGTTAAAAATTAATTTGTGAGCATAATGAATCAAGCAAAACGTATTGAAATTCTAACTCGGTTGCGTGATAACAATCCGCAACCTACGACAGAGCTAAAATTTGACTCTCCGTTTGAACTATTGATCTCCGTGTTACTCTCTGCACAAGCGACCGATGTGAGTGTCAATAAGGCAACCGCTAAGCTTTATCCAGTTGCCAACACACCACAAGCTATCCTGAATTTAGGGGTGGATGGACTTAAGAAATACATTAAAACCATTGGCCTTTATAATACCAAAGCTGAAAATGTGATTAAGACCTGTCAAATTTTGGTGGATAAACATCACAGTGAGGTTCCTGAAAACAGAGAAGCCCTTGAAGCTTTGCCAGGCGTTGGTCGCAAAACTGCAAATGTTGTTTTAAATACCGCATTTGGCTGGCCAACAATTGCTGTCGATACACATATCTTTAGAGTGAGTAATCGTACAGGCTTTGCCCCCGGCAAGAATGTCAATGAAGTTGAGCTAAAACTCTTAAAGGTTGTTCCGGCAGAATTTAAAGTTGATTGCCATCACTGGCTTATTCTTCATGGTCGTTATACCTGTATTGCACGAAAACCACGGTGTGGCTCTTGTATTATTGAAGATCTGTGTGAATTTAAAGAAAAAACAGATCCTGAATAAAAATTTGCCGATTTGTCTGTTTTTCTGATGCAATATTACTTGCGTCGCTACGCACAATCGAATAAAACTATTGCCCACTTTTATTATTAAAACTGCCGACTTTCCGGAAAAATATGTTTCAAGACAATCCGCTGCTTGCACAGCTAAAACAGCAACTCCATGCCCAAACACCGCGCGTGGAAGGCCTTGTAAAGGGAACAGATAAAGGCTTTGGCTTCCTTGAAGTTGATGGTCAGAAAAGCTATTTTATTCCCCCTCCGCAAATGAAAAAAGTGATGCACGGCGACCGTGTTATTGCTGCTGTTCATACCAATAACGACAAAGAATCAGTTGAACCTGAAGAATTAGTTGAACCCTTTTTAACTCGTTTTGTCGGCCGTATTCAGAGAAAAGAAGGTGATAACCGTCTGTGGATAATACCAGACCATCCTCTACTAAAAGATGCTATTCCTTGCCGACCAGCTCAAAGCTTAACCCATAGTTTTGTCGATCAAGATTGGGCTGTTGCGGTCATGCGTCGTCATCCACTGAATAAAGGTGATAAAGGTTTTCAGGCAGAAATTACCGACTATATTACAGATAAAGACGATCACTTCGCCCCTTGGTGGGTAACCTTAATGCGCCATCAACTTGAGCGCGATGCACCAGAAATGGGCAACGAAGCACTTACATTACATGATGCGTTACCTCGTGAAGATCTGACTTCTCTCTCCTTTGTCACTATTGATAGTGCATCAACAGAAGACATGGATGACGCACTCTTTATTCGTAAAGAAGATAATGGTCAATTAACGCTCTTTATCGCCATTGCTGATCCTACGGCTTATATTCTGCCAAATAGTGAATTAGATAAAATTGCGGCACAACGCGCACTAACTAACTATCTACCGGGCTTTAATATCCCAATGTTGCCTCGTGAGCTATCTGATAACATCTGCTCATTACGCCCTAATGAAAAACGCCCAGCACTAGTTTGCCAAGTCAGCATTGCACAAGATGGTGCATTACATGAAGATATTCACTTCTATTCAGCATGGGTAGAATCAAAAGCTAAACTGGTTTATGACCATATTTCAAATTGGTTAGAAGGCGGTAACAGCGATTGGAAACCAGAGAATGACATCGTTCATGAACAAGTAATGTTATTAAAAGAGATGTGTGAAAAACGTCATGAATGGCGTGAAAAACATGCACTGGTCTTTAAAGAACGCCCTGATTACCGCTTTATTCTTGATGAAGGCGGTAATGTATTAGATATCGTGGCTGAAAATCGTCGTATTGCAAATCGTATTGTCGAAGAAGCCATGATCACAGCCAATATCTGCGCAGCTAAAGTACTAGCGAAAAACTTAGGCTTTGGTGTTTATAACGTTCACACTGGTTTTGATCCACTTTATATCGATCAAGTTGTACAAACTTTAAAAGATAATGGCATTGAAACCACTTCTGAAAGTTTGTTAACCCTTGAGGGTTTCTGCCAATTACGCCGTGAACTCGATAACCAACCGAATCAATTTCTTGATAGTCGTATTCGTCGTTATCAAAACTTTGCTGAAATCAAATCAGAGCCAGGTCCACACTTTGGTTTAGGGCTAGAAGCATATGCAACATGGACATCGCCGATCCGTAAATACAGTGATATTTTAAACCATCGTTTACTGAAAGCGATTATCAGTAAAGAACCTGCTGAAAAACCTCAGGAAGAAGATGGTATTCGCATTGCAGAACGTCGTCGTGCTAATCGTATGGCTGAAAGAGATGTAGGTGATTGGTTATATGCGCGTTTCTTAAAACCTTTTGCGGGTACTGAAACGTCATTTAACGCTGAAATTATCGATATTACGCGTGGTGGTATTCGTGTTCGGTTAGTTGAAAATGGCGCAGTAGCCTTTATTCCAGCTCCTTTCTTACATGCTGTACGTGATGAAATTCAATGCAGTCAAGAAACGGGTACAGTGATTGTGAAAGGTGAAAGTGCTTATAAACTCAATGATATCATTCCTGTTCGCATCGAAGATGTAAAACTTGAAACACGTAATATTGTTGCTCGCCCTATCTAATTAGTCTGTAGTCGGTATACAATAAAACTGATGGTTCATTTTGAGCCATCAGTTTTTTTATACCTCTTATCTTTGCTAGAAATAACACTAGAAATTTAAAGGGAATAAAAAGGAATATTTTTATGGTATTAAGGAAATAAAATACTCACACCATAAATTTAGTAAATCACAAATGGATTGAATTAATGAAAGATAAAGTACAAATTAGCCGTTTTTTAAGCTATATATTGCGACACGCTCCTGAAAGTATCGGTTTATCACTTGATGATCAAGGATGGGGTGAAATATCACAATTGATCTTGTTAGCGCAGAAAAAAGGCACACCACTAACCATTGAAATTATTAACGATGTGGTTAAAACGAATGATAAAAAACGTTTCGCTATTTCAGAAGATGGGCTTTTTATTCGTGCCGTTCAAGGACACTCTCTTAAGACTACCGTTGATTACCAAGCTATTACTCCTCCTAAAATACTTTATCACGGCACAGCAACTCGCTTTATCGACAGTATTTTTAATCAAGGTTTAATACCTAATGGTCGCCAATATGTTCATTTATCACAAGATCACAAAACTGCCGTGAATGTCGGCAATCGTCATGGAAAAGCTGTTGTTTTAATTGTTGATAGTGAAAAAATGTTTAGTGACGGTTTTGAATTTTATCAGGCTGATAATGGTGTATGGTTAACACTTTCCGTGCCTGTGAAATATCTAAAAATCGAAGAGAAAGAATAAAATGAAATATAAACAATTAGGTGACATTGTCACCTATAATCTTGCTTATGCTGTTCTCTATTTGACTAATACTTAATCAGGATGACCAGTAATGGTTATTTTAGTACCCTTCTGATCTTCTTCTAACAACATTTCGGTAAAACCACCTGCAAACTGCTGTTCTATTATTAATTTTTTCGGGTTTTCCCAATTATAGTCAACAGAGACTGCATCATTTGTGTACTCTTTTTGGGCGTTGTTATTCACTTTAATGACTTTTTCAAGATAAGCTTCATCGTGTTCATCCACATATTTTTTATACGCATCAGTGATTGAAAGCCCCGCATAAATACAGTTGGTTATTGCCCCATGCTCGTAGACTTCATCCATTGTCTGCTCTGGTGAAGAACAATATTTATCATGAACAATCACTTTATCCATTTTACTTTCTGCCAAAAGCACAGAAGAATACAGCAATGTTACGATCATCAAATACGCTTTCATAAAATACCTTTAAAAAGACAGCTATTAATGACAATAAAAAATGCGCTAATCTCAACAGAAAATCAGCGCATCATTATTCATTTCGTTGCTAGCTAACTAAATCAGCCACCAGCCAGTTTAACTTTCATTCCTTTGGCTTCTAATAGCGATTTAATTAAATCACGTTTATCACCTTGGATCTCAATTAAACCGTCTTTTACACTACCACCACAGCCACATTTTTTCTTCAGTTCAGCAGCAAGCTTGGCCAGCTCAGCATCATCCAGATCGATACCTGAAACAACACAAACACCTTTACCTTTGCACCCACTAGTTTGACGCTGAATACGCACAATACCATCACCGACAGGACGTACAGGCTTTTGTTCTTCTTCTTTAATGCGACCCGCATCTGTGGAATAAACCAAACGAGAGTTATTATCCATGTTAATTACATACCTTGTATATATTCGTCATACTTTTAAGATCCAGTGCATTGCCAACTTAGCTAAACCTTGAATTATTTAGAGTATAGAACGATTAATTTGTTGTAATGTTTCAAGAGGATTATCACTACGTGTAATAGGACGTCCAATCACCATATAATCAACGCCTGCAGCAATGGCTTGTTCTGGTGTCATTACTCGACGCTGATCACCGACATCACTCCCTGCTGGGCGAATACCTGGTGTCACTAATAAGAAATCATCACCACAAACTTGTTTAAAACGTGTAGCTTCATGTGCAGAGCAAACAACACCATCAAGACCACAAGATTTTGTCAGCAATGCCAAGCGCTCCGCTTGTTCTGCTGGTGTTAATGTTATACCCAATTCAATCAGATCAGATTTATCCATACTTGTTAACACCGTTACGGCTGTTAAAAGTGGTGCATCTTTGCCATAGGATGTAAGGCTCTCTTTAGCTGCACGCATCATGCGACTGCCACCACAGGCATGTACGTTCACCATCCATACGCCTAAATCAGCTGCGGCTGCAACGGCTCTTGCAACTGTATTTGGAATATCGTGAAATTTTAGATCCAAGAAAATATCAAAACCGTCTTTTTGTAACTGTGTGACAAATTGAGGTCCAAAACGGGTAAACATCTCTTTACCTATTTTTAAACGGCAAGATGAGGGATCGATACGTTGTGCAAAATCTAATGCACTTTTTTGATCTTCATAGTCTAATGCCACAATAACGGGCGCGCAGGTGAACTCGGGCGATTTTTTATCACAATGAAATGACATTTTAGGGCCTTTATTTATAAAGAGACTATTAAAAAAGTGACATCGTCACTGACCATCTAAACCGCGAATAGGTTTAACGGTATCCCATGAACGACAGGATGGACAATGCCAATATAATGCATGAGAGGTAAAACCACATTTATGACAACGATAATCTGGTTTGGTACGAATTTGTTCACCAACCATATAACGCAATAAGATAAGACTTTCTTTAGCACGACCTTCTTCTGCTTCAGCTAAATGGTAACGCATTAAGCGATAGAAAAGTCGCATTGTAGGATGGCGTTCTAATTGTCGATTAATATAAAGCTGAGCGGCTTCAATACCTTCTTTGGCTTCAATAATATCCGCAAGGTAAAGTTCAGCAATTGCACCGCTATTACTATCAACACATTGGCGTAAATACGCCTCCCAACGAGAATTATCTTCTTGTGTCTGGAAACATTCAAAAAGCATAGGTAGTGTTTCACTCACCATTTCTTTATCTTGCTCGATAACTTTCATCAGCACTTCAATGGCTTTTGGTTTCTCATCACGAGCAATATAAATACGTCCATACATAATTGAAACACGAGCACAGAGAGGATTTGCTTGGCCTGCTTTTTGTAGAAAATTAAGTGCACTATCAAGATTATCACTACTCATTTCTTGAAGTGCCAATTCACAGTAAAAATGTGATATTTGTTCTTTTAATTCATGCTGACCTAATTTTACTAATTTTTCAGCTGTTTCGATGGCTTTGCTCCAATCGCTAGTTAACTGGTAAATAGCCAGCAAAGATTGTAACGCACTTTGGCGAAACTCTTGCTCATCAATAAGTTGCTGGAACATATTTTCAGCTCGATCGTAAACACCCGCAGCAACATAGTCACGGCCAAGTTGTTGAACAGCAAGGAGGTGTTGCTCAAAAGAAAGCGCCGCACTTTCCATTAAGGATTGGTGAATACGAATTGCGCGTTCAACTTCACCACGAGAGCGGAAAAGATTGCCTAACGTAAGATGTGCTTCAAAAGCAGAACTATCTTCTTTAAGCATTTCAAGGAAGAGATCAACTGCTTTATCTTGTTGATCTGAAAGTAAGAAGTTAACACCTGCCACGTATTCTCGTGACAGGCGATCGGCATTCTGCTGTTTATCCTGTTGGGCGCCACGACGCCCCATATACCAGCCGTAAGCTGCCGCGACAGGTAGTAACAGAAACAGCAATTCTAGCATCAGCTATCGTCCTTATTTCGTAGCAGAAGCAACCGTTGGGCGACTTTCTTGGCTTTCTTGTTTGGTTTGAGCACTTTCAAGACGTTTAATCTTACGTTTTGCTCGGCCTAATGATAAACGGGCGCGCAAATAGAAAACACCACTTACAATCCAACCAAGAATAAAGCCTACACCAAACAGTGTGGCTAACAAGGTAGAAATACGATATTCACCTTGAGCAATAAGGTAATTGAATGTGACTACCTGATCGTTATTTGAGCCTAAAGTCATGGCAATGACCACGATGGCAAAAACAAGAATAACCAAAATAAAAAGTAGGACTTTTTTCACATTATTTCCTTTTTTATTCTCTTTTCTTTAGTGGACAGATAAAGGTAGCATTTTCACTGCGCACAAAGAAAGTCATTTCTTAGAATCAACTGATTTTCGTATATTTTTTCACATAAATACTGAAAAAGACATTCTGTATCTCAAAAATAAGGGCTATCGTCAGGATTTGAGTAATAAACGTCGCTCAATCACCTTAAATGCACACCAAACCAGCACAGTACTAATAAGAATACCTACAATCACATCGGATGCCCAGTGCATTCCCAACACAATACGCCCTACAGTGACATCGATTCCCCATAATAACCCGAGTGTTGCCAAAAAATAATGACGGCACAACATAAAAAGGACAAAAACAAACAAGGCGAGTGTTGCTGCAAATAAGCTATGCCCTGATGGAAAAGCATAACCGGTTTCCGCTTTCCAATGTTTAAGTTGCCATCCTGGGATCACAGGAGAATTTGCCAATCCATTTTGGAGCAATTGTTCCCGCTCTGATCTGGAAACTTGATAAAACTCCTCTGATGTAATGTGTAAATTGCTACTGACCCAAATAACATAAGGACGAGGTTCTTTGACTGTATTTTTAACTGCAACCTTAATTAATTGTCCAACGGCTAAGGTCGCAATAATTATCACGGCTAATTGAATAAAGTTATTACGTTTTAATTTTAAAGCCATAAACAGTAATACTAAAAACACAATAACACTAATGGCTCCCCAAGGTTTAGCTGCACTGTCTGCTATCCACAATGTGCTTATTCCCCCTAAAGGATGGTCAGTCGGTTGCCATTGCCAACCCAGCATTAACACTACACTAGGTATGCTCAAGAGCAATATACTGCCTAATAAAATTAATATTGTTATCTTCTTATTCAAATATCTACCCTTCTCAAATACAAATACTGTCTTTCGTTTATCTTTGAAGTTTATCAGTATAAACGATGCTCGTTTAGCAATAAATCATTATGCACTAAGGCTCAAAATCTGATAATTTGTGGTGGTGTGAATTTATAAGTGTGTGTTAACCCATTTCCTTGCCTATCAGACATGGAAACATTTCAGTGTTTTATTTCTCTTTGTTCTCGTTATAAAGTGTATAATCTTGAACGAGAGTTTCACCTGAAATTATGAGTCAAAAATAATGAAATTAAGACGTATCGCAGAAGCAAAACTACCTACTCCTTTTGGTGAGTTTTTAATGGTCGGTTTTGAAGAAATCGCAACAGGTAAAGATCACGTCGCCCTAGTCTATGGCGATATCTCAGGCTCAGAACCTGTATTATCTCGTATTCATTCAGAATGCTTAACGGGTGATGCCTTATTTAGTTTGCGTTGTGATTGTGGCTTCCAACTTGAAGCTGCACTTTCACAAATAAGCAAAGCAGGCCGTGGTGTCTTACTTTATCATCGCCAAGAAGGCCGGAATATTGGTTTACTGAATAAAATAAGAGCTTACGCATTACAAGATAAAGGGTTAGATACCGTTGAAGCAAACCTGGAATTAGGTTTTAAAGCTGACGAACGCGATTTTACCCTTTGTGCTGACATGTATAATCTGTTAGGTGTTCATGAAGTGCGGTTATTAACCAATAATCCGAAAAAAATTGAAATCATGAAAACCGCAGGCATTAATGTTATCGAGCGAGTTCCTTTGATTGTCGGGCGTAATCCAAGTAATGCTCATTATCTTGATACTAAAGCCGATAAAATGGGCCATCTTTTATTTAAGAAAGCGCAATAATAAAGTAACAGCACAGCATTAACCATTTTCAAATCCGAGTCTAAATTGCTCGGATTTTCTATTTATTCCTTTTATTCTATTACTTTATAAATTAATTCTTTATTTATTTTTCTTTTCTTGCATCTGATTTTACGTCTTTTTTATCATTAAATTATATCATGTGAAAATTTATCATATGCGATTTCATTGACTCTTTATCGGTTCCTAAGTTATTTATTAATAAATAAATTTTGATAGGAATGCATTATGCCATTACATTTTTCCGGTAGGATTTTCGGCGCGCTATTATTAGTAGGAACATTATTAACAGGTTGTGATAATAGCGATAAAAACAGCTATTCAATCAAAGTTGGTGTGATCAATGGCGCTGAACAAGATGTAGCTGAAATTGCCAAAAAAGTAGCTAAAGAAAAATATGGCTTAGAGGTTGAATTAGTAGGTTTTAGTGGCTCATTATTGCCAAATGATCCCACAGCAAATAAAGAATTAGATGCTAATGTTTTTCAACATCGTCCTTTTCTTGCTCAAGATAATCAATCTCGTGGTTATAATTTAGTGGCTGTGGGCAATACCTTTGTTTTCCCTATGGCTGGCTATTCAACAAAAATTAAACACCCTTCTGAGTTAAAGTCTGGTGACACCATTGCAGTTCCTAACGATCCAACCAATTTGGGCCGAGCTTTACTGTTATTAGATAAAGAAAAACTCATCACATTAAAGCCAAATAGTGGCTTATTACCTACTGCTATTGATATTATTGATAATCCTCTTAAATTAAAAATTATGGAGCTAGAAGGCGCACAATTACCACGAGTGTTAAACGATCCTAAAGTCACCGTTGCCATTATTAGCACCACCTACATCCAACAAATTAATTTATCTCCGACAAAAGACAGTATTTTTATTGAAGATAAAAACTCACCTTACACCAATATTATTGTGGCAAGAGAAGATAATAAAGACGCTGATAATGTACGTGATTTTATCAAAGCTTATCAATCTCCCGAAGTTGCAACAGCCGCCGAAACCATTTTTAATGGTGGCGCAGTTCAAGGTTGGTAAAAATTTATTAGCTTTTTTATGACAGACTCCACTTAAACTACCTAAACAAACGCCTCATTAAACTTTTATAATAATGAGGCGTTTGTTTTTAGATTAAACCGTAAAACTAATTACAGCATATTACGAATAACATAATGTAATATGCCTCCGTGTTGGAAATAAGCGAGTTCGGTTTGTGTATCAATACGGCAACGCGCCATAATAGTTTCAGTGCGATTATCCGCAAAAGTAATATTAACCGCGACATCTTGGCCTGGTGTTAATGCATTAAGTCCGGTGATCTCAATTTTCTCATCACCTTTTAAGCCTAATGTTTGACGTGTAACACCTGCGGGGAATTCTAACGGTAAAACGCCCATACCAATCAAGTTAGAACGATGAATACGCTCAAAAGAGCCCGCAATCACGACACGAACACCTAATAAACGCGTTCCTTTTGCTGCCCAGTCACGGCTAGAGCCTGAACCATACTCACTCCCTGCAATGATCGCCAGTGGGGTGTTTTCTTGCTGATAACGCATTGCAGCATCATAAATTGCTAACGTTTCCCCTGTTGGGATATGTTTGGTAAAACCACCTTCAATTCCCGGAACCATTTCGTTACGAATACGAATATTGGCAAAGGTGCCTCGCATCATAACTTCATGGTTACCACGTCGAGAGCCGTAGGAGTTAAAGTCTTTCGGTTCTACCCCATGTTCACGCAAATAACGCCCAGCGGGACTATCGGCTTTAATGTTTCCAGCAGGTGAAATATGGTCCGTTGTTACCGAATCACCTAAAATTGCCAAGATACTGGCTTGATGAATATCATTAATTGGTGCTGGCGTTTTCGTCATTCCTTTAAAGAAAGGTGGATGGCGAATATAAGTAGAATCTGCCTGCCAAGTATAAACTGGCGTATTTTGTGTTTTCAGTGATTTCCACGTTTCATCTCCCTCAAACACCGCAGAGTACTCTTTATGGAACATTTCCGTTTTCACTTTTTCAACAGCATCCGCAATAGCCTTACTGTCAGGCCAAATATCTTTTAAGTAAACAGGGTTACCCTGCTTATCTTTACCTAAAGGCTCTTTAGTAAGATCGATACTCATATTTCCTGACAATGCATAAGCAACCACTAGCGGAGGCGAAGCTAACCAGTTGGTTTTCACTAATGGATGAATACGACCTTCAAAGTTACGATTACCTGATAATACCGCTGCAATAGTTAAATCATTGTCTTTAATTGCGTTTTCAATTGGTGCTAATAAAGGCCCTGAATTACCAATACAAGTAGTGCAACCGTAACCTACAAGATTAAAACCTAACTCATCAAGATAAGGCGTTAATCCCGCTAAATTAAGGTAATCTGTGACGACTTTAGAGCCGGGTGCTAAAGAGGATTTAACCCAAGGCTTACGTTGCAATCCTTTTTCTACTGCATTTTTAGCCAGTAATCCCGCAGCCATTAAGACATTTGGATTTGAAGTATTTGTACAGGATGTGATTGCGGCAATAACGACAGCGCCATCAGTGAGTTTAAATTCAGGATAACTATCAATTTTTACTTCAGGAAAGTGTGAAAGTGGTTTCTTGTTTGTTTCAAGCTCTACTGCCGCTTTAAATGCATTAGGAACACTTGCTAAATTTACTCTATCTTGAGGACGTTTAGGTCCGGCTAAGCTTGCTTCAACGGTTCCCATATCAAGAGATAATGTAGAGGTGAAGATAGGCTCATCACCTGCATGACGCCATAAACCTTGCTCTTTACTATAAACTTCAACTAAAGCAATTTCTTGCTCTTCTCGCCCAGTTAAACGCAAATAATCAAGTGTAATATTGTCTATTGGGAAAAAGCCACATGTTGCTCCGTATTCTGGCGACATATTAGCTATCGTTGCCCGATCAGCTAAAGGTAATGAGGCTAAACCATCTCCGTAAAACTCAACAAATTTTCCTACTACACCGTGTGCTCGTAACATTTGGGTGACAGTAAGCACAAGATCTGTTGCTGTAATACCTTCTCGCAGTTTGCCTGTCAGTTTAAAACCAACAACATCAGGAATAAGCATTGAAATAGGCTGACCTAACATTGCTGCTTCGGCTTCAATACCTCCAACCCCCCAACCTAAAACACCGAGGCCATTAATCATGGTTGTGTGAGAATCTGTTCCTACTAAGGTATCTGGATAAGCTACATAGCGACCATCTTTTTCTTCAGACCAGATAGCTTTACCTAAATACTCAAGGTTTACCTGATGGCAAATCCCTGTTCCTGGTGGCACAACACGAAAACGTTCAAACGATTGCTGCCCCCAACGCAAAAAAAGGTAACGCTCATAATTGCGTTCCATTTCTATTTCAACGTTTTCAGCAAATGCATTTTTACTTGCGTATTCATCAACCATCACAGAGTGATCGATAACTAAATCAACGGGCGACAATGGATTAACCTTTTCCACCTGTCCGCCTAATGATTTTACTGCTTCTCGCATTGCGGCTAAGTCAACAACAGCAGGTACACCTGTAAAATCCTGCATTAAAACCCTTGCTGGTCGATAAGCTATTTCACGAGATGCATGAGCTGTTTTTTGCCAATCAACTAACGCCTTAATATCATCTTCAACAACCGTATCATTATCGAGATAACGTACTAAATTTTCTAACAGTACCTTCAGAGATTTAGGAAGACGGGTAATATCACCTAATTGACGAGCAACTTCAGTAAGGCGGTAATACTCATATTCACGTGATCCAACTAAGAGCGTGGAATGGCTCTCTTTTTTCAAGTGTAACGACATAGCTCCTCCTTCTTATTTTTATACTGACAGCATGTTTAAACCATCAAAATAGGTAAGGTTATCTATTAAACATATCATATAACTTATAATTTGGCTTAAGGATCACACAATTTGTTAACGTAATGTTATGGCCGTCATAGTGTTAATAAATTTTAGTCTCAAGGTTTTCATCTAATTAGGATTTAATATCGGATGATGTGAAAGTATTGATTAACGCTATTTAGCCTACAAAGCCACTATCCATGCCAGCCAGCAAATTTTGGCTTTGCAGAATTTAATCATTTTTACCATCATTTCACATATATTGTGTCACAATCTCGACACAGTATGTCACACCTCCTCATTTTTAATTCCACACCCTGCTATACTCTCCAAAAACTAACCGGATCCATTATGAACCTCGCAAACCTAACTCAAGAAGAAAAAGACAAAGTCAATGTCGATTTAGCCGCAAGTGGTGTCGCATATAAAGAACGGCTCAATATGCCAGTTGTTGCATCCGAAGTTGAACGACAACAACCAGCACATTTGCGTGAGTACTTTAATGAACGATTAGCGTTTTATCGTGAGAGAAGCAAGAAGTTACCTGATGGGAACTCGGTGCAGTATTTGAAGACAGAGTGATTCTAAGATATATGGATAAATGATAATATTTATAGATTGAGATTTAATTAGCAAATGTAGCGCTTAATTACTTATAAAATTCATCGTCAATTATTTTTAAATAATTGTAGATATCATGAACATAGATAATTCATCGTATCTAACACCATACACGTCATTGTCATATGAAATAATACCATAATCATTAGCATCCAGCCCCTCTGATAAAAATGCAGCAATGACATCTTGAGCAATTACACCAACATGTTGTTTATTTGTTTTGTCTGACTTTAATTTGTATATGCAAATAAGGTCTCTCAATTTATGTGAAACTCTTTTTTCAGTATTTGATATTGACCGTATTTCTTCTTTTAATCTTTTATCCGATGTGCTTATAGCTCCAGTGCTAGAGTATATTGTTGACCACCTTCTATTCGAAAGCCCTAGTGGCTGAGAGCCATCAACGCCTGGAGAGAACGCGTTATTCGCTGATGATTCATGAAATACTCCAACAATGTTTCCATTTGATAAAATAGTGACTCTGCTATTTCCTCTGGAAGAAATAAACCCTCCATTCGCATTATCAGTTCCAATAGATAGAACAACTTCGCTGTCATATCCTTTTATATTCAATGCAGATGGTGACTGTATATTAAATGGGTCAATACCAAACCCAGCGACCCCTGACTGATAAAAAACTCCTAACTTTGATGAATTAAAACTGTATCCAGAGGTGTCCTGTAATGATGAATATGATATGGCTCTGCTGTTAGTTGACTTACCGTTTTTTACAAGTACGCCAACATTTGCATCGGTGCAAATCCTTGGATCTATGTCTATAGCAATATTATTATTAACAACAGATGTGGTGGTATTAACTCCCCTTATCATCAATCCGGTTCTGTTTTTTATAGTCCCTCTACCTGTTGATGAAGGCCACATTATCATTCCCCATGACTGATCTAATACTCCATCCCCCTCGTATTTAATCCTATCTTGAAATGCAGCTAAATGATCTTGCGTATGACTCCCCCTTAGAATGGTTGTTACATCAACTGCACCATACGTACCTGCATCGCTCGGTGTATCAATAATGGTTTTATCTGACACTGCGTGACAATCAGTTAAATTATTGGATATTTTGCGACTTATTGTTACAGCATCTCTTTTTGATGTGGGAGAGGGCCAGTCATTACCAACATTACCGAATGGGTGATCACCAACGACAACCTGACCATATTTTGATAATGATGAAACTCCCTTTGCTGAAATATGGCCAGTGAAATCATCACCAGTTATTTTAGCAGCTCCATTGACTAGATTTACACCACCATTAACTGATAAATCGTGCCTTAGTGATGCATCACCAACACCAAGCCATTTGCCAGCGCCGATACCGCCAGAACTATCAGGGGTTGAGTCAACAGGAACAACCTTTGGTAGCTTCCCATCCCAACGGTAGTATTCACCTGTGGCTTCATCGCGTAAAACTTGATTTGGCAGTGTTATTTCCGCGCCTTTTTGGAACGAGTCTAAGGTAATGTATCCGAATTGAGATATCGCTTGCTGAGCAATCCATCGCAACCCTTCGATTGTAAAATGCTCTTGCCCAAATCTATCGATATACTTATTTTTCATTGACGTAACAAATTCGTCAATTTTACCTGAGTTATATTTCAGGTCGCTCGGTGCTTCACTTGGAACTGGATTTTGTGTTGGAATTGTAGACATAATTTTTCCCAATAAAAAAGCCAGCACTTAGGCTGGCTATGGTTGAAATGAATTTAATTAAACGTTGTAATCTTTCTTTGCAGAAAAATACTCACTTGCTGTAATGCTATAAGTTCCATCTGCATTAGGCTTTTTGTCGCTTACAATCCATCTCATTGAGTCCATTTCAACGATATTGGATATAACGTAACGTGACGGAGATTGAACATTCATACCGTCATAGATATTTAGCTGTATATCAGGTATATCAGCGATAAATCCGTAAGCTGTATCGCTTCTTGGTGTAGCTTTAAATCTTTCTGTCGTATTACCTAGGTGATCAGTGATACAAACAAACATTTCACCATCAAAGACAACTTTTTCATTTGTTGAAAATTGATTTCCGATCCTCTCAACTATATAACCAGCCTGTTGATTCTTATCGTATGTGTCAGCAACAATAATTAAGTCTCCTGGATAAACATAATCGCCATCTGCGAGAGTTTGCACACTAATACTCATGCGCTGATGTATTAGCCTATCCATTTCTAATAACGCTCTATCTATCGCTTGATACTCATCACGACAACCGTGAATGGTTATTTTGTTAGGGTTTTTAGCTGGCTTTTTAACTATCTCATTATTTTCAATGCGATATTTAAGGTAGGTCTTTTTGTTTGTTTTAGGGTTTACATATTCGATTTCAACACCATCATTACCACTCGGCATTGTCATATCATAAGACAGCGAGAATCCATTTCCTGTCGTGTTAGCTCTGTTAAATGTACCAGATGGATATTTCTTTTCCTCCTCACGAGTAAATGTAAGCACGCCGTTATCCCAAAATGAAATAACACGAGCAACGTTGCATATTGTTTCTATACGCTGACCCAGCGATACATCTTCATCATCAAACGTGTAATCAAAATATCCTAAGCGCTTATCTGGAAGTGATTCATAGATTGAATACAAACCATATAAATCTATGGTGCTTTCTGGCTGTCCTGCGGTAACTAGCCAAGTGTGAGCGATCGCATCAGTAAATGATCGTGACGGTCTTAATGTATAATCAACGCTACGGCTATTCATGTCGTAACTAATAACATGACGTGTAGCCAGTGCGTTGTATTTACGCTCTCTTGTTCCCGTTGGTGCCTCAGTTGCCCTCACTGTTACCTTAACAAGTGTATCTTCTTCATGTACTTCGTTAATTCTCTCTCTAACAATAAAGACTTCCTCTAGCTTAAGAATGCTGTGATCATTACTGTTTTCTAATCGAGTTAATTGAAGCGCATACCTTCCATATCCAGCCAACGGCTTGAACTTTTCCGTAAGATAGTATGTTTTTGTTTTTGGTGCAGATGGAAATCCTCTATCAAACGCCTCCCTTGTTCCTGATATCTCATTGTTATTATCATCAATCTTCCAGAATTCAATTCTTGCGCTAGCCCAATCGCCATCACCAAGCTGAGCATTTAAATGTACCCATAACTCACCACCATCAAGCGGAGAAAAGAAAGGCCCTACTGTCAGGAATTGGTTGTCATAAAGAACAAACTTTGATGTGTTAACAATTGCATTAGGCGGTAGAGTTGCCAAATCACCACCGGTTAAATTAGTGAAAAAGAATTCATAGTAATATTTTGGTGAGATAATGGCGCCATCATCACTTTCTTTCGCATCTGATAGATAGGCATCAACCTTAATATCCTTTGTAACCGAACCCTGCGGAGTATCATAAGTCACATTAACAACAAGACTGACAGATCTAGGCTTTACGATATCCATAAAATATCGAAACTCATCTTGTTTCTCTATCTTTATGGCAGCTTCACCACCTTTAATTTCACCAGAAATAACATTGTTAGCAGTAGCCTCATATTGTGGAATTTCGTCACTTTCATTCGGCCCCGGTATTTCTTGTCCGTCAACATCAGGGAACTCAAACCCCTCGAATATCTGTGGAATTACTTCACCCGGTTGGAATATCTGATAACTAGCACCATCAAGGGCAATTAGTTCAGACTCTGAATATTTCACATTCTCAATCGTGTAGTAACCGATGCCGAAGTTCATCCACTCGGTAACCATCTTTTTATTGTCGATGTATTCAAACATTGATTGCTGAATAAGATCGGGGAAAGCTCTAACTTGTCCGTGAATTTCAGGTCTAGCCTGATATGTTCTCGCTATGTTGGTTTGGCCTGTTAATCGGTTATTAGGGCTTTCCTTTGCATTTACATCCGCCGCGCTAAATGATGGTGCCTTAGGCGCTAAGAATGAAAATATCTTGGAAACAAACTTAAATACTGGATTAAGAATGTCGCCAATAATCCCTTTAGGTTGGTCGAATATTTGAATGTGATGAAATTCACTAATAATAAAGTCAAGGCGATCATCGTCGTTAAGCTTTACGCCGTTAACATAGATATCAACGTCATGATGAAAGTTTTGCTCTTTTAACCAATCAAAAAAAAGAGAGCCGGCTTTTATCTCGACTCTCTCTTTCGGCACTCCAGCGATACGCTGAATTTCAATTATTGGCATATTTCATAAACTCCAACTTAGTGAACTTTCTCTCAAGAACAATCAACCTATCCATTCTCACAGAACCATTTTCACCTCGACTATGTAATGCGTTACCATCAATAATCAAACCAATGTGAGCAGGCTTTGATCCTATATAGCCTATAAATATTCCGTTATTTTCTGGTTGATTTACTTTCTCCCAAAACTCAACTTCATTTTTATAGCAAGTCACAAAATCAGTTTCCGACTCATAGCCTGCGTCATGGTGGATCTCAATACCTAGCACATGACGATAATAGAGAACGACGAGCCCCCAACAATCCATAGCGTCAAATGTGCAAGACCGGTTTTTCCATGGTTTACCGATAACCTTATTGATGAAATCCTGAGTTGTCATACAGCCTCCAATCCCGGCCATTCTTGTGGCTCATAAATACGTCCAATGTTTTTATTTAATGGATTACTCATAGATAGCGTGACAGTGACACTTTCATGATCCATCGACACATCTTTCACAAATAATTTCCATCGAGTAATTGCTGTGCCTTTGTCTTTCTCGTCAAATAAGCGATAGGTAGCCTCTATGGGTGTCATTCTATTGAATGATTTCCATAGTTTAAGTTTCTGTTTAAAGTCTTGTGCGACACGGCTAAATTTAACACTAGCGTCGATGATGGGCGTTCTGCTTTGCTGACTGTCAGATAGTTCGAAATTACAAGGCTGATATTCAACCCCACCTAGAATCTTTGGGAATACTTGATAAGAAACAAGATAGATGTCGCCAAATGACGGATGACTAAATTGCAGTGTCTCATAAAGTATTCTGTTTGGCCTTTGTGCTCGATACTCTCTTAGTGTAGGCATTACAACTCCTTATACTTAGGTAGAGTCTCAGTGACGATAATATCAAGCCAGCTTCCAAATGATGGCGGGAACTCAACAATAATATCGTCGAATTCATCATCTGAATTATAAAGTTTCTTACTAATGACTTGACCAGTCCATGTTACAGAAGATCCATTAATACTGGTTTGCACTGGATAGGAAACAAAATGCAATTCCTGTTCCTGCAATCCGCTACCACCAAGATTAATTTTCATCTTGAACCAGCGATTGCAATTATCAAGATAGTTAGGACTTCGCAACCATTGGGCAAACGCACGCTCCTGTTGAAGTGTAAATATCCAATTCACACTCCATACAGTTTTTAAGTCATCAGTGAGCTTCTGAAATATAGGTGCGCCTACCTGTGGTTGATCTGTCAAGAAACCAGTATCTAGCGTCATGCTTTTATCGGCTTTCTGCGCCAGAGGAAGCCAGTCTGGATAATCTATTATCATTTACTTTTACCTTATAGCTGATCTTTTATCAGGTATTAACTTCCTTACATTCATATATTCTTATTATCCTAAAATTTAATTTAAGGATAATTTATGCAAAAGTTTAATCGTGAATTACAGAATCACATTCTTACCGTCTGCATTGCTTCATACCCACATCACACATCATGGAATCAGTATGACCCAGAATCATTTCCAGGATTAATGGATGACCATATACTTGCTGCCAATATTTATTACCTTAGTGAACGAGGTTTAATTTCCGTCTCTCCGCGGCGCACAGATGATCCATACTCTCTTTTTGAAAATATTAGGGCTACTGCTGACGGTATAGATTTTATGATGGGTGATGAAGGGTTAAAGTCTGTGCTGGACATCAGAACAATTAAAATTCACTCTGATACAATGACTCAACTTATTCACATTATTTCTTCTTCAAATATTCCTGAAGAAGAGAAGCGTGGTATTTTATCAAAACTCCAAGAGCTTCCTGCAAGTGCCATAACACATTTGACGAATGAATTAACGGTGAAGGCTGCTCTTGCTCTGCCGGGCGCACTTCAACTAATTCAAAAGTATTTGCAGAATTTTTAGCTGAGGCGGCTTTACTAAATCTCCCCCACCCGACGTGGCGACCAAGATATATCCAAAAATCTTGCTCAGTCTCCACGTCCATAAAAAAACCGTTTTGGTGGAACACCGCGTTTTTTATTTTCATGATATCAACCTCTTGCTCTAGCTGTTGCCGATGTGTTTCTTGTGATGGATTGAAGCATAGGGCCTTTGTTATCCATATCCATAATGAATGCCTGAATGGTCATAGTGTTTCCATCTTGTGAGGTCTGCGCATCAAACTTGTGGCCACCAGATGAATAGTCATTAAAAACAACATTCACATTCATACCGCCACCCTGCATATCTTTATTGGAAATAACCTTTCCATTATCACCGGGGATCATGTATTGACGACCGTTGTTAGCCTTGAATATCTCAGGTTTACCACCCTCACCAACTCGATACATTGAACCAGCATCAACAGGGCCACCATTTTTACGAGCGCCTGCAATTGCACCAACACCAAGCACAGCGATTGCGGCTAAACCTATTTTCGCTGCTGTCCCCATTGACGCGATTGATGCCATAATTGCCGCAGGTGTCCAAGCGGCCGTTGTTGTGGCAGCTGCTGCCGTGCTCACTGTCGTTTGCGTTCCTATAGCAGCCGTTTGCACCGCCGTTGTTGCTGCGATAGCGCCTTGCTGTGCTGCTGCGCCAAACCAAGCAGCTTTAGCTTGCTCAATTCCAGCCTGAACAAAGGTGTTAATTAGGCTATTCAAAACTGTATTACCAATTGATCTTAATGCGTCAGAAGCCTCCATTGAGCGGGTGATTATTCCTGTAAGTGCATTTGATGCGCTACCAGAGAATGCATCTAGTGCAGCCGCGGCAGCTTCGTTTCCTAATGATTGATTTCTCCAAAGCTCATACATAGCATCAGTTCTAGCTTGCTCATATTGAGTATTGGCGGCATTCATTAACTCTAAGCCACGCTGAGTGATAGCACCTTTTTCAGTCTCAAATTCACGGATAAGCGCAAGTTTACGCTCGTGTTCATTTTTGAGTTGCTGAACAGGGTCTACTTGTGCCTTTAAATTATCTTGCGGTGATACAGTGTTATTAGCCTTTATTTCAGCTATCTTTTGCTGATATTCCGCTTCAATTTCGGCTTTACGCCTTGCTGCCTGTTCAGTGAGAGATACATCATCTTTTGTTATCCGCTCTAAGTCTGCCAACTGTTTATCGTGAGATTCCTTTGCCTTAGCGACTAAATCAAGCTCAAGTGCGGCTTTCTTATCTGCTAGATTACGTTCAATGTTGTATTTTTCTTCTGCTAGCTGCTCCGCTTTTTCAATCTGCTTAGGAGATGCCGTATCACCCAGTGCTTTAACTGCATCATACTTAGCCATTTCAAGAGATCCGTCTTTGTAACCTTTGTTTAAAAGCTCAATTTCTTCTCTCTGGCGCTTTAATGCTTCATAAGCAGCGTCTGTGGCTTTGGTTGATTCTTTGGTTGTTTTGTTACGTTCGGCTGCGGCATCTTGAGCCTCTTGAGTGGCTATTGCTGTTTGTTTAAGTTGATATATTTCTCTTTCGTCTGTTATTCCTTTGTCTTCAATGTAAAAATCAACTTGCAATAATCTCTTATCAACTTCACTTTTGGCGTTAGCTAGTTTCATTTCACGCTCTAGTGATTTTCTTAAATCCATCCCCTCTTTAGACCATTCGAAAGATATTTTTTCACCATTAAACTCTTTCTTTTTTTGCAGTGCTCTATCGAGAGAAAAACCATAAGAATCCCATCCCTTTACACCACTTGGTAGAACGGATATTTCTCTTTTTAGTAAATCAAAGCCCTCTTTTAACTCACCGTTAAGATCAGCTTGAATAAAGGATATGGTGTGTTTTGTCCGACTGTAATTATTTGATGCTTCAGTTGCTTTATTGGTTGCTGTGGCTAAATCACCTTCAGCATCTGCAAGTTGATTGGAAAGTGATGTGTATTTACTTGTTCCAACAGCCGCTAATGCTAGATCTGCCTCTAATTCACGCACCTTCTCAGCAGCTTGTTTCATTGCCACCCTGGTGATAAGGGCTTGATTGCTTAACTCAGGGAGAGCTTTCCTTAACTCAGCCATCTCGGCTTTTTTCTGCTCCCTTGTCATTTTTTTCATTTCTTCAGTTAATTTATCCACCCCTTCGGCCAGCTTTACTGCCTCATCTCTTGCAGATTGAGCTTGCTGATAGAAATACATGATCGCAGCGCCTGCGGCCATTGCTATACCTGCTGGTCCACCAACAAAACCTAGAGCTTTATTAGCTAAACCGATAGATACAGAAGCGGCTCTTGCTGCTGCGGCTGAGTTAGCCATTGCCACTGTCTGCGCTTGCGTTGCTTGCTTATGATTTATCGCCGCGGTTGTTGCTGCAGACCTAACGGCAATTAAATTTGCCAGCGCGGTTGCTTCTGCGTTTGTTCCTCTTGCGGCCGCGAATTCGGTTTTCGCTTTCTCAACTAACGCTCTGGCTGCTGCTAAATCTAAAGCGGTCTTTCTTGCTGTCATTATCGCATTGTGTTCAGCTACTCTAGCGGCTTGAAGGTTTGCTATCGCCTCTTGCCTTGCTGCAACTGCTGATTGCATTTTAGCTTTGATAGCCAATCCCATTGCAGCAATGTATCTACCACCAACAACGGAGGCAACAAGACTAACCGCTAAAACCATTTCATCAAGGCTCTTACTTGCAGTAATTACAGCATCACTGAATACGTTAATAGATGCCTTTATTGTTGTATTTTCACCGAGAAACTTGGTTAAGTTGTTCCCCGCCTCTTGAAATGCCTGCGACATTGTTCGAGTAGTTTTAGCGAACTCTTTACCGATCGCATCACCTTGAGAAAGCAGTCCTTTCACAACAACATCAGTAGTTAACTTTCCTTCTGCCGCCATCTTACGAAGTTGACCAATACCAACACCCATCGAGTCAGCAAGTGCAACCATCAAACGGCTACCCTGCTCTGCTACTGAGTTAAACTCCTCACCACGGAGAACGCCAGACGCGATACCCTGCGATAGCTGAATAATGGCGTTTTCTGCTTCCTGTGCAGTTGCACCAGAGACGATAAATCCTTGGTTGATGATGGATGTTAATTTTGCTAAGTCTGCCGCTGATGTATTGTATTCTCTCGTTCCTCGTTCAAGTCGTGCGTAGAGTGTTGCTGTGGCATCGAGGCTAGATCGTGTTGCTTGAGAGATATCAAACACACGCTGCGTGACATCAATAAGCGACTCGCTTGCACGAACAGAGTTGGATAGCTTGTTGTTTAATTCAGTCCACGCCTCGGAGTAACTGGCAACCATTGAAGCTGATAGATAGCCGGCAAGTGATGCGGCAACTTTGGATAAAGATAACATTGAACGTTCAGTGTTATTTACCGACTGAGACGTTCTGTTAAAGCTATCATCCATGCGATTTAATCGCTGTTCTAGCTGTCGTTGAGATGTAAGTAGTTGCTGAACATCCATCTGTACTTGATAAACAATTTCGCCTACATTTGCCATTTATCGGCTCCTTAAAGTGAAAAACCCCGCCGATTGGCAGGGTTATTTAATATTTGATTTATGTTATTTGTAATTAACTAAAAGATTACCTACAACTTCCTTAGCTACATTAAATCCATCCATATTAATCTTTTTATCTATAGGTCGATCATTGGGCCATTTTGTATATCTAATGGTAACTTCATCTTCGTCTGAGATCTTGCTGATAATTTCGTTAGACAATTCTCTTGAATACATACCACTATCTTCCGACTTTATAGGATGTTCTTTGTTAATTCTTATATAAGATAAAGAATTAGGGAAGTGTTTATACCCTACTTGTATTCTGTAACCATCATTGTTCTTTTCTATAGTAAAATCATCACGATGCATACCACAAGCAACTTCATCTGTCATTGCATCCTTTTTACACTTGTAAGCCCACCCATTATAATAATCACCACCAACATAACCAGATCCATCAGTGTGGGAAACGCTCACTTTTTTTCCATCAATAACAGCTTCTTCTATGACTGAAACACTAAACTTACCTTCTTTTTCAGTTAAATAGCACACTACTTTACTTTTATTGAATATTCTTTCTTTTTTAAAGACTGATTCATTTACAGAAACATCTCCACTTTTCTTGCTTGAGGAAGAAATATCTACATAATCCTCGCAACCAATATCTTTGATTACTTTCTGCTCCTCAAGCCAAGAGATATCTTTTTTTGATAGTTCACCATAAGCAAATGCTGAGCAATTAAAACTGAAGATAACAATAGCTAAAATAACCTTCCTCACAACACCATCCTCGTTAGTTAATTTGTTATTAGTTTAGCTGTTTGTGGTGCAAAGAAAAGCAAAAAGCCTCAGTTAAGAGGCGTGATATGTAATCTCAAGCAAACCGTCCTTGGCTTGGGTGTTTAGAATAATTTAGCTAAATCCACATCATAAGCGGACTTCCATGCGCCTGATGGGTATGAGTTGGCTGTTCCGTATCTATCATCATGAACAGTAGATATTTCTACATCATTCTCTTTGCACCATTTCTTCAATGGTTGCCATTTGAATTTTTTGTTTAGTTTCTTCTCTACTGCTAATACTGTTGCATGTTTTTTACTTTCACCTAGCTTTTCAGCAAGGCGATTCTTTTCACGAACAGCTTTAGATGCCGTAGCCATTGAAGTTGCTTGACGCTTATTTCCAATCCATGCCTTTGTTTCTATCGCGTGGTCACGCTCCGCTGCGATCACTGCTTTCTCTTTTTCTGCTTTTAATAAGTTTTCCAGTGCCTCAATGTAATTACCAGGAAGGTTATTATTTTTTCGTGTTCCAAAATAGGTATCTTCGAGCAATTCAAAGAAATCCCATGCTTGGTCAGTTTCCAGCATTTTAGCGTGGCGTGATGCTCCGCGCTCAGTCCAGAGATAAAGTAATCTAGCTTTGTTCGATATTTGCACTCCACTAAATGATGACCGCAAAATAGATAATTCATCACCTTCAATCTTGAAGTAATGTTTACCTTCTTCGAATCTAGATTGATTTCGATTGAAATTATTTTGTATGCTTTTAATCTCCGCGCCATAACCAATAGCCAGTGATTCAGTGGTAATCACCTTCTGGTTACGATAATAGACTTCTGGAACCGTAAAACGGTTTTGCGTGACAACTGAGTTATTGTTTGCTACTGTAATTTGACTCATAAAACATTCCTTTTAGGTTTTGTTTGGGATTAGCCAACAGGAGCGAACTGTTGGCTTTTCTGTTTTTAGTGCCCATCAATGCGTTAATCTCCTAACTTGTTTTGTCTTAGCTATTCCTTTCATGTGTTGTGAATACATTAAAAACATACTCATTGTTGAATTGAGACGTTTCGCCATTTTCGGATCGAAGTTTTCAATATCCTTTCTAGCCTCATCCCATGTTGTACAAATCAGACTTAATCTAGCTAACAATCCGTTTGCACTTACCGAACTATCTTTTTCTACTGGTAAATCTTTCTTGTCAGCTACTTCTCTATCCAGAATATCCAGTACCCATTTGCGAAATTCTTTAGCCACTGGAGTGGATGCAAACATTGCGATCAGGTGAGCGCCACGAAGTGAGTAAACTCTGACCACTTTATTACGTAAGCTATTGTTTATTCCGTTGACACTCAAATTGAGGGTCATTGTCATGGAGTCCGTAAACTCGTCTGAATTGCGTGAATAAATTTGGCTGACAGCGTCAGTCTTTTTATACTCAAGCACTTTTGTTAACTCAGTTGATGTTAACCATACCTGACCATTTTCAACGATAGGGTTGAATGTGAAGCTCTGGAAAGTTAAATCTGTCTTGGTTATACTGTTCATGTCACTTATTCCTTTCGATGGGTTTATTTGACGACTTGCCTCAGTTGTTCGCGCAACTGGGGCTTTTACTTTCTATCAATCCGTAAACTTTCCTTAGTTGATAAATAATCTCCGTATTAAATTTTCTACACTCCAAATCTCCATTAGCTTGAATTGCCTTGCACACATCCTCTGGAAATCTAATTTTCTTCTGATACATATCTTTTGCTTTTTGCATTATTTCATCCTTAACTTTCAATGCCTCAATGTGGGGCAAAATCATTGTCACACCGTGCGTCATTGAAGTCAACCCCACAGTGGGGCATAATTTTGTAATTATTTTCATTACGAGTAGCTGGTGTTTCTATGAGCAGAGAAGATCCTCAATTAAGAATTAGGTTACCAATTGAATTAAAAGAAAAAATAGAAGTGACCGCAAAAGAAAATGGGCGTTCAATGAATGCCGAAATAGTTCAAAGACTAGAATCAAGCTTTCCCGGTGAAATAAATACTGATGATTTAATACCGGCAAAAGAGGCGATGCAAATCGCCAATAATGCACGAGAAGGATTAAAGGAAATTATTTTTAAAAGGACGTTTGCAGAGATAAATAAGAAGGTAAAGTTAGGACATTCTATTTTCAATGTCGAACTATCAGATCTAGATTTAGATGGCTTACTTGATGATATTGATACTGTTTTGCAGCCAACATTTGATAAGCTGGAAGAGTTAGGCTATCACATACCAGAAAGCGTTATTGATGTTAGTGGGTTTCTTGTGGAAATCCCCCCATCAAAATAAACAAAGGGCACGGATGCCCTTGTTTATGAATTAAGCTATATGAGTATAAGCAGTACGATTAATAAGACAATTAACGCTTATTAACCAAGTCTACTAACGTACCTATCACTCGTACTCAGCTCCTGATAATATTCTATTGCCATCAATGCATTTAGTCATTGCCACACCATCGTATGTCCATACTTTTATGGCGTATGTATCTGTACCATTTCCAGTTATCTCAACTGGGTATTCCCCATGCACTTTTTTATACATGTTATTAATAGCTAATTTACAGGTTGGAAATGGTGCTGGTTTTATTTTATCAACATGCTCAGGCATTTCTTTTGGTGGTGTTCCCAGCTCTACAAGCCTATTTAATTCTTCACTTGTATAGGTTGTTCCTGCATAAGCACTAAAACCAATGCAAGACAGGACAATTACAATTATTGATTTATTCACGATCTCATTATTCCTTTAATTAGTTTTGCTAATGTTATCTTAATTGGAATGAGAGTTGAAGTTTGAAATATGAATCAATAAGCTATGAGATTCAGGCAATAAAAAACCCACCGGAGTGGGTTGATTTGGATTATTATCCGTTACACTCGATAGAATAAAGGATGTATTACAAAAGTTTTATTATAATCTGTAATATCCAAAATGGGCTTATCAAAGCTAGAGTATACCGTGAGTGTTTTTGTTTTTTCTATTCCTATTATTCCGATAGTAAACCACACATTAACTAACAATTTAATATCTGTTGCTATCTTTTCATCAACCGAGTTATTTATAGATGAGTTTTCCATAACATATATCAATATTTCATCTTTATTCAATTCTTCTATTTTAAATTTTTTAATATTGATTAATGATATTGCATCTATATATTTCAAAACATTTGGGTATTGACTCATCCATTCTTTATTGAGTGCCATTTTTCTAGATGTATAATATCTCTCTTCAGCCTCAATAACCATATCCTCATTCAATGAAGTTCTTCCATCACCTTGCATTAAACAGAAATTTACAAAATCTATGGCATCTCTTGGCCTTAACATTGTTCTATCTAAAATATAATCAGAGGCACTTTCATTTTTAACTGAAAAATTAAAAATATCAGAAAATTTAACTTCTTTTTTAGAGGCATATTTATGCTTAACCAAATAATCTATTCTTTTATCTAATATTTCGGATAACTCAAACCTACTCCATTCTATAGGAATTATTAAAGATCTATCTTTTTCTTCTTGTCTTAAATTTGTATTATAAATTCCCATTAGTATATCTGTTCTTATTGAAATCAGTATTTTAACAGATCTTAAGTCTATTAATTCTTTAAATGCATCCAATAATGCGTTTATAAAATCATATCTTATAGTACTGTTACTCAGCCAAGATTTGTCTAAATCATCTATACTAATTATTATTCTACTTTGTGTTTCATCAGGGCTTTCTTCTGTAACAAACTTTATTAACTCTTTTTGTTTTTTTAATAAATTAGCACTAACATATCTAGCCGTTTCTCTTTGAATTTTCGCAACCTGCTCATCACTAACTTTAAGTGATGCACCGAAAATAGTATCTTTATTACCTATGCTTAAACCAACTTCATCTTGAAATTTTTCAGTTATTTCGGCAACAATTTTATCATTGAAGAAATTATCTTTATAATGCTCTAGATATTCCTTAGCTAAATCTAAATTATACTTTCTTTTTTTTGAATTACCTAAGGATTGAATTTTTTCAAGAAATGTTTGCTCATTTGAATAAACAACTTCTATCACTTTTACAAGCAATACGTGTATCCATAAAGATTTATAAAAAACTCTTAAATCAACATTTGAATCAGCCAGTTTTGAAATAAATACATTATTATTTATATGTTCAAAAACAGTAGATTCAGCCTCTATCGTTGTTGATTTTTTTATTGAGCTGTCATTCGATAACATTTTCAATATTGCTGTTTTACCTGAGCCAGTGCGACCTACAATTATTCTCTTTACAAAATCAATGTCTTTATTATCAAATTTTTTTAACGTGTCATATACTGATGATTCTAAAAAACATTCTGATAAAAAATGGTCTGTTTCAGCATCTAAACTACCAATTTGATCATTACTTTTGAATTTATATAAGTCCATGCCTGTCTCTGTGCCAATATAATTACCATCTCCTTTGCATAGTAACATAATATTCTCCTAGCCTCGTGGAGCTGTTTCACATATTTAATGAGGTACCCTGCAAATACATCTGTTTATAAAAACAGTATGCCTCACCAATAAAACAACTCAAATCCACCGTTCGGCTATCTTCGGACAAGGTTGAGATTGGCGCTTTCAGAAAACGAATAAAGGATCAAGCGTCATCAGGTTAGTAGTAGCCCCATTTCCTTTGTACGGATATTTGACTTAATAAAATTCCTGTCTAATATTTGTTCTGCTCAATAACGAGCATTACAAGGAGTTTTTATTATGAGTAAAAAGCCAGGTGAAAATACAGGAAAGGATGGTGGTATTTATCGTGAAGTTGGCCCTCGAGGTGGACAGCGTGATAATTACGCCACCGTGAGAGATAACGAAAGGTTGCCACCAACAACTGAAAAAGGTAATTCCTGGGTTCTTGATAAAAGAACACCTGATAGTAAGCGTTAGTTGAATTAAGCCGACATAGGTCGGCTTTTTTGTTCTCCAGAACAGAAATCAATCATCCTGCTAATTAAATGACAAAATGTTTCATTTGCTGATCCTGTTTCAACGCTCACACCGACGCGATGACAAATGTCGAACGCCATATGCGCACACTCGTGAGCTAGAGTAGATGATTTACCGTTAAACACACCAATAATATGGAGCACACACTGAGCGTTAGTAACTGTACGACTTGCCCCGTTAACAAAACTATCCCCACCATCAATGCCTAGTTTTTCATGTAGAGAGCGCCAATCATCCCAAGAGCTACAATAGATAATATATCCAGATTCAAATAAAGGTACCTTCATATGTCGATACTGCCTTAGGATTTTATTCATATTCCTACCTTTACTATAAAATATATCAAACCTAATAATTGGCTACTTTCTCTTTCTACTCACTAATCTGCGCTTACCACTGATTAACTCATCATTACGCTTATCATCTTGCTTCATGATGTTGTCGTATTCTTCTTTAGTGAATCCTTTCTCATCAGGATATTTAGCTTTAAGCATCATCTGAAATTCAGTCATGGTTAATTGCTCGGCTTCCTCTCTATTCATGCCAAAGTGCGCACGAGCAGAGCTAATATAGTCAATTGCCATAAACTCATCTGAGAATTCGTTTTTGCCTTCGTTACGTTGAAGTTTGCGGATCTTCGCTTTACCGATAATTCCATGAGCGAATAACTCTCTGGCAATGACGATAATATCAGCGATTGGCATCTTGCCGTTTTTATAGACAATGCCGCGCTTACCTGACTTCCATTCTCCAATGATTTCCGAACAGTCATCATCACAGCACGCCTGCATAACCATCATTGCCGTTTGTAGGATATTACGCCCATATGTTGGCTTGCTAATGGCTTTTATTAACCATTCAGGAATAACCCTGTAGCTCATTACGGCTCGTGTAATTAACTCTTGCACCTCGGCACCATTTAATTGACCATATGCACTAACAATCTGTTTAGGCTCACCGATTCTTGTCATATTGATGAACGATGGTCTAAATAAGTAATCCTTTTTATCAGTAGAGATAACCATCTCACCGATTTCTAAAATAGGCGTCATAACCCCTCCTGAATATTATCAAGGGCACTCGAAAGCACCCTTTGTAATATTAAGCAGCGGTAACAGTGACCACGCATTTTGCTGTCTTGCTACCATCTTCGGATGTGACAGTGATATTTGCAGTACCTTCAGCAACACCACGCACAGTGACCACATTAACAAGCTGGGTAACTGTTGCAAAATTCGGCTTATCGCTTACAGCGGTGTAGTTTTTGTTAGTCGCATCTGTTGGGGTAAATTTGACAGTAAATGTCTTAGTTTCACCCACTTTTACAGACAGAGTGGCTGGCTCGACAGCAATACTTTCAACAACGATTTCTTCTTGTAGCCATTCAACCGTTTCTGCATCAGCAACTTTCAACTCACCTGAATAAGTGGAAATTTCTTTTGTTGGAAACTCCATTGACCATGATGTGAATAACATATAGCCCTGAACAACATCAGAACCATCACCTTTCATATCAAGCTGAACCCAGTAATCTGGCTGGCGACCAGCTTTAATTTCATCAAGGATTTCTTTCGCAATATCGAAAGCAGAAGTAGATCCGGTTACACCAGCCTTCTTCAATTCCCCATCAAAACTAATGGTGAAGTCAGCACCAGTGACGATTGATTCTGTTAACCCTTTGATATCATCAGCATTAGACGTTACCGTCTCCATACCAAAATCGAATGACTTGCTTGTTAATGCACCTAAGCGTAAGAACTGATCTTGTGCTGGTACTTGGTCAGGGCATCCTTTTGCAATACGGATAATTCCCGCATTACCCATCACCAACCCTTTTTTGTCAGGACATTGTGACATGTTATAACCTCTTTATTTGCAAATAAAAAAGGCCGCATAAGCGACCTGTTGAGATGTGTTTAATTTAAGATGTACAGCGGAAAGAAAGCGGAATGATAAACCTACCTTCTGTCGTTTGAATTGGATTAACAAAACCAGATGTATTGATAATAAAGCCAATGTTATGGCTTCTAGAGTGACACCTTACATACTCTAGTATTTCGTTAGCTCTCTGAACAATAAACTCAATCCACGCCTTGCCAGATATGAGTGAAATGGTAAAGAAATCATCACCACTTAAATCATCAATACGTCCAGTTCCATTGGGTTGCTGAAATACGATATATGAATCTGAATCATTACCTTCTTTTTCATTCCAAATATAATCCTGCTGAATGAAACCATCTGATAACCCTGATTCAGAAAAATAGTTTTTCAGTCTCTCAAAGGTCGTCATATTTTAAATTCCTCAGCAACAGCCTGATCAATCATTTGCTTCGTTTCCTCAAATCCTTTCAGGAGGAATTCTTTCTTAGCAGTAGGTCTGCGGAAAGTTTGTTTAACACTAGGATCATGAACGAAAACAGCATACGAAGCAGAATAACCAACGCGACCAGTAAATAGTGTGCCTTTTACTTTTACATCTCTAAATTGTGAGTTAATGAGCGTTTTAGTGTCAATTGGCGTGTATACAGCAGCTTGCCTACCGCCAATATCTAGCGCTCTATGCATGGCTCGAGCTATCTTTTTTGATGCTATACTTCCAACCAGAGAGTTTAAGTTAGATATCGCATTACCTATTCCTTTTACTTTTGCCCCCATAGTTATACCGCCGTCGTTAATGTGTAATCATCTAGACCACCATTAATATCTCGGTCTCTATCGATAGACTTAATCCTACTAGCACCATGCAAAAATGGATCTCTATCTTCATGTTTGCCAATGGCGATATAGTCTTCTTGAGTTGCTTCGCTATACTCAGTCCAAATAACATTCTTAATGATTATTTCAGTGCCAATGGTTTTTCTACCATCTTTAAAACTACTTCCGTAATCACATCGGATATGAATTGGCTCTGAAAATATGGGTTTACCGTAACCATCTTTACCTGTAATTTTCCAAATGGTTGCCCACCCCTTGCAAAATCGTCGCAGGATTTTCCCCATATCACCCCCGAACCACATCAAACTGAACAATGCCAACAGGTCGTTCAATAGGTAAGCTATCGGTACATCCAGAGGGATCCAGAGAAGACAGCGTTTTTAATAATGTTTTTCTACCATCAGCAAAATACTGATATGAAACAGAAGCGCCAGAAGGTGCATGTTCTGAGGATATTTTTCTAACATCAGCAGATGATAATATGAGGATAACCGAATACAGCTTGATTAAGGTAACTACCGCATCTGAATATCCTGCGTTATCAAGGCAATTATCAATAGTGTCCACAATAGATATGGCAGAGCTTATAACAAGGCTTGTTGCCTCAAACCCCATCACCTCTAATTGCTCATTAACTTGCTCACCCGTAATCGCAATAGACATGATCACTCCTTATGGATAAATAAGGGGGCTACCGCCCCTCGCATTACCCACCAACGCTAGTATCTTTGCCAAATGAAACCATAACGCCAGCAGTATCTTTAATATCAGTAGCAATTTGCTTCCAGTTAGCTACTGTTTCAATCTGTGCGTTAGTGGGTGATTTGATACTATCTTTACTCCACTGATAACCACGTAGACCAACAGTAAAGTCATACTCACCTTGCATTAGTGCCTTAATATTTTCTTGGCCTAACACATCCTGAGCCTTCATGATTAGTGGCGATGTTTGAATTGCTGCAGCGCCAGTAACCAAACCTAACGAATGCTGTTTATCTGCATCTGATAAAGCGGGAATATCAGAGATAACAAAACGACGACCAAGGTTATCTTGTTTAATAGCAACGTTACCAATTTGGAACAGGTTATTCGCGTTGGTTAGTGTCTCATCCATAAAGTCGTTGAACGTTGCACCATCCATTAACCAAGCGATAATGCGTGAATAAGCATCACCGAATGGACGTGTGGCCTTATTCAAACCTCTTAATGATGGTGTTTCTCCGCCAACAGTAACTGCCGTTGTATTACCAGAAATAGCTGCTTTCAATGCTGCGCCAGAAGTATTAAGGTAATCTTGCAACATGGCTTCTGCTGATTGAGCAGCAACTACCGCGGCCGCTTCTGAGACATCTTTACCTAGTCGCTTCATCATCGTTGGGGTAACAGATACAGGGCCGATACGACCATCAACCTTAATCATACGGTCAAGGATTTGCCCCAATTCTTGTGGCGTTAAATTGCCTGAGCCATATGCATTACGTCGCTGAGCCAACCCACCAAGTAACTGCCATGATGTTTGTTCAATGTAGTCACCGATATGATCACCATCACCAATAACTAAAGCACCGCCAGATGCTTCGTTAAATTGACGGACAGCCTGAGCAACCAGTTCTGTTGCTGCTAGAGATACTTGTTTTTGAAAAATATATAAAGACATATAAATTAATCCTCTTGGATATTAGCAATGATTTCACGTGCACTATCCACTAATGGATTCGTGCTTTTGGGTTTATCACTGCCTCCGGCTGGTGACTTCCCTTTACCGCCGCCTTCCCCTCCGGTTCCGGTGGCTTTGCTACCGATAATTACTGGAGCAAATAACTGATTACTACGAAATTCTTTTTCTAAATCATCAATGGTAAATGCAGAAGGATGGCCAGCAGCGTCAACCACTCGTGTTTTACCTTCCTCCACTGATAATCGAGATTTAATGTGTGGCATAATTAACGGCGCAGCGTCACCCGCAAGTTTTGTAGCCAGCGTTTGTGCGACGTTATCAACCAATAGTGTATGTAGGCTTGTGTCTTTCTCCTGCAACTGTGCTAATAGCTCGCTTTCACGTGCTTTTAACTTTTCAGCCCAACTTTTTTCTAATGATTCGATATCGCCATTTTTACGCGCCTGATCTTCTGCTGCTTTTTTTGCAGCCTCTTCGGCCTGTCGGCGCTTCTCCTGCTCTGATTTTTTCTCAGAAAGTAATTCATCAACCTTTTTTTGAAGCCCTGACACATCTGGAATTTCTGGCATACCTTCGATTTGAAGTTGGTAATTACCACCAGACTCTTTGTAAAAAGCCTTTTGCTCATCGGTTAATGCGTCAAATTCTTCTTTCGTTAATAAATATTTAAACATCGTAAAACCTCTGGTTTAGATGGTGCAGTCTCTAACTGCTGATAATAAAAAACCCACCGAAGTGGGTCATTTGAGTTCGATACCTGCTTTATTAAAAGCCTCAGGTATGATCCGTTTAAGTTCCTTAAGCGTTATTGGCTTAAAGTATTTATCGAGCTGTAATTTTGCGAATTTATCAGGTGGTAATCCACCATCACGAAACAACTGCGCCCTTGTCTTACCAAGTACAATGTCCTGCCTATTTGCTGGCTGGCGATAAAGCCACTCGTAATAAGACTCTTCCCCCCATTCAGAATTACCAACATAATCTGTTGTAATTAAGCTTATGTATTTCTCATCTAAAACTGGAAGTAATCGACTACGGCAATTGGGATGAAGAGGAGGTTTAGGGCCTTCTCCTAGTGGATAACGATTACCGGATAATGATCTGCAGACTGATGAAGTTTTATTGTCCAGTATTGCGCTGAATTCTTCATACTTAATCAGATCAGGATTCTCTTTGTAGAAATCCACTGCCCCTATACTGTGCGCATGCTGTAAAGAGGTTCTGGATATCATCTGAAAGCCCCTAGCAATCCTACCGACTACCGACAATGCGATGATTAGAGGCTCAACTGATGTTCCGTTAATTGTTGATTGCAGATCAGACACATCACCACTAGATGACAGAGATATCAATGCCTGATTTTCCACCTGCTGAACGGATGTATCAGCCCAAGATTCAATAAACTTAGCTAGGAATAGTGAGCCACTCCATCCAGCCAAACCCATAGGTATGTTTTGCACATCTCTACGCACTTTTTCATGGTCTGCAGGCTTAATACCTTCGAGAAATGAGTTAAAACCTCGATATTCGGCATCAGCCATAACAATGGCAACACTGATGGCTTCATCAAGCAATTTTTGAGAATAACCAAAGAGAACTGGCCTGAGTGTTTTTTTTAATGCCAGAGAGATTGATTTTGCTTTGCTTATTGATGAAATATCACCAGAGAAGGCAGATAGCGCAGATGCCACAGCGACACGAATATCTAACACTAAATCACGAGTATCTGCTGTTGATGACTTCAACCTTTCCAGCATGACCTGTATCATTAGTGCGTTATCAAGGATAATGCTCGGCTGCATAGTTACACTCCCAACATATTTGCCCCTCTAGTTACCTCCAGTTCATCAACAACATCCTCTGCTTTTTCATCTTGAGGAATGATGTTGATACTTTGCAGATACTTAACAAAATCAATCAATCTCATAGAGCCTGATTGTAGTGCGGCCAATAACGCTGTAATCGTTGGTGAATCTAGCTTAGCGATATCATAAACTTTATTCAGTTGTATTGACGCCTCGCCGCCGCCCGCAAACTGAATGCAAAAATTAAGTGCTCGGTTAAATGCTTGCTCAACATTACCTGCACTCAATGAAAGGACTGAGTTATCAGTTTGCGCCTCATCCTGCGCCTGAGTAGCCGTTCTTGCCGACGTCCCACGTTCGACTAACTTAGCGCCTAGCATTGCCATTTGCTTCTCTCTACGTTCAGCCAAGGTGATTTGAATATTTCTATCTTCGGGCTGTGCAAACTTCATGTCACCACCTTGTGGTAGCAATACCCCTTTACGGGAGCCAACAGTAAATCCATCAGACATATAGTTTTTAACCCAATCGTCTGTAAGCCCCGTTAATGCAACCATCGGCTGACCGACAGTGTGTGCAGACTCTGAGATATCAGCCTCAGCTTGATAATGTTTGATATTTAAGTAAGCAATATCTGCAAGAGGAGGGGCATCGGGGGTGTGATCATTATTCATTGAGCCAATCCATGACCATGGCAATTCGCTCAACGATTTCCCGCTCGCATCACTCAATATAACCCAATCTGTAACCTTTACGTCTCCATCTTCATACCAACGGCGAGAATGAGCCACATCGTTAATAAGCCTTAATTCAATCCAGATATTCTGCATTTGCAGTTCAAAATCATCTGTATCTACTGGCTCTTGATATTTGAGGACAACGAGGGATGTTTTCCCATTCGTTACGCGCCAGTTGATGATTTCTTTTGCTGTGAACAATCGAACATAAGGGCGTCCCTTATTAGCTTCTGACTGAATACCTGAACCGCTAAAATCACTTAATAGACCAGCTCGGCCACGTTGTAAGTTTTGCGATAAAGCATCCCTTATCATTTGGGTTAGTGGCTGGCCTTGACCGTCTATGTCAGCTTCTAAATACTCGACACCACCGCTAACACTAATCTTTACTGGCTTACTAAACGCAATACCAAGTAAACCGCTAAGTGTCCTTCCAGTAGCATTAAAGAAAGATGCTCTAGATAAATAACGCTTATAACGTTCGTTATCTTTATCATCCATGTCTTTTTTATCTGCTGGATGAGGGAGGTATTTCTCTTTTTTGCTTTTAACAACTCGCTCGCCATCAACACAATCGCCGATCATGTCCCATTCAGGCAAAAACTCATTGTAAGCTGGATGCTTATAATCAACGTTTGTATTCATGTTAATTCCAGTTAAATTCTATTTTCTTAGTCAACCGTTTAGTATTTCTTCTGCTCACTGCAAAATACCTAAATCCGTCAGCATCATGTGACGTGTAATCGTGAAGTGGTTTATCTTTCCAACAGCCCCGTTTGTCATCCCACTCTTTGCGGTAGCCCTCAAGGTGAGCAATACCTTCGCTACATTTGTGCTCATCAAAAACACAGAGTGGAAGAATTTCACGAACCGCCTCGATACCCTCATCAATGGAAAGTTTCGGCACTACGTCAAATCGCATTGAATAGTTTTCACCGTCAATTTCATAACCCTCTCTAGCCAGTTCTCTACGTGATTTCGCATCTGAACCAAACTCACGGTTATCAATATCATGCGGTCCATTATGGCTTGCGTAGGTGTAGCCTTTGTCTTTTAACACTTTCATGTAATGCCGTAGACCCTCACCACTATTTGAGTAATGGTCTATGACATGGAATTCCTCACCAACCTCACGAATAAACCAAATTGATGTTGAGTCACCCACACCGATATCCCAGTACGTATGAACCGGTAAATGCGAGTTATCAGGAAGTGTACCAATGCGTTTATTTTCGTACAGGAAGCGGAATTGCTTGGCGTAGTAAGCGCCTTCAATAGATTGCTGAAATGCTTCAGACGGTATTGACGGATATTCCCGCTTCATATCGTCGCCAAGTGTTTTCTCTTTGGCGTAATACCATGCTTTCTGGCGCTCGTTTAATTGAACACCATGCTTACTTGATATCTCATCGAAGTAATCGACTAACCGCTGTGGTAATTGCTCAACGGGGTCAATGGAGTATTCAGGATTCTTCCACCATGAGAAGAAAAAGAACTTCCAGTCTAGGTTAGAGAGAGTCTTATTCTGAATTTGTGCTTTCTCAGCGGATTGACAGTAATCGAAGAAATAACCTGCTCGACCTTCCGCTGTGCTTTCAATCGTCGTGAAACAATCACTTGATACCGCTTCAAAAGCACCAGTGACAATTTCACGAGCCTTATCTGGATACTTAGCACATATCTTACCGAACTCAGAAACGTGCAAATAACGGAGTGTACCGCCACGAAATGACGTGCTGATATAAAGTGATCCACCTTTGCTAAACACCAACTCACCAGCCGCATCATTACTCGCTGGGTTAGCCGCTTTGATTTCATCGGGTAGCTTGTCATAGGCATACTTTATCTTTTCCCTGAACAGTCGCTTAGCATCGTTGAGCGTGTGGGCTATCAATGCACATTTAGCCGCCTCAAATAACGCTGCGTCTAGCTGGATAATGCAGACCTCAGTAGTGAAGCCAAGCTGACGGGCTTTAAGGATAATGTTTCGCGTGTGCATCCCTTCAAAGTATTCAAGTTGCTCAGGCGTCATTTTAAATCGAACCGGCTTACCTTCTTTATTGGTGATCCAGTAGAGATGATTCAATCGCCAGAGCTTATCTCTTAATAATGCAAGATGTTCTGGCTTCATGATTATTCCTTAGATAAGTCGTCCATTAAATCTGATAGTTGGCTAGCTGTCTTATTCGGCTGAACATCATCAAGACCGTAAGCTTGACGCTCAAGTCCAACCAAGTTTTTAAGTGTTTCACTTAATGCTTTGGCTGACTTAACGCGCTCAGGGAGGGATATGATTGAATGATAAATCTCATTGAGTTTATCGCGTCCGTTATCGTCAGGATTAAACATTAGATCGCCCAATTTACTTAAAGCTGGTACATCAGCACATTCAGCAGATAGCTCATCAAATAAGTTATTGGTTAACTTCCTAGCCCTGCGAATATCGCCCCTGTGTTCCATGCGAACATTAGCAATGACTTCAGCAGTCGCCTCAATAAGTACGCGTTCTGAAAGCACTGTTTCGCTGCGTACCTGCTTGCGTACTTCTTCTTTGCGTACCAAATCATCTGCACGGGACTTTATTTTTGCGTTAAGGTCTCGCGACCAATCATCCTTCTTTGCTCTTTTACGTATAGCTCCTTCAGATATTCCATGCTGTGAAGCAATTTCTCGGAGTGACATCACGCCAGCTCGGTAAGCCGACTCAATAGCCTCCCAATCTGGTCTTTTAGCCATAATATATCCTCATAACAAATTAAAAAGCCGGCTCACTCGAACTGGCTTTGTGATTGGTTATTCCGCTGCTTCATCGTTGAATAACGTTTTCTTTGTTTCCTGCACTCGCTGATAGACGGAATCAACTTTCGTTACCGTATCCCCATTGTCCATTTGAGCTGACCAAAGTTGGCAGAATAATTCATGCTCCAATTGGTCGTCTTTAATTAGCTTAATAGCTCGTGCTGTTGCTGTGGTGTTGTTACTGGTTAGCTTAAGTAAGCCTAAGCGGATTTTCTCTTTTGCTGTTAGTTCAGTAGTCATAAATTGCCTTTCTTTAGGTAATAAAAAACCACCCGAAGGTGGCTTGGTTTGGTGCTTAGTTAGTCGTTTTATTTGTTCATAAAACAATAAATCATATAAACATCTCTATTTTTTAATATGATTCTACGTACTTCCCTCACTTCCCATATAGATGTGTCACCTTCACTCTTGCCATGCTGTAAAATTAAACTATCTTCGCACTCTGGCTTATCAAAGTCTGAAAATGACTCATAGTCCTTTGATAAAATAATGCCATTAACGCCATCTGGAACGTCAGAATCATTTGTAGCTAAGTAATTTACCTCTATCATCATTAACCGCCCATATTTATAAGATAAGCTTATACTCTCTCATAAACTCCGCCAATTAACCACAGGCGCTATTATGGACTAGATTTTCCGCAACCATCATCACGTATCACTACGTTAATCAGGTCGCTTCTAGTCTGTTCCTAGCAGTCAAGATATGATCACTCTCCTTAATGGATAAACGACTTATCTAATTGCTGATATATATATTTACTTAAGCTATACTAAGTAGCTATCGCTACACTTTGATTGATATATTGTTAGTATTGCCCAGCCTCCCGTGCTGGGCTTTTTTATTCTTTTGGAATGCTTTTATCCAGCTCTTCACGGAATTGAGTTGGGTTATCGAAGCCTTGTACTGCCATGATATTTCTCCATTAAAAAGCCCCGCTATTGCGAGGCTCGTTGTTGTTCTTGTGGTTGTTTATTTTTCTATGGTTATACTGGTCTTGTTGAAATATAGAATCCACTCATAAATGATGAGAGTGCAGTAAATAACAAATAGTGTTCAGGAAATAAGTATTGGGAAGCAACAACCAAAAGAGCACCAAATAAAACTGCTATAGCTCTTTTCCCAGAGAACACTAACAGAAATAAATCACTTCTCATTTCATCACCTGTCGTTGTTGTTCAATTTCCCGTATTGCCTTCTTGTCTGAGTTACATTGCTCAATAACCGATAACAGGGAGATGTTTAACATTAACGATTCTCCCCATGTCATTTGTTCGGGTATGTATGGCAATAGACAATCAGCGGTTATGTGTGCTGGTATCGCTATGTGTTCCACTGGCACGTATTCTTTCTGAATAGTCGTGCATCCTGATAAGAGCGTCATTAGGAATAGCAGTATTGACACAATCATTATTGACAAGAACAGTTTTGATAACCGTTTTAACTTTTTCAGAATCCACGGCTGACCTATTCCGCTCTTCGCTATTAAGTGATGAGACATTGTTGATAATCCTGAATGTTCGGTTGGCGTTTTCTGTGATTGAGTTTTGGCGTGAGAGTTGCTCGGTGAGTGATGACTTATCTTTTTCCAACTCGTCAATATCTCTCTTTAGATTTGAGTTTTGATGAACAAAAAACAAAATCACCAACAGGGGGATAAATGCAACAAAATACTTTGCCAGCAGCTTTAAAAGCTCTTTTGTTATTATCCCCATATCACTTAACGCCATTGTGCTCTAACGAGTAGTGATTACCGTCATTGAATCGACCACCCCATGTACCGCCGATAGATTCCCAATGTTCACCAAGCAATTTATGGTCACTTGATGCAGTTAGATATTTGCCATCTTTAAATAGGTTGAAATCCACAGCTAGGCGTTGTGTGTGTACGCTGTTTTTAATACCCGCACCTGATTTGGCATTTAACTGTGCCTGCTCTGGCGTTCGGTATGCTTCCGAGAATGTCAGCTCATATCCGTTGTCATAAGCAAAGATAATTAAGTCCGCAATCATACGAGTGAACTTGCGTTGTTTCTCACCGAGTGTCATTTGTTAACTCCGAATTTGTTTTTGAAGAACGACATTACCGCTTCCACGATTGCGCCGATTTTCTTAGTACCTAAGAAGCCAATAAACACACCAAAAAACTGGGCTAAACTGATAGGTAATTTGGCATACTCCAAAGCAGTAATAATGCCAATACTGATAAAGGCACATATAGCCGCCTCAGCTAGAGATGCCTTCCATCCCGAACCTTCTCTTTTCTCCCTGGTAAAAGCAGTCATTCCGGCTAACAAAACGCCAGCGATAAGTGGCGCATTTATTGTTATCCAGCCCCAGATTTGCACCCAGAATTCTGTATTTTTTTCAGGCATGCGCATACTCACACCCCTGCGGAGTGTTCCGTAATTAAAGTTAATAGAACGCCGACTCACAGCTCTTGTGTGAACGTGAGGTGTTGTGATTGATTCTGTGGTCGGCATATACGAAAAAAGGCCGCCTAAGCGATCTTTAAAATGAGTTGTTCGGAATAACCGAACATGTGAACTATCCGGAAATTCCGGAGAGTTGAACTTGTAACGACTGCTTACAGGTTTCAGATAACAAAAAACCCCGCCGAAGCGAGGTCTTGAATGAGGTAAGTAAACTTAAGAGTCACGTAAAGCAACTTACCTGATTAGTATTGCTAATTTGATATTATAAGTCAATAGCAAAGTTCAGTTATTTTCTTAACTTTAGCTACACGTTTTCGATTATTCATTGCATTTCGAAGAGGTTCGTACAATAACCACTGAGCAGCCTTGAGTTTTGCATCAACATCATTTCTGCAAGTTCCAAGTGATGGCTTTTTAAATCTATTGCCACCCTTGGTTTGCATTTTGCGTGGTTTTGCAACTCGGTGATAGTAAGATGCAATCGACAGCTTAGATGAACCATGAGCGTAATAACTTAGTAATATTCCATAAGCCTGTGTGTCAGTGGCGATGACTGAATCTACGACCTGAGAAATCAACATTCCTTCATCGTCATTGCACATAGGTCTTGATGGCGCTGCATTCGGCTCGACCGTTTTCATAAACTTATAAATCATGTTTATCATGCGTCCAGACCGACCCGATTGAACCCAAGCCCCCCAAAGCTCCAACCAACCATCTAGCCAGCTAAACTGTTCATCTGTTAATTCCTGCTCTCCGATATAACTCATCTCGCCTCCGGTAACACTGTGTGATAGTCATCATTTGCAGTTGTATATAAAACCCTGACACCATCCATCAGCCCGCATAATACTTCCATGCATTCAGCAATCTGGATTACACAGAAGTTAACTCGACCGCCTGATTTGGATTTTAAATATCTAGCTTCTTCAATAGCTGCGATTAAGTCAGTGAACATCATCTATCTCCCATATCGTGATATCTAATGAGCCATGAGTAACCTTTTCACCTCGACGGATCCGCATATCATCAATCTGGCTATCATCCACCCAAAATTCGGCATGAGTTAACGAATCGAAAACTGCTTTAGGCAAGTTATCAAGGTCTCTTTGTCGTTTATCTGGGGGATTTGCTATGATGACTATTTTGATGCGGGAAGTGGTTTTGACGTCTAGGTTATGTTGCTTGATGTAATCTGTTACTTGCTTTCGATAGTTAGTGCCTTTGGATGAGATATAATGGCGTCCTCTACAATGCCTCCAGTACGTATTATTGCTCGGTGGCCACGGTAATTTTAAGTGATACTCGTTCATACCTTAATCTTACCCTCCTTGATGAGAATATCCTGAGTGCGAATAACGCCTTCTAAATGACATTGCTTTGCGTATTCAGCATCGACGTAGTGAGTACGTCTATCTGATTCATCGTGACAAGCACTACATGCCCAAGCACCAAAAATATCATTAGGTTTTATTCCGGTACCACAAATGCCAGACATTCGATAATGAGCTAAGACGACAGTTTCAGAATTGCCGTTACACACTCCAGGTATTCTAATTTGGCATTCACGACCTCGAGCTTCTTTGCGTAAGTTCGCCATCTCCCTCTCCTTTGATTTTATCCATCACTTCCAAATGAGCGTATTCATCAGCACACTTGCTACACACATAAATTTCTTCATCTGTTAGCGGTCTATTGCATGACATGCAGTTCATTTGATTTGCCTCATAGTTAGCCCATAACCAAACGCTGCCCCAGTATCGATGTATTCCTGATTAGCGCGCTTTTCGATACCTTTAATCATTGGTGTATGCCCAAATAGAAATAGGTCAGCGCCTTTAATCTCACGGACGTTATCGTCACCAATACGCTCACGACTCCAAATGACATACTGCTCATCTACTGGCTTGCCGAACTCGTATTCATCGGATGGGTAATCAGCATGTGCAATGACTGTCTTTTTTCCATCTGTATTTACTTCGATTATTAGCGGTAGTTGCTCAGCTTTAGCTAAACAGGCTCGGGATAAAACTTCACTATCGTAGTCCTGCATGAAAAACCAATCACCGCCGTTATAGAGCCAGTTATGTGAAGGCTCCCCATTAAACAAAGCGTCAATAGCCATTTGCTCATGATTGCCACGTACAGCTCTAAACCATTTCTCATTAATCAAGTCTAGGCATTCAACGTTTTGGTCCCCACGGTCAATTAGGTCGCCAACTGAGATTAATAAATCTTTTTCTTTATCAAAATCAACTCGATGCATGTTCCTTTTTAATAGATTGAAGCATCCATGAATATCGCCAACCACCCAAATATGCCGATACTGATCCCCATTGATTCGGAGGTAAATTCCGTTGCGTTCTTCACTCACACTCTCACTCCGCTCAATAAAGAATCAAACTTCATCAACATCGGATTACCCATACCTGAGACGTTGGCTTTATCGACAAATGACAATCCACACATAAAATCATCCAGCACTTTTCTAGGCTTCTTTGCTTCAACTTTCTTTGCTTTTGGGAAGAGTGGAAGGTTAGCCAGTCGCTCTTTTTCAAATTGATTTCTCAACCGAGTAATAGCATCGTCTGTTACCGCGTAGTTATTGATTGGGCGAGTGCGTTTACGGCTCTTTATTTCAACATGCACCACACACTGGAATGCAAGTAACTTTCTTAGAATAATTCCGACTCTTGCGGGTGTTAAACCCGTAACAGATGAAATAGTGTTGTGATTAAATGAGATAAATTCACGACCAACCACTATCACTCGCGCATAAGTCCTGTATTGTTCTTCAGTCATGATCACCTCCTGTTTAAGTTGTAGCGATTAATGTGCTCACGGCGACTTTCTTCTAAGCGCTCCACCTCTTTTTGCGCTCGATTCAATTTTTTATCGATGCGTTCCAATTCAACCACCGCCTCTAACCAGCTACGCTTTTCACTTTCACTTTTAAATTCAGGAGGTAGAAAACCTCTTTTCACAAACTCCTTTTTAGTCATTTCCAACTCAAGACTAACGACTTCATCTTCAAAGGTTTTCTGGCTTTCTGTTTGCAAACATTGAGGAATGACTTCCATCCACTTTTTCATGTTCTCTAATGCGTTATTTCTCTTAGCCATTGCTTCCAGCCTCCAACTCAATAGCCCGCTTTGCCGATGCCAGCACTTCACATAAGTCTTGTTCTTTGTCTTTATGTCCCCTCAATCCAGCGCAGAGAGCTTTTTTAATTAAATGCTGTAATGCTGGGTTAGTGACTTCAAAGGCTTTTAAAACGTCATACACATCGATTGTTACGCCTTTACATGGTCTGTCGTATTTACTCATTTTGTTTCCTTTTTAATTCCATATATTGAGAGTTATCAGGTATCGTCACGAAACAACCTATACCTACCGCCCAGCGCTCAACCTGCTCCATGAAGTGGAACATTTCACCCGTATCAAGTTTTGATGTTTTCCGAAGTGTTCTTACGCGCTCTGTAAGCTGTGTAGTAACGTCAACCATATCGACCACCTCATAACCGAGGAATGTATGCTTAAGCATCTCCTTAACGGTTTCTGGCGTGTAATTGGCGTTGTTCTTACATAGGTATTTACTTATCTCTGTGCACCACATATGAAAAGTGGCATTCTGAGATAGTGAACGCTTGTTTTTCCAAGGCTTGATAATGATTCGGTGTGGTTTGTTTGTTGCTAGAACTTCTTTGAGGTGTTGCCATGCTGCGGTTTTGGTTGATTCGTGGAAGAGGAAATCTGCTTCCAAGTTAACCTCCTATTCATTTTTCCAGAAACACGTTGTTGAAGTTTCTGCAATTACAGCAAGGACACACTAAAACAACACAGTCATTTTTCTGTACTTTCTTAAGCGCCTTCATCTCTGAAACTTTACGGCAACGACGACACTTTAACTTATCACTCACTGTTAGCTCTCCTGTAATGATTTAGGGATCTGAACCTCGTAACCGATTGATACAATTACAAGCGCCCTCAGGAACGCTTCCTTGATATCCTTTCCAGATGCCAAATTGCAAAAATCCACATCACTAATCTTTCGTCTAGCAAACGCCCTGTAAATGGGTTTATTCTTTAGATGAACCACACACCCCATGGATCTTAAATGCTGATCCATCAGTTTCCCGCATAATGCCCAATCACAGCTATATGCTGGTATTTCACTGATGTTTTTCATTAGCCATTTTTGTTCATATCCATCAATCTGAGCTACCACATAATTTAGTGCCACATCTGTCAAATCGCTGGTTTTTACTGTTATCATCATTCACCCTCTGGAATTGGTGGTATAGGCATCCAGTATTCAACATCAAAGAATGGGATGGGTTCGTTAGGTAAATAAGTAGCCTCCCACTGGAGAGATAACGTTATTTCATCATTAAGATTGACCCGATTTAAAAATAAAACCACTGGTGTTCCGTCTAAAAACGCTACAACAGGATCACCGATAACAGGCAATTTTTCACTACATTTGAATCGATTAGTTCCCTGCATTAGATGTCTCCTTTTGGTGTAAAAATAGGCTCCTCGTGATGAATTTTAATGCTCATTCCCCGCTTGCTTTTCTTAACTGGTTTCAGGCTTTCGTCAAGATAATCACCAAATTCACGTATCATGTTTGTTTTAGCTGCCACATGTAGAAATTTATTGGCGTTATAAACGGAATAAAATATATTCCAAGTAGCTCCAATGCTGAATTGCGGGTTTACTTTGCTTTTAATTTCCCAGTTAGTTATAGATGTCTTTGCTCTCTCAAACATATCGTTAAGTTGTTCGTTTGTGATAGTTTGCGCTATCTTCCTTGCGTCTGACTTATTCATCTAAAAATCCTCTTGCGTGTTAAGCAACTTGCTTTCTTGTTCGATAGCTATCCCATGTAAAAGCCAACGTACAACCACCGCCGTCATTCATTCTGTCAATAACTCGCTCGCCAATGAATGCGCCTAATTCCTCTCTGGTTTGGTTGCTAATTAGGATTGTTGGCTTCATCTTCTCGTAACGAGTGTTGATGATTTCAAACAGGATCAGCTTTTCTGCCTCAGTGCCGAATTGCACACCAACTTCATCAATGATTAACAAATCTGGTTTTGTGTAAATCCGAATAACCTCGAACTCTGTTTCGGTAGAATTCTTACTCCAAGTGGATTTAAATTTTCTTGCAATTCTCAAGGCTGTCGTGAACAACGCAGAACTTTGATAATCCTCAACAACACTTTTCGCTATTGCTAATGCCAGGTGATTTTTACCCGTACCAGGCTTTCCGCACATCACTAAACCACCGCCATTTTTTAGGCGATCTTCCCATTTTTTAACGTAGGCTTTGCAGACATTGAGATTGTATTGAGCATCCTTGTTCACAGCCTCGTAGTTATCCAGTGTGCAAGATTTAAAGCGCTCTGGAACATGAAGTTCATCAAGGAGTTTCTCTGTAAGTTTCTTCTTGAATCGCATGTCATAATCACGTTGCTCTATCTTCAAGGCTTCCAGCTCTTCCATGAGGCAGTGTGGGCAAGGTGTTGGTCGTGATGGAATTGATATCGCGGTTTTACTTGAGCGAGTTCTGGCTTGATATGCGCCATGCTTAGGGCAGGTTAATTCAACAATCGTTACTTCGGTGTTCGGTATTTCTGCTGGCGGTTTGCTTAGGTTTTCAAGTTGCCTTTCAATTTGCTCGATTTTGTCTGATAGGTTCATGATTTAATTCATCCATGTTGGCGCATCCGTTTTACCGTAGTCCTTGGATGCAAAATTCTCGTTTACAGCTCGCTTAGGTGGTGTGGCTTTCCATGAATTACCAGAGTTTTTGTTTTGGTAATTTAACTTCTGACTTGCAGTGATAAACCAGTTTTTAGGCTTAGCGGATCTGAACTCGATATCTAGTCGTTTTAGCTCATGCACCAAGTCGATGTTTGAATACAACGATTGCCATTCAGCAAAGTCTTTGTGGTTTAAGCGGATCACTTCTCCTTCGAATGCGTACTTGCTCGACATTTGGTGAATACTTGCAGATTGATTTTCTGGCTCACTAGGGCAAGCCGTGTTTTCGGCTTGGGTGTTATTAGGAATCAGGTTAAGGGAATCAGGAATCAGGTTAAGGGAATCAGGAATCAGGTTAAGGGAATCAGCAGGATTTGTTGTATGCTCTTCTGGTTCCTGCACTGTACTTGTATGGTGCTTTTCTGGTGCTCCTTTGTTTTCAGTAGGTTGCATTACTTTTTCTGGTATTTCACTAGCCGCTTCTTTTACGTGAGGGTTCTGATGTTTCTTCCAGTTATTAATCTGGATAAACTCATTTCCATCTACTGCATATCTGGTAATAAAGTTTTTACTGTGCAACTGTGCGAGTAATTTTTCACAGTCAACATCATCGTATGGCAAAACCATTGCTTTAATTTTGCGTGGCTTATCTTCTAAGCGACCTTCTCTATCTGCAATAGTCCATAAACCAACGAATAGGATTCGTGCAAATGGATCACATTCAGCAAGGTCATCATTAGTAAAAAAGCCTGGTTTAATATTTCTTGCTCTGGCCATTTATTAGCTCCTTAATAAAATCTGGTATCTCACGCTGAGGCCTGTTCTCAGCGCTTCTGAAATATTGTTCATCAGCTCTCTCTATCAGGCTGATTTCTCCATCATTTATATAAAATGAAAATCCAGTTGCCTTTAACATGAGACGCACCGCCATTCTTATCATTGTTTCTGCTATCGCATTTTTATCGCCAAAGTAGTAAATTCCTTCCTGCTCAAAAATATCTTCAATATTCAACTCCTCAGCTTTATCAGTGCATATAACATTTGTCATAACTGCTATTTCAGATAAGTCACGCTCTCGACACTCAAGGTCTAGTTCATTGCATGCCCATTTGATTTTTTCTAGTGATGTTTCAAAAAACTCTCTAGCTTCGTTCACTCGAAATTCAGATAAAATTCGATGAACTCTACTTTCATCTTCTCTTGGTGAGCGTGAGTAATACGCCAACTCAACCTTAAATGGTGTCGGCACGCCTGATGATGAATATAATTCCTTTGCTCTCCTTTCTGGCGTGGTTGTCGTCATACCTATTTTGTATATATTTGGCATGCTTTTATTGCTCATTACATAGATCCAACCACCGACAGAATAGTCACTTGGTAACTTCCCTTTAGTTATAATCTCTTCGTTTGCTAGATACGGGTAATAGAGCTGAGGGGCTGGTTCCATTATTAAAAACTCTTCATCCATATATAATTACTCCATTAATTAGCTGTATCAGCAAAAGGAAAGCTCAAAATCATCTTCCCTTTAATACTGGTTATTGATACAGTGTATTTGTTAAGTTAAATGGTTAAGTCCATTTGTTGAGAAGCCTCACCATTCGCCGTGGTTGAGGTTTTTCTTTTTGGTGCTTTGACATGCTCAAGCATCTGAATTAACGCTCTAGCCTCATCACCTTGCAATATCACTGTGTCATCTGGTGTCTCATACCCAATAGCAACTAAAAGCCTTGCACAACGTTGTATGAAGCTTAATTGCGTTTTAGATTGTTGAGATTGCCAGCGAGATATTTGTGATTCGTGAATACCCGTTCTTTTCGCTACTTCTCTAGCGCCAGTAACAAGTATCCCTTTCATGATTTTTGATTCGATTTCTCGAAATTTGCGTTCGTTTGATAGTTCCATTTGTTAAATTCCTTCTTAGATTACTTCCCATATTGGGAACAGCAGTAATGATCCGTGGCTCATTCCATATGAGCGGATTGTTTGTTTGGTGGGTAAATCTGTCGCTTTATCAGCGACTCCGTAGCAGTCAAGAACCCTGCGGTTGTTAAAGAACGTGGTGAAATCAAGCTACTTTTGGAGGGAAAACGTCATCTAAAGAACAGTTTGCCCCTAATTTTTGTAATGCTTCAACAATGGCTCGGCAGTCATTTAAGCTAGGAGTTCTAATGCTTAACTCATAGTTAGCAATTCGTGACTGACCCCATCCTATTGATGAAGCTAAAACAGCTTGAGAAATTCCCAGTTTTTTTCGCTGTTCTGCGATGTTATTCATGTGTGTATCCTCCTTGTTTATTCCACTATTACACACAATATGTGATTAACTGTCAATCACAAAACGTTTAAATACATTTATCACGGTTTGTGTTAAAAGGTATACATGAAAAAAGTAAATGAAGTTATTGGCGAAAGGTTAAAATCCATTCGTGAATCAAGAGGACTAAGTCAAGCTCAATTAGCTAAATTGTGTGGCTACTCTGCTGCGTCCAGAATAGGAAACTATGAGCTTGGAGAGCGTAAGATTAGCGCTGATGATGCAATTGTTATAAGTGAAGCCCTTGGTATATCGCCAGCTGAATTAATGTTTGGCAGTCAAAGTGACCAAGTGATCAAAAATTACGAATACCCTCTATTCACGAAGGTGCAAGCTGGAGCTTTCTCAACAGAATTTAACTCATACACTCAGAAAGATGCTGTGTCGTGGATTCCTACGGCTAAGAAAGCCAGTGAGCGCGCTTTCTGGTTAGAGGTTGAAGGTCAATCAATGACAGCACCACCAGGAGGTAAGCCAAGTTTTCCTGAAGGAATGCTTATTTTGGTTGATCCTGAGGAAGAAGTAGAGTTCGGAGATTTCTGTGTTGCTCGTTTGCTAAATGATGAATTCACATTCAAACGATTGATTAGAGACGGTGGGATTGAGTATCTAGAGCCATTAAACCCACGCTATGACCTGATCCCTATTAACGGGAACTGCACAATCATAGGTAAGGTAATCAAGTCACAATGGCCTGACGACACATTTTAGGGTGTGGTTGACAATATAAACTGTATTCTTATTGACAGAAAGATAGGAAAGTTACCATAATGGTAAATAGAAAGATTTTAAGTCAGTATACAAACGACCCTCCAATCGATGGTGACCAAAGGAAGATATCTGGTGGGCCGCTATACGCAGAAGAGCAGATTATATCCGCAGTCCAAGCAATACCCAGAACTAGAAAGTGTAAAAATGATATAGCAAACCTTCTTTTTGATTGTGATGATCTACTTAATCTAGTTAAGGAGGCTGTATCTCTTGGTCGATACAAGGACTCTGAATGGTGTACTGATAAGCCTAACGGAAATCTTTTTGCATGTGATTCATATGTATACAAGAAAAGCAGATGGTCAGAATACCAGTTTAAAAACGTTATTGATGAGTATTTTGTGAAGTTCTGCATAGGAAAGAGTGGCTCGATCTTGCTAACGATTTCCTGTCATTTATCGAGTTGAGGTAAGTATGAAAAATAAGATTTGCCCAGTATGTGGTGAGGGGCACCTTCATTCAGAATCTGAACTTGTAGAGTTTAAGTATAAAAACACCAAGAAGATGCTGGCTACCAAGTACTCCGTATGTGATGAGTGTGATTCCGAGATCGCTAGTGAAGATGATGCAAAATTTAACAAAAGATCAGTAACTGCTTTTCATAAAACAGTTGATGGGCTATTAACTGGTGATGAATTAAAAAAAATCCGCAAAATTTTAGGTATTACACAGCAACAAGCATCTATTATATTTGGTGGAGGGCCTAACTCTTTTACAAAATACGAAAACGATGATGTTATTCAGTCAGCTGCAATGGATAGCCTAATTAGATTGTCTATTGATAGTGTAGACTCATTTGATATTTTATGTCGAAAAAAAGGCATTAAAATAGAGTCAGTGGTATCTCTAAAACCACTTAATATAAAATCCAACTTATTAGAGAAAATACCAACAACAACTGATTCTAGTGGCTGGTTCGTACTTTATTCATCTAGTGAAAGCAATCAATACAACGAAAAAGCTGAGTATCATTAATATGAATGTAACCATAATTGCAAAAAAGGTAACAAAGTTAGAGTTTACTGAGCTATTGAAAGGTGAAATAGAGCAAGATAGCCAAGTTAATATAAATATTGGTAGTGACATTTTTGCAAACTCGCAAAATAAAAAACTCTTTAGAATTAAGTATCCAGTAACCTTAACGATTAGAGATATAATAAGAGTATCAATATATTATGAGTTCGATTTTGCAACGGATGAAGAGATAACCCCAGATATATTAGATTCTGATTTAGTGAAAATAAAAGCACCAAGTCTAGCTTACCCATACATAAAGTTATACCTAGAGAATATAATTGCAATATCTGGCTACCCAAATGTGAATATACCTTTCATTGATTTTTATGACACACCTTTAAACTTAAAACCAAAAAAATAACCTACCCCAGCCCTCCCAGCGAGGGCTTTTTTGTGCCCTCTCCCCTCCAAAGAAGTGATCTGCATTCCAACCTTATGTGACCAACAACACATTTCGTGTTTATTTATCATTTATTTTATATTTCAAATCATCAGTTTAATTTAAAAACAAACAAATAAACACATTTTGTGGTTGACATTAAAATCACAATTTGTGAATATACTATCCATCAACGGAACACAGCACGTTGATGTTCTTTAACAACGATGATGGCGAGCTGTGTATTAGTCATCAGAACGGTGACGCTGATAAAGCGTCAACCTTCTCAGAAGGTTTTGGGATTGGTGAATGCGTGTAGCTCAACGGTAGAGCGAGGCCATAAAGCTGGGGTTATGGGTTCAAATCCCATCACGCAAGTAGGAAGTAATTACCTACCACCAATCACCAAAGCCAACTGTTTGGAGGATATATGGCAACTATTACAGTTAAAAAATCACGCAAGCCTGAGTTTTTACGTGGAGCATCTGCAAATAGACGTCACGCCAGACGGAAAGCAGAAGCTATTGCAAAAAAGAATATTGAATTGAAATTAGAATCAGTATTCCCTCAAGAGAAAAGACTTACATCAGTAGAAAAAACACTGTCACTAAGTCACATACCAGTTACTAGAAATATTGAACCTAAATTCAAACCATCGGTAGATAACTGTTGCTTACCTAATGTAGCAGTATTTTCAGGAGTTAAAACAAAACAGCCGAACAGTGAGTTCGGGGTGACGGCGAGGGGGTAGATATGACGTTATTTGAATTTATGAATAGCAGTAGAACTGATGGGTTTCTATGTAAGCGGGTTCACTGCAATGATGGATATTATGTAAGTATTCAAGCAAGTTATGGACACTACTGTTCACCTCGTGAAGATCTACCGTCTTATGATCTTTATGACAGCTATGAACTTGGATTCCCATCTGAACCTGACCAACTAATAAACGCCTATGCAGAATGTGATGATTGTTTTACAGAAACGGTTTATCTATACGTTCCAAAAGAGGTTGTTATTGCTTTGATTGAAAAGCACGGCGGAGTAAGAATTAGTTAACTAATCCCAGTCCATTCAGTGGGCTGTGGTGAGTTGATTAATAGGAGGTAAATATGACCGAATATCAAATTGAACGCATGAAAAATGAAATAGCCGAGAGAATGGAAGCTCTTGAATTTCTCAGGGATAGCATCGGTTGCTTTCCTGAATACATGGATAAAGTGGCAACTGGACGGTTATTTAGAGGTTGGCGATTTGTTAAGGCTCTAGATAGCAATGAGATTCTTTTTGCTAATTGCCTTCAACCTGCAATTACTAAACGTGAGTTCGATTTGGTAGTCGGTGGCATTTACTAGTTGATTAATAGATAGGAGATAGAGATATGTGTGATTGCTTTACGAAATTAGGCGATGACATGGAAAGTCGCATTAAAGCGAAACTACCAGAAGGTGCAAGCCTACAGTATTCTGGCTGGAAACAATCAGGATTATTTATGTCTGGCGGCGTCATGTCAGTTAATTATTTCATTGAATACAACGCCAGTTATCAAGAAATCAAAAAGGACGGCACGCCGAAAGCCCGCCTAACAAAGCAGGATTTCCCTGTTACGTTCTCATTCTGCCCTTTCTGTGGCGTGAAATGCGAAACCAAATAGCATCGTGTTTAGTTAATAACGGAGGGAGTATGACAGAGAAATATGAATATGCATCTATTCGCGTAGAAATGGCGAGTGATGCGACTATCAGGGATTATTTCGCGAAAGCGGCTATGCAATCATTAATTACGCATTTTGATTATGGATGCATTGGATTCGATGAGCGTTACATGAATGAGTTTGCCAAAGAAGCATATCAAATGGCAGATGCAATGTTAAAGGCTAGGGGGTGATGTATGGAGTTTAAGCATAGTCCAGCGCCTTGGCATTTAAGGGGTGGGGTAATTAAAAACTCTCTTTTGATTGATGATAATCATAACGTTGTCGCATCATTTCTCACTGAAATTAAAGAAGGAGATGCCGGTTTAATCGCATCGGCACCAGAGTTATTAGAGGCTTTGCAATCAATACAGCAATCAATGGCTAAACACATTGAAGTTGCAAATAATATTGGCGTAGAAGTACTAGCAGATGGCTTTTATCTTGGTCATGCAATTGACGTAGAAGAAAAAGCCAGACAAGCAATCGCAAAAGCCATCGGTCAGCAATAACCCACCGCACCAACACCAGATAACCACCCTATCGCTATCGCAAGATTAGCGCAGATTTCGCACATCCAGAGGTAAGCATGAATATTGATAAATACAAATTACGTGTAGCCCAAAGTAAAGCTGGAATTGCTCTATTTCTCACGGATGAGAATGGATGGCGCGAAGCAAACGAAACATTAAAAACAGCATACGGAGTACGGCATGAACGCAAAGCAGAAACACGTAAAACATCAGATATTCGCTCTACTACGAGAGTCTGAAATGACAAATGAGCAAATCGACGACTTAGTTTTTCAATGGAAAATGAAAGTGTCTATGGAGCGCACAAGCCTCATTCAGCATGAAATTAACACACGCAAGGAGCGCGCGTTTATCTAAGGAGGCTCTATGTTAACGAATACATACGGACTCAGAAACGACTGGTACGAACGCCAAATGGAACGAGAAGCGCTTGTTAATTCTCAGGAAGAGAAAATATCAGTTGATGAGGTTATGGATAGCCTACCAGAAGAACTACTGTGCATGGATTTAGCAAGGAAATTAAATCCCGTATTTGAAATTAGCCCCCAAGCGCTGGATGCGGTTTTAGACGGAATTAGAACAGCTATTCAGATTGGGATAGATAAGGAGGTATTGTGAGCACGTCAATTATTGAGTTTGTGCAACAACAGGAACCATTATTTTGTAACGCACTGACAGATCAAACGATCACATGGGCCAAGGAAAGTCAGTTCGCAATCCAAGCGTTTCAACGGAATGACAGTCTAGCAAAAGTGGCAATAGAAAATCCTGCAAGTGCACAGAATGCAATTATTAATGTGGCTGCCATTGGAATTACATTAAATCCGGCAAGTAAGTTGGCGTACTTAGTTCCTCGTAATGGATTCGTGTGTCTTGATATTAGCTACATGGGACTTATGCACTTAGCTCAAGCCACTCAAGCTATCGAATGGGGTCAATGCAAGTTAGTACATGAGAATGACGTTTATGAATCCAATGGTCTAGATACCCCTCCAACCCACAAATATAACGCATTCAGTGATAGAGGTAGTGTTATTGGTGGTTATTGCACAGTGAAAACAGCAAGTGGGGACTATCTCACGGAAGAGATGAGGCTGGATGAGATAAAGGCTGTTGAGGCTACGAGCAAATCAAGGAATGGCCCATGGAAAACATGGTGGGATGAGATGGCTCGTAAAACAATTGTGAAAAGAGCAAGCAAATACTGGCCTCGTCGTGAAAGGTTAGATCAAGCCATTGATTATGTGAACACCGAAGCAGGTGAAGGTAATGATTTTGATGTGCCAGCAAATAAAGCAAAGGACATAACGCCAGCAAGCGAGGATCAACTAAAAGCTATCACGGACTTGATGCTTAAAGTTAACGGCGAATGGAGTGATGCTTTTTTCACATTCATTAGTAAAAAATTCAACCATCAAATATCCAATCCAGAGCAATTAACCGCATTTGAAGCCAATACCATTATCGACATGCTAAGGAAAAAGGCAGAAGGAAAATGATTAGTAATGACATCATTCTAAGCAAAACAGGCATCGATTTAACCAAGATAGAGCAAGGAAGCGAAGAATGGATGTCTATCAGGCTTGGCGTAGTAACTGCCTCTGAGGCATGGAAAGTTATCTCTAAGCCAAGATCAGGAACAAAATGGACAGACACAAAGAAAACATATTTAAACACCCTTATTGGTGAAGTCTGCACGGGAATTTACAAGGAGGTATCAGCAAGGACGCTGGAATGGGGTAAAAACTACGAATTAGAAGCAAGGATGACATTCGAGTTTTACACCGGATTAACGGCAAAGGAAGTGCCAATAATATTCAAAGATGATCAACTACGGATAGCTTGCTCACCAGACGGCATTTGCAGTGATGGCTCAGGATTAGAGCTTAAATGCCCGAACAACACGGACGTATTTATTGACTTAGCATTGAACGGAATCGATGCAATGAAAAAGGAATATGTGGCTCAAGTTCAATATTCCATGTGGGTTACAGGTAAGGATATCTGGCATTTTGCAAATTTTGACCCACGAATGCCGGCAGGAAAAGAAATAGCATATTTCCCTGTTGAGCGTGACGAAAAAATGATGAAAGAATTCGACGAATTAGTGCCTGAGTTTATCGAAGCAATGGATCATGGATTAAACAAGTTAGGCATTCAGTTTGGCAATCAATGGAGTGCATATGGCAATTAACACAATAACGGCAAGTGGAAACTTAGGTAAAGATTGCGAACAACGATGGACACCAAATGGTAAAGCGGTTGCATCTTTTAGTTTGCCAGTGAAACAAGGTTACGGAGAACACGAAAAAGTATCTTGGGTTATCTGTAAGATGTTTGGCTCTAAAGCTGAAAAGCTACCTCCGCATCTAACCAAGGGAATAAAGGTTACAGTTACTGGTGAATTCGTCATGGAAGAATGGACAAGCCAGAGTGGTGAGAAAAAATCAGCACCAGTAATTATCGTTAACCAATTAGATTTTGGCGGTAACAGTGGAAATAAGGCAGGAAGCCAGAAGCCACAGCAATCAGCACATCAACCGCAAGCGCCACAAAATGAACCCCCTCAAGATTGGGATGATCCTATACCCTTCTAGCCCCTACCCGTTTAACCAAAGGATATAACCATGAATCTAACAATGCGAGATTCAGATACGGACGAAGAAGTTATTTTAACGGTCGCTATATCAGAAGAAGATTTTAATAAATTATCTGAACGAGAACAGGATGATTTAATAGAAAGCGTCGCTTTTGATTATTACGAAAATAAAGCAGCGGAAGAAATAGAGCGCAAATTTAAATAGCTCATGGATATATTTGCAAGGATGCAATGAAGAGGAATGAGTGATGAATAGTTTTACACACCATAATCAAATTATGAATTTCACATTACCAGAACCAGACCCTAGGAATGTTTGTAACTTTTGCGGTGGAAGCGGTAGTAAGGACAATTTAATCCAAGGTAAAGCAGCAAATATTTGTTTTGAGTGTTCTGATTTGGCGAAAGAAATTGCAGATGAAAAGCGTAAGGAAATAGCAGAAAAGGAAATTAAAGAAATTATTCGATTAATTGAAGGGTATGCGGTCAAAAATGACAGCGCAGACATTGCCAGTCTGCTTTATCAAGCTGGATATAGAAAGGTGGAGTGATGAAAGTCTATCTCGATGACGAACGTAAAACGCCAGAGGGGTTTGTGCGTGTTTACTGGCCCGATGAAGCCATTAAATTACTGGAAACTGGCGATGTCGAGTTAATTAGCCTAGACCATGATTTAGGTGACGATGAGCGCGGTACAGGCTACGACGTTTTATTGTGGATAGAAGAGCAGGTTTATTTAAATGGATTTAAACCGCCTGAAATTATTGTTCATTCATCTAATTCATCAGCACGTCATAAAATGGAATTGGCAATTGCAAATATTAAAAAGGTGAAATGATGGACAAATCAAGACAGCAATTTGAAGAGTTTATAAGTAAAGGTGATTACCCTTGGGTAAAAGGTATTATCCCTGTCATGTGGATGGTGTGGGAAGCATCACGCGAGAGTTTGGAGGTTGAATTACCAGAGCCATTTATTGCAAATGAAAATTGCGAAACTTGGTGTTATGACGAAGATTTAGTTAATCAGGCATTAATCAGCAATGGAGTGAAAATAAAAAATGAATGATGAAATCTTGGAGTTAGCGATTGATTTAAAAAATAAAGCTAAGGTATTAAGCGTTGGGCATGAACGATCATATGTTAATTTAAATACGCTAATAAAAATTTGCGAATATATCGAACACATTAACAATCTACAGCCTGTCGCTTGGATGTACCCTGTGTTTCATGATGAGAAAATGCAATTCACTACTGATGCAGTTACATCTGAAAATATAGATATTCATTTTCAATCTCATGGCTCACCATTTAAAGTAACCCCGCTATATAAATTAGATTAAACAACCATGCAAATAATCGGATATGTATTACTCATGCTAATACAGGGTTCTGCACATCTATAGGAAATCAAAATGATATATTTAAGTTTGTTCAACGGTATATCCGCTGGGCGATTGGCGCTGTCTCGTGCTGGGATTAAATTTGATAAATATTACATCGCTGAAATAGATAAATTCGCCAATAAAGTATCTGAGTTTCATTATCCAGATAATATTCAGTTAGGTGACGTTAATAATTGGCGTGAGTGGGATATTGATTGGTCAAGTGTAGGTTTAGTTACAGCGGGATTTCCATGTCAGTCGTGGAGTTTGGCAGGTAAGCAATTAGGCGATAAAGATGAACGTGGTAAATTATTCTGGACGACATTAGAAATAATGGGCCATGTATTAGAAAATAATCCAGATGCTAAATTCATGCTCGAAAATGTGAAGATGAAACGTGAATTTGAAGAATATATAACATTGCATACGGAGCGTGCATTAGGTTATGTAAATAAAACTCTAATTAATAGCTCGTTATTATCAGCACAAAATAGACAACGTTATTATTGGGCTAATTTTGAGATTAGCCAGCCAGCAGATAAAGGTATTTTGCTGAAAGATATTATTGATGATGACAGTATTACTGATAGAGAAAAGTCATATTGTATTGATGCTAATTATTCGAAAGGAACAAATTTAAATCAATATCTAAATAAATCCAGACGGCAAATAGTATTTAGACCATGTGAACCAAGAGAAAATATTAAACAATCCAAAGACGGATTAATTCATGTTGCTAATGCATCTGACATTAGAGGTAACGAACAGATAAAACGCATTTACTCCGATGCTGGAAAAGCCCCGACACTGTCAACGTGTCAAGGTGGGCATAGAGAGCCAAAGGTATCAACAGGCAATCTACAATATCGCAAATTAACTCCTACTGAATGCGCGCGGTTGCAGACTTTCCCCGATGGTTGGTGTGAAAATATCGTCTCGAATTCACAGTCATATAAATGCTATGGCAACGCTTGGACTGTTGATGTTATTGCTCACATATTTAAATGTGCATATAGAGAAAGTAAACATGAAGCCATTCGTCCTACTGTTAATTATGAACAATCATGCAGTGCCAATATCTGATGATTTATACACGCAATCGGAATGCAATAAACGTGCTGAATATTTAATGTCAGTGGGGGATGTTGAGGTTATTTGTGGAGAGGTGTGGAATGAAAGATAAATACAGTGTGAACTTACAGGGCTACGAGGAAGAAGGTTTTGAAATTGAACCGACAATAAAGGATAAATTTAATTTAAAATCTCCATCGTGGGATATATCAATAACAAAGCAAGACTTAGTTAATATTAAACTCATGATAGAGGAGATATTAGAAAGTGAATAAATACACCGAACTATCTGATTTCGAGATTAATAAAAATGTTTTTATTAAATTATATGGCGAGGAATCACTAAAAGACAAAGATATGTTTAATTCGTTTTATCGAACTGACTATTGCCATAATCCAGAAGACGCAATGCCGATTATTATTGAGAATAAAATTTCATTGCGCGCCCCAACCATAACTGATAGATGGAAAGCGGAGTTTGTAGATGAGTACGGCAACTATGTTGGATATATCAGGGCTCTCAATAAAAACCCACTACGCGCCGCTATGGAAGTTTTCTTAATGATGAAGGATGCGGAGAATGAAAAAGTATGACTTGATATTGTGCGATCCACCTTGGTCTTACAATAACAAAGTTTCAAATGGCGCAGCAGATAATCATTACAACACCACCGACTTATATTCTCTCTCCCGATTACCAATAGAAAAACACTCCTCTAAAAATGCCGTACTGTTTATGTGGTACACCGGAAACTTTGCACTCGAAGCAATTAAATTAGCCGAAGCATGGGATTTTAAAGTTAAAAACATGTTCGGGTTCGCGTGGGTGAAATTAAATAAAAATGCAGGAGATAGAATAAATAAAAAACCGCCAGAAGATTTCTTTGACTTTATGGAAACATTAAACAATGAGACGAAAATTAATTGCGGTAATTATACCCGTCAAAATATCGAAATGTGTTTAATAGCCACTCGTGGTAATGGATTAGAGAGAAAGTCTGCCAGTGTTCGACAAATTATTTACTCATGCCTAGGCGAGCACAGCGAAAAGCCCAAAGAGGTACATCATCGTTTAGAGGAGTTATATGGAGATGTTCCACGGATAGAATTATTCGCTCGTGAGAAATACGGTGATTGGGATGTATATGGCGATCAGGCGGAAGAAAGTATTCAATTAATATAGGTGAATTATGGAAATCAGAATTCATGGTGATGTTAGTGATATAGAAAGGATGGCAATAAACGCGGCTTTAAATATCCACGATAAAAGCAAGAAGGGCTTTCGAATAAATCATAGAGTTAAAATTAAAAATACAATTTATAACGTTGAAATAGAAAATTGCCCTAATTCTCTCAGAGTAATAATGAGAAATAAAAGGCGGAGGCTATGAATGCACAGGCAATGGAAAACGCGCGGCGACAAATAGCAAAGGAGTGCTTAATCGAACTCAGAAGCCATGGAATACCCAACGACAAACTAACCACTCAGATCCTCGATAAATACACACCAAAGTTTAAGCCTCTAAATCACACAAAGTACAACACCAAAGATGTTATGTGCCAATACATCAGAAATCTGCAAAAGGAAGAGAAGAATGGAAGATGACTGCATGACATTGAAAGAGTTTGCAGGGAAGCTAAAACTCTCCCCATCGACTATCTATAAAAACCCACCAAAATATTACATGTTTAAGGTAGGTGGTTCATGGCGAGCTAACAAGGATAGCCTGAAAAAGTTTGAACAGGCGCAGTTTAATGACAATAATGTTTACCGGCTGGCTGTGGTCGGTGGCAGGAGAAATTTAAAATGCCGATCTACAAAAGAGGTAACACATACTGGATTGATGTCACATCTCCAAGTGGAGAAAGAATTAGGAGATCTACTGGCACCACGAACAAGGTAAAGGCTCAGGAGTATCACGATAAATTAAAATACGACCTATGGCAGATAGATAAACTAGATAAATCGCCAGAACGAACATTCGATGAGATGATGATTTTGGCGCTAAGAAACGCTGAGAGTCATCGAAGTTTTGCAAATGCACAAACTAATGCAAGGTATTTCCTAGCTATTTTCAAGGGAAGAAAACTATCCACTATTACCAGTGATGAGATCACGAACTCACTGCCTGTGTATAGCACGAAAACAAAGAGAAAACTCTCTAACGCATCCAAAAACAGGTATCGTTCATTTATTATGAGGGCATTTTCATTAGCTCACAAAAGCGGATGGATAAAAGAAAAACCGCATGTTCCATCGTTTAGAGAACCAGTTGTCAGGGTTAGATGGATCGAAAAGGAAGTGGCAATTGAGCTCATTGATAATCTAAGGCTAAAGTGGATGAAAGACTTAGTTAGCTTGGCATTATTAACTGGGGCAAGACGAGGTGAGTTGCTATCCCTAACTTGGAGCAATGTTGACTTAGATAGAGGGGTTGCAATAGTAACACCTGAAAACTCAAAATCTAACCGAGGTCGCCCTCTTCCCTTAAATGAAGATGCTGTAAATATTTTACGCAATATTCCAAAAGACTTTGAATATGTATTTACAAGAACCGGGAAAAGGAAACGAACTATTGGATTGGAAGATTTTGAACGGGCGGTGAAATTAACCAAGCTAACAGATTTTAGATTTCACGACCTGCGACACACATGGGCTAGTTGGCACGTTCAAAGCGGTACACCATTAATGGTATTAAAAGAAATGGGAGGATGGGAAACATTAGAAATGGTTAAGAGGTACGCTCATTTAAGTGGTGAGCATTTAACCAAATACAGTGAGCGCGTCACAATTTCGACACACTCGAAGAATAAAGCCAGCAAAAATCCACACCTAACACTTTTAACTAGCTGATTAATATAGATTAATATTACCCATCATCTAGTGTAAAACACAATCCTGAATAGATTTAATAACGGAGGTATAACAACTATGAAAGGATGAAATTTATGAATAATAAACAATCTGAGTTACTAAAGAATATAATGAGTGCCGATCATTACTTTGCTGAACCTATCACGCCTCCTTTTCCGCAAACTTTATCGATAAACCCATTACATTCTCAAAATCTAAAAGATACTGAAGGCTTGGTACAATTTATTATCGCCTCACCAAAATTGTTTGAAGAATTTGAAATAGAAAAAATGTTAAAACTTAAAAATATTCAAATTGGACTTATTTCTATCATAGCGAACCATCTTGCCGCATTAAAAAAGGAAGACAACGAAGCCTATTATCGCCCTGAACATTGGTTAGAGACGCTGAATCATCTTCCTCTTTTAGGACAAAATAAGGTGGAAACAAAAAATCTCCACAAACAGACATTTGATCTTTCGGTTGCTCAAGCTTTTATTCAGTTATTACTCGGTACAGCGATTAATGCCACCTCACCTGCTTTAAGTGAGTTTATTGATTTTTTACGTACTCAAGGCCAAAAAATAGAAATTGGATTACGACAATCATTAGATAGTTATCAAACAATAACCGTTGCAGGAGTGACCGAGATCCTTAATCATAACAACCACCTTATTTTTGTACCTAAGTTAAAAATCCTGAGCTTACGTTTTTCATATCAATCAGCAAAAATGCTCCTTGCCAGTTGTATTGGACGTAAATTTACTGTGTCTTTAGAGTACAGCACGATCACCTCTATCTTTGATGCTAATGCGCTGGATGATCCGAAAATTAATCAACAGTTTTATGATTTTTTAAATAAGTATCGTCAACTAAGAATTACAAAATCAGACGCTTTTTTTAGTGGGGATTTTTATTTGAAATAAGTTATGCGGGGTTAAGATTGATGATTACGCTTGAAGGCGGGAATTACCCGCCTTTCAGTATTAAACTAATGGCAATTCAATATCTTTAAATAGCTCTTCAATTTCTTCATGTGTTCGCAATGTAACTGCTTGTTCAATTAAATTACGAGTTAGATGTGGGGCAAAACGCCACATAAAATCATACATATAACCACGTAAGAAACCACTGCGACGGAACGCAATTTTCGTTGTGCTGTAGCTAAACTTATCGCGCATATCAATCGCCACTAAATCACTGTCTAGCACAGGATCAAACGCCATACTAGCAATTACACCAATACCTAAATGCAATCTTACATACGTTTTAATGACATCAGCATCTGTTGCAGTGAAAACAATTTTAGGTTTTAAACCTACTTGGCCAAAAGCATCATCAAGATCAGAACGCCCTGTAAAACCTTGGGTATAAGTCACGATGTCGTAACCAGCAAGCTCTTTCAGTGTGACTTCTCTTTTTTGTGCTAAAGGATGATCTTTAGGAACCACCACAATACGATTCCATCGATAACAAGGTAGCATTACTAAATCGTTATAAAGATGCAGTGACTCTGTCGCAATAGCGAAATCACTTTTACCTCTGCAAACATCTTCAGCTATTTGTGTTGGTGAACCTTGATTCATATGTAATGAAACATCAGGATAACGCTCAATAAAGCCTTTTATCACAGGTGGCAATACATAACGAGCTTGAGTATGTGTTGTTGCAATAGACAGTGAGCCTCTATCTGGATAAGTATGTTCCCCTGCGGCAGAGCGGATGGCTTCTGTTTTTGACAAGATTTCTCTAGACAGCCTAACAATCTCTTCACCTGCGGGTGTCACATGCGTTAAATGTTTACCACTACGAGAAAATATTTGTATACCTAATTCATCTTCTAACATGCGGATCTGCTTACTTATCCCCGGTTGAGATGTATACAAACGCTCTGCCGTGGTTGATACATTTAAATCGTTATTCACCACTTCAACGATATAACGCAACTGTTGTAATTTCATAGAGAGGCTATCCCTTCAACAAAAGACTTATTATTCCGTTATTCTATTTATATTCATATAACTAAAAAGAATAATAAAGATGTAATATATAACCACTATATCACTTATTTCATTTCGGTCTAACGTAATTAATAGGGTTATTTAGGTTTTGTTATATCGAATGGTTATAAGCTATAAATAAGCATAAAAAAAGCTGACTAAATGTCAGCTTTTATTCCAGAACAATAATGGCTTTAAATTATTTAATTACACCGCATGCCATTCTTGCACCACCACCGCCAAGCGCTTCTGGATTATCTGAATAGTTATCACCACCAACATGCACCATTAAGGCTTTATCTTTCACTTGCTCAAGTTTAGTTAATTTTGGCGCTAATACTGCGTAATCAGCAACACCTTTATCATTAACAACCAATCCAGGTAAATCACCTAAGTGCCCTTCTTTATTATAAGGCCCCAAATGAACACCCGTTTTTTCAGGATCTAAATGACCACCCGCTTTTAAAGCAGGAACAGGTTTACCCTCTTTCATATCTGGCTCACAAGAACCATTAGCATGAATATGAAAACCATGCACACCGGGGGTTAATCCTGTCAATTTTGGCGTAAATAACAGCCCATAATCGGTTTCTGTGATGGTAACAACACCAATATCATTACCTGCACCTGTAGGAAGCGCTTCTTTCAATGTGACATCTAACGTGGCTGCACTCGCCACTGAGGTGAAGAGTAAACCAGAGAGTAACAAAGGCATCAGTTTCATAGTATCTCCGTCTTATTATTAGCAAAGTAAAATATCAGACAAATAGAAATTAACCACTTATACTGTTTCAATGTACATTAATTAGCATATCTTCTTCATGCAAAAAAGCGACTAACTCTCATTAGTCGCTTTTTTATTTATCGAGTGATGCCAATGTTATTTGGTTTTTTCAACCCATTTACCATCGATATAAAACGCAGACCAACCCGTTGCTTTGCCATCTTTTTCAGAAGAAACATATTGTTGTTTAGTTTTACGACTAAACCGCACAATAGTTGGATTTCCTTCTGGATCAGCCACAGGCGCTTCAGCTAAATAACGCATTTTCTCTGCTAATCTGTCTTTAAAGCGAACCAATTCTTCTACTTTTGGTGCGCGCGTTTCTCTTGATTTAGGGAAGGTATTTGCGGCTAAGAATACACCCGCAGCACCATCACGTAAGACAAAATACGCATCAGATTTTTCACACGGCAACTCAGGAAGCGGTACAGGATCTTCCTTCGGTGGCGCAATTTCACCACTTTTTAAGATCTTACGGGTATTTTTACATTCATCATTGGTGCAACCCATGTATTTACCAAAACGCCCCATTTTCAGATGCATTTCAGAGCCACATTTATCACACTCTATGACAGGCCCTTCGTAACCTTTTAAGCGGAATTCACCCTCTTCGACTTCATAACCATCACATGCCGGATTATTACCACAAACATGTAATTTACGATGCGTGTCAATCAGATAGCTGTCCATTGCAGTACCACATTTCGGACAACGACGACGTGCACGTAATGCGTTAGTTTCTGCATCTTCCCCTTCAAGAATATTCAATAATTCATCTTCAGGGATAAGGTTAATAGTCTGTTTACAACGTTCTTTTGGTGGCAATGCGTAACCTGAGCAACCTAAGAACACCCCCGTTGTTGCCGTTCTAATTCCCATATGACGAGAACATGTCGGACATTCAATTGAGGTAATAACCATTGGGTTTGGTCGCATTCCGCCTTCTTCAGGATCTTTTTCAGCTACTTCGAGTTGCTGACTAAAATCTGAGAAAAACGCATCTAATACCGCTTTCCAATTTTCTTCATTATTCGCAACATGGTCGAGGTGATCTTCCATTTGCGCAGTGAAATCGTAATTCATTAAATCGCTAAAATTCTCTTCTAAGCGATCAGTAACAATTTCACCCATTTTTTCTGCATAAAAACGGCGATTTTCAACTTTTACATAACCACGATCTTGAATAGTGGAAATAATAGACGCATAAGTTGAAGGACGACCAATACCGCGTTTTTCTAATTCTTTAACTAACGTAGCTTCACTAAAACGTGCTGGTGGCTTAGTAAAGTGTTGAGTTGGTTCTAATTCAACTAAAGCAAGTTTTGCGCCAACATCAACAGCCGGCAACGTCTTATCTTCATCTTTATTACGCATTGCTGGCATCACTTTCGTCCAACCTGCAAAACGTAGAGTACGACCTTTAGCACGTAATTTATAATCACCTGATTCGACTGTTAATGTCGTTGAATCATATTTTGCTGGTGTCATTTGACACGCCACAAATTGATTCCAAATTAGTTGATATAATCGTTTGGCATCGTTATCCATATCTTTTAAAGATTCTGCGATAACGTTGATATCCGAAGGACGAATAGCTTCATGCGCTTCTTGCGAATTTTCTTTGCTCGAATAAACATTTGGCTCTTTCGGCAAATACTTAGCACCAAATTGCTCACTGATATAATCACGCGCCATTTGAATTGCATCCTGACTTAAGTTAGTCGAGTCAGTACGCATATAGGTAATATAACCAGCTTCATAAAGGCGTTGAGCTAGCATCATTGTCTTTTTCACACCAAAACTTAAACGCGTACTTGCCGCTTGTTGTAAAGTTGATGTGATAAGTGGTGCGCTTGGTTTGCTTGATGTTGGTCTATCTTCACGATCTTTTACTGTGAAGGTTGCATTTTTTAATGCATTAACCGCAACCTGTGTTTCATCAGATGAAACAGGATTGAAAGCTTTGTCATTATAATGCGTGACTTCCATACGCAATGGTTGTTCATCAGGTGTTAATAATGATGCGTGTAACTGCCAATATTCTTCAGGAACAAAGGCTTTAATTTCACGCTCACGTTCAACCAATAGACGAACAGCGACAGATTGCACTCGACCCGCAGATAATCCACGAGCGACTTTTTTCCAAAGTAAAGGTGAAACCATATAGCCCACAACACGATCCATAAAACGACGTGCTTGTTGCGCGTTAACGCGGTCTATATTTAACTCACCTGGAGTTTGGAAAGCTTGTGTAATAGCATTTTTCGTGATTTCGTTAAAAACCACTCGACTAAATCTTTCATCATCACCGCCGATAACTTCGCGCAAATGCCACGCGATAGCTTCTCCTTCGCGGTCAAGGTCCGTTGCGAGATAGACATGATCAGCTTTATCAGCCAATGCTTTTAGTTCAGCCACAACCTTTTCTTTGCCGGGTAGAATTTGATAGTTCGCATTCCATCCATTATAGGGGTCTATTCCCATACGGCTGACTAAGGCTGATTTCTCATCCTTTTTAACTTTTTTCACGCCTTTCGTGGCGGATGAGTTTTCGCTCTTCTGGCTGCCAGAACCACTCTTGGGCAAATCACGAATGTGACCCACGCTAGATTTAACTACGTAGTCATTGCCAAGATATTTATTGATCGTTTTGGCTTTTGCCGGGGACTCCACGATTACAAGAGCTTTACCCATAATTACCTTTACCTAATTAAACTTTGTTATGACGGTATTGTTTAATACCCTCAACTAAAAAAATGTTTAAAATCTCTTTTTTATATTGCGTTAGTTTTGCAATATATCAACCTGTTTTTATTCAAAGCTTTTGTTTGAGCTCAAAACTCATTACTTTTTTTGAGGTATTTTAATCACCTCACTGCTTTGATCGGGCAACGGGCAAATTATATTTGCTACATATAGCGTAGCTAAGCTTTTAAAAATGCCACACTCTACCTGATAAAAAGTGAGGCGCAACAAATTATTTTTCTAAGGAGCACAAATTATGTCAACACAAACTACACCGATTACAACAGAGATGCTACTTGAAAAAGCGAATAAAATCATATGTGAACATGAAGATTATTTACAAGGTATGCATGCAGATTCTGTTGAACAAAAAGGTAATGTCCTCGTATTTAAAGGCGAATTTTTTTTAGATGAGCAAGGTTTACCTACAGCAAAAAGCACTGCGGCTTTTAATATGTTTAAGCATTTAGCACATGTGTTATCAGATAAGTATCATTTAGAATAATCGCCGTTAGGATTATTTCACACTTAATCTCACTATCGAGAAAGAGACGTTACTTGCCAGTTATTGCTTTTTCAAAAAATAACTGGCATAAAAAATCATAGATAAAGAATAAAAATGCAAAAAAATGAAGGCGATTTATTGTTTTCTGATGTTTATGATTATACCTACCTATTAATACAATCAGTAATATCAATTATTTTTATTTTGTTTTTACCGCTATATTGGCACTTCCTAGAAAGAGGAAATATTTACCCTGTTGTTGTTAAGCAATATCAATTATTTCTTTGATTGCCAGTGAATACTTCACTGGCTTTTTTTTGCTTTATTGCAATACGATTTGCCAATAAGACATCAAAATAGCGGTTTGAAAAATTCAAGAAGTGTTGATAAACAAGAAGGGAAAATAACAGCGATACCAAGCTTTAGGTTTTAAATTCTCGGTATCGCTAAATAAAGCTTAATCTTGTGTACTCGTTTGGGTTATAGCAATGGTTTTTTACTTCTTTGAACCCAGCGCATCATCAATTTATCAACGCTTTCCATTGCACCACCCGTAACACGTTCAACCATTTTCTTTTTAAGAACATATTGAACAGAAAAGACTTCATAGTCGTTAATGTGATTAATTAACCAGTCATCACTCACACCAACTTCATCAATTAAGCCTTTATTCAATGCTTCTGTGCCGTACCAATATTCTCCCGTAGCGACACTATCAATATCAAGTTGAGGGCGGTATTTATGTACAAAAGATTTAAATAACAAGTGTGTTTCATTTAAATCTTGTTTAAATTTCTCACGACCTTCTTCTGTGTTTTCACCCAACAAAGTTAATGTACGTTTATATTCACCAGCAGTATGTAACTCAACATCAATATCATTTTTCTTAAGCAATCGGTGAATGTTAGGGATTTGAGCAACGACACCAATTGAGCCAATAATCGCAAAAGGTGCTGCGACGATTTTATCAGCCACACAGGCCATCATATATCCACCACTTGCGGCGACTTTATCGACAACCGCAGTAAGTTTAATGCCTTTTTCTTTTAAACGTGTTAATTGCGCAGCAGCTAGCCCATATCCATGAACCATGCCACCAGGGCTTTCTAAACGGAGTAAAACTTCATCACCGGTTTGGGCAACAGAAAGAATGGCACTGATCTCTTCACGTAATGCACCTACTTCATGCGCATCCATACTACCATTGAAATCAAGAACATATAAACAAGGTTTTACAACGCCTTTCTTACCTTCTTTCGCATTGTTTTTACTTTGTTTATTTTCTTTTTTCTGCTGTTTTTTAAACGCTTTGTACCAGACCTTTAATTCAGCATCATCCATTCTCGCTTGTTGCATTACTCGCTGTTTTTCTTCATAAGCTTCAGCAAGATCTGTCACTTTTAACGTGCCTTTTCGATTTTGCTTCTTATTTCCAATAACGATAAAAAACAACACAATAGCGATAATAGCCACGACAACCGTGGCGATCTCTGCTAAAAACAGTCCATATTGTAAAATATACTCCACAAAGACCTCTTTTTAAGGTTAATAACACTGACTAAAACCAATATGCCTAGTTTAACGAAATTCTGCTTTAGCGCTAGTCACAAAGGCATAATTATGGGCAATACCATAAAGAAAATAGCCATAAATTGTAAACAAAAAACTAGACTAAACTGGTCGCTAGACAAATAAGACGTTACACTTTATTTACTTTTTACTAGACAGGACATCAATATGTTGCAATATCAACCGGATCATAGCGTGCTAAAAGATAAAATTATTCTAGTAACTGGTGCTGGTGATGGCATAGGAAAAGAAGCCGCACTAACTTATGCGCAATATGGCGCAACACTTATCTTATTAGGCCGTACTTTATCAAAACTTGAAGATGTTCAAGAAGAAATCATTACATCAGGAGGACAACAACCTATGTTGTATCCCCTTGATTTACTTACAGCAACTGAAAATGATTTTCAGCAATTTGCTGATACACTTGTTAAACGCTTTCCTCACCTTGATGGTGTGCTACAAAATGCAGGTCTGCTAGGTGTTGTTGAACCAATCATTAATCAACCAAGTAACCTTTGGCATGATGTTATGCAAGTTAACGTCAACGCGACATTCATGCTGACTAAAGCACTGTTACCTTTAATGCTAAAAGCCCCTCATGCAAGTCTTATTCTCACCACATCCAGCGTTGGACGCCAAGGTCGTTACGGTTGGGGCGCTTATTCTGTTTCCAAATTCGCAACAGAAGGCTTTATGCAGGTACTCAATGAAGAATATAACGATAGCACCTTACGAATTAACTGCATTAATCCTGGTGGCACTCGTACCGCAATGAGAGCCAGTGCGTTTCCTGATGAAAATGCACAAAAGCTAAAAACACCTAAAGACTTAATGCCGTTGTATCTCTACTTGATGAGTGATGACAGCATTGATGTAAAAGGACAATCTTTAGATGCCCAACCAGGCCGTAAAGCTGGCCCTGCTGAATAACATAAACTCGAGGTCAAAAATGAATGATGCACAACACCAAAAACGCCAACAACGTTTAAAAGAGAAAGTAGATACCCGAATTGAGCAAGCTCAACGAGAACAAGGTATTTTGATGATATTTACAGGTAATGGTAAAGGTAAAACGACGGCAGCGATGGGCACTGCGACACGTGCTGTTGGTCATCAAAAAAAAGTCGGTGTTGTGCAATTTATTAAAGGAACATGGGAGAACGGTGAACGTAATTTATTAGAACAATTTGGTGTGCCTTTTTATGTCATGGAGACAGGCTTTACTTGGGAAACTCAAGATAAAAGTACTGATACAACTGCTTGCTTAAATACATGGCAATATGCACTCAAACTGCTTAACAACCCAGAGTATGATTTAGTTATCCTTGATGAAATTACCTATATGATTAGCTTTAATTATTTATCATTAGATGAGGTTATTTCAGCGATTAGCTCTCGCCCTGCGCACCAAAACGTTATTATTACAGGAAGAGGCTGCCATAGAAAATTAATTGAGTTAGCTGATACGGTGACAGAAATGCGTCCTGTCAAACATGCTTTCGATAGTGGGATAAAAGCACAACAAGGCATAGATTGGTAACGACTGAGTAACAAGCGCAATCTAAACATTACATAAGAATGGGCTCTCCTAAAATACCCGCACCAAATATGCGTCCATTTTTTTTAATAAAATCTAAATACATCTCTCTATCAACAAAAATATGTCTTCTTATTTGTTGATCATAGAGTATTGCCATCTTCATAATATGTTTATGATACTCATCATAAAATAATATTCTTTCAGTAGAGTTTCTCGATGTTAAATATTTTTTAACTATTTCGTGAATACTTATTGCCTCTTTCATTAAGTTTTCATCACTGAAACTAAAGTTAGCTTCTAACGGAGATAAACTATCTGTTCGTGTATTATTTTCATCGATCCAATTAAATTGGTTTTCTGCTTTATATTGAGTTAATAAATCACGCTCTGAATAAAATTTAATACCATAGGGAAACTTAATAATATATTGATGGAAATCATTTTTTGTAAAACATTTGGTCAACACATTTACTTTTTCATTACCTTCCCAATCAGATAAATAAGTAGGTAATGATTCATCGATTGGAATATCACAATTAAATATATTATTATCAATAAAGAGAGAATCTGAGCTATTTATCGCACCTCTTAAAAGTATACCATTTACCCATACAGTACGCTCCTCTATGTGCATCTCTTCAGATGGAGTATATTCTTGTTTAAATAATGCTGTAAAACTATAATATATATCCCTATTAGGATTAATTATGCCACCCCGATTTCCCGGATAAACCATAAATATACTTTGTTTACCTTGCCCATCAACAAGTACATGTTCACCATTATTTAGTTTGATTTTTTTTACTTCACCTTTTCCCATCACAAATTTAATATTATCAATTTTAAACTCTAAAAGTTCTAATTGGTTATTACTGATGTAGAAAACACCATTTTGCTTTTCTCTTATTGCAGGATAATCACACCCCGTGACTAAAGAGGTTATATATAATACTGCTATCAAATAAAAATAACGATACATATTATTTTGAATACCTTATCGTTAAATATCAAATTATATCGTGGAAACAATATAACTATCATAGATATATTTATAATAAAAATAAAGCCATCAAAAAAGAGGCTCCCAATGTTTATTGGTTGCCTCTTAATGAAAAATGATATTTTAATTTAAATTAATAAATAATTATTCGAAAACTACTTATTATTTCCAGCTGACTGACGACGACTTGACGCTCTTTTTGCAGGTGACGTAGAGGTACGAGCTGATATTTTAGTATGACGCTTAACCGCACGACGAATTTGATTTGCTTTAATTCGACGTTGGTCTTTTTCTACCGCCACTTTTGTTACTGTCTCATCATTTAATTCAACCAGTTGACGCAAGTAGTTAATCTGCTCTAATCCAAGTTCTACCCAACCACCGCGTGGTAAGCCTTTAGGTAAATCAATATCACCATAGCGAACACGAATAAGACGACTTACTTGAACACCAACAGCTTCCCACATACGGCGAACTTCGCGGTTACGGCCTTCTGTCAGTGAAACGTTGTACCATTGGTTAATCCCTTCACCACCACGATAAGAAACAGAGCGAAATGACGCTGGGCCATCTTCTAGTTGCACACCACGAGTTAATTGACGAATTTTAGCGTCATCAATTTCACCGAAAACACGAACTGCATATTCACGTTCAACCTCACGGCTTGGGTGCATTAAACGGTTAGCTAATTCACCATCTGTTGTAAATAACAATAATCCACTGGTATTCACATCAAGACGACCAACAGCGATCCAGCGAGCACTGTTAAGACGAGGAAGACGTTGGAAAACGGTAGGACGGCCTTGTGGATCACTACGAGTGCACAGTTCACCTTCAGGTTTGTAATACGCTAACACTCGACAAACATCTTTTTGGGCTTCGCGAATATTTAAAATACGACCATCTAAGCGGATTTTTGCTGTTGTGGTGACATCAATACGATCACCTAATTTTGCTTTTGTACCATCAATGCTGATGCGTCCTTCTTGAAGGTAACCTTCAATCTCACGACGGGAGCCGTGGCCAGAACGAGCCAGAATTTTTTGTAATTTTTCAGTACGTTGCGATTTATCGCTCATGAAACAACCTCATGTGTCGCCTTCACAGGCGTCATAAAAATAGAATTAATTTTTAAAAAATCAATTAAGTAAAAAATAACCCATGTTTATTAAATTCACTCATAAACACAGGTTTATTGATTCAATAGTGAACAATGTTGATGCTTTTCACATCAACATTGTGATAAATAGTCTCGATAAAATAGCATGACGGTTTTACTTCTTTTTTGTTATGTATAGTAGCGTATCAACGAAAACGCGCATTGACATAACCGATTTTAAAAACAAGCACCGTGATTTTTATCGCAATGTATAAATTTAACACAAGCGGTAAATCCCTTCACCTTTTATCTCTTTATCTCACGATAAATTTCTTTACTATGCGTCTATCGGATCGATATTTAGTTTAATCGGCCAAATCATTTACTGAAATGGAGTAATATCTCCAGTGCCTTCTCGGATTATCACAGGGCTATCTTCTGTTAAATCAATGACTGTTGTAGGCTTTTGACCTAAATAGCCACCATGGATCACTAAATCCACTTGTTTGCTTAATAAATCGTTGATTTCTTCAGGATCAGACTCTGCAAAATCATTACCTGGTAAAATCAGGCTAGTTGACATCAATGGCTCACCAATATTTTCTAACAATGCTAATGCAATAGGGTTAGAAGGAACACGTAAGCCAATCGTTTTACGTTTATCATTCATCAAACGTTTTGGTACATCTTTAGTCGCTTTTAAGATAAAGGTGTAATTACCTGGAGTGTTATTTTTTATTAATCGAAATACCACGTTATCAACATAAGCGTAATTAGCGATTTCTGATAGATCGCGACACATCAGTGTGAAATTATGGTTTTTATCTAATTGACGAATACGACAAATCCGCGTCATTGCATCTTTATTTTCTAAGCAACAGCCAATAGCATAGCCAGAATCTGTTGGATAAATCACCACTCCGCCTTTGCGTAAAATATCAGCACTTTGTTCAATTAAACGAGCCTGCGGATTATCAGGGTGAATATAAAAAAGTTGGCTCATACATCCCTCAACGAATATCTAATGTTACTCCTGCCATAGCGACCAAACTGGTTCAACGCCACCGGGTAACCATAAATTACGCCCCAACTCTATCCACGAGCAAGGACGATGAAAATCAGAACCTAACGAAGCTTTTAACTCATAAGATTGAGCTAATGCTGCGTGTTGTTCCCGTTCTTGTGGTGGTTGTTGGCATTGTGCCACTTCGATTGCATCACCACCTTGTTGTTTAAAATAAAGTGTTAATCGTTTTAACCATTTAGAAGATAGACCATATCGGCCCGGATGTGCTAACACTGCAACACCACCAGCAGCATGAATTGCTGTGACAGCGTCACCGATTGAGCACCATTGCGGGGGCACATAGCCTGTTTTTCCTTTCGCTAAATAACGTTTAAATACTTTATTAACTGAGGCAACATGTCCGTCATTCACTAAAAAGCGGGCAAAATGCCCTCTTGTTACTTGCCCACCATGTGCTAACGCTTTAGCACCTTCAAAAGCATTGGCAATACCTGCTTTTTCTAATCGCTCACCTATCATTATCGCACGTGTTTCACGACATTGGCTTTGTGATGAAAGGAGCGATTTCATTGCGTTATGGTCGATATCCATATTTAATCCAACAATATGGATTTCTATATTCTCCCACAAAGTCGATATTTCGACACCTGATATCAGAGTAAGAGGCAGATTTTTTTCTGTAATATAATGGTTAGCAGGTGCAATGGCCGCTGTTGTATCGTGATCCGTGATCGCTAAAACATTAATTTGACGCTCTATCGCTCTATCAACCAGTTCTTCTGGTGAAAGCTCGCCATCTGACGCGGTAGTGTGGCTGTGTAAATCATAAATCACTCTTAAATCAGATAGCCCTTCTGTCATCACGTCTCCCTTTTCACCTTAGCAAGATAATAATTTTTAAAGAGTATGCCATAAAGTACTTGACGAACCTAACGCAATCCAGTTTACTAGTACGCAACACGAGCTAGTTCACTTTCTATTTATCTGTCGTTGGCTGTAAGGAGATCTTATGAATATCAATCAACATCTTATCGCTCTTTGGTGGCGCAACACTCTTTTATGGGCGGTTTGATCTCCGGCTTAACGTCAGTGATATCTAAAACCCGCCTACGCGGGTTTTTTTATGCTTTAAAAACAGTAAATAAAGAAAATAATATAGAGCGATAACAATGAATACATCACTTGCATTCCCATTTAATACCAAGGCAACGCCACTGCCTTATCACAGCGAACCAGCTTTGCTTTTCAATACATTATGTGAAAATCAACACTACACATTATTGTTAGAATCTGCACAAATCGACACTAAAGCAAACTTAAAAAGCTTATTAATTGTTGATAGTGCATTACGCATCAGTGCAGTAAAAAATCAAGTCACTATTGATGCATTAAGCGTTAATGGGCAAGCGTTATTGCCAGCATTAAAAATCGCACTAAAAGAAAAAGCTAATTTAACGTTAGAGAGCGACAAACAGTGTGTTTTTACTTTTGCAACGCCTTCACAAGAGACTGATGAAGAAAGCAAATTAAAATCAGCTAGCGTATTTGATGCGTTACGTTTCTTTCTTGTTAATAAAGGCACTAAAGATGCAAACTTTATCTTTGTTGGTGGCTTATTTGCGTATGATTTAGTCTGCGGATTTGAGTCTATTCCTGAATTAGAAAGTGATTTTTCTTGCCCTGATTATTGCTTTTATTTAGCTGAACAATTAATCGTGATCGATCATCAAAATAAAGATAGCCAGTTGGTTTCTATTGCATTTACTGATGATAAAACAGAATGTCTGCGCCTCGCTTTACGACAAACCGAATTAATTTCGCTAGCTAAACAACCATTAAAACACCCTATTCGCCCCACTTTAACAGCAGAGGATTCAGCGATACACGCCAATATGGACGATAAAGGCTATGGCGATATCGTTGAAGCGATGAAAACCTATATTCGTCGTGGTGATATTTTCCAAGTCGTGCCATCACGTCGTTTTCAAGTAGCTTGCCCTTCACCACTTGCTGCATATCAAGTGTTGAAACAGAAAAACCCAAGCCCGTATCTGTTTTATATGCAAGATGCTCTATTCACTGTTTTTGGTGCATCACCAGAAAGCGCACTGAAATACCAAACCAGTGATCGCCAAATTGAAATTTACCCTATTGCAGGAACTCGTCCTAGAGGACGCAATGCCGATGGTTCAATTAATGCAGATTTGGACAGCCGCATTGAGCTAGAAATGCGTACTGACACCAAAGAACTTTCAGAGCATTTAATGTTAGTTGATTTGGCGCGTAATGATTTGGCACGTATTTGCCAAGCTGGTAGTCGCTATGTTGCAGAACTAACAAAAGTTGATCGTTATGCTTTTGTGATGCACTTGGTCTCTAGAGTGGTAGGTAAATTACGTGATGATTTAGATATTTTCCATGCCTACCAAGCATGTATGAATATGGGAACACTATCAGGTGCCCCTAAAGTCAGTGCTATGCAATTAATTGCTCGTTATGAAAAAACGAAACGTGGTAGCTATGGTGGAGCCATTGGTTATTTTACTGGCGCTGGTGATTTTGATACTTGCATAGTTATTCGCTCTGCTTATGTTGAAAATAATATTGCTACTATTCAAGTTGGCGCTGGAATTGTGCTCGATTCTGATCCCAAAATGGAAGCGGAAGAAACCCGCAATAAATCACAAGCTGTAATTAATGCCATTTTGCAAGCTCACACAGAAGTACAAATGCAGGAGGCTTGCTAATGGCATCTATCTTACTTCTCGATAACATCGACTCTTTTACCTACAACCTAGTCGATCAACTGCGTAGCCTCGGTAATACCGTCGTCATTTATCGCAATAACGTCACAGCCGATTTTATTGAACAGAAATTACATGAACTAGATAACCCTATTTTGTTGTTATCTCCGGGGCCTGGCGCACCTTCACAAGCTGGTTGTATGCCTGAACTATTGAAGCGTGTACTCGGTACATTACCTGTCGTTGGCATCTGTTTAGGCCATCAAGCCATCATTGAAGCTTACGGTGGAAAAGTTTCTTCATGTGGAGAGATCTTACACGGTAAAGCGACATTGGCTGAACATGATAACAGTGAGATGTTTGTTAATTTACCCAACCCTTTACCTGTTGCACGCTATCATTCGCTTTCTGGAGAACACGTTCCCGAACAACTTATTATCAATGCGTGGTGCGATAACACTGTTATGGCGGTGCGTCACCGTCAACATAAAACCTGTGGTTTTCAGTTTCATCCAGAATCAATTTTAACCACCAAAGGCGCACAACTTTTAGAACAAACAATCGCATGGGCATTAACTCCTAAAGGAGACGCATAAAATGGAAACTATCTTCAACAAATTATTTAGCGCGCAGCAGTTAACATTAGAAGAAAGCCAAACTCTGTTTAGCGCGATTATCCGTGGTGAATTAACAGAATCACAATTAGCCGCTGTATTAATTAGTATGAAAATGCGTGGTGAACATCCACAAGAAATCGCCGGTGCTGTGCGAGCATTACTTGAAAATGCACTGCCATTTCCTCGTCCTGATTACACTTTTTGCGATATTGTTGGTACTGGTGGTGATGGCGCAAACAGCATCAATATATCAACCGCTAGCGCATTCGTAGCGGCAGAAGTCGGTATTAAAGTTGCCAAACATGGCAACCGCAGCGTATCTAGTCGCTCAGGCTCATCCGATTTACTCGCTGCTTTTGGTATTCCATTAGATAGAAGTGCAGATGATGCACGTCAATTATTAGATGAAGTCGGACTTTGCTTTTTATTCGCACCGCAGTATCACAGTGGTTTTCGTTTTGCAGCCCCTGTGCGCCAGCAACTAAAAACACGCACCTTATTTAACGTACTAGGTCCCTTGATTAATCCCGCTCGTCCACCATTAGCATTAATTGGTGTTTATAGTCCTGAGTTATTAATGCCTATTGCAGACACACTAAAAGTATTGGGTTATGAACGTGCCGCAGTGGTACACAGTGGTGGTATGGATGAAGTGTCGTTACATGCTCCGACTCAAGTCGCTGAATTACGTAATGGTGAAATTACACGTTACGAACTCACACCCAGCGATTTTGGTCTTCGTCCTTGTTCAATGGCCGATTTGGAAGGTGGTACACCTGAAGTTAACCGTCAATTATTGGCAGATTTACTGCAAGGTGAAGGAAAAAGAGCACATACCGAATCTGTTGCAGCTAATGTCGCTTTATTAATGCGTTTACATGGGCAAGAAGATTTAAAAATGAATACTGAAGTTGCCATGCACGCCATTTATAGCGGTAAAGCAATAAATCGTGTCACTGCATTAGCAGCTAGAGGATAAAAACATGACCGTATTAAACGCCATTGTAAAAGATAAAGCAGAATATCTGATTGCACGTAAAGCAAGCCAACCATTATCAGAATTTTCGCATCAAATAGTGCCATCAACGCGCTCGTTTTATCAGGCATTAACTCAACCTAATACTGTTTTTATTTTGGAATGTAAAAAAGCATCGCCCTCAAAAGGATTAATTCGTGCTGATTTTGATCCTTCTACAATTGCAAAAATTTATCAGCCTTATGCCGCGGCAATTTCGGTATTAACCGATGAAAAATATTTTCAAGGAAGCTTTGATTATTTACGTCAAGTCAGTCAAGCCGTACATCAGCCAGTTTTGTGCAAAGATTTTATTATTGATAAATACCAAATCTATTTAGCACGTTTTTATCAAGCAGATGCCATCTTATTAATGCTCTCTGTCTTAGATGATGAGCAATATCGCGCACTATCGACGGTTGCTCATCAATTAAATATGGGTGTATTGACCGAAGTCAGTACAGAAGAAGAGCGTCAGCGAGCAATTAAGCTTAATGCTAAAGTTATTGGTATTAATAATCGCGATTTGCGTGATCTATCTATTGATTTAGCGCGCACTCAACAACTAAGCCAAGGATTACCAAAAGATGCAATCGTGATCAGTGAATCTGGTATTCATACCCACCAGCAAGTCCAAGAGTTAAGTCAATATGCTAATGGTTTTCTGGTAGGTAGTGCCTTAATGTCACAAGAAAATATTGACCAAGCAGTGAGAGCGCTTGTTTTGGGAAAGCATAAAGTGTGCGGGTTGACTCGTACACAAGATGTAAAAGCGGTTTATCAAGCTGGTGCTTATTATGCAGGATTGATTTTCGCAGAAAAATCCCCGCGAAAAGTGACGTTGTCACAAGCACAAGTATTGATAACACAAGCCCCCTTAGCGTTTGTGGGTGTTTTTCAAAACCAACCCATTGCACTTATTTGTGACTATGCTGAAAAACTTAATTTATCTGCCATTCAATTACATGGGCAAGAAGATGCTCAGTTTATTGAGCAACTTAGACAAAAAATTCAACCTAACTGTGAGATTTGGCAAGCAATAAATATGGCAATCCACAATGATATCTCTCCCGTTTCACACGTTAATAAATATGTACTTGATAATGGCACAGGCGGTACAGGAATAACGTTTAATTGGCAAAAAATTCCAAACTCAATACGTGAAAAAGCATTACTTGCAGGCGGTCTTAATAGTGAAAACTGTTTAGATGCAGTTAAAACAGGCTGTATCGGGCTTGATTTTAACTCTGGGGTAGAATCGGCTCCTGGCATAAAAGATGCACAACGTCTAGATCAAGTGTTTGCACAATTACAGCGAAACTAAATTTCATAAAAATAAAATTTTAAACAGGATGACATCACAATGAGAAAACTTAACCCCTACTTTGGCGAATTTGGTGGCCAATATGTACCTGAAATCTTAATTCCTGCATTGGATCAACTCGAACAAGCTTTTATTGATGCACAAAACGATCCGTCATTTCAGCAAGAATTCCAAGATTTATTAAAAAATTATGCAGGCAGGCCAACAGCATTAACCCTTTGTCGTAATTTAACAGAAGGTACGCGAACTCGTTTATATCTAAAACGTGAAGATTTACTGCATGGTGGCGCTCATAAAACTAACCAAGTATTAGGTCAAGCATTACTGGCAAAACGTATGGGGAAAACCGAAATAATTGCAGAAACGGGTGCGGGTCAACATGGTGTTGCCACTGCTTTGGCCTGCGCACTACTTAATATGAAATGTCGTATCTATATGGGTGCAAAAGACGTTGAACGTCAATCACCAAACGTCTTTCGTATGCGTTTAATGGGTGCAGAAGTTATTCCCGTTCATAGTGGTTCATCTACCTTAAAAGATGCCTGTAATGAGGCATTACGTGACTGGTCTGGTTGTTACGACCGCGCTCACTATTTACTAGGAACCGCAGCGGGCCCGCATCCTTATCCAACAATTGTACGTGAATTCCAACGTATGATTGGTGATGAAGCTAAAGCTCAGATCCTAGAGCGTGAAGGTCGTCTACCCGATGCAGCTATCGCTTGTATTGGTGGTGGTTCTAACGCTATCGGTTTATTTGCTTCATTTATTCCTGAAGCGTCAGTGCAACTGATTGGTGTCGAACCCGCAGGTAAAGGTATTGAAACAGGTGAACATGGCGCACCACTGAAACACGGTAAATTAGGGATCTATTTTGGGATGAAATCCCCTATTATGCAGACAGATGAAGGCCAAATTGAAGAATCTTATTCAATTTCAGCGGGTCTTGATTTCCCATCAGTTGGACCACAACACGCACATTTAAATAGCATTGGCCGCGCTGATTATGTTTCTGTTACAGATGATGAAGCAATAGAAGCATTTAAAGCCCTTTCTCGCCGAGAAGGAATTATTCCAGCATTAGAATCTTCTCATGCTCTAGCTTATGCACTTAAATTAATTGCACAAAATCCTGATAAAGAGCAATTACTTATTGTGAACTTATCAGGACGTGGCGATAAAGACATTTTTACTGTAAACGATATTTTAGCAGCAAGAGGAGAAATCTAATGAGCCGTTATCAAAACTGCTTTAATGCATTAGCACAAAAACAACAAGGTGCATTTGTTCCCTTTGTAACATTAGGTGATCCTTCTCCTGAGCTGTCACTACAAATTATTGATGCGTTAATTGAAGGTGGTGCCGATGCTTTAGAGATTGGTATTCCTTTTTCCGATCCTCTTGCAGATGGTCCTACTATTCAAGGTGCTAATTTACGAGCCCTCAATGTTGGTGTAACACCCACCGATTGCTTTGCTCTATTAACTAATGTACGTAAAAAACATCCTAATATTCCTATTGGCCTATTAGTTTACGCCAACCTTGTTTTTAGTAATGGGGTTGATAAATTTTATGGTAAATGCCAACAAGCTGGTGTCGATTCTGTCTTAATTGGTGATGTGCCCTTACGTGAATCAAAAGAGTTCAGAGAAGCAGCACAGCGAGCGAATATCGAGCCTATTTTTATTTGCCCGCCTAATGCTGATGATGAGCTTTTACAAGAATTAGCCATCTCAGGTAAAGGCTATACCTATTTACTCTCAAGAGCAGGCGTAACAGGAACAGATAAACGTGCTGAACAATCGCTAACGCACCTTACTGACAAATTAAAAACTTATAATGCGCCACCTGCATTACAAGGATTTGGTATTTCAGAGCCAAAACAAGTCAAAGAGGCTATTGCAAATGGGGCAGCGGGTGCTATTTCAGGATCTGCCGTTGTACAAATTATTGAGAAAAATCTTCATCAACCTGAAGTGATGCTTAAAGCGCTTACTCAATTTGTCAAAGAAATGAAAGCGGCTACACTCGCTTAACTATCGTAACCGATCCGCTTTAGGAGAATAGTTTGCTATTTTTCTAAGCGGATTACTCTTAATTCATCATTTATTGACCCACACTTTTGAAGTCCATTTTTGGGGCTTAGTCCGCATGAAATGGTGCAATCTCTCTTCTTTCTCCATTTAAAGTACATAATCAATACCTATAAAAATTTGGCAATATTTTATTTTTTGCACATACTTTATAAAGCGCTTTATGTTTTCTTTTCAAAAATACTCAACCAATTACACAATATATAAGGAGTTTGATAATGAAACTATAGGCAAAAATCTCCGCTGTCATGGCAGCATTATTGATGGCATTTACGTTGTCTGCATGTTCTCCGACTTCAACGTCAGAAGGTACTGGGGGTTATTTTGACGACTCTGTGATCACCACCAAAGTTAAAACAGCACTAATCGGTGAAAAAAATCTTAATTCAACACAAATTAGCGTTGAGACTTTTAAAGGTAAAGTTCAATTAAGTGGTTTCGTTTCTTCTCAAGCGGATGCTAATCGTGCTATTGAAACAACACGCAAAGTTACAGGTGTAAAAGGCGTTATCAACTCAATGGTTGTTCGCTGATCCCTTTTTTATTCTAGTCTTCCCTTAGCTTTATTTTTTAGACCACTTCGGTGGTCTTTTTCATTTATGAATTTATGTTTATTTGTACGGACTATCATAATACAGATCAATTTTTGCAAAAAAATCAAATCATTCAAAAATAGCCCGCTTTTGTCTCACCCTAAAAATAAGCTCATAAAAAGAGCAAAACAAAAGGTTCTCTAATCATTTTGCGTTCAATAACAAACCACTTAGTTATTATCTGTACGAGGCTTTTCTAATCCTTTTTATTTCTCTATTAATCTCATCTATCCGTTGATAGATAACATGCTTTTACTAAAATTAAATATAAAGATGTATTTTAAATACATCTACAAAATACTCGATTTTATCGATTACAATGCTATTTATTATTAACAAATAGAAATAAATAATTCCCATTATATTTATAGCTGAGCTTTAAGATGCATATAAAATACATCTTAAAAGATATTTAAACATTATATGTTCCATTTTAAATGCATCTTTATTTATTTAACATTATTTAAAAATGACTCTTATTTTAAGTATTAATAATAAAATCGTATCTTTTGATAATCTAAAAATGAGAATTGTCTTGTGAATTTAAAACATAAAAAAAGCGAAGATAAACTTCGCTTTTTCATTATGAGATATTCTTTTAAAGAAAGAATAATTAGAAACGGTAGCCCACACCAAACATAAATACAAATGGGTCTAAACGTGTTTTAACATCAAAGTCTTTATTAGCAACTTCACTGTTGAATCTTGCTTTTGTTTCGATATTCATCCACCAAACAGACGCATTCAGCATCCAATTTTTATCGAGGTTATAATCTAAACCCGCTTGTGCTGCAAAGCCCCATGAATCCTTAAGATCAAGCCCATTCAAGCCTAAGCCATCTACTGCTGGATTGTTATTGAATTTCTCATCAAAGAAAGTGGTAAAGTTAAGGCCAGCACCTAAATAAGGACGTAATTTATCTTCACCATTACCAAAGTAATATTGCGCCATTAATGTTGGTGGTAAATGTTTAACTTTTGCAATTTCGCCCACACCACTTAATGAAATTTTATGCTCAAATGGTGTTGCGGCTAATAATTCAACACCGATATTATCAGTGATCATATACCCAAAGGTTAAACCTAATTGAGTATTATTATTTACTCCAAAATGATCGCCACCTAATATTGCATCAGAACCCGCATTAGGACGAACAGTTGCAGTACCTGCACGGAATAAAAAATCCCCCGCTTGGTGAGCAAAAGAAATAGAAGGCGCAAGAGTTGCAGCCGCTAAAATAAGCGCAGAAAGTTTTTTCATTATTTAACCCATTCCTGTAATAAGTAAAATCTCCGCTAAAAATATAACCATTTATTGATAATTATGATCTAATACCGATCACAACTTTGGAATTATTTTTGCAGAAAGTGTTATTTCTCTTTTTATTATTTATCAATACTATTATTTATAATTGATCCACATCAAATTACACATTAATACCATTTTTTCTTATAATTAAATTTATTATTACTGTTATTTTTTGAATAAAAAATATCCTTAAAAGACATATTTAAAAATAAAGTTATTATTGTGTTAATATAATGTTTATTTTATTTTCGGTGATGAGGGTGTTCTGATTATCAACATCAAGAAACAAGCCAAATAAGAGAAGTAAGAGAAAATATCCCTTTTTGCTGTTGTAAAAGGTACAATGGCGCACATTGACTTAGTCTATTTTTATAGGAGCAGTTTCATGCCTACCACGGCACGCACAATCTACCGCGACAGCCTTAATTTTTATAAGAATGAACAACGTAGCATTGTTACTCTTTCCGCTATTCTTGCTGTTATTTTAGCGATCATTCATGTCTTAGTTGGTCCAACTCCCCAAGAGTACCAATTGATGATTGAATTTGTTGCCAATTTTAAAAACACACAACTTTCTTCTACTTCTCCTGCTGAATTAGAAGCTATGTCAAACAGTGTCGTGGGTGTTGCCAAAAAAGTCTTAGTGCTCTATTTATTTGAAACACTCCAGCAAAGTATTCTCGTGCTTACCCTACTGATGTTTGCTATGGCTATCTCCTCAGGTCATAGCGTCACTCTAGGTCAAACAGCTAATGCTAGCCTACCTCGCCTACCGAAAATGTTTTTATTGATTGTCTTATGCTCTATTTTGATTAGTGCGGGCTTTATGGTGATGATCATTCCAGGTATCATTTTGCTGATTGGCTTTGCATTAGCGCCAGTTGTGCTAGTACGCCAACAGAATATGGGAAGTGCTATTCGTTTAGGATGGAGAATAGGCTTTGGTGAATCAGGTTCACTTATCCCCGCATTAGGGATTTGGATCTTATTGCAATTTGGTATTGGTTTTGTGGGTAATCTCACAATTCAATTGCCCGATATTATCCATAACTTCTTATTCTACTTTCTGAAAAACATGGCTTCAGCTTGGTTGATTATTTACTTGTTTCGCTTATTTATGCTGGTGGAAAATAAATACACAACGCAACAGCGTTAATCGCTCTATACCTTAGTTTTATCTATAAAAAATCCCGTGATAATTAACCGATTTTGAGGTTACGTCATATCACGGGATTTTTCTTTGTACAAAAGACGCCTCAATAATGCTTAATCAGCACATTTTGGTGTCGGTATATTGCTGACTATTGTTGCCGTTGATGTATCACCATCGTGGCTCTCAGCATCTTGTTTTAACGCCTCTATTCTTGCTTCTTTCTGTTTTTCTTTTATTTGTTGTCGGCTTTGATACAGTCGGATCACAAAATAGAGATCGGGAGCAATAATCAAATCATCTTCATTAAGTGAAATTTTATTACGTTCAATCCAACGATTTAATTCTGTTCTACGGCCAGCTAAAACCAATTTCACGCCTTTTATTCGTAACTCTCGTATTAGCTCATCAATAGCAGCAAACACGCTAACATCGTCATAGGTAAAGCTTACAGCTGCATCTACCGCTAACCATGCAGGCCGTTGAGGTGCGCTATCAACAAGTTGAAGTACCCGTTTTTTAAAATAGCCCACATTAAAATAAGTTAGTGGTGAATTAAACCGATACATCATTAAACCATCAATAGGTTCAATGCCATTATCTTTATTCATTGAGTGAACCATACCCTGTTCATCAACACCCAATAATTGATCGCTCGGACGAAAAACAATACGTAAAAATTGTAGCAAACCTAATAAAACGGCAAAACCGATACCGTTAATTAGCCCTGCCAATAACACGGCTAATAAGGTGAATGATGCCAATGTAAATGCTTGTTTATTACGTTTACGATAAGACCAAATATGACGAATACTCAATAATGACCATGAAGAGACAATCAACACAATCCCCAATGATGATAATGGAATATAGGCAAGAAAATCGGTCATAAATAATAGTACTAGCAAAATAACCAGTGCTGCGATAATAGAAACTAATTGCGTTTTCCCACCAACAGAATCATTGACTGCAGTACGGCTACTTGCCGCACTTACCGCAAATCCTTGAGAAAGCGCGGCCGCAATATTGGCAATACCTAACGCTTTTAACTCTTGGTCTGCATCGACATCATAACCATTCTTACTGGCAAAGCTGCGGGCAGTCATCATAAAACTAACGAAGCTAATAACCGCCAAGTTTATAGATGGAACTAACAATTCTCTCAAGACACCTGGATGAAATCCCGTCATGGATACAACAGGTAAAAACAGATCAACATTTCCTGCATCTTTATCTACGATAGCAATGCCAAAGCTTGCTAAATCAAATTGCCAACTTAAATACGTCATCACGACCATAGCAATTAAAGGAGCTGGCCATCGACTACGAAAATAACGAATACCTAATAATAGTGCTAATGTTATCGCAGACATTAACACGGTGGGTAAATGCGCATCCATTAATCGAAACGGAACTTCAATTAATTTTTCGATTAGATGATCGGGAGAAGTATCAAAACCAAATACTTTACTGATTTGCCCAACCATAATGGTGATCGCGACACCATTTAAAAGCCCCTGTAAAATAGGTCGAGATAGAAAATCAGTAAAAGCCCCTAACCGAAAATGGCTGGCTAAAATACACCAAAATCCCGTCATTGCCGTCATAATAATTGCAAGTTGCCATCTAGCATTCTCATCACCAGCAGATAATGGAATAACTACAGCAGCAATAACAGCACAGGTTGCTGCATCAGGCCCTGTAATTAGCTGACGCGATGTGCCAAACAACGCATAAATAATCATCGGAAAAATACAGGCATATAATCCAACAATCGGGTTAATCCCTAATAATTCGGTATAAGCAATTGCGACCGGCAATGCAACGGCAGCAACAGAAAGCCCAGCTTTTAAGTCATAGCCAAAATAATCACGCTTATAATTAAACAATAAGCCTAATCCTGGCATCCATTTTATTATTCTTTTTCCGTTCATTGATTTCCTCTTATCAGAAATACTTTTTTATATTTATGCATTCATCAAAAAGTGGCGATAATGTTGATGAGTTACTGAATCATATACTAGAGTGATATTTAAATCCTCTTTCATAACTTAAGCTTTAACTTCAGCCCTCCCTAAATGCAATTACGTTGATTTTTCATTGAGTTATTTTAGAGAAAAACAGTGCTTTTTATATAAATCAGCACTTCATAATTAAAGATATGCAATTGTTTACCCATTTTCTGTCGCTTTGCATTAGAATAGCCTAGTTTATGAATTTAATTACCATAGGTTCCTATTTGTTATGAAAAATGGCTGGCTTAAGCAATTACTTGATTTCGCTCCACTATTAGTGTTTTTTATCTTCTATAAATGGCAAGATATTTTCTACGCTTCAGGTGCATTAATTGTCGCCACGTGGATTTCAGTCGGCTTGACGTGGCTTATTTTCCATAAAGTTGAAAAAGCACCACTCATTACGGCTATTGTTGTCACTATTTTTGGCTCATTAACTATCTTCTTCCATTCTGCTGATTTTATTAAATGGAAAGTCACTGCCATATATGCCATTTTTGCTGTTGTATTAATTGGTATGCAGCTATTTACACCTAAAACATTAATGGAAAGAATGTTAGGTAAAGAGCTTGCCATGCCAGCGGTTAATTGGAAAAAAGTAAATATAGCTTGGGTGATTTTCTTTTTTGCTTGTGCCTTAGGTAATATCTACGTGGCATTCTCTTTACCTGAAGAGACTTGGGTTAATTTTAAAGTCTTCGGTTTAACCATTTTGACCTTTATCTTTACTATCGCCAGTGTGGTTTATATCTGGAATAATCGTTTACCAGAAGAACAAACTGAAGAAGAAGCCACACAAAATACTGAACACGCATTATCAGATGATATGACAAAACAAGCATCTAAACCGACATCACACGATGCTCATTCAAAATCTGAGTAATCACGTTTATTTTATTGGGAGATGTACACTCATCATATTTAACTTGAAGTAGATGAGTAGATGTCTCCTTGGTTTAAACATTTACAGATAATAATTCTCCATGACTGAACAACAATCTTTGCCTAATGGTGAGCTCGTTTTACGTACCCTTGCCATGCCTGCTGATACAAACGCCAATGGTGATATTTTCGGTGGCTGGTTAATGTCTCAAATGGACATCGGTGGTGCAATTTTAGCAAAAGAAATTGCGTTAGGTCGTGTCGTTACTGTTAGTGTAACAGGCATTACCTTTCTTAAACCTGTTGCGGTTGGCGATGTCGTTTGCTGTTATGCTCGTTGCTTAAAAACAGGTAATTCTTCAATTACTGTGAATATTGAAGTCTGGGTTAAGAAGGTTGCAACTGAACCTGTTGGACAACGTTATCGTGCAACTGAAGCGGTGTTTACTTATGTTGCTGTTGATGAAAACAATGCGGCTCGTCGCTTACCTGAAGGTAAAGCACACTTCACATTAACAAGTACAATGGAATAACAAATCCGTCGATTACAACAAATGATATGAAGACACTGAAATTTTAAACACTAAAAAAGGCACTGATTAAAGTGCCTTTTTATTTATCTGAGATCTAATATCTACATTGTATTTTAGCTTGCTGAAACACCTGTTAATTTAAATTCGATAACGATAACTTTCCCTTTATAAGGAATTTTTTCATATCGCCATTGGCGCATGGCTCTTTTAATATCACGTTCAAACACATTTTTAGGATCAGCAGAAACAATTTCTACATTATCGACTCGCCCATCAGCATCAACGTCGAAACGCACTTTCACTGAACCTTCGATACCGACTGCTCGTGCACGTGAAGGATATTCGGGTAAACCTTGACGTACAACGTTAGGTACTCTACCTTCGCCACTGCTTGCTACTGCGACAGGTTTCTCATCACCTTTATCACTTGGCTTAGCCGTTGGATTAAGATTTTTAAGATCATTGCCTTTATTAACCACTAAAGGTTGTGGTCGTTCAACAGGCGGCTTAGGTTTATCAACCGGTTTTGGCTTAGGTTTAGGTTTTGGTTCTGGTTTTTTCTCTATTGGTTTTTCAATAACAGGTTTTACATCAGGAATAGGCTCTGGTTCGGGTTCAGGCTCGACAACTGGCTCCGGTTCTGGCGGTGTGACTTCTTCAACCACAGGTTCTGGTTCGCCAGCAGGTTCATCCGCAGCAAATGCCAACATTTGTATAGAGATAGGCTCAGGTGTAATGACCTCGTCCTCTACAACATAGAACATTGCTGCTGCAACCAAAGAGGCATGCAGGCAGAGTGATATGAATACCCAAAGCTTCCAACGCATAACTTGTCTTATTTCACCTAAAGAAAAAACAATGCCCCTAGTTTAAATGCAAATAGCAATCATATTCAATAACGTTTATCAAAATGATTGATATAAACAGTTAAAAAGTGAAATTATGAGTTCCATTCAATCTGCTGTACAAATAAAAGTGCTCTGTGTTTTTTTGAAGTATCCAGTTTACGCATCTTATAAATTCGGAAATTACGACGAGATTGCCCTTCTAACCATCGACGACGTTTACGTATAGCTTGTCTCATCATTCGCCAACGAGCTACTTCAGTCCTACTGTGTCTCATGCTATCAGCACCTATTTTTTCGAATAAGTGGTGTATTATAAGACGTTCATTTTGTGATCCAAGAGGTGATTTATGATTTGCTTAAATTTCATTCATTCTTTGAGCATTTCTCACAAAGGAAAAATAAATAAAACATCGTATCTTATTGCTTATTTAATGCTTATATCTTAACAAAGAGATTTGACAGAGATAATAATCCTGATTTAATAACAACATTCGGCAAATAACAAAAATAATGAACTATTTTTAGTAAATTGCCTTTAAGCTTATCCATGCGATTCATTTTCAACGGAAAATAGCTCTACTATGACAACATTTTATACTGTATTAAGTTGGCTAACCTTTTTCTTCTATTGGCTATTAATTGCAGGGGTCACATTTCGTGTCCTAATGCATCGACGTCCTGTCACCTCCACAATGACTTGGCTATTGATAATCTATATTCTGCCATTAGTCGGTGTTATTGCTTATTTTGCCTTTGGTGAATTACATCTTGGTAAACGGCGTGTTGAACATGCTAAGCAGATGTGGCCTTCTGTTGTTGCTTGGCTCGAAGACTTAAAAAAATGTAAGCATATTTTTGCAACGGGTACTAGTGATGTTGCAACACCTCTTTTTCAATTAACCGCTAAACGCCAAGGTATTAAAGGCGTTAAAGGGAATAAAATTGAGTTGTTAACTACCTGCGAAGATTCGTTGAACTCAATCACGCGAGACATTAATAATGCCCGCGATAATATTGAAATGGTTTTTTATATTTGGCAACCTGGTGGTTTAGTCGAAGAAGTGACAGATGCTTTAATCAAAGCCGCTAAACGGGGTGTAAAATGCCGTATCATGGTTGACTCTGCTGGAAGCTGGAATTTCTTTCGAACCAAAGGCCCTGATGTAATGAGAGCCGCGGGTATTGAGTTTGTCGAATCACTCCATGTTAATTTATTCCGTTTTTTCTTACGCCGAATGGACTTACGCCAGCATCGAAAAATTGTATTGATTGATAACTATATTTCCTACACCGGAAGTATGAATATGGTTGATCCTCGTTATTTCAAGCAAGATTCAGGTGTAGGACAATGGATTGATATCATGGTCAGAATGGAAGGCCCTGTTTCTACTACTTTAGGTATGATTTATGCCTTTGATTGGGAAATGGAAACAGGTGAGCGCCATTTACCTCCCCCTCCTGATGACAACATTATGCCTTGTGAACAAGAAAGCGGTCATACAACACAAGTGATTGCTTCAGGTCCAGGCTTTCCTGATGAACTAATCCAGCAATCATTAATTACCGCCATTTATTCAGCAAGAAAAGAATTGGTTCTTACAACACCTTATTTTGTGCCTAGTGACGATCTTGCCCATGCAATCTCAACCGCAGCAATGCGGGGTGTTGAGGTAAGTATTATTGTGCCTCGTAGTAATGATTCTTTCCTTGTACGTTGGGCAAGTCGTGCATTTTTTACAGAAATGCTCGAAGCAGGTGTGAAAGTCTTTCAGTTTGAAGATGGCTTATTACATACCAAAAGCGTAATGGTTGATGGGCAACTCAGCATGGTCGGCTCTGTTAATCTTGATATGCGAAGCTTATGGTTAAACTTTGAAATTACTGTCGTCATTGATGATGAAGGTTTTGGTAGCGACTTAAGCATTGTACAATATGATTACATTGCTCGTTCTACAGAATTAACATTAGATGAATGGGAAAAGCGACCGTTCTTCAATCGCGTTTTAGAACGTATCTGCTATTTCTTTAGCCCTCTGTTATAACAGAAATATTGTTATCAAGAAGGTAAATAGGATCTGCGATAGAATACTTTGCTAAATTCGCAAAAATGCGATACAAACAACGCGATAATCATTGGAATAATAAACAGGCATTACCATGAATGAACCAACCTTGATCAGTGAAGATGACGCTCTAGAACAAGCGTATGATCTCTTTTTAGCTCAAGCAGCTGATAATTTAGATGTTGCAGACCAATTACTCTTTAATCTGCAATTTGAAGAAAGAGGTGCAGCCGAAGTGGTTCCATTAGGTAATGATTGGCAATTCATTGTTGGTCTGCCAGTTACACCTGCTCGCTTTAGTGAAGTGATTATTGGCCTTGCACCTGATGATAATTCAGATATTGATGATATTTTTGGGCGTGTACTGATTAGCCGTGATCCTTTAAATCCCATGTTCCATATTATCTGGAAGTCATAATATCTTTTCACTATCTTCGCCAGCTCATATTTAGGCTGGCGATTTCTATTTCAAATAGCCAATAAAATGAACTCAAGCCATCTTCTTACCGATACGATTTTTACACTCGCTCTCTTTGGCGCATCTTATTGGTATATCTGCATTGTTCTTATTATTGTGATGTTTTATGGTGTAATAAAAACCAAAAAAATGTTATTACGCATCTTTTTTATTCTTTTCGCTTTAGTTTTTGCTTATATACCGTTAATGCAATATCTCTGGTAAACATACAACAGAAAAAATTAAAAGCGCTATTAAGATCAGCGCTTTTTCTATACTAAATTGTCTTGCCATGCTTATTACCCTAAATACAGATAATTACTGACGTAAACTCACTGCAATACGATTAAAGGCATTCATTAATCCGATTGCCAATGTTAAATCGCTCATTTCTGTATCTGAAAAATATGCTTTCACTTGTTGATAGATATCATCATTGGTATTTTTTGCGGAAATTTGACTTACAGCATCAGTCCATAATAATGCAGCTCGTTCTTTCTCTGTAAATCGCTCACTGACCTGCCAACCATTTAATGCATCTAATTTATTTTGGGTAACACCATGATGACGTAACGAAGTACTGTGCATTTCTAGGCAAAAAGCACAACCATTGATTTGAGAGACTCTTAAATAAACAAGTTCAATCAACATAATATCAAGTGAGCTACTTTCTAATGCTGTTTTACATTGAATTAAGCCCGCATAAGCTGCGGGACTAAGTTTTGGGTAAGATAAACGCAATTTTGACATAATATTCTCACAATAAAGGCAAACAAATTACATACTGGATATAAAAACAGTACCAATGTAAGCGATTTATAGTAATGAGTTTATCAATTTTGTGGTATTACACTTTAAAACAATGAATTAAGTATTTATACCTAATGTATTATTTTCTATTAAACGAATTATAATGCTATTTATTCAAAACATCTTGATGAGTGAGTAATAGTTAAAAACATTATACCTTCACGACTTAATGTGCTGTCTTTTTTGATGGGGGATGATTGGATCATTCTATCTATTTCAGAGGAAGAAAATTTATTGTCCACTTCATTATAAAAACACAAACATTGATCTTTAGTGACAATGCTATAGACATTTAATGTATCCAGACAATATTCAATAACTGCATTTTCTTGTGATTCAGAACAAGCAGGTAGCACAAATAAAGATAAAATAACAACGACTATTTTCTTCATAACGATTCCATAAATATATGAAATTTATTTAATTATGAAAAAATTATTCCATGAAAGTGAAGGAATTATCACGACATAAATCAAATTAAAGTGGATAATTGATCTTTATGAAAGGGAAAGAGAGAGTATTTTTTATTTCCCTCTCTCATTTTGGTAATACATTTTTTTATTTCGTTCTTTGTTTAGTATTTATACTTATTTTTGTTTAATTTTAAATGTAGTAGTGGAAAAGGATTTCCTTGACCATCTAATTCAGAACGCCCTATTTGCTCAAACCCGATATGCAGATAAAAGCCAACCGCTTGAGGATTTTGTTCATTAACATCTAACTCATCAATATTGAGTGTATTTATTGCAAAATTTATGAGCAATTTACCACAACCATGACCTCTAGAATCAGCATGAACAAATAGCATTTCGAGCCTATTTCCCGCTGTACCTAAGATCCCATGAATAGTTTTATTTTCATCTATCGCAATATAAGTATTAAGCATAGGAAAATACTGTTCTAAAATATCTTTTTTAAGCGATGAAATAATATCTTCAGACAAAAATGTATGTGTTGCCCTCACTGAAGACTCCCACACTGAGATCATCTCATTATAATGTGATGATTCTGCTTTTATAACTGTTAACATGTTGATCCTCCAAATCCCACATCTCAAAGATATTTTACTTACAGATAATTTATTCTGTTAAAAAGCGGATAATTGATTATTATAAATTAAAAACTTAACAATAAATACTTATTTTATAATATTTTTGAACATCATTACAACAATATTGATTGAAATATTAATATAGAAATTAATTAAAAAAAAAGACCATATATATGGTCTTTAGAATAAGGATTGTTTAAGATAATATTAGAAGCGATAACCCACGCCGAGTACCCAAGTTCCCAAATTAGCATCATTCACTTTTGAATATTCATAAGATGCATCAATTGCGATATTAGAGATTGGATTTATTTGAAGACCTACACCATAACTTAAAGACGCTTTTTTTTCATGATAATTTTCAATATCATCTTTATATTTAGCACTAATAATACTCGTACCAATTAAACCATAAATATTTATGTATTCATTAAATCGGTAACTAGGTCCAGCAGTAAGTAAATAGTAATTAAAATTACTCTGAGCGTTCATTTCATCCTGAACATCATAGCAATAATATTTTTTATGATTATAAATAATTGAGCCAATAATACCAAAGCTCTCATTTAATTTATGATCATACTTAATATTAATCCCTTTAGGTGCCCCATCTACCTTATCACCATCGATTTTTATCTGAGTTTGCGCATAACCAAAGGATAAGGTGTTTTTTAAATTAGCAGATGCATTAAATGTTATTATTGATAAAGCAATAGCTACAATTGGAGTTACTAATTTGTTTTTCATTAAATTCCTCTATATTTTTAAATCGTTAAAGTAATTAAGTAAATGTAATTTAAACCAATAAGAAGTTAGTGTTATAGCACATAAAGTCTCAATTAAAATAATAAAGCAAATAAAGTTTATAAGAACTTTTTATTTCTTATATTTTAAAATATAAAATAATTACTTTAAAAAAACGATTATTTAACAATTTAAAATCAATAAAGTTAAAATATAAAGCATGATAAACCGAGGGAAATAATTAATTTTAATATTATTAAATATAAATATAAAAAGCCACTTTAATGTGGCTTTCTAAGAAATAGAATATATTAAGACAATATTAGAAGCGGTAACCCACACCAAGCACCCAAGTCCCAAATTTAGCATCATCTAGCTTTGAATATTCATAAGATGCATCAATTGCGATATTAGGAATTGGATTTACTTGAAAACCTACACCATAAGCTAATGACGTTTTATTATAGTCACCGCGATAATCATAAAACTTATCTTCTTGATTAACATGACCAAGACCGATTAACCCATAAGCACTAAAGTAATCATTGAAACGATAGCTAGGACCCGCTGTTAATGAAACATAATCAATTTCCGTGGTTCCTATTTTACCCCAATAACTATAGAAATCATATGTTAACTTTGTATATGTGAGTGAGCCAATAACGCCCCAATTATTATCAAATTCATGATTGTATTTAAAGTTAACTCCTTTAGGATTATCCTCAAATTTATTACCTTCGAATTTAATTGAACTTTTAGCATACCCTACTGAAAGAGTATTATTCAATGCAGCATGTGCATTAAAAGAAAGTGTAGAAATTGCCAACATTGAAGTAGAAATAAGTAAAAAACGGTTCATCTTTATTCTCTATATAAAATGAAAAAACAGAAAAATAGAGCTAAATTTAGCTCTTTTATCAAACTGGAATAAATCCAATAAATTTATTTTTAAATAATACTTTATTAATAAATTATTTACAAAGGCATCATTATCATTAAGGATAAAATTAAAAGTCTATCTTTATTAAGAGTAAACATACATTATTTTACACCATCATTAATGAAATAATAAGTCTATATTTTTAGGTGCTAATTTATTTTAAATGTTATTTTATTCACTATAATTAAAAACAAATCATTCAACACCAGAAGGAAAAAAACATTATATAAGTTAAGGAGAAATAAATTATTACACATAATGGTTTTAAAGGTAATAAATTAGTTTAAGTTTAAAAATTAATCTATTGTTGTTACCTTTATTTAGCATCATAATAGGTGGGAATTTCTTACTAGATTAGAGCGCTACTATTTATGCTAAAACTCAATAAAATCCATCATGTTGCGATTATTTGTGTCGATTATGAAGTGAGTAAACATTTCTATTGCAATATTTTGGGATTAACGTTACTCAAAGAAAATTATCGTGAAGTAATGCAATCATGGAAAGCAGAGCTTGCATTTGGAGATAATTACCAAATTGAGCTATTTAGTTTTCCAGCACCACCTCCACGCTTAAATTATCCAGAAGCCTGTGGCTTACGCCATCTTGCTTTTAGTGTCGATAATGTTGAAGAAAGTATTCAATATCTACAACAACATGGTATTACATGTGAGCCAATACGAATTGATCCTAGTAGTCATAAGCAATTTACTTTTTTTCAAGATCCCGATGGATTGCCTCTAGAATTATATTGCGCATAAACCATACTAAAAGAGCCACTTATTTAAGTGGCTCTTTCTGACAATTTTAATCGACTAATTTAATATCGAGATATCGCAATAAATCAAGAGCTTCAAATTTTGAAAACTTTGCTTTTGCAATTTTATTTTGACGAATATCAATATCGAATGAATGTGAATCTGTAAAATCTACAGCCTCAATATTTGTCTGCATAAACAAGCTATTTGTAAAATCAGATCCTGTCATTATCGACTTATTAAGTTCTGCGTTTCTAAAATCGACATCATGCAATCGACAATCATCAAAAACAGATTCATAGAGTTTTAAACCAAAAAAATTACATCCACTTAAAATACTACTTTTAAAGCTTAATTGTGAATAGAGATCAAACCGAGGCCAATGTGCTTTAGTCCAATCAATACCAACGAGTTTACACCCTATAAATTCTGTATTAGAAAAACGAGTATTCGGTATATATGCTAAACTTAAATTACAACGATCAAATAAACAATTAACAAATTTACAGTGTGATAAATTTACAGATGAAAAATCACATTGATGGAATTCGCATTGTTCAAAGGTAATATTTTTAAATTCCCCTTCTGCCACATCAAGTTTATTAAATGTTTTGTCTAAATAATCCTGGTTATTTTCTATACTTTCCATAATTTACTCCGATATATTTTATGCCAACAAATAACTCTCCTAAAAAAGTAGACTACTGCTCTTCCCTTTACTTTTCATCAAAAGCATTCCCCATAAGTAAAAATTTAGGCTCGGCTTTTTTATAGGCATCAATCATAGGAACGAGCCGCTGAAAATGTTCACTGGCACAATGAATATCAAGAGCAGCATGATCAGGCCATTGCTCAATAAAAACAAAATGACCTGGGTCTTTTTCATCAATATATAAATCATAACTAATACAAAGAGGTTCTTTCTTTGTCGCTTCCACTAATTCACGGTAGAGTGGTAAAACAATTTCAATCGCTTCTGTTTTAATAAATTCTTCAGCAATCACTTTTAGCATGATGTTTCCTTGATCGACTTAATAAGCATTAACTGTATAAACATACAGATAAATATAGTCGAGTTACCTAAAGAGATCTATCATCTTTACATAAGAAAAAATCAATATTAAAAAGATGAAAATAACATCGTTAAAGCGGATATATTCTTTTTAAGTGTTCACTTTTCAGCCAATAAGTGAACAGTCTTACCTTTTGGGCAAACTTATCAATTTTCTCTGTTGTATTTTTGCCTTTAAAACACATTTTATATTTCTATCAATACATTATCTTCTTTTTAAGAGCACACCTATTTTGAAAGGCAAGATAGAAGTAGTGCTAAGATCTCTTTGAAATAACAAAGAAATTTTTTTGTTGAATAAATAGCAGTGATCATCAAACATTTATTATTAATTTAAATGAAAATATACGTTTTAATAGGAACGATCCTCTTTATATAATAATGGTTCATGAAGTTATACGAAGAAGTCAGATTTGGGGGTTAACGTGTGGTTTGAACAATTTGGCGTACTCAATATTTGGACATACCTTGCTGGCATGTTCTTTATTATTCTTGTTCCTGGACCTAACACACTTTATGTACTAAAAACGAGTGCATCTGGCGGTGTCAGTGCAGGTTACCGTGCAGCATTTGGTGTCTTTTTAGGTGATGCAATTTTGATTTTTCTCGCCTTTATTGGTGTCGCCTCTGTAATAAAAGCCTCCCCAGTTCTCTTTACTATTGTCCGTTTTTTAGGTGCTTTTTACCTTCTTTATCTGGGAATAAAAATTATTCATTCAACTTTTTTTTCCAAAAAAGCACATGCTGAGCAAACAGCGAATATACAAAAACATATTTTTAGAAAAGCACTCACATTAAGTTTAACCAATCCTAAAGCAATCTTATTTTATATTTCATTTTTTGTGCAATTTATCGACTTTAATTATGCACATACAGGGTTATCCTATTTAATCCTAGCCTCGATGCTTGAGGCTTTTAGTTTTATCTATCTCTCTTTTTTAATATTTGGCGGTGTAGCGCTTGCTCGATTCTTCGGTTCTCGCAAAAATATTGCTAAGTTAGGAAATGGTGTTATAGGCATTTTCTTTATGGGTTTTGCTACAAAATTAGCGACATTATCATCATAATTAAATGTAGTAAAAAATGAGAAAAAACGGCAATCATTGACGAATTGCCGTTTTTTATTTCCACGCTTAACTAGTTCTGATATCGCTTAACTGCAGTTATCTATATCGAAACCACCCTAGCATCTGGTATCATTGGCGACTTATCAATTTTCTTGCCATAAATAACTTTGTTTTTCAAATCGTCCAGTATTTGGGTCTTAAAAAGCTTATTGATTGATAAAGTTTTTAAGGGTTCAAAACGTAACATGAAAACAAAGCCTTGGTTAGCAAGTTACAGAATAATCAGCAACGATATAGAACCGTAAAAAATGAGCATCCCAAAAGAGCAGTATAATTTCAACAAACTCCAAAAACGCTTACGCCGTGATGTTGGGCAAGCTATCGCTGACTTTAATATGATTGAGGAAGGCGACAAAATCATGGTCTGCCTTTCTGGTGGTAAAGATAGTTACACACTACTTTCCATCTTAATGAATCTGCAAAAAAGCGCACCAATTCATTTTTCACTTATTGCCATCAATTTAGATCAAAAACAACCCGGATTTCCTGAGCATATTTTACCTGAGTATTTAAATGAACTTGGTGTGGAATATAAAATTGTTGAAGAAAATACCTATGGAATTGTCAAAGATATTATTCCTGAAGGTAAAACAACTTGCTCGTTATGTTCACGTTTACGTCGTGGTATTTTATATCGCACAGCGACAGAACTCGGCGCAACGAAAATTGCTTTAGGTCATCATCGTGATGATATTTTAGAAACGTTATTTTTAAATATGTTTTATGGTGGCAAACTTAAAGGCATGCCACCTAAATTAATGAGTGATGATGGCAAACATATTGTTATTCGCCCTCTCGCTTATGCACGTGAAAAAGACATTGAGCGTTTCGCACAAGCCAAACAATTCCCAATTATTCCATGTAACCTTTGTGGCTCTCAACCTAATCTTCAACGCCAAGTAATTAAAGAGATGTTGAGAGATTGGGATAAACGTTATCCAGGACGCATTGAAACGATGTTTAGAGCAACACAAAATATTGTTCCATCACATCTGTGTGATACTCAATTATTTGACTTTGCCAATATCAAACATGGTGATGAAGTTATTAATGGTGGTGACTTAGCATTTGATAAAGATGAGATCCCTGCTGTACCGGTGATGTTTCAAGAAGAAGATGACGAGCGCCCAGACTTTAGCCAGAATAAATTAGATATTGTTGAAGTTAAATAGGCCTCTATCACCTAAGCCTTATTGTCTTAGAGGCTTAGGATTTTTTTGATAAAATAATCGCCAACAATAATTTTAAGCAAAAAAAAACCGATGTTAATAAACATCGGTGTAATAATGGTCAATTATTCTGTATTAAGAACTCAATATGAGAAAAACTACAATTATGGAGCACAACGTTCATCGCTCAACGTTGTATTCACCTGCGAGAGTTATAATGCCAGATGTTCTATTTTAAAAAATTGATATATCTCAAACAGGGTAAGAGAATTCTTTTTTAAATCCATTTAGTTACGATTAATTTTCTGAATTTTTACAACCATCTACTACGCTTTAACCACCAAGTAACAATCACAATCAAAACAAAGAGAGATAAACAAAAAATGGTAAAACCATAAGGAAATTCATTTCCAGGTATTCCGCCTAAATTGACACCAAATAGTCCTGTTAGAAATGTTGTTGGTAAAAATAACATCGCCATTAATGACATAGTGTAAGTACGTCTATTCATCGCATCAGCCATCATTGATGTTATTTCATCAGCGATCACTGCTGTACGAGAAATACTACTGTCCAAATCCTCTAAACGTCGAGAAAGTCTTTCCGATATTTCGAGCATTGTGACTCTATCGCTATCACTCATCCACGGTAGCTTTTCGATAGAAAGCCTTGAAAATACATCTCGCTGTGGTGCCATATAACGACGTAAGACAATCAGCTGTTTTCTTAATAAGGCAAGCTCACCTCTCGCCGGTATTTGTTGATCGAGGATCATATCTTCTAATTCAATTAATTGATCATGCAGCGTTTCAACAAACTCCCCTATTTCATCGGTCACAGCATCTGCCATGGTAATAAGCCAATCACCACTGCTTTCAGGTCCATTGCCTAACTCTAATGTATGAATAACTGAATCAACCGAATTAACACGACGATGGCGACTTGAAATAATAGTTTGACTGTTAATATAAATCCTGAATGCAACTAGTTCATCAGGTCGGTCATTAGGATTATTATTAATTGTTTGTAAGTTGATAACGACACCTTCACCAATACGCTGTGCTTTAGGTCTTACGTTTTCAGCTAATAATACATCTTTAGCAATCGGTGGAAGTAATTCTGTATCTTGGATCCATTGTGCACTTTGTGGCTTGCGATAATCTAAATGTATCCAATATGGGGTTTCATTTGAAACAACTGTTTTTGGTGTTATTTCTATTGCTCCCCCATGTCCATCAAGTTGTGTGGCATAAATTGCATCTGAATCTTGCAAAATAGAGTCATTAATTGTTTTCACTTAGTTTCCTCCATACTCTTGCTTTAGTCACAATAGATTAATTCATCATCTCTTTATCTAATTATTTTCAAAGCTTTATTTTATACTTTTTTCTAGTCCACTGTATATCAACACTATTTTTGTATAGTTAATCTAAAACTTCTATTTATATTTCCCACTTTAGGATTATTACACTAAATCCAATTCGGATAATTACGTTAGTATATTAATACTGAAAATACCTATAGATAACTTCCTTTATTTATAGAAAAAATTTTATCTACTGTAATTTATAATAATTAGCTCCCTAGTGTATACTAAATATTATCTTATACATTTATTGCAACCTAAAAATAAGGTCATGAATATGAAAAAATTTCTCGCTATTCCTTTATTTTTACTTTTAGTCGGATGCAATGATGCAACATCGACTGAAAGTGCTAATACTGCCTCTACTTCTGATACAACAAAAACACTTCTGGTCGATTCACAACTTTATGACTGTGTCGGTGTTGCACCAATGAAATGCATGAAGGTGAAAGAACTACCTTCAGGCGAATGGTCCCTTTTCTATCAGAATATTGAAGGTTTTGAATATAAAGCAGGTACTGAATACACATTAAAAGTAAATGTTACAGATATTCCTAATCCCCCAGCTGATGCACCTAGTGTAAAATATACACTGGTAGAAATTGTCGATAAAAAGTAATTTTTTACTTAATTCAAGCTCACAATAGGCCGTATTCACTATTGTGAGTAATTCATCTATTAATATTATTTTTCTGATGGTTATTATTAACAAATTGATAAAATTTATTAATAAGCTATTTATGTAATCTCATTTTTTATTATTTATTATAGATAAGTCTGCTAATTTTTTTTAAGAGTAATTTCAATCAATTAACATTGAAATCGTGTTTGAATTTACTAAAAATAGAGTTCTTTACATCAACATAGAAACTCTATAATGAATAAATTAGTCTTTTTTTTAATTAGTTTCGCTTTATCTTATTCTTCTACATTGCATGCTAATAATGAGGCACATACCGTCTATGGCGGTTATATGCATGGAAAAATAAAAGGTGATACAGCAAAGGGGATGATTGTCAGCTATCGTTATGAGACAGGAAATACGTGGGGAATATTAGTTTCTCTACTGCATTTAAATTCAAATCATAAAGAACCCTTTAAAGATCCTCGTTTTATCACACCATCAATAAAACAATATAAAACTAAAACTACAGCTCTATTAATCGGTCCTACTTATAGAATAACACCGACCGTTTCTGTTTATGCCCAAATGGGGCCCAATAAATTAAAACATAAAGAAGATAAATTTCATCCTGAAATAGAGGTAACAGACACACATATTGTTGAGACAACAAGTGTTATTGGTCAAATAGGTATCGATTATCACCCAACAAAAGAGATTGCAATTAACTTTGGCTATCTTTATTCCGATGTCACAGCAAACAAACGTCACATTGAATTAAATAGCATACAATTATCTTTAGGTTATCGTTTTTAAATCACCCTAAAAAACTATAGTTTTATTTAACAATAAATAGAATGCTAATAGGTAAATTTATCTATAAAAGGCTTAAATATAGTAATAAACACATCAATTTTCATTGTATTTAAGGGATTACACCCATAAACAATATGAAATATAATATTTAACATCGGACACATTGCACAATTAGTCAAAACAAAGTGGCAAAAATGTATTAACATCTCTTCTGCAATGTTTATTCCTTTTGAGTCTCCTTCTGTTTTTATAACAGAGGGACTTTTTTTTATACATATATTATTAATTGCTGTAACAGTTAGATACAATAAAAAGCGTGCAAACAAGGTATTAAAAATATAATTTATATCCAGACAATAAATTAATCTGCTTTATTTTGCTACGCCCCTTTTTAAAGGGGTTCTTTTTTATTTATATGCCCTCTTATTTTATACACACCTCCATTTATTCAAGATTAATACTGTAAACAAGAATTGTTTAGTTTTCTTTTTTGTTTTTTTAATAAAAAAACACCTCAAAGTAAGGTATTAACTTTGAGGCATTATCTATTTTCTCTTACTATTTTATACAGCCTGAGTTCACCAATAGCTAATTTCAAGTAATCTATTTCATTACTATTTTAATGTTTTAATATATACAGCGTATGGCTATAGGCAACATCTTCAGGATTCTCAATGGGATAACCCTTCAACCAAGGTTTTATCAATCGTCCATTAGTATATTGATAAATAGGTGCTATTGGCGCATCCTCAGCGATAATTTGCTCTGCTCGGTTATATAAACTATTTCTTTCATTTGCATCAATCGCCATGCCTGACAATGTCAAAACTTCATCATATTGCTTATTTTGATATTTAGGTATATTGCCCGCATGTTTAGAGCCTAATAAACTTAAGAAAGTAGAAGGTTCATTATAATCACCAACCCATGATGCTCTTATCACATCAAAATCCCCTGAGTTTCGGCTGTCTATATACGTCTTCCATTCTTGATTGCGTAGTTCGACTTTAACCCCTAGCTTTTTCTTCCACATAGAAGCGACTGCAATAGCAATTTTCTGATGATTTTCCGAATTATTATATAACAATGATAATTTTAATGGATTATGAGATCCATATCCTGCCGCTGCCAACAGTATCTTGGCTTGGCTATCTAACTCATCTTGATTATATTCATCGTAAATAGTTGATTCTGGTGTAAAATTAGCCGTAACATCTGGTGTAAAACGATTTGCTGGCTTTTCACCAGTGCCTAACACTTTATCGGTAATAATTTTTCTGTCTATTGCCATTGCCAACGCTTTACGTACACGAATATCTTTTGTCGGCCCTGATTGAGTATTAAAAGCATAATAATATGTTCCTAATTGATCTGGTATATAAACCTCATTAGGAATATCTTTCATTAGTTTATGGTATAAATTTTTAGGAAATGACTCTGTTATATCGATATCACCCGCTAAATAGCGTTTAGTTGCATGTGATTCATGGTTTATCGGTACAAAAGTGACTTTTGTTAATACTGTATTTTTATGATCCCAATAATAAGGATTAGGCGTTAATACAATTTTTTCATTAACCACTCTGTCTGTTAAAACAAAAGCACCATTTCCAACTAAATTACCAACCTTGATCCAACCAACACCATATTTTTCAATGCTATGGCGAGGAACTGGGTATAAAGAAAAATTCGTTGTCAGACTTGGAAAATAAGAAACGGGCCGCTCTAACGTCACTTTTAACGTTTTTTCATCTATTGCTTCTACACCCAATGAGCTTGGTTTTAATTTTCCATCAATAATTTTTTGAGCATTCTCAATAGAAGCGAGCGAAGCATACCATGCAAAAGGTGAAAGATTTTTAGGGTCAACTAATCGTTGCCAACTGTAAACAAAATCAGCTGCAGTGACTTTTTCTCCATTAGACCATTTTGCATTATCACGCAAAGTAAAGATCCATACACGATTATCTTCAGTACGCCAACTCTGAGCGACGCCAGGAATAGCTCGTCCATGCTCATCTTCTATCGTCAACCCTTCAAATAAATCACGTTGCACTTGAGCTTCTGTTAAACCAACGGCATTAATAGGATCAAGTGACGCTGGTTCATCTTTTAAATGTCTAACCACTTCTTGTTTTTTATCAAGTATCGTTCCAGCTGGTACTACCGCCGCATTTACCTGCGATAGGAATAATCCTTGAACGACAAGTGCACATGAAATGACGAATATTTTGCGCATGACTGTTTCGTCCTGTAATCTGTATGAGAATGAACTGCATAATTATAAGAGCCTGATAAAAAGGCACAATCACTGATTACAAATATTTTATAAATTTTTATGTTTTTCATGGTCACTATGCAAATAGTGGTAAGTTTTAATAATGGTTAAGCATTAACAAGATTTTTCGTTAATAATTTAGTATTAATAATAATTAGTCTGACAACTAATAAAGGAGAACAACAATGGCACATCAAGTTACTTTACAAGGAAATGCAGTGACTCTGGCGGGTAAATTCCCAACAGTAGGTCAAAAAGCTGCTGATTTCTCTCTCGTTGGTAAAGATCTTAATGATATCTCTTTAACAAACTTTGCAGGTAAACGTAAAGTTCTAAACATTTTCCCAAGCGTAGATACGGGTGTTTGTGCTGCGAGTGTTCGTCAATTTAATAAAGTTGCAAATGAACTAAATAACACGGTTGTTTTATGTATTTCAGCTGACTTACCTTTTGCCCAAGCGCGTTTTTGTGGTGCTGAAGGTTTAGATAATGTTGTAACATTATCTACAATGCGTGGTGCTGAATTTAAAGAAAACTATGGTGTTGCTATTACATCAGGCCCATTAGCGGGCTTAACTAGCCGTGCTGTGATTGTGTTAGATGAAAACAATACTGTTCTCTACACCCAGCTAGTTGATGAAATCACAACTGAACCAAATTATGATAATGCATTAAATGCACTGAAATAATATTCATTATAAAAAAATAGACGAGCATTACGCTCGTCTATTTTTTATGCAGAAATTCCTACAACAAAATTAACCTTCAGATTTTTCGTTCTTTTTATTTGTTAAATTATATTCTCTCAATTTATTAGCAATCGCAGTATGAGAAATGCCTAAACGTTTTGCAAGTTTCCGGGTACTTGGGTAATCACGATATAAACGTGTTAAAATTGAAGCTTCAAAGCGTTTTGTCATTTCATCTAAAGAGCCTTCCAATAAATCCTCATCAAATAGAGTTTCATCTGTATGTTCAGGCAAAGTAATATCCTGAATTCGCAGAGTGTTTCCTACTAATTGTGCCATTGCTTGATAAACAGTATTTCTTAATTGGCGAACATTACCAGGCCAACCATACTGTGTTAAATAAACTGATAATTCCGGTGATATTACAGGTTTAGTTGCTTGCTGCTCAACACAATATTGGTTAATAAAATGCATTGCTAACGGCATAATATCGGCTTTTCTTTCCCGCAGCGGAGGTAGAGTTAACGTTAATACATTCAGGCGATAATAGAGATCTTCTCTAAATAATCCTTTTTGCACCAACTCCCACAAATTTTTCTGCGTCGCACAAATAATACGAACATTGACATTAACCTCGTGCTCCTCACCTACTCGGCGAAATGTCCCGTCATTTAAAAAACGTAAAAGCTTAATTTGCATTTGAGGCGACATTTCACCAATTTCATCAAGTAAAACAGTTCCTCTGTCTGCCTGCTCGAAGAAGCCTTTTTTTCCTTCAACAGCATTAGGGTAAGCTCCTGCAGCATAACCAAATAATTCACTTTCTACTACATCATCAGGCATTGAAGCACAATTGAGTCCCAAAAAAGGATTTCTAGCGCGGGAACTAAGGAAATGACAGGCTTTAGCAAATAAATCTTTTCCTGTACCGGTATCCCCCACCAATAGCAGTGGCGCATCCATTTTTGCCATTTTTTTTGCACGTTCAACAAGTTGTTTCATTTGAGAGCTAACAGCAATAATTTTCTCAAATTCATGATTATCACTGACAATTAATTTTGAACTCTCATGAATAGCATCTCGATATTTCAATAAAATAAGCGCGCCGACACAATGATTAGATTGGTTATCATCTGCAAGTTTTATTGGTACTATTTCCATATCAAAACTTTGTTTTTTTAAATTGATTGGAATAATTTCAGCTGAAGGATCTTTTTGTTCTAACCAACGATGAATATTAAAATTAGGGATCAGTTGATTGAATGATTTCTCGCTATTATCGTTAGCATCAAGTTCAAATAGTTGACGAGTTGCCGGATTTTGTAATTTTATTTGGCCTTTAATATTAATAGAAAAAACCGGAACTGGCACAGATTCTAGCAGTGTCCACATGGCTCGATGCTCTTGTTCTGATGGCATAAATGCAACCGTACGAACATCAATAACACCATTTATTCGCCGTATTTCCGCCATTAACGGTTGAAATATATCAAAATCAATCTGTGAAAAATTCAGGTAGATAAGACCTATTGGAAATATTTCAATTCCACGCAAATCAATATTTTTTAATACTAGTAGATCTAACAATTCACGGGTTAACCCGATGCGATCTTCACAAGTGATCTCTAAACGCATTATAAACCTTCTTAATACTGAGTGACCCTGAACTTATTCTAGATATTATACATAAATATCAACCAAATAAAGAGCCTTGTCAGCAAAAGTTGACACTACTAGCATTTATTTTTACACAGATAAGATTGTATTTTGATTTTAAACCTGAATTATTTATGCTTTAAAAAAATCAAATAATGAAAATGAAGAGTTTTTTATTATTTTTTTTAGCTCAAAATCAATAAGATATTCGATATTTTTTATTAAGGGGCCTAATTCTCGGCGTATTACTTTCTTAATAGTTTTACAGCCATTATCAAAACAAAAAAGAAGATACTTTAATGCATTGATTGCCTGTTCTTTTTTGTCTGCCTCTCTTAGATATTCAAAAAATTCTGATGTTCCTTGTATTTGAAATGATTTAGATTGTTTTGGGTGCTGCTTTTTTTTAATTTCATCGATTGTTTCACTAAGAATAGGGATCAAAATACTCAATTGTTTATCAATATTTGACACATTAAGAGTAGAACTAAGATAAAGCTGGCGTCTTTCCTTCGAGAGTTTTTTTATTACTGATATCTGTATTTCTTTCATTTTTCGACCTAATTAAAAATATTATTTGTTAAATCTTTACCTATTTCTTATAAATAAAAACCATCTTTCTTTTTTAATAAAAAATTGTCTACAGAGTAAATTTTGAAAATATATTGAGATAATATTTCTGTGGTAAACATTTTACCGTGATATTTAACGCCATTTACCTCATTAAACTCAATACTATTTTCTATCAAAAAGGGAATATTTTTATGGAAATTACGAACACTTCACTAAAAACATAAGCATTAATCAACAAATACAATGAATTACAATCACTTTTCTTTTTGGATACTTTTACTCTTTTTAAAGGTATTTTATTGAACTAATTTCATTAATAAATAATTACAATATAATAAATAAAAAGTAGATAGTGTTTTATAGCATGAAATAATTTATTTAAATATAAAATATCGACATTTTCATCATGAGTGTAATTTTATACAACCTTTTTTTTCACAAATTTTTTATACAAAAAAACCGTAGAAATAACTCTACGGTTTTTATTTAAAATAACTCAATATTAGAAACTTTATTTTATTCTTTTTTCTTACCACTAATTGTATTTTTTAATTTTCCTATAAGCTCTTTTCTAAAATCACCCAACTTTGGTTTATTATCATCGATCCAAGGTAGTGGTCGGCATAATTCCATTGCCTTGATCCCTAAACGTGCCGTTAATAAGCCAGCACCAATTCCTTGGGCTGCTCGTGTTGATAGTCGTGCAGCTAGATCTTGAGAAAGCCAATCCATTCCAACTTCTCTTACTAGTTCAGTAGCACCCGCAAATGCAATATTGACTAAGACAAGGCGAAATAATTTTAAGCGACTATAGTATCCCAACTCTATACCATAAATTTCAGCGATACGATTAATTAAACGAATGTTACGCCAACCAATAAAAGCCATGTCAACCATCGCTAGTGGGCTTACTGCTATCATTAATGTTGATTCTGCAGCAGAGCGACTAATTTCAGCTCTCGCTTGCTTATCTAAAATAGGTTGAACTAATTGGCTATAAAGCTCTAATACTTCCTTGTCATTATGCGTATCATGTAATGCACTTTGCCAACGAATTAGTGCTGGATGTTGTGAATGTATCCCTGCTTGTTTAGCCAATTTCTCACAAAAAGGTCGGCCATTTCCCATCGCATGACTATAAAGTAATTCTTTTGCTTTATCTCTTTCATCTGCTCTTTGGCGTAAGCGATAGATACGACGCCATTCTGTTATTACAGAGCCAATTCCTGCAATAACAATTAAGCCCCCTGCGCTTGCTGCACCTAATGCAATCCAATCCGAGTTTATCCATGACTCATAAATCCATTGTCCTGTTTGAGCGATAACGCTAATCCCTAAAATAGTACTTGCAACTGTGATTAAGCGTTTCCATACACTTTTTTTAGGTTTTAAAATAGATTGGATATCACCTTCTAGCTGCCCTTCGTTTTCTTCATCTAATTGAGGATCAATAGGTAGAAATGCTTCATTCTCCTGAAAATCAATACCTTTCTTTAAGCTTACTTCATCTTGAAGTATGGGCTCTTTAAAATCAATTCGTGATTTTAATGGCTCATTCATTTTAATTTATCCCCTAACAAGAATTCCATTGCACTATCCATGCGAATATGAGGAACTGCGCTATCTCTTGATATTTGTTGTGGTCTAAAAGATTCGAAACTAAATCCTTGTTTTTCCCAAAATGCTTTTTCAGGTAATCGTTTAGGAACTTCACCAGGAAAATACACCAAAGGTTTGTTATCACTTAAACGAAAACCTTTTAATGCTGGGATTTTTTCACCATGGTGATCCACAATGCCACTTTCAGTTGCAGCAATAGAGGCAAGCCCCATGCAATCAATACTGATCCCCTCAAAAATAGCATTTTGTTTAGCATCTTGAATAAGTTGTTGAAGCAATGAAACTAAATTTTCGTGCTGGTCAACTGTAATATGATCAGCTTTAGTCGCTGCAAATAATAACTTATCAATACAAGGTGAAAATAAACGCCGAAGTAGTGTTCTTTTACCATAATGAAAGCTACGCATTAATTGTGTTAAAGCCTGCCGCATATCATTAAAAACATCAGCGCCTTGGTTGAGAGGTTGCAAACAATCCACTAAAACAATTTGCCTATCAAAACCTTGAAAATGATCTCGATAAAAACCTTTTACCACATGCTGACCATAATATTCATAACGTTGCTTTAGCATGCCAATATTAGTCCGTTTATCAGCATTTTTTAATTTAGTAATATCATGCTGTTGTAAATCGGGCCAAGGAAAAAACTGCAAAACAGGCGCGCCCGCTAATTCACCAGGTAAAACAAAACGACCGGGTTGAATAAAATGAAGCCCTTCTTTTTTACATGCTAATAAATATTCAGTGTAAGCGGAGGCAATATCCGCTAATAACGTTTCATCAGCAGGTGCAAAGGGATCGCATTTTTTAAGTTGTGTTTGCCAATTTTGTTCTGGCAATGTTCTTTGACGATTTACCTTATTCATTTGCTCAGACCATTCAAAATAGTCTTGCTCAAGCATCGGTAAATCTAATAACCATTCGCCAGGGTAGTCAACAATCTCTAAATAAAGCGAAGATGTTTCTTTGATAAAACGTGTTAATGATTCATTTGAGCGATAACGTAGTTGTAAACGAATTTCACTCACTCCTTTAGTCGGAACCGGCCAACTTGGAGGCGTGTGATAAAGCGATTCCATTCCTTCGTCATAAGTAAATCGGGGTATATTTAAATTATGCTGAGGAATACGTTTTACACCCAATAGTTGCTTATCCCGTGCCGCTGAAAAGAGCGGTAAACGCGCACCTGTATGCACATTAATAAGTTGGTTAACTAAAGAAGTAATAAATGCCGTTTTACCACTTCGGCTTAATCCAGTTACCGCTAAGCGAAGATGCCTATCAACACCACGATTAATAAAAGCTGTAAGTTCATTTTGTAGGCGTTTCATGTTTCTCCCAAGACATTTGACGCGATAGCTTATTTAAACCTGCTTTAATAACAGGCTCTGCTATCAATAGAACCAACCAACGTAACGGCTTGCTACTTACGCGTTTTATTATACTGCCAGTTATTGCGGCTGGCCCAAATAAAGTCAATAACATTACCCCAAATGTTAACCCTTTTTTGGCAAAGTAGGTGAGTTTATTTGTTTTTAACGAGATATAAGCTTGATTAATATTCATAGTACTCTCCTCAATCAGGAATTTTGCTTATTCCTAATTCATTCAGTATAAAATAAACCGACTTAACGAAAGACGCTCCTAAATCGGAGCGTCTTATCGGATCAATTGGTGAAAATATTACAGATCGCGAAAGCGTTTATTTAATTGATAACTGGAAGAGGTAATATATCGTTCCATTTGTTGTAAACGTTTTTCACCTTGCATTAATTGATTATCAACACCGCTTAAAATTTCTTTTAAACTCTCCTGTTGCTCACCACCTTGTTGGTAATTAGCTGGCGCAGGTTCCATAAAAAAACTCAAAACAAGATAAGCAACAATAGTTAGGCCAAAAAATCCAGCAAAGAGTGCAATCACCGCAATAACCCTGACAAGTAAAACAGGAATATTAAAATAATGGGCAAGGCCTGCGCATACGCCACGGATCACGCCCTCTTGTGGCAAGCGATACAATTTCTTACTTTGTACCGTCATTATGATTGCCTCCAGTTAGGATGTTCTGCATCAAGTATTTGTTCTAGCGTCTTAATGCGTTCCTGCATTTGCTGAGCTTTATCCACCAGCGCGCTCAGTCGCTGCATTTCTTGTTGGGTTAACTGAACATTCCCACCACCTTTCTGATTGCTGTAATGCAACCACAGCCAGATAGGGAGAACAAATAAAATAAAAATGGTCAGTGGTATTCCCAGAAATATATAGCCCATTACATATCCTTTATAAGATGGTTATTACGCTTGCTGTTACTCTTTATTGATATTGATTTTAGCTTTTAATGCCGCTAATTGCGCGCTAATTTCATCATCAGCTTTTAATTCAGCAAACTGTTGGTCTAATGATTTCTCTTTACCTAACCCGTAGCTTTGCGCTTCGCCTTCCATATGATCAATTCGACGCTCAAATTGTTCAAAACGTGCCATTGCTGCATCCATTTTACCACTGTCTAATTGGCGACGAACTTGACGAGATGAATTTGCTGCTTGATGGCGAACAACTAAAGACTGTTGTTTAGCACGAGTTTCTGTCAATTTATTTTCTAATTCACTGATTTCACCTTTCAAACGAGTCAAGGTTTCATCAATGATAATCAACTCATGTTTTAGCGTATCATTAACTGAAGCAACACGTTGTTTTTCAATTAATGCCGCACGCGCTAAATCTTCTTTGTCTTTAATCAGAGCTAATTCCGCTTTATCTTGCCAATCTTTAATCTGTTTTTCCGCTTGTTCGATACGACGCTCTAATCCTTTCTTTTCAGCTAAAGTACGTGCAGACGTTGTACGGATCTCAACTAACATATCTTCCATTTCTTGGATCATTAGACGGATCATTTTTTCAGGATCTTCCGCTTTATCTAATAAAGAAGCGATATTGGCATTAATAATGTCAGCAAAACGTGAAAATATACCCATGATGTCATCCTTAATAGCTTATGCTAATTAGTAATGTTAAATATTTCATTAAATGGCGTCATCTATCATAACGCTCGGCTTACTTTAGTTAATACAATTAACGTGCCAACTTTTAAAATTCACTTAACCTATTAATAATAGGTAATTTATATTGTTCGCCTATTTTTCGAACACCTGATAAACTGGTGAAAAATACCTCACTATGGTGAATTTAACCAATGAATGAGAATTTAGAGACAATAATCGGTGTTGATAGTCAATTTATTGATGTTTTAGAACAAACTTCAGCGCTTGCTCAATTAAAAAAACCGGTATTAATTATTGGTGAACGAGGCACAGGTAAAGAGTTAATCGCTCACCGATTACACTACCTTGCGCCTTGGTGGCAAGGCCCTTTTATTTCCATCAACTGCTCTGCACTTAATGATAACTTACTCGATTCTGAACTTTTTGGTCATGAAGCGGGTGCTTTCACTGGCGCTAAAAATCGTCATCAAGGGCGTTTTGAACGTGCTGATGGTGGCTCTCTTTTTCTTGATGAACTTGCAACAGCACCAATGCTTGTACAAGAAAAATTATTGCGAGTTATTGAATATGGTCATTTAGAGCGTGTTGGTGGCAGCCAATCTTTGCATGTGGATGTTAGGCTTATCTGCGCTACAAATGCAGATTTACCTGCAATGGCTGAAGAAGGTAAATTTCGTGCTGATTTACTGGATAGATTAGCTTTTGATGTCATCAGGTTGCCTCCGTTGAGGGAACGACAAGCAGATATTATGTTACTTGCTGAAAACTTCGCGATTTCAATGTGCCAAGAACTGGGATTACCTTTTTTTCCTGGTTTTAGTGATAACGCATGCCAAATTCTTTTAGGCTATTCATGGCCTGGTAATATCCGTGAGCTAAAAAATGTTGTGGAGCGTTCGGTTTATCGCCATGGAACCAGTGATAGAGAATTAGACAATATTATTATTAATCCTTTTGCAGGCTTGCAAACCGCAATATCAAAACAATCACCTTTAGAAAAAAAGATTTCGTCTTTTTCGCCACCAGATTTACCTCTTGATTTGCGACAATGGCAAAATGAAATGGAAAAAATATTAGTTAGCAATGCATTGAAAGAGAGTTTATATAATCAAAAAGAAGCTGCTGAGAAACTGAAGTTAAGCTACGATCAATTTAGAGGATTGATTAAAAAGCACCAAATAACAACATAACATAATGATTAATAATGATTTTTATTTATCAAGAAGTGTTTTTTTAAAAAATAGGCAAAAAAAAAGCCAGCACCCGAGCTGGCTAGTAAAAAATACTGGAAGCAATGTGAGCAATGTCGTACCTTCTGCGGAAAACCTCTTACCGCCGAAGGACAATACGGATGATAATCTTTATCATTAGCATTTGTAAAGCTTTTTGTTGAGAATTTTTCTCACTTTGTTTTTTTGACTATTTGGGGATAGAAAGTTTTTTAAGTTACAATAGCAAAATCGTTTCTCTAAAAGACATTATTATGCGCCCTATTTTACTTATTGGTACTCTGCTAGTTAGCCTAACAAGTGCTACTTGTATCGCAGATGTAGCACCAAAAACACAAGCGTTATCGATAAAACAAGAGCCAACTCCTATTAATCAAAATGGCTTTGTTTATTGTGTTGATGGCAGTGTGAATACCTTTAATCCACAATTATCAAGCAGTGGATTAATTATCGATCCCCTTGCGGCGCAACTTTATGATCGCCTTTTAGATGTTGACCCTTATACTTATCGTCTTATTCCTGAAATAGCAGCACGCTGGGAATCGCTAGATAATGGCGCAACATACCGCTTTTATTTACGTAAAAATATCTCGTTTCAGCAAACATCGTGGTTTACACCTGCGCGAAAACTCACAGCAGATGATGTAATTTTTAGTTTTGAACGGATGATCAACCCACAAAATCCTTATAATCAAGTCAATGGTGGGAAATATCCCTATTTTGATAGCTTAAGTTTTGCCGACAATATCCAATCAATTAAAAAATTGGGTCAATACACAGTCGAGTTTAGTTTAAAAGAGCCTGACGCCTCTTTTTTATGGCATTTAGCAACACATTACGCCCCTATCCTTTCCGCTGAATACGCACAAAGCTTAGAAAAATCAGGTAACCAGACACAGCTTGATTGGAAACCAGTAGGTACTGGCCCTTTCTTTCTTGATGAATATCAACCAGGCCAATTTGTTCGCTTATTCAGAAATGAAAACTATTGGAAAGGTCAGCCTAAAATGCAACAAGTTGTTATTGATATGGGCGCTGGAGGTACAGGCCGCATATCTAAACTATTAACGGGTGAATGTGATGTTTTAGCCTATCCAGCGGCTAGCCAATTAAAAGTTTTACGTGATGATCCTCGGTTAAGATTAACATTACGCTCAGGTATGAATATTGCTTATTTAGCCTTTAATACTAGTAAGCCTCCACTCAATGATCTGAAAGTACGCCAAGCTATTGCTTATGCCATAAATAATGAACGTTTAATGGAATCGATTTATTATGGTACTGCTGAAACAGCCGCATCGGTACTTCCTCGTGCATCTTGGGCTTATGATAATCGCGCAAAAATCACAGAGTACAATCCTGAGAAATCGAAACAAATACTAAAAGAACTAGGGCTTGATGGGCTTAAATTGAACCTTTGGGTTCCCAGCGCATCACAATCTTACAACCCAAGCCCATTGAAAATGGCTGAGCTCATTCAGGCAGACTTAGCTCAAGTGGGCATTCAAATGAATATTCGCCCAATTGAAGGGCGATACCAAGAAACCAGTATGATGGATAGGACTCATGATATGACGTTATCTGGCTGGTCAACAGACAGTAACGATCCTGATAGTTTTTTCCGTCCTCTATTTAGTTGTGCAGCCATTGCTTCACAGACTAACCTTAGTCATTGGTGCCTACCGAGTTTTGATGATATTTTAAAAAAAGCGCTTTATAGTCAGCAACTTGCTTCAAGAATGGATTATTATCATCAAGCACAAGATATTCTCGCTCAAGAACTACCTGTATTGCCTTTAGCTAATTCTTTACGTATGCAAGCATATCGTTATGATATTAAAGGATTACTATTAAGTACCTTCGGTAATGCGTCTTTTGCTGGTGTTTATCGAGAAGCAGAAGTGGATGAACAAAATCACAAGAAAGAGGCTATAAAATAATCCATGATTATTTATTCAATACGTAGATTGCTTTTATTGCTTGTGACACTGTTCTTTTTGTCACTCGTGAGCTTTAGCCTGAGCTATTACACGCCAAATGGTCCATTAAGTGGTGCATCACTAATAGATGCCTACTTTTTCTATGCTCACAATATGATTCATTTTGATTTTGGTATTTCCTCTATTAATGGAGAACCTATAAAAGCGCAATTAATTGAAGCATTGCCAGCAACAATGGAGCTTTGTACCTTAGCCTTTCTTTTTGCCTTAATTGTGGGTATTCCCGCAGGGATCATTGCTGGTGTTTGGCGTAATAAATCTGCTGATATTATTATCAGTAACTTTGCGCTCTTAGGTTTTTCTGTGCCTGTTTTTGGACTCGCTTTGTTATTAACACTGTTCTTCTCATTAAAACTGGGTTGGCTTCCTGTTTCTGGTCGTATTGATTTACTTTATAACTTACAGCCTATTACAGGCATTGCATTAGTTGATGCTTGGTTATCTACTTCACCTTATCGCCAGCAAATGATTATTAATGTGTTACAACACCTGATTTTACCTGTAACAACACTTGCTATTGCACCTACAACGGAAGTTATTCGATTAATGCGCAATAGTACGGAAGAAATTATGTCAGAGAACTACGTGAAGGCAGCCGCAACTCGAGGTCTCTCACGTTTTACTATTATTCGTCGCCATATTCTTCATAATGCTTTACCCCCTATCATCCCTAAATTAGGCTTGCAGTTCTCTACCATGCTTACACTTACCATGGTGACTGAAATCGTATTTAACTGGCCGGGACTCGGTCGCTGGTTAGTCACAGCAATCCGCCAACAAGATTACTCTGCGATTTCCGCAGGAGTGATGTTAGTAGGTTCAATGGTCATTGTTGTCAACGTCTTGTCAGATATTGTAGGCGCTATGAGTAACCCAATGAAACACAAGGTGGGATATGCCTTTAGATAGCCAGTTTTATAAAGAGAAAAAAACACCGACACCCGCAGCGGTGATTTGGCAATGTTTTTCTAAAGACGTTATCTCAATGGTAGGGTTTTATGGTGTTCTTTTTCTCTTAGTATTGAGTGTAATTGGCCCTTATATTGCGCCTTATGCTCTTGATCAACAGTTTTTCGGTCATCAATTAACGCCACCATCTTGGTATCAAAACGGGAACGTTTCTTACTTTTTTGGTACAGATGACTTAGGCCGAGATGTTTTTAGTCGAATTTTAATTGGGACAAGCATGACCTTTGGTGGTGCATTTATTGTCACTTTTGCTGCGACATTAATGGGTTTGATTATTGGTTGCTTTGCGGGGATGACTCATGGTTTAAAATCCGCCATTCTTAACCATATATTAGATACCTTATTATCAATTCCATCACTACTTCTGGCCATTATTGTTGTGGCTTTTGTGGGCACAAGCCTTGGTCATGCCATGATAGCGATTTGGCTAGCATTGCTACCTCGCTTAGTCAGAATGATCTATTCTGCGGTCAATGATGAATTAAACAAAGAGTATGTCATTGCTTCTCGACTTGATGGCGCATCTAATATTTCCATTTTATGGTATACCGTATTACCCAATATTACCCCTGTATTGGTCTCTGAATTAACGCGTGCTTTTTCAATCGCTATTCTTGATATTACCGCATTGGGTTTCCTCAATTTAGGCGCTCAGCTTCCTTCTCCTGAATGGGGTGCCATGCTGGGTGATTCACTTGAGTTAATTTATGTCGCCCCATGGACTGTCTTGATTCCGGGCGCCACAATTATGATCAGCGTTTTATTGGTGAACCTATTAGGAGATGGTTTACAGCGTGCAATAAATGAGGGAGTTGAATAATGCCTTTATTAGATATACGCAATTTAACCATTGAATTTATGACACCTGATGGGCCAGTTAAAGCCGTCGATCGTGTTTCTATCACCCTAAATGAAGGTGAAGTCAGGGGTCTTGTCGGTGAATCAGGATCAGGTAAAAGCTTAATTGCAAAAGCCATCTGTGGCGTTACTAAAGATAATATTAACGTAACCGCTGATCGTTTCCGATTTGATGATATTGATTTACTTAAATTATCACCAAGAGCGCGACGTCGTGTTATTGGTCATAATATCTCAATGATTTTCCAAGAGCCGCAATCTTGTCTTGATCCTGCAACAAAAATTGAGCAGCAGTTGATACAAGCTATCCCAGGCTGGACATTTAAAGGCCATTGGTGGCAACGCTTTCATTGGCGAAGACGTCGTGCAATTGAATTATTGCACCGTGTAGGTATTAAAGATCACAAAGATATTATGCGCAGTTACCCTTATGAATTAACAGAAGGTGAATGCCAAAAAGTGATGATAGCCATCGCCATTGCTAATCAGCCTCGATTACTGATTGCGGATGAACCAACTAACGCAATGGAACCCGCAACACAAACACAAATATTTCGTTTACTTACTCGACTCAATCAAAATAATAATATGACAATTCTTTTGATTAGCCATGATTTGCAATGGATGAGTAAATTGGCGAATAAAATTACAGTGATGTATTGTGGTCAAATGGTTGAAACTGCCTCTCCCGATGAACTATTAGTGACGCCTTATCATCCTTATACTCAAGCATTAATACGCTCTATTCCTGATTTTACCAACTCATTGGCACATAAGAGCCGTTTAAATACATTACCTGGAGCAATCCCTTCGCTTGAACATTTGCCCGTCGGTTGTCGTTTAGGCCCTCGTTGCCCATATGCACAACGTCAATGTATTGAAGCCCCTCGGTTACGTTTATTTAAAAACCATGCCGTGGCTTGTCATTTCCCGTTAAATGTGGAGCCAACTGATGTTCGATAAATTGCTTGAGGTAAAAAATCTTTCAAAAACCTTTCGCTATCGCACTGGGTTATTTCGGCGTCAGCAATTAGAAGCTGTAAAACCAGTTAGTTTTACACTTGAACCCAAACAAACCTTAGCCATTATTGGTGCTAATGGTTCAGGAAAATCTACATTAGCAAGAATGTTATCAGGTGTAACTGAGCCTACAGGCGGGGATATTTTTATTAATGGGCATCAGCTCCATTTCGGTGATTATCCTTATCGTAGTCAACGCATTAGAATGATATTCCAAGATCCCACTAACTCATTAAATCCACGCCAGCGTATCGGTCAAACATTAGATATTCCTTTGCGTCTTAATACGGATCTGAGTGCTATTGAACGTGAAAAGCGCATTTATCAGACATTACGCCAAGTAGGTCTTTTGCCTGAACATGCCAATTATTATCCCCATATGTTTGCATCAGGTCAGCGCCAACGTATTGCGCTCGCAAGAGCATTAATTTTACAACCTCAAGTGATTATTGCTGATGAGGCTATCGCATCATTGGATATGTCTTTACGATCACAAATTATAAACTTGATGTTAGAACTGCAAGAAACTCATGATATTGCCTATATTTATGTAACACAAAACTTAGGTATGACTAAACATATTAGCGATAAGATTATTGTGATGGATAATGGTGAAGTTGTTGAACGCGGTAATACAGCTGAAGTTCTTGCTTCACCTTTGCATGAAGTCACACGAAGATTGGTTGCAAGCCATTTTGGTGAAGCCTTAACAGCCGAAGCTTGGCGTCAAGATTTAACTTAAGTATAAATAATATAGGTCTAATGTTAATTGCACATTATTTCACCCTTTTTCCCTAACTCCTCGGAGGTGCTAGGGAAATTAAACAAATTTACAAATGTCGTGGTAGAATCAGCCACGTTTATTAACAATAAGCGTGATAACCCAACAGATAAATAAAACTGTGAATGATGTTATTATCGCGATTTACGAAAAAACAAGGATACAGCTATGGGCTTTATGACCGGCAAACGCATTCTTATTACTGGTGTTGCTAGTAAATTATCAATTGCTTATGGTATTGCCAAAGCTATGCGTGACCAAGGTGCAGAACTTGCATTTACTTACCAAAATGAAAAACTGAAACCACGCGTTGAAGAATTTGCAGCATCATTAGACTCAAATATCGTATTAGAGTGTGATGTGTCAAAAGACGAAAGCATCGATACCATGTATGCAGAACTTGCAAAAGTTTGGCCAAAATACGATGGTTTTGTTCACTCTATCGGTTTTGCGCCTGCTGACCAATTAGATGGTGACTATGTTAACGCTGTTACTCGTGAAGGTTTTAAAATTGCTCACGATATTAGCGCATACAGCTTTGTTGCGATGGCAAAAGCAAGTCGTGAAATGCTAAATCCAAACTCTGCACTGTTAACTCTGACTTATTTAGGTGCTGAACGTGCAATCCCTAACTATAACGTTATGGGTCTGGCTAAAGCATCTTTAGAAGCTAACGTACGTTATATGGCAAACGCCATGGGTCCTGAAGGTATTCGTGTTAACGGTATCTCTGCTGGCCCAATCCGTACATTAGCAGCGTCTGGTATCAAAGACTTCCGTAAAATGTTAAGTCACTGCGAATCAGTAACCCCTCTGCGTCGCACTGTAACAACCGAAGATGTAGGTAATACAGCAGCATTCCTATGCTCTGACTTATCAGGTGGTATTACTGGTGAAATCATCCACGTTGATGGTGGCTTTAGCATCGCAGCAATGAATGAATTAGAACTAAAATAATTCTATTGTCTGAATAACAAAAGCCAGCCTAAAATCATTAAGGCTGGCTTTTTTATGAAAATAACATTCCTGCGTATCTTCATTTCATCCATCCTGTTAGATTTTTTAAGTTTTTTTTATGTTTAATTATTTTGCTTTTTTGTTGATAAACATCCATATTTCATCTTGTTTTCACTCTTTTTGAACTTCATATTTAGAGCAATTACTTTTTAGCTAAATTTAACTTTTATTTTTTAGTTAATTCCTATAATCTTTTCACTCATTACAGATAAAATAATCACATATTAATAAAAGGATTTAATGTATGAAGAAATTTAAATTCCTATTTTATATTTTTGCCATTATTGGCGTAATTATTTTTATCATCGCTTTATTTGTTATTAAATCAGAATTACATTTAGTAAGAAACGGAATAGAAACAACAGGTGTTGTTATTGATCAAAATATGAGTAAGTCCTCTAGTGAAAGAAGTGTTTATCACCCTATTATTCAATTTACTACTAATGATAATAGAGAAATTACTTTTCGTTCACTAGAAGGTAGTAACCCACCTCGTTTCCATCTTGGTGAAAAGATCAGCGTTATTTATCTTCAAAATGATCCTCAAAGAGCAACAATTAACAACTTTTTAGGTTTATATGGTGCGGGCACTATATTAGGTATTTTTAGTTTAGCATTTGCCTCAACGGGTCTTATCCCTTTGTATTTTATAAGAAGAAGAGACAATAGAGATCAACGATTAAAACGTGATGGCATGCCTATTAATGTGAAAATATCTGAGGTTATTATTAATAATAATATTCGAATTAATCGCCGTTCTCCTTATCAAATCATTGCAGATTATCATGACACATTAAACAATCGTTTAATTCGTTATAAAAGTGGTTATATCTTTTTTGATCCCACGCCTTATATTAATAAAGAGCTGGTTACAGTCTATGTCGATAAGAAAAACCCCAAGATTTATTACCTTGATATTTCTTTTCTGCCTTCATTTGAAGAGTGACAATTAAATGGTCTATATATAATTAATATAAAGAATACTTATTTTCTTATAATTTCATCAATTATCTGTCTTGTTCACAGATTTACAAAAGCCTTTTTCATTTGCATCATTTGAGTTTGCTAATTTCTTAGAACACCTTATTATCTTATGTTAATGAAGATATTTTTTGATATCTGTAAGTCATTATCACCATCTCATTGATAGGGAGCTATTCAATATGAAATTGTACTACACACCGGGTAGTTGCTCACTTTCCCCTCATATCGTTTTACGTGAAACGGGTCTAGATTTCTCTATTGAGCGCATCGATTTACGTGCTAAAAAAACAGAGTCAGGTAAAGATTTTCTAACCATCAACCCTAAAGGGCAGGTTCCTGTTCTTCAATTAGATAATGGTGATATTCTGACTGAAGGCGTTGCTATTATTCAATACCTTGCAGACTTAAAACCAGACAGAAATTTAATTGCGCCAGCAAAAACATTAGAACGTTATCACCAAATAGAGTGGTTAAACTTTCTTGCGAGTGAAGTTCATAAAGGCTATAGCCCATTATTTTCACCAGATACACCTGAAAGCTACCTACCTGTGGTTAAAACCAAACTCAAAAGTAAATTTGCTTATATCAATGATGTCTTAAGCAAACATAAATTTGCATATGGTGAGTATTTTACTGTTATTGATGCTTATCTATTTACATTAAGCCAATGGGCACCACATGTTGGCTTAGATTTAACTGATCTAACACATCTACAAGATTACTTAAAACGTATTGCACAACGCCCTAATGTGCATAGTGCATTAGTCACTGAAGGACTCATTAAAGAGTAACTTTTGATTTTTGAATTTAAATAGCTCAAGTGTTCTCAATTTACTTGAGCTATTATTTTTTAAGTATATCTACATATAACAGATATTGTTGTCTAAAGTAATATACTTTCATATCTATATTTAAAAATTACTCAGGGAAATTACTTTACTAGAATAATAGGATATTACATGATCAACGTTTCTACTTACTTAAAAATAAAAGATAATTTTATTAATATCAATGACTATAATGGCTTATTAAAAGATACTTTCTATATTGAAGGCGCCATAGAATTATCTATTTATAATATCAAAGTAATTGATATAGAAATGTGGGATTATGTTGACCAATTATGGAGTTACCTGATTGAAGCTTTAGTTAAAATAAATAAAAATCAAGAGGCTAAAATAAATTTCCCCGACCAACCTATTGAAATGAATTTTCAACCTATCAATGAAAATGTGCTCATTACCATCAATGCCAATGAATCACGAAAATCTTTTATTAAAAAAGATCTACTTATAAGAACAATGGCATTACATGCACAAAGCTTTTTTAATAAATTGACAACATTTAAAGGTATTATTCTTAATGATTATGCTATCGATTTTAAAAATATAGAAAAATTACTAAAAAATAATTAATATAAAAATAAAGGAAATGAAATGAATAATAATTTCAATAACTGCGAAAAAAACATTTCTTTGTTTGAAATAGAACAACTAGAGAATAATTTTAAATATAAATTTACTAATGACTTTATTGAACATTACCTACAATTTAATGGGGGGATCCCTTTAAAGAGCTGGTATTATATCAATGATGATATTGAACCTCTTGAAATTGCAAAGTTTAAATCCATAAAACACTATAACTTAATTTTAGATAGCAGTACTTCATTAATTGATAATTGTTATTATTATATGATTGAAAAAAAAGTTATTCCTCAAAACATCATCCCTTTTGCTATTGATTGGGGTGGGAATTTTTTCTGTATTAATCAAGATGATAATAGTGTGCTATTTTATGCGGTAGATCTCTTTAATGATGAACTAACTCTTGAAGAAAACTATAAAAATGCTCAACTTTATTTAGCTCCTTCATTTGATATTTTTATCAATAACCTAATGAGTGAAGATGAGATAGATGCTTTATAATATTATTGTTGTTTGTATAATCTATCGATATCTTACAACAGGACTCCTAGAAAAACGGAAACTATTAAGCCTCCGTTCTTGTTTTAATTAAATACGCTTTATTGCAATTAATCTATCTGTGTTGCGCAGAATCTATGTGTTGGATGTACCATTTGATCTTGTGCAGCAACGAGTTGCAATTCGTACTCATTCATTTCTTTCGTTTTAAGCATCACTTCATAAACTGCCGCGGCAACGTGTTCTAGTGCAGTTTGTAACTCAACCCCTTTGAGTAAATCCACCAGCATTAAACCACTGGTTAAATCACCGACTCCTACAGGTTGACGCTCACCAAAATCAACTAATGGCCGACTAACATGCCAACTATGTTCTGCGGTTACTAACAGCATTTCAAAACGATCATGACGATATCCAGCACGTGATAAGTGTTTTACTAATACAATCTTAGGGCCTTGTTTACACAATTCACGAGCAGCGTTTACGCATTCATCAACGTTGTGAAGAGCTTTACCACCACTTAATGTTTCAAGCTCTAAAAGATTAGGTGCAATAATATCGCTAATTGGTAAAGCCTCTTCACACAGCACACCTGAAACAGCAGGAGGAACAATACAACCTTTTTCAGGATGTCCCATCACTGGATCACAAAAATACCATGCATTAGGATTGGCTTGTTTTACTTTTTTAACGATATCAACAATGCGCAAACCTTGTTCAGCCGATCCTAAATAACCACTTAGTACAGCATCACATTGTGAGAGCTTGCCGATTGCGGCAATACCATCAACAATCTCAGTAATATGTTCTGCTGACATGACGCAGCCAGTCCATTTTTCTGGATATTGTGTGTGGTTTGAAAATTGCACTGTGTTTAAAGGCCAAACGTTCACACCCATACGACGCATTGGAAACTCAGAAGCACTGTTACCCGCGTGACCGAAAACAACATGAGATTGAATAGAGAGTATATTTTTCATGACATAAACCGATTATTGTGAATACACACAACACCCAAGCTTTATCATCATAGGCGAGGTATATACGTTATTTATTGTTATTAAGAAAAAGGGCAACTCACTGGCTGCCCTTTACTGTCAATTATTTCCAGATAACAAGGCAGTAGTGTTTTTTACCGCGACGTAAAATAGAATAATGACCAAATAAGAAATCTTTTTCTTCAAAAACGTATTCAGGATTGTCTTGTTTTTCGCCATTAATTGAAACGGCGTTAGAGCCAATCATTGTACGAGCCTGACCACGAGAAGGAACTAATTCTGCGTTAACTAGCGCTTGTTGCAAATCACTGCCTTTTTCTAACTCAATTGTAGGCATGCCGTCTTGTGCTAATTGTTCAAGATCAGCTTGTGTTAAATCTGCAATTGCACCAGAGAATAAGCTTTCTGTAATACGTTTAGCGGCGACTAACCCCTCTTCACCATGAACTAAACCAGTAACTAGTTCTGCTAATACACGTTGAGCACGAGGCGCTTGACCGCTATTTTTATCTTCTTCTTCAAGTGCATTAATTTCTTCAATACTCATAAAGGTGAAGAATTTTAAGAAGCGATAAACGTCAGCATCTGCTGTATTGATCCAGAACTGATAGAATTTGTATGGGCTTGTTTTCTTAGGATCTAACCAAACCGCACCGCCTTCTGTCTTACCGAATTTAGTTCCGTCAGATTTAGTAATTAATGGTACAGTCATACCAAATACTTGTTTCTGATTGAAACGACGGGTTAAATCGATACCTGAAGTGATATTACCCCACTGATCAGAGCCACCGATTTGTAATTCAACACCTAAATGCGTATTTAATGACGCGAAGTCATAAGCTTGTAATAGGTTATAGGCGAATTCAGTAAAAGAGATACCCACATCGTCGCGGTTTAAACGTTGTTTAACCGCTTCTTTGTTGATCATTTGGTTCACAGAGAAGTGTTTACCGATATCACGCAGGAATGTCAGCACATCCATTTGACCAAACCAGTCATAGTTGTTTGCTAATTCCGCACTGTTTTCACCACTGTCGAAATCTAAGAAAGGTGACACTTGTTTACGAATTTTTTCTACCCATTCGTGAACAGTATCTTGGGTATTCAGTTTGCGCTCGGTGGCTTTAAAACTAGGATCACCAATCAGACCCGTTGCACCACCCACCAACGCCACAGGCTTATGCCCGGCTAGTTGGAATCGTTTTAAACACAGCAAAGGAACCAAATGCCCCAAGTGCAGGCTATCAGCGGTAGGATCGAAGCCACAATAGAGAGCGATAGGACCTTGCTCCAAACGCTCTACTAAAGCTGCCTCATCCGTGACCTGAGCGATTAGCCCACGCTCCTGCAATTGTGTGATTAGGTTCTTGCTAGACATCAATGACTCCATCGGTTTATTGTTTTTTGTCTATTTAAAATATAAGTGAAACACAAGTGGTATAGCATAAAGCGCCACTACGTTAAGTACCAGTAGAAAAAGGCTTTTTGAGGAAAATTTATTAACGCACTATTAAGGTGCTAATCGCTCAATATCCCATCCTTGTGGTGATTTTTGGTAGATAAAGCGATCGTGTAGACGATTTTCTCGTCCTTGCCAAAATTCAACAGATTCAAATGTCACACGATATCCACCCCAGAAGCTTGGTAATGGGACTTCTCCATTTTGGAATTTCTGTTTTAATTCCAAAAATTTACTTTCTAACACGCCTCTTGCGGAAATACGAGAAGACTGTTGAGAAGCCCAAGCTGCAATTTGACTATCTTTAGGGCGACTATGGAAGTATTTCAGAACTTCAATAGGCGAAAGCTTTTCTGCCTTCCCTAAAAAACAGACTTGTCTTTCTAAGGGATACCAAGGAAATAACAAACTCACTCTTTGGTTATGTTCTAAATGACTCGCTTTACGACTCCCCAAGTTGGTGTAAAAAACTAAGCCATGTTCATCAAAGTGCTTTAATAACACGATACGCTGATAAGGTTGTCCATTTTCATCAACAGTTGCAACACACATTGCTGTAGGATCACTTAAACGCGCTTCACAAGCTTGTTTTAACCATTTCTCAAACAACACCAATGGCTGTTCAGTTAATTCATGACGTCGTAATCCACCGTTCATATATTCACGGCGTAAATCGGCAACATCAATAAAATCAAGATCTGTCATTTTTCACACTCTCTCTTTTGAGAAACTGCGTTCAGCATATCACGCTTAACGAGGATTTGTAGGGTAAATCGCCCCTAAAACAGTTTCTCTTGATGCCCCTGTGACAGAAGGTAAATTTCCTGATTCATTGGCAATAGTTCTAGCTGCGAGCCAAGCAAATGCAAGAGCCTCCATATCATCACCACTTAAACCATATTTATCTGTAGCAGCCACTTCTGTACCTGGTAACAATGAAGCCAAACGATGCATGATTTGCCCATTTCTAGCGCCTCCGCCACAAACTAAAAGGCGTTCACATCCCCCGCTTAATTGTATTTGTTGCACAATACTGATAACGGTTAATTCAACTAAAGTAGCTTGTACATCTTCAGGGAAGACATTAGGTACTCTTTCTAAATGATAGTTTAACCATTGTGTATTGAAATATTCTCGTCCTGTACTTTTAGGTGCTGAACGAGAAAAATAAGGATCAGACAGCATGTCTTTTAATAATGCAGCATTTACTTTCCCGGTTGCTGCCCATTGCCCATTATCATCATAAGGCGTTTGGTTATGTATCCAGTTCCAGCTATCTAACAACATATTGCCAGGGCCAGTGTCATAGCCTTTTACTGCGACACCAGGCAATAGTAATGAAATATTGGCAATTCCCCCAATATTTAGAATAATACGTCTCTCGATAGAATGTCCTAATACTGCAAGGTGAAAAGCAGGCACTAAAGGCGCGCCTTGCCCACCATATGCTATATCACGACGACGGAAATCACCGACAGTGGTGATCCCTGTCAATGCAGCTACACGATTATTGTCACCGATTTGCATAGTAAATGGCATATTACTTTCAGGTTCATGCCAGACCGTTTGTCCATGACACCCTATCGCCGTAATATCGCTTGCACTAAGTTTTACTTTTGCCAGTAACTCTATAATTGCTTGAGCATATAGCTCCCCTAATTGCGCGTCTAATAAGCCTAGCTCATGTAGAGTAGTGGGTTGTCCTTGGCAAACAGCTAAAATACGTTGACGTAGAAGTTGAGGGTAAGGTAAAAAATGAGTTTCTTGTTGTGCAACGAACTTATTATTGATTGCAGCTAATACAACATCAACACCATCTAAGCTTGTGCCAGACATCACGCCAATGTATCGCCCTGCTCTCATGTTCTTTTCCTTATAATCAAGATGATGCAAATTTTTAACATATAATGTTATATTCTCTTTTTTCAGAAATCTCTTCTGTTTTTACTATCGGCCTTTACTATATAGTAAGCTATATATTATTAAAATCAGTGTCGACATAAGTAAAAAATAGTCTATAACTGATACTAGATAACATTGGTATAACCTGAACAATGTACATCAGGTTTTCTTTAGGAGTAACTATGTTTAAGCATTTACTTATTGGTCTTTTTACAATGACCGTTCTTACTGGTTGTGTGAACACAAGTTCATTATCGGGCGACACTTACACCGCAAGCCAAGCCAAACAAGCGCAAAATATTACTTATGGTACGATTGTTTCTGTTCGTGCAGTTAATATCCAAGCCGGCAGTGATGAGAACATCTTAGGTGCCGTTGGTGGTGCTGTTCTTGGCGGAATGTTAGGTAACACTATTGGTGGTGGCACAGGTCGCAACCTTGCAACAGCAGCTGGTGCAATCGCAGGTGGTATGGCAGGACAACAAGCACAAGGTGCATTAAATACAACCAAGGGTGTTCAAATTGAAGTTCGTCTAGACAGCGGTAAAACCGTGGCTATCGTTCAAAAAGCAGATAATACTGTTTATAGTCAAGGCCAACGTGTTGCAGTTATTGGTAATGGTAATAATTTAACTGTATCTCCTAGATAGTTCATGGATATAAAACAGGCAACTTAATGTTGCCTGTTTTTTTTATGACCTAATAATAATGAATTTAAAGAGAGATTAAATATATAACCTACCTATTTATTACCCTCACGTAATAATTATTATCACAATAGTAATTAATCTTTATTTAAATAGATTATATATTGATTTTTAAATTATTAGCTGCTTAATCTATTTATGTTTTTTTCCAACTTTTGAATAATACCAATTAATGTTTCAATTTCATCTCGTCGAATATCACCCAATATTTCTCGTCTAGTTTGCTCTATAACTGCATAGACTTCATTAATAAAAGGTTCAGATTCGTTTGTTAATTTTATACGTTTTGCTCTACGATCATTTGCACATGTATGTCTACATATCAGTTTTTTTTCTTCCAGTTGATCAAGTGTTCTTACTAAAGAAGGTTGCTCTATACCTATAGCTTTAGCCAATTGTATTTGTGACTGCTCTGGCGGTAATTGGCTAATATTATACAAAGTGACCCAATGGGTTTGAGTTAATTTTAATGGTTTGAGACGATGATCAATTAAAGCACGCCATAATCGAACTAAACGCGCCAAATCAGCTCCTAATGTTGATTCCACTTATCTCTCCTTAATTAGCATTTTCAGTCAACTTATTGCAAAGTTTAGATATTCATTTTTAATACAACATTTACCTATTCTTTTTAATTAGAATATTTACCTTTAATAACTAATATAATTATATTCCTATTTATTAGATAAGTAATTATTTTCAAGACTTTATTAATTTATTTTCTTTCTGACAACGAAAGTTCTTAAAGAATAACCTTGTTATAAAAACTAATCTATATTTTTTTACATAATAACAATCATTATTTCACGATTTATATCCCCACAAAGAAAAATATTTTTGTTATCATGCAATTACAAATAAATAACCATTAGAAATATTTTTAATCAATATAATTGTATTAATAAAGAAAAAATAATAAACCAACTAACTACAATAAATAACAAAAATGAATTAAAACAATTCTAAATTTATTTTTTAAAATTAAAAAACAAGTGGAAATTTTAAAATAAATTAAGTTGTCCATTTTCTTTTCCTATTGTCGCCCCTTCTTTTTTAAATGTTCTTAAATAACGTTGCTGACAAAGGCGTAATACATTTCTTTTATCTAATGCGCTCATTGTTGACCAATTAAATCGTTCTTGCCGATTACGATAGCATCCCATGCAATAACCTTGAGCATTCATTTCACAACATCCAATACAAGGACTAGGAATATCAAAAAATTCTAATTGATCTTGCATTTGATTTCCCCCCCCTGTTGTTTGTTACTATAGAGTATAGTTAATGGAGAGATTATCTGCACAATGCACAGATTGAACTGTTAAGGGTGTAGTAAAATTGAACTTTAGGGCTTTAACGCGCTATAGTACTGCGCCATCAGTTTATCTGTAAGGTTTAACATTAAAAAACACGAGAGGTTTATATGCGAGTACTTCATACCATGATTCGTGTAGGCGATTTACAACGTTCTATCGATTTTTATACCAAAGTATTAGGTATGCAACTTCTACGCACTAGCGAGAATGAGGAATATAAATACTCGTTAGCTTTTGTGGGCTATGGTGATGAGAGCACCGGTGCGGTTATCGAATTAACCTATAACTGGGGCGTAAACAGCTATGAAATGGGTACGGCTTTTGGCCATGTTGCGCTGGGTGTTGATGATGTTGCAGCAACCTGTGAAGCAATTCGTCAAGCTGGCGGTAATGTTACCCGTGACGCAGGCCCAGTTAAAGGTGGTTCAACTATTATTGCTTTTGTTGAAGATCCTGATGGGTATAAAATCGAACTCATCGAAAATAAAAGTGCAAGTCACGCACTAGGTAACTGATTTTTATTTAAACCAGAAAGATAATCTCTTTATCTTTCTGGCCTTGCTTATTATTAATTTCCGATATTTTATTTTTATCGGATAAGTACAATTTGATGCCTGAAATAAATAATCCCAATAAGCTTTGTAACCGTTTTCGAGGTTACTACCCTGTTGTTATTGACGTTGAGACAGGTGGATTTAATGCAAAAACAGATGGTTTACTTGAAATTGCAGCCATTACATTAAAAATGGATGAACAAGGTTGGTTAAAACCTGATAACACGCTACATTTTCATGTTGATCCCTTTGAAGGTGCTAATCTAGAACCTGCTGCCTTAGAATTTACAGGCATTGATCCAACAAACCCACTTCGTGGCGCAGTCAGTGAATATGAAGCCTTGCATGCTATTTTTAAAATGGTACGTAAAGGAATGAAGGATGCTGATTGTAACCGTGCCATTATTGTGGCGCACAATGCAAATTTTGATCATAGCTTTGTCATGGCGGCGGCTGAACGTGCTGGGTTAAAACGAAACCCTTTTCATCCTTTTGCCACATTTGATACAGCGGCGTTAAGTGGTTTAGTATTGGGACAAACTATTTTAGCTAAAGCCTGTATCACTGCAGGAATACCTTTTGATAGCAAACTTGCTCATGGTGCGTTGTATGATACGAATCGCACATCATTACTTTTTTGTGAATTAGTTAATCGCTGGAAAAAGCTCGGTGGATGGCCATTACCAACACCTTAATTCTATTATTTCAATAATAACAATATGAATAACAGAAAAAGCCAGTTCATCACTGAACTGGCTTTTCTTATTGAATACTTTATTTCTATTTCTTTTAATATCAATATCTTAAAAGAAAAACAATTAGGCTTCTTCTTCGCCGCGATACTTATCAGCAGTCTCTTTTAGTAACTTCTGTAATTCACCGCGCTGATACATTTCTAAAATGATGTCACATCCACCGACTAATTCACCATCTACCCATAATTGTGGGAAAGTTGGCCAGTGTGCATATTTTGGTAATTCTGCACGAATATCTGGGTTTTGCAGGATATCAACATACGCAAAACGCTCACCACAAGCAGAGATAGCTTGAACTGCCTGAGCAGAAAAACCGCAACTTGGTAATTTTGGTGAACCTTTCATATATAAAATAATTGGGTTTTCATTAATCTGGCGTTCAATTTTTTCAATAGTCGTCATTTGTAAGTCCTTACAGCCTTTTATATTCAATATGCTTTATAGGGGAAAACATGAAAGAAGAATACCACTTTATATTGGAAAGCTCTATATAAGTTTAGTTATCAATATAAAACAATAAGTTGGTATCAAATCACAATACTATTGACGAGAAAATGCACGATAATGCATAAAAATAAATCAACAAGTTATAGATGTTTATGTGTGTGTTTTACCTTATCATTTCACCTTTACGATCTACGTATTCACTTTCTAAGATGTTAGAAAAGATACGTACTGTAAAAACAGGTAATTCTTTACAACTCTATTTTTGTTATTTATTTTTTATCGGTGATAATACACTAAAAGCCTCAATTAAGAGGCTGAATACATTTCAGATGAGAAAATCATCATAACTCAAATCAATTAACCTAATTCATATGACTTATTGCTGTATGGTCCCGTTGTCTAAAAGGATCAAGCAACCCAGTGCATATGTAATATCAGTTATTTCACCTTTTATTTTTACAGTTTGTCCTTTCTTAATTTTAAGGACATTTTCTTCTTCGCTTGGTTTTAAAGTATATGACGCACTGGTTTTATTATTAAATGAAATAGCAACGACTTTAGGTGGGGTCGGTTTATAGAGGTCATATCTAACGACTTCATCCAAACTTCTGATATTAGTCACTCGCCCCTCTAAAATGACCCACTTACCTCTCCATTTTTTCTGAGCAGCTATTTCATTATCATTAAAATCCTTACATATTCCTGCATAAGAAGCTTCTGTTACTGTTGATTCCATTGATGGAACTATTTGGTTTACAGCGCTATTAACTGAGCGAATAGCTTCGTTTATTTTACATCCCGATAATAATATAATTGCAGATAATAATAACACTCTCTTTTTCATAAAAAATCCTTTATAAAGTCAAAAAAAGACATATAAAAATATAATAGGTAAATAAACAACTTCCTCGCCAATTTTGTAGAGAAATACATTACTACTTAAACAGCTTAATGTTTTTGTTTTATATTAATGGAAATATAAATGAACGATACTATAACTTTCTATTGTATGATTTAAAATAAGAAAAGTCTCTCGCCTTAAGCCTTGATGAAGAAATAAAAAACACATTATATTCTAAATTCATCACCCTCACTAATCTATAATATTGCCAACTCATTCATTATTGTGTTTTTATATCTAAATTTAAGATTTATTATTCTACATCCTACTATTATTTTCCCATGAGAATTAATTTCACCAATTTAAATATAAAGATTTAAATATAGAGTTCATTATAATAATATTGATAAAGTGTGTTACATTCTTCTTTATTGGAATTATATTCAGCTATATATTTTCCCATCTTAAAAAGAAGAAAGGAAAATATAAAAAATTCGAAAAATAACTATTTCTATACTTCGGTTAACAATAGAACCCCTACCATATTAATTTATAATGTTTTTTAATCACTAAGAGCCTGAGCGCCCAGTTTTTGATAACTAGCGATTTAATGCTACCTTCCTAAAAGAATATAATGTATATAAATGGGTTTATGATAAATCCTGATGAGTAGTATTAATTATGGACATGATTTTACTTTTTCTTTTAGTGGGATGTATCACAGGCTTCTTTGCTGGATTGCTTGGTATTGGAGGAGGAGCAATCATTGTTCCCGTCGTTATGTATGTGGTTAGCCAACAAGCAATACCTCTTGATATGGTAATGAAAATAGCCTTATCCACATCATTTTCTGTCATTATATTTTCTACGGCATCTTCGGCATACTCTCATAATAAACATAAAGCCATTTTATGGCAGCAATTTCCTCTATTAGCCATAGGTACTATTATTGGTATGCTTGTGGGAACATTTCTTGTACAAAAAATGTCGAACACTTTTTTGCAAATCGTGTTTTGTATTTTCATGATCTATACCATTTATGGTTTGTTAACCAAAAAGAAAGAAACAGAACGCATTGAGAATGTTAAAGATCCTATCGTCTCAAAACCTGCATTAACAAGTGGTGGTTCACTTATTGGCTTTGTCTCAAGCTTTATTGGTATTGCTGGTGGCACTATCACCATTCCGCTCTTAAGTCATTGGGGATTTAATACACGCAAATGCATTGCAACTTCATCAATGTTAGGAGTAATTATTGCCCTAATTGGCACAACGATGGGGATTATTTATGGCTGGAACCAAACGAATATTAATGACTATTATTTAGGTTTTGTTTATTTACCTGCATTTGTCGGAATAAGCATTACTAGCGTGCTTTTCGCTCCTGTTGGAGTAAAAGTGGCTTATCGCCTGCCAATATCCAGAGTTCGCCAAATATTTGCATTATTTTTATTCTTAGTCGTTGTTAAAATGATGTATACACTGATTATGGAATAAGAAAAAATAATAAAAATACAATTATATCAATAGAATAAGTAAAGTTAGAGATAATTTTTTATAAACCTAAAATAACCTTATTAATAATAATATTTTCATTTAACACAATAATGACTTTACTGCTTTACGCGTCGCTCGGTGGGATATACTCTTATGAGTATAATTAATCGATATGCTTTATAACGATAGATAAAAGATATTTAGCTGTTATTTCAGCAAATTTTTGTTAAAATAATTAGCAAAATAGTAACAAGTTAGTGATTCATTTGCCTCATTTTATCAATTCAGATGATCTTGATGAAATGATTTCAGGCACAAAACCCGAAATAGATAGTATAAAGGAGTACGCAATGTCTTTCGAATTACCAAAATTACCTTATGCGTTAGATGCTCTTGAGCCACACATCTCTAAAGAAACTCTAGAATATCACTATGGCAAACACCATCAAACCTATGTAACCAACTTAAACAATCTGGTTAAAGGCACTGATCTAGAATCTAAATCTTTAGAAGAAATTATCAAATCAACTGATGGTGGTATCTTCAATAACGCAGCTCAAGTATGGAACCACACTTTCTACTGGAATTGCTTAGCACCAAACGCGGGTGGCGCACCAACAGGTAAAGTTGCTGATGCTATCAACAAAGCATTTGGCTCTTTTGAAGAGTTCAAAAAGCAATTTAATGATGCTGCTGCAAAAAACTTCGGTTCAGGATGGACTTGGTTAGTGAAAAAAGCTGATGGTTCAGTGGCAATTGTTAACACATCTAATGCAGCCACTCCCGTTTCAGGTGCAGACAAACCACTGTTAACTGTAGACGTATGGGAACACGCTTACTATATCGATTACCGTAACGCACGCGTTAAATACTTAGAAGAGTTCTGGGCGCTGGTTAACTGGTCATTTGTTGAAGCAAACCTAGCGTAATTGAGCTTGAAGATCAAAGATGAGTGATTAAGATTCATTTTTGGTGACATAATAACAAAGGGCCTTGAGCCCTTTGTTATATTCAGATATTCGATAATTTATAATTCAAATTGATCGGATATTTTATAAAACAGAGATTAGAACAACAGCGTTGAAAATATAACGATCATAACAAGTGCTGCTACTGCTGTACTCAAACCAAATTTCAGATCCGTATCCATCTATTCTCCCTCAAAATGATTATAATACACATTATTAACCATAACCTTGTCATGGTTAATTATTATCACATATCAAAATTTGCTAAAATAGCGACCAGTGCACAATTTATAACATTGATTAATACTTTCACTTTTGAGCTAGATCATACAAAATTCACAGCTAATCGCTAAATTATTGCCAGTGTTTGCCCTATGTATGACTATACTGGCAGTTAAACCATAAAATTAGATAAAAGAGACCAATGAAGGTCAGGAGTTTTCCACACCATGGCAACAATAAAAGACGTGGCAAAACGCGCAGGCGTATCAACCACGACTGTTTCTCATGTGATCAACAAAACGCGTTTTGTTGCAGAGAACACACGGGCAGCAGTTTGGGCCGCTATAAAAGAATTAAATTATTCGCCTAGTGCCGTGGCGCGTAGTTTAAAAGTCAATCATACCAAATCTATTGGCCTGTTAGCCACGTCCAGTGAAGCTCCTTACTTTGCTGAAGTGATTGAAGCAGTTGAAAACAGTTGTTATAGCAAAGGCTATACACTGATTTTATGTAATTCACATAATAATCTTGATAAACAAAAAGCCTATTTAGCAATGCTGGCACAAAAACGCGTTGATGGATTATTAGTCATGTGTTCGGAATATCCCGATCACCTTCTCACTCTTTTGGAAGGCTATCGTAATATTCCCATGGTTGTCATGGATTGGGGTAAGGCCCGTGGCGACTTTACAGATACAATTATCGATAACGCTTTTCATGGTGGCTATATCGCTGGCCGTTATCTTATCGAACGAGGTCATCGTGATATCGGTATTATTCCTGGTCCATTAGAGCGCAACACCGGCGGTGGTCGTCTACAAGGCTTTCTAAAAGCCATGGAAGAAGCCAAAATTACAGTAAAAGATGAGTGGATTGTACAAGGTGACTTTGAACCTGAGTCAGGTTATAAAGCGATGTATCAAATGCTAAATCAAAAACAACGCCCTACTGCAGTTTTTTGTGGCGGTGATGTGATGGCAATGGGAGCAATCTGTGCTGCAGATGAGCTAGGTTTACGTGTTCCTTTTGATATTTCAATTGTGGGTTATGACAATATTCGTAATGCACGTTATTTTACCCCTGCATTAACCACTGTCCACCAGCCTAAAGAACGTTTAGGTCAAATGGCCTTATCTATGTTGCTTGATCGCATCGTTAACAAACGTGAAGATGCCCAAACAATCGAAGTACACCCTCGATTGGTTGAGCGTCGTTCAGTTGCTGATGGTCCTTTTATCGACTATCGTCGCTAATTCCTATTCAGCTATATAATATCTAGCGAAGCCATTCCTCATTTAAGGTTTGGCTATCTCCAAGATAATCTAACAACCACGTCAAAGCGGGCGATTCACTTTTATCAACCCACGTCAGACAGCATGGACTGTCTGGCAATGGCTGTGCAAGTTTTAAAGTAACTAGCTTACCTTGGGCTATCAATGGCTCAGCACGATGCCAAGGCACCATTCCTACACATAATCCTGCCAACAAACACTCAAGCCCCATATCCCATGTTGGTACAACCATTCTACGTTGGTTATTTAACGCCCAAGTGTCACGCTTTGGTAAACTACGCGATGTATCCTCTAAACATAAGCTAGGATAAGGTCGCATTTCATCATCGGTTAATGGGTGTTCTGCTTTAGCTAATGGGTGATCAACATGGCAAACACAGCGCCAAGGCATAAAACCCATATCCCTGAAACTATAACGTTCACCAATCGGTGACGCTCTTGTTGCACCAATTGCTAAATCAACACGACCATTAACTAAGGAGTCCCATACCCCATTAAACACCTCTGGGTAGACATACAACTCAATATCAGGAAAATGGCGATAGAAATCGAGAATAAGCTGTTGTGTTCTTTCGGGTTTAACAATGCCATCAACTGCTATACTAAATTGACCACGCCACCCATTGGAAACCTGTTGACATAGGTGTCGAGTGTCATTCATTTTTTTGATAACAGATCGCGCTTCTTTGATGAAAATTTTACCCGCATCGGTTAATTCTACATCACGGTGACGGCGCTCAAATAAAGGAACGGCGAGCCATTCTTCTAATTGCCGAACAGTGTAACTAACGGCGGAGGGCACTCTGTGCAATTCTTGAGCAGCGGAGCTAAAACTTCCTGTTCTAGCGACTGCATCAACAACTTCTAAAGAGTATTCTGACCACATAGAGTTTATTCCTTTGAAAATTTTTCACAGCATTAACCAAATATTCCCGTTTCACAAGTAAAATAGGTCTTAGTTACAATACATAAAATGTTCTACATCACATAGCATAGAAAATAAAATGAATACTAAAACATCCACACAATCAAAAACACCTATGAGCTTCATGGTGTACCTAGCAGGTTTAAGTATGCTGGGTTACTTAGCAATTGATATGTACTTACCTGCATTCGGTATGATGCAGCGTGAACTCGCTATCAGCGAAGGCGCTATCAGTAATAGCTTAAGTATCTTTTTATTTGGTTTTGCTGTTGCTCAGTTACTTTGGGGACCACTTTCTGACAAAGTTGGTCGTAAACCTATTCTTCTTATTGGTTTAAGCCTTTTCTCTTTAGGCTGTCTTGGTATGTTGTGGGTTGAAAGTGCAACAGGCTTACTTACGATGCGCTTCTTACAAGCTTTTGGTGTCTGCTCTGCAGCTGTTATTTGGCAAGCATTAGTTATTGATCGCTTCGATGAGTCTCGCGCACAACACGTTTTTGCTTTAATCATGCCACTGGTTGCATTATCACCCGCACTCGCCCCTTTAATTGGTGCCTCACTATTAAATCACGGTGGCTGGCGTATGATTTTCATGCTACTAATGGCAGTAACACTTGTTTTAATGTTACCAACATTAATGCTGAAAAATATTAAACAAGAATCAGTCTCCGATGCAAACCAATCTACTGCGTCATTTATGACATTACTGAAATCACCTCTATATACAGGTAACGTATTAGTTTATGCTTCTTGTAGTGCAGGTTTCTTTGCTTGGTTAGCCGGTTCACCTATTATTCTTGAGAAAATGGGTTACTCACCACAGGATATCGGTTTAAGCTATATTCCACAAACTATTGCCTTTATGGTTGGTGGTTATGGTTGTCGTATTTTACTGTCAAAAATGACGGGTAAAGCATTATTACCCCTGCTGTTAATTGGTTATGCCGTTAGTATGACTGCATTATACCTTGTTGCTAAATTTACTGAGCCAACATTAACAACGATCTTAATTCCGTTCTGTATTATGGCTGCAATGAATGGTGCATCTTATCCAATCGCTGTATCTAATGCTTTATCAGCTTATCCTGAAATCAGTGGTAAAGCAGCCGCATTACAAAATGCACTACAACTGGGTCTTTGTAGTTTAGCAAGTTTTATCGTGTCTGCGTTTATCAGCCAACAACCGCTTATTAACACCACCGCAATTATGGCGTTAACTGCGATCCCAATGGCAGTTGGTTACTTTATTCAGCGTAATAAATCCGTTAGCAAACACACAATTCAAACAGCAGAATAATCGCACCCTTATTTTTAAGAATATTCTCAAAAAGGCTGTTTTATAAAAAATGGCCTTTTTATTTTCTAGAGAAAAATAATCTACGTCTCTATACTTACCTATACGCTGTAATAGCGTTTTATTTATTTTTTCTTTCGGATTTTGAGGCATTAAACAGATTATTAGCTGATTATGTCAGATGAGTTGTCTTATTAATTCTATTCGTTCAATTCATATTGAACACAATACCATTTTAATACTTTCAATCTGTACACATCCTTTTTTAGCTTTATGTCTCAAAACCCGCTTAGTTTACGCCGGAGAGTATATGAGTACATCTTGTGTAGAAGAAGGCCGAAAGACCTCTCATGATCCTTATAAAAGGATCGCTATAGAACTATTAACTCATGCAGATATTCGAGTAAATGGCTCTGAACCTTATGATATTCAGGTTCACAATCAAAATTTTTATAAAAGAGTATTGCAACAAGGCTCATTAGGTCTCGGTGAAAGCTATATGGACGGTTGGTGGGATTGTGAGCGACTTGATATATTCTTTCATAAGGTATTGCGTGCAGGCCTTGAAAATAAGCTTCCGCAGAATCTACGTGATATTTTCAAAATTGCAACGGCCCGTCTTTTTAATCTACAAACACAAAAACGTGCATGGATGGTTGGTAAAGAGCATTACGATCTTGGTAATGATTTATTTACATCTATGCTTGATCCTAATATGCAATATTCCTGTGGCTATTGGAAAAATGCAGATAACTTAGCACAAGCTCAAGAACACAAATTAGATCTTATTTGCCGGAAGCTCGATTTAAAACCCGGTATGACTTTATTAGATATCGGTTGTGGTTGGGGGGGGCTTGCCGCTTATGCAGCAAAACATTTCGGTGTTTCTGTCACTGGTGTCACCATTTCTGTTGAACAACAAAAATTAGCACAAGCACGATGCCAAGGACTTGATGTTAATATTATTTTAGAAGATTATCGCGATTTACATGAACAATTTGATCGCATCGTTTCTGTCGGTATGTTTGAGCATGTTGGTCCTAAAAATTATGCAACGTACTTTAAAGTAGTTCGTCGTAACTTAAAAGAAGACGGTCTATTTTTATTGCATACCATTGGATCTAATCGCGATAAAGTGAATGTAGATAGTTGGATAAGTAAATATATTTTTCCTAATGGTTGCTTGCCATCGATTCAAAAAATCGCACATGCAATGGACGATAAGTTTGTAATGGAAGATTGGCACAACTTTGGTGCTGATTATGATAAAACTCTAATGGCATGGTATCAGCGCTTTTTAACCTGTTGGCCAGAGATTGAATCAAATTATACACCGCGCTTTAAACGCATGTTTAGCTATTATCTAAATGCCTGTGCTGGTGCATTTAGAGCCAGAGATATTCAATTATGGCAAATCATGTTAAGCCCTAAAGGGCAAGTTGGTGGTTTACAAATTCCACGTTAATTTTAATTAAAAACAAAAAAGCCAGTTTAATCAATGAACTGGCTTTCTTTTTACTTTAGCTTAAAAAGCAACAAAGCTAATAAGTCATAATGTTATTATTACTCTTCGTTTTCACTTTGCTGTGCTGCTAATAAAGCTTGTTGCTTTGCCATAACACGTTCGACTGTATCCACAATCGCTTGAGTTTGAGGATCAAGTTCAATATTCACTTTATCGCCAAGACGTTTACAACCGAGTGTCGTTCTGTCTCGTGTTTCTGGAATAAGATGGACACAGAATCGGTTATTAACCACATCACCAATAGTCAGACTAATACCATCAATACCGATAAAGCCTTTATGCAAAATGTATTTCATCAGCGATTTATCGAAGATACGAAACCAAATTTGTAAATTGTTTTCTGAAGTAATAATTTTGGCAACTTCGGCGGTTGTGACAATATGACCAGACATCACATGCCCGCCTATTTCATCGCCGTATTTAGCTGCGCGTTCAATATTAACTTCAGAGCCCACATTTAATTCACCAAGGTTAGTGAGACGTAACGTCTCTTTCACTAAATCAAAGCTAATGTGCGTACCTTCAATTTTAGTAACCGTTAAACAGCAACCATTATTCGCAATAGAGGCTCCTGTTTCTAAGTTACCGACTAACTCTTTCGGTAATTCAATGATATGGGTACGAAAATCGCCTTTATCTTCTATAGCAATAACTCGCCCTTTTCCCTGAACAATACCTGTAAACATCTTACATCTCCTTGGGTAGATAAACTGGTAAACTCAATTTAGGCTTATGCTAGTTAGAATAACATAGCTCTTATTAATACAAAGGAACAATTATCGTATTTATTCCTTGCTGAGAACTGCCGTTAAATATAACGTAAAAACACCTAATAAATTATCAAAATCCTGTGTTTAAAAAGCTAAGCATCTTTCGTTGCTAATTAAACTTTTATCATTAGAATATGCGTTCTTGAGGATCTCTTTACGCCATTTTAACAATACGGCGTTTATTCTCTTCCTTTCCTTCCTTTTTCTTATAATAAATAAAGGTGTATGCGTGCAGAAGTACATAAAAGAAGCGCGTAGCTTACTTGCTTTAGGCATCCCCGTTATCATCGCGCAATTTTCCCAAACGGCAATGGGTGTGGTTGATACTGTTATGGCGGGTGCTGTAAATGCCACAGAAATGTCTGCGGTAGCAGTAGGTACGTCTATTTGGTTGCCAACGATTTTATTAGGTCAAGGCATATTAATGGCATTGACGCCAATCGTTGCTCAATTAAATGGATCAGGACAACGAAAACATATTGCGGATCGTACACAGCAAGGTTTTTGGCTCGCCACATTCTTGTCTATTATGGTAATTGCCGTTCTTTATAACAGCCGATTTATTATTGAAGCACAACATAATATCGACCCTGAATTAGCTGAAAAAGCGATTGGTTTTATTCATGCCATTATGTGGGGAGCGCCTGGTTGTCTTTATTATCAAGTATTAAGAAGTCAGTGTGAGGGATTATCCAAAACAAAACCCGGTATGATCATTGGTTTTGTTGGCTTGTTGATTAATATCCCTGTGAACTATGCCTTTATTTACGGTAAATTTGGTGCACCACAATTAGGGGGTATTGGTTGTGGTGTTGCGACCGCCTCTGTTTTTTGGGCAATGTTCTTGATGATGCGTTATTACGTGCGTCGTGCTCCCACACAGCGCGATGTTATGCCTAAAAAACGGTTTGTTAGCCCTGAGTTAAATACGATAAAGCGTATTACCTTTTTAGGGTTACCCGTTGGATTAGCGCTCTTCTTTGAGGTGACTTTATTTGCTGTTGTTGCACTGTTAGTCTCACCTTTAGGAGTTACAGCTGTTGCCAGTCATCAAATCGCACTTAACTTTAGTTCACTGATGTTCATGTTCCCTCTTTCATTGGGAATAGCTGCAACCATTCGTGTGGGTTATAACTTGGGACAACGTTCTACAGAGCAAGCGCGTATCTCTGCGATCACGGCACTTGCTGTCGGTTTAATGCTTGCCAGCTGTACCGCTATTTTTTCTATTATCTTTAGAGAAAAAATCGCATTAATGTATAACGACAATCTTGAAGTGGTAACATTAGCTTCTCACTTAATGTTATTTGCAGCCCTTTATCAGTTATCAGATTCTGTGCAAGTTATTGGCTCGGGTGTGTTACGTGGGTATAAAGATACACGTTCTATCTTCTTTATTACTTTTATTGCCTATTGGATCATTGGTCTGCCTTCAGGTTATATCTTAGGTCGTACTGATTATTTTGTTGAAGCGATGGGTCCTGCGGGTTTCTGGATTGGCTTTATTCTTGGTTTAACGGCTTCAGCCATTATGATGGGATCTCGCATTTGGTGGATCCAGCGTCAATCTGATGAAGTGGTGTTATTACGCTCAGAGCGTTAAACAAAAAGGTTAATTTGGCAAGAGAATGACACAAATATCAACAAATAGCTTTAAATACGAGCAGTTGAGTATAAATTTGTGTTTTTCCTCTTGCCAGAATCGGATCATCTCGTTAATATTCGTTCCCGTTGTTACCCAGAATAGATAATGCGTCCATAGCTCAGTTGGTTAGAGCACCACCTTGACATGGTGGGGGTCGGTGGTTCGAGTCCACTTGGACGCACCATTTATTTTTCAACAACATCTCAATACAGTGCGTCCATAGCTCAGTTGGTTAGAGCACCACCTTGACATGGTGGGGGTCGGTGGTTCGAGTCCACTTGGACGCACCATTTCTCTTTTTTTTGATTTTCACTCATCTTACCTACCCTACAAAATAATTAATTCAGCTTGCAAAAATTTATTGCGCAACAAAACGTTTAAAAAACAAGCAGTCAGCACCGTATTTTGATCACATCACTTAAATTTACCTTTTTTCGATTTTCTTCATAGAAATTAACCTCTATAATACGAAACATAATTTTGTTGAAAGGTTTCAGCGTATTGATTTACGGGCATCTTTAGAAAACAGAACAAATGAAACGTGATAGACTATAATGTAAGATGTCTACCAACCATTGATACAAAATAGTGACAAGTTTTTTGTGGTGTTGCTAGATCATTAACATGTTGCGCAACTTATCCATTAGAGATGAGTTTACATATTCTGTTTCGCACAGTTGATTAAAAATAGCGACATTAACCCTTATTCATCCATTACAATACAACCATTAAATAGACTGCCATGAAAAAGACAAAAATTGTTTGCACCATCGGACCAAAAACCGAATCTGAAGAAAAACTGAATCAATTACTGGACGCAGGCATGAATGTTATGCGTCTAAACTTCTCTCACGGTGACTATGAAGAGCATGGCAACCGTATCAAAAACCTGCGTAACGTATGTGCTAAAACAGGCAAAAAAGCCGCTATTTTATTAGATACTAAAGGCCCAGAAATCCGCACCATCAAATTAGAAGGTGGTAACGATGTCGCTTTAGTTGCTGGCCAAACTTTCACTTTTACTACAGACAAATCTGTTGTTGGTAATAAAGATCGCGTAGCTGTAACTTATGAAGGTTTCGCAAAAGATTTAACCGTTGGTAATACTGTATTAGTTGATGATGGCCTTATCGGTATGAAAGTAACAAAAGTTACTGATACTGAAGTTGTTTGTGAAGTTTTAAACAACGGTGACTTAGGTGAAAACAAAGGTGTTAACTTACCTGGCGTTTCTATCGGTTTACCTGCATTAGCAGAAAAAGATAAACAAGATCTTATCTTTGGTTGCGAACAAGGCGTTGACTTTGTTGCAGCTTCATTCATTCGTAAACGTTCTGATGTTGAAGAAATGCGTGCACACTTAAAGGCACACGGTGGCGAAAACATCATGATCATCTCAAAAATTGAGAACCAAGAAGGCTTGAATAATTTTGATGAAATTTTAGAAGCCTCTGACGGTATCATGGTTGCACGTGGTGACTTAGGTGTTGAAATTCCTGTTGAAGAAGTTATCTTTGCACAGAAAATGATGATTGAAAAATGTAACGCTGCGCGCAAAGTAGTTATCACTGCAACGCAAATGTTAGATTCAATGATCAAAAATCCACGCCCTACTCGTGCTGAAGCGGGTGACGTTGCGAATGCTATCTTAGATGGTACTGACGCGGTTATGCTGTCAGGTGAAAGTGCAAAAGGTAAATACCCAGTAGAAGCGGTAACTATCATGGCTACGATTTGTGATCGTACTGACCGCATCATGAAATCACGTCTCGAAGTAAGCCAAAAAGGTGCAAAACTGCGTGTGACTGAAGCAGTATGTCGCGGTGCAGTTGAAATGGCTGATAACTTAGATTCTCCACTTATCGTTGTTGCTACTTTCGGCGGTAAATCAGCACGTTCTATCCGTAAATATTTTCCAACAGCACCAATCTTAGCCTTAACAAACAATGAAGAAACCGCTCGTCAACTTCTATTAGTTAAAGGTGTAACAACTCAATTAGTTAATGAAATTTCTTCTACTGATGACTTCTACCGTATCGGTAAAGAAGCTGCATTAGCAAGTGGTTTAGCTCATGCTGGTGATCGCGTTGTTATGGTAACAGGCGCATTAGTTGATAGTGGTACAACAAATACTTCATCTGTTCACGTTCTGTAATTTGCACAGTATATTAATTGTTCAAAACGCCGCTTTTTAAGTGGCGTTTTTTATTATTCACCCACATCTCGTTTATTTATTCACTTTTCTTTACCACTTCTTCTATCCTTTTAGTAAGCCTTTTATTCATATACGCTAAATAAGGATATAAAATGCCTGATGATACAATAAATACTAATGTCTTCGCTTGTACTACCCTCGCGATTAAAGATAAAAAAAATCGCATTTACCATGGTAGAACAATGGAGTTCTCAACAGATAAACCCGCTTCAATATTTGCATATTATCCTAAAGCACATACTTTCCAACAGAATGCACCAGACGGTACACCAGGGCTAAAATATACTGTTAAATACCCTTTTATTGCCATTACAGCACCCATTAATTTAGAAGGGACAAAAGACGTACTGGAAGGAGTCAATACACAAGGGCTTTCTTTTAGCTTGAATATGCTTCCTGATTCAAAGCTCGATGATATTACCCCGCAAGATTACTCAACGTCAGTACCTATTGCGGCAATCGGTGAATGGGCTTTAGCACAATATGCAACCGTTGAAGAATTAAGGAAAGCCATTCCTAAAACGGCTTTTTGGTCACAAAAACTATTACTTTTACGCAACTTACCCAGCCCTTTTCATTATGCTTTTTACGATAAAACAGGAGCTTGCATTGTTGTTGAAGTTTCTGATGGTCGTTTGCATATTTATGATAATCCTACTTATTGCATGACCAATGGCCCATTATTCCCATGGCATCTTACTAACTTAAATAATTACACTCATCTTTCTAATGTTAATATTTCCACCAGCACATTGGGAAATATTAAAGTCAAACAACCAGATAGTGGAATTGCTTTAGCTTCCTTACCAAGCTCTGATACTTCTGTCGATAGATTTATTCGTGCGGTTTACTATACAACGTATTATCACCAGGTGTCTGATCCTGATATACAACTCATTGAATTAGCGCATATCATGAACCGTTTCGATCGCCCTAAAAATTCTACAATCGATCCATTGCTAGGCCATGACACGTTAAAAGCGCTTCATACAAGTGAATTTTCAGTGTGGACAACGCTCACCGATTTAGAACGAGGAATACTCTTTTTTAGAGGGTATAACAATCTTAACTTTCAAAAGTTTACGCTTGAAGCATTTAAAAATGAAGCAGAGCCTATTTTCATAAAAGTAAATTTAGAAGGTAATTTATAGATAAAAGCGTGAGCAATAATAAAAAAGAACAGATAATATTTTTTTCTATCAGACTTTTATGAATAAAATTCTTTTGTGAAATAACACGCATTTTTTGTACTGAATATTTGCGTTTTAGGTGTTATTTTTTCTATTGTTCAGTTAATGAGTAAGTAGAATATAGTAAATAAATCCAGCATTTTCTTATATCTGTGCCATACTTATTAATGGTTTCATATAAATGCTACTTGTTCCTTTACACAAATTAATAATAGAGGTTGTAACTATGAAAGCGAAACTTGTACTAGGTGCGGTAATTCTGGCTTCAGGCTTATTAGCAGGTTGTTCTTCTAGTAATAATGCACAGTTAGATCAAATCTCTTCTGATGTAAGTAGCCTGAACTCTCAAGTTCAACAACTAAGTAGTGATGTACAATCTGCGCGTGCTGAAGCTAAATCAGCTTATGACGAAGCAGCTCGTGCTAATCAACGTTTAGATAACCAAGTCACTACTTATAAAAAGTAATTTGACTCACCAATAAGCTGAAAACAGCTTTAGGTAAGCATTAATAGCAAAGCCCTAACAATGTTAGGGCTTTGGTTTTTATAAGGTTTTTAATTATTATTAAGTGTATCAATGCCAAAAGCTTTTATACGCTCATTTAAATTAAGATTCGTTGCTAGGTATGAGTTATATCTGATATTTTTGTCTGTTTGAGTAGATATCTGACTAAATGTATCCTTAATTTTATCAACATTTTTTTGTTGATCTTTCGTCAGTACAAAATATTCCATGCCACTGACTTTTTTTAATTCATTCTCTAGAATATTAAATAGCTCTGTCACTGACTTTGAATACTTTGAGTAAGATACTCTGGAGCTAACCTTATCAGGCAAAGTCTCTATTTCAATTAACTCATATGCCCTACATCCCTCTTTAGGAATGACTCGCTGAAGAAGCTCCTCGCACATTAATTGAATATTTTCACTTTTTAGCTTTTTATCCCCAATTAAAAATGTTTTACAGCTATTTATCACCTGAGATAACTTATTAAATAGCAAACCAGAATTATCCGCCATGCTAGGCGTGATACTGTTATTTCTCTTTATCTTATTAGCTGAAACTCTCACTAAATTTCCTTATTATCAGTAAAATAATATTACTTATAGTAAGGTATCTTTAACGCTATTGATTTTATAAAGAAGTCTTTTGCTACTTATAAACTATCATCCAAACTTAGTAGGCTGTAACCTCTACAGGAATACCAGAACGACGAATAAGCTCTGCATCGACTTTATCTTTATCGACTTTGCCACTTTCATACCAAGCATTAAATTGCTTCGTAAATGTAAAAGGCATAGTTTGGGGATCGTCATTTTCATCGCGTGATAGTGGCTGATGAACTTCAATAAATTGCCTACCGTCTGCAGTTTCAGTAAATTTAATCGGTTTATTGATAACCTGAACTCGGCTTCCTTTGGGTACAACATTAAATAATGTCTCAATATCATTCGGACGTAAACGAATGCAACCTGAGCTCACTCTTAAACCGATACCAAAATCAGCGTTAGTACCATGAATAAGGTATTCGCCCCTGCTATGAGCCAATCTTAACGCATAAGCCCCCATAGGGTTTTCAGGGCCAGCAGGAACAACCGCCGGCAATGTTATCCCTTTTGCTGCATAATTTTTGCGAATATTAGTCGTTGGTGTCCAAGTGGGATCTTTTATAAGTTGAGAAATAGAAGTCACCATTTCAGGTGTTTCACGCCCTAATTGACCAATACCGATAGGATAAACATCAACCGTACCACCTTCTTTGGGATAATAATAAAGGCGCAATTCGGCAAGATTGATAACAATACCTTTTCGCACAGTGTCCGGTAAAATCATCTGTAGCGGGATCGTTAATGCTTTACCGGCATCGGGTAAAAGAGGATCAATGCCTGGATTTGCTTCCATCATATTGAGCAATCCCACTTGATATTCAGACGCTATCGCTTCTAGTGAATGCTTATCATCCGGCACAATGTAAGATTGATTATTACCAATAATACGCTGGCCATCATCGGGTAATAGGTATTCTGTAGCATAAGATAAGTGACTACTCATTCCTAATAGCGATGCACCCAAGAGAGTTAACCATTTTTTCATCGTTTATCCCGTGTGTTAGAAATAAAATAAACTGACTATTATGATGATAACATTATCATTGTTATGCTATTCATATAATTAGTCAGTTTAGATCATTAATGAGGGATAAGGTAACATTTACGCTACAGTGTATTCTGAAAAACGCCTAATAAGCGTTGTCACCATTGCATGTAAACCTTGTGTTCTAGATGGCGTTAAGTGACTTTCTAGTGCTAATGATGAGAAATAATGTTTTACATCCGTCGCTAAAGCTTGCTCAACTGTTTTACCTTGGAATAAGATAATAACCAAGGCGACTAACCCTTTAACAATGCCTGCATCACTATCACCAGCAAGGATAAGTTGTTTATTCTCATTAAGAGAAACAGCAATCCAAACTTGGCTTTGGCAACCTTCAATAAAGTTAGCTGAAATACGTTGTTCTTCTGTTAGAGAAGGAAGACGCTCACCTAGCTCCATCATATAAAGATAACGTTGTTCCCAATCCTGACAACGAGAGAAATTGCGTAATAATTTTGCTTCATCTGGCAAATTGGCAACTGCCATGAATAACCTCTTTGTTTTAATCTTTAACCTAATAGCATTTCGACACGCAATAGTGCATTAACCAGTGCATCTATATCGTTTTTATTAGTATACAACCCAAGAGATGCGCGACACATTGCAGTAACCTGATAATAATCCATAATTGGCATAGCACAATGATGCCCAGTACGGATCGCAATACCATAATTATCAAGAAAAGCACCTACATCATAAGCGTGATGTTTACCTAAATTAAAGGCTATCACACCTTGGCGAGAATCATTGCCATACAGCGTTAATGATTTTACTTTTTGTAGCTGCTCTTGTGCATACTTCATTATACTATTCTCATATTTCGCAATATTATTCATGCCTAAATCTGAAAGATAATCTAATGCAGCACCTAACCCAATCATCCCCATAATGTTAGGCGTACCCGCTTCAAAACGCCAAGGTGCATCCGCATAGGTAATATCACCATTGATATGGACATGTTTTATCATTGCACCACCGCCTTCCCAAGGTGGCAATTCATCGAGCACTACCTTTTTACCGTACAACAAACCAATCCCTGTCGGCCCATAAAGCTTATGAGCACTACAAACAAAAAAGTCACAATCAAGTTGTGAAACATTAATGGGTTGATGCATTACGCTCTGCGCACCATCAACCAAGATATGTAATTCACCATCTTGTTGAGAAGCATATTGCCGAGCATCATAAATAATGTTTGCAACTGGGTTCACTGTACCTAATACATTTGATTGATGAGTAATACTAAGTAATTTTGTTCGCTCATCAATTAAACTAGGTAACTGACTTAAGTCCAGCGTACCATCTTGTAATAACGGTAAAATGCGAACATGAAAACCATACTGTTTTGCCAGCATATACCATGGAACAATATTTGCGTGATGTTCCATTTCTGTGATGATGATATTGTCACCATCATTTAAAAATCGTTGGCTATACACATTTGCAATTAGGTTGATCCCTTCCGTTGTTCCTTTAACAAAAACAATCTCTTCTTCACTATTGGCACCTAAAAAATCACAGGCTTTTTTACGGACATTTTCAACCAACGTTGTCGCATTTGCACTTAACGTATGAATGCCGCGATGAACCGCGGCATATTCTGTTAAGGCAAACTGTTTTTCATGTTCAATGACGCAAGCCGGTTTTTGAGCACTTGCGGCACTGTCGAGGTAGACCAGTGGTTTTCCTTTCACTTGTTGTGAAAGAATTGGAAAGTCATCTCGCGCTTTTTCAATGGAATGCGTCATAATGCCTTATTTTATACCTCTAATAAGCGCTGATTAATTCTGTCTAATACAAGCGATTTAATCACACTATTTTCTAACGATTCAGTTAATTCAGCAGCAAATGCATGAATAATCATTTTACGAGCATCGCTTAAAGGAATGCCGCGTGAGCGTAAATAAAACAACTGTTCATCATCAATTCTACCCACTGTAGCGCCATGACTACATTTTACATCGTCGGCATAAATTTCAAGTTGTGGTTTGGTATCGATTTGCGCTTTATCACCCAGCAACAGATTGTTATTCGTCATTTGACCGTCTGTTTTTAATGCTTGTGGCGTAACAGTGATCATACCGTTAAATACGGCCTTTCCTGCATCCATTGCAATACTTTTATGTAGTTGACGACTTTGGCAATTTTTCTCACCATGAACCAACCAAGTACGAGTATCAGCAATTTCTCCGGCTTTAGGTAATACAACGCTATTCATCGAAAGCTCTGTATTTTCACCTTTTAGCGCAGAGCTAGTATGGTGTCGGCTGAGTTTAGCACCCAATAAGAAAGCATAACTATTAACACGAGCATCACGACCTATAGTCAGATCGTTATGTGCAAAGTGCTGACTTTCTGCATTTTCAAAACTTAATTTGATATGGCTAAAAGAGGCATTATCACCAATCGTTGCCGTTAATCTCGCGCCAGTAAAATGACGATTTTCATTATTACTGCTGATATAATGCTCAATGACCTGCATTTGTGTATTAGCACCCACATCAAGATGAAAACGATAATTCGCGTTATTCACCTTCGCACCATGCTCACCTTGTGTAATATTAAGGATATAAAGCGGTTTATCCGCAATAACACCGTTTTTCAGTGTAATAAGCAAAGGGTGTGGCGCTAAACTTTCAACTAAATGCAGAAAAATTTCACCATTGACGGCCTCAGGTAGCTCACTCTGATTATCAAGTAAGGTCACCTGATAAGGGCCGAATTCTTTACTACTTTCTGTTGGCGAAAACGTACCATTCACCATTACAACACGATAGCAATCAAGTGCTAAAGCATGTTTAGTAATTAAGCTTTGCACATCAAAAGGGGGTAACTGTTGATAACTTTGGCTTAACGTCTCATCTAATGGTGTATAGTGCCAATCTTCATGGCGATAAATAGGAAAACCTACTTTCTCAACTTGCAACCAATGATTACGAGCGTTGAAGTTATCGTCACCTTTACGTTGATGATATAATTCAGAAAATATTTTTAGTGCTTGTTGATTACGTAATTCAACTTGGCGCTGTTTTTCACGCTTTTCATTGAGGGTCAATAAGCCAGCCATAACCTTGTTCCTCCAATTTTTGCGCCAATGAAAAATCACCTGATTTAATGATTTTTCCCTGATAAAGCACATGTACAAAATCAGGTTTAATATAATCAAGAATACGTTGATAGTGTGTTACAACAATAAACGCACGTTTACCATCACGTAGGCTATTAACACCATTAGACACGATTTTTAATGCGTCAATATCAAGACCTGAGTCGGTTTCATCTAAAATGCACAGTTCTGGTTCTAGGGCGGCCATTTGCAAAATATCGTTACGTTTTTTCTCACCACCTGAGAAGCCCACGTTAACAGAACGTGTTAACAAATCTTGAGGCATATCCAGTAATTTGATTTTATCTTCAATAAAATCTTCAAAATCAAAGCGATCTAATGGCTCTTGTCCACGATATTCTCTTACCGCATTCACTGAAGATTGTAAGAAAAACTGATTACTGACACCGGGGATTTCAACAGGGTATTGAAATGCCATAAAAATACCCTCACCTGCGCGATCTTCAGGTTCTAATTCTAATAAATCTTTATTTTTGAAAGTAATAGAACCTTCATCTACTTCATATTCTTCACGGCCAGCGAGTGTTGCGGATAAGGTACTTTTACCTGAACCATTTGGCCCCATAATCGCATGAACTTCACCTGCACGAACTTGCAAATCTAGCCCTTTCAGGATTTCATTGCCTTCAACACTGACATGTAAATTTTTAATATCTAACATAATATATGCCTTCGGTATCGTTACACCCAGAATTTGATTAATACTTAACCAACGCTATGCTCTAAGCTGATTGCTAATAATTTTTGTGCTTCTACAGCAAATTCCAGCGGTAATTCTGAGAACACGTCTTTACAAAATCCGTTTACAATCATTGAGATTGCATCATCTTCACTTAATCCACGTTGACGACAATAAAACAGTTGATCTTCACCAATGCGTGACGTTGTCGCTTCGTGTTCAAGCTGTGCTGAGTTATTCATTACCTCAACATATGGAAAAGTATGTGCGCCACATTGCGTACCAATTAACATAGAATCACATTGTGTAAAATTGCGGGCATTTTTTGCACCAGGAAGGACTTTCACAAGTCCACGGTAACTATTTTGACTTTTACCCGCTGAAATACCTTTAGAGATAATGGTTGATTTGGTATTTTTGCCAATATGGATCATCTTAGTACCGGTATCTGCTTGTTGATTACCGTTAGTTAGAGCAACCGAGAAAAATTCAGCCGTAGAATTATCCCCTTTTAAAATCACGCTTGGGTATTTCCAAGTGATTGCAGAGCCCGTTTCTGACTGCGTCCACGACATCTTGGCATTTTCGCCTTCGCAGATAGCGCGTTTAGTTACAAAGTTAAGAATGCCACCTTCACTATCGCCACCAGAGAACCAGTTTTGTACAGTAGAATATTTTACTTCAGCATCTTTATGAATAATGACTTCAACCACAGCAGCATGAAGTTGATAACTATCACGAACCGGCGCTGAACAACCTTCGATATAACTGACATAACTGCCTTCATCAGCGACCAGAATAGTTCGTTCAAATTGACCTGTTTGAGCCGCATTAATACGGAAATAAGTCGATAACTCCATTGGGCAACGTACCCCTTTTGGAATATAGACAAAAGTTCCATCAGACGCGACGGCGGCATTCAGTGCGGCAAAGTAGTTATCATGGCTTGATACAACAGTGCCTAAATACTGACGCACTAAATCAGGGTATTCTTGAATAGCTTCGCTAAATGAGCAGAAAATAATGCCATGTTCAGCAAGCTCTTCACGATATGTAGTTGAAACTGAAACAGAGTCAAAAATTGCATCAACCGCAACCGCTTGCCCTTCTCTTACAGGAACACCCAGTTGGTTAAAGGCATCTTCAACTTCTTTAGTTAAATAATCTTGCACAGCTTGCTTATCACTGGTTACTGCTTCATTTGTACCACCAGCACAACTGCCGTTAGCACAACATGAACTGCAAGAAGGCGCAGAATAATAGCTATAATCTTGGTAATTAAGTGATGGATAATCCGCTTTTAGCCAATGCGGCTCTTCCATTTCTAGCCAATGGCGATATGCATCTAAACGAAATTCCAGCATCCACTCTGGCTCGTTTCTTTTTGCCGATATTGCACGTACAACCGCTTCATTTAATCCTTTTTCTAAGGTGTCAGTTGATATATCGGTATAAAAACCTTCTTTATAGTGGTGATCGCTTAGCCATCCCTGAACTTCATCACCAATTTCAACATTGCTCTGAGACATAATCTGACTTCACTATGTTATACCCCAAAGCTCTCACCACATCCGCAGACGTTTTGAGCTTTAGGATTATTAAATTTAAACATTTGATTAAGTCCTTCACGAACATAATCAACAACAAGCCCATCAATGAATGGCATTGCTTTCAATGAAACAAACAGTTTTGCGCCATTATGTTCATACACAATATCATCTTCATTAGGGCCTGCTACGAGTTCAATAACATAACCATACCCAGTACAACCAGAGGGTTTGATATTTAAGGAAAGCCCCTGTTTTTCAGGGTTTTTCTCAACTAAATGGCAAATATGTTTTGCTGCATTATCCGTCAGTACAATGCCTTGCCAAGCTGTGTCGTTAAGAGAAAAAGTTTCAACGTTGTTTGTCATTTCTGACCTCATTTCGAAAGGAGATTGATATCTTTCCTGACACTAATGGTAATGATAACCCTTATCACTTCAACCATGTCTTTTGAAAGGATATTATGCAAATGTATGTTTTTTGTTCTTTTATTGCGTTAAATTTGTTAAGTTTTATTTTTAAAGCTATGTAATATATCACTTTTGTCTTTTTTTATAACAAAAAATAAAACTTTTAATTTTTCTTATAATTCGCACAATAAGCATATAAGTTGCAATATAAATACACTTTATATGTTATCACTGAAATCGAGAGAAAAAAGCATAAAAATATGTATCTACACGATGGTATTTTCAGTACAGACATTTCATTTTTATGCTTGTCATGAGGAATAAGATAGCACCACTGATGGAATAACTTCTTATTGTATTGTGTGTTTGCTGAACTTATTTATTAATTGAAATGGTTTGAATATGTTCTCTTGTACATTCAATAAGTTGTTTGTATTTTTGCTTGTTAGACTGGCTGTTTATTGTACTAATAAATTGTAGTTGCCAAACGCGATTAGTGCTAAGATCTGCCACTAAAACACCTTCATAGCTCACATTTTCTCTTGCCATATTTCCTTCAAAAAGAACATGACGGCTTTCAACACTTGGAATGGTTAATGGTTTTATTGATGTAAAAATCTCATTCATACCATCAATTATCGCAATATTATCAATGATGCCTTGTGCTCCAGCATCCACATCGTAAGTCATTGCATCGGCCATTTTAAAATAAACCAGACGAACTTCTGACAAATCACAAATAGGATTTGATTTATAAACTATCATTTCTGTTGTAACGTCCTGAACATTATCAGGCAATATTTTAAAATAGTTTTCAGTATCCTCTCTGCTCATTGAAAATGAAGTGGGATACGCCATATTAAAACCAGAAATATTTTGTACTGGAATATTACTTATATTGTTACTCGCTTTAGAGGTAGAATTATTATCACATCCGGTGAGTAATAAACCTGCAATTAATAATGCTGCGGTGTTGAATTTTGAAATAGTTAACATTGTGAGCGTCTTTTCTTTTATTATGAAGATAATGATTATCATTAAAAATAAAGTCTAAATAAAGAATAATTTCTATTTTCGTTCTCTATTTTTATTCTTTTTCTCATTATCTATAAACATAAAAACGCACAAAGCGAGTATTTCACTTTGTGCGTTTAATTTTTTACTTTCTTAAGAAATAACCGATGTGGTTAATCTTGAAATACACACTTGACGATCCTCATCATCAAATATTTCTATTGACCACACTTGATGAGAACGCCCTAAATGAATAGGTTTACATACCCCTCTCACCTTACCTTCTCTGGCTGAACGAATATGATTAGCGTTAATTTCTAAACCCACAATTTTCTGTTCCCCTTCGGTACAAAGATACCCAGCAACCGATCCTAGGGTTTCAGCTAAAACAACAGAAGCACCGCCATGCAACAAACCTAGAGGTTGTTTTGTACGATGATCAACAGGCATTGTTCCTTCAAGATAATCATCACCAAGGCACGTTAATTCAATACCTAAATGGCTCATCATATTGTTTTGGCCAATATGATTAAGATGCTCGATTGTCGTTTCACGTTTCCATATCATGGCATAATCTCCAATAGCGCCTGTAGTGGGTGTTTAAGCTCAATATTATCAATACGTTTTACTTGGCTACGACACGAATACCCTGTGCTTAAGCAACGCATTGTCGGCAATGTTTTTAGTGCATTACCCCATGAGAGTTGGTAAATGCCTAATGAGTTTTCATAATTGTTCAGTTCATGTCCATAAGTACCAGCCATTCCACAACATCCAGTACTTACAAATTCGAGTTGTTGCCCATAACGTTGGAAAATTGTCTGCCACTGTTTCATACTTTGTGGTAGTGCCGTCACTTCCGTACAATGCCCGAAAAGATACCATTTTTCAGCATCATCACGAACAGCTATTGGTTCACTCACTAATTTATTTAGCCACTCATGAACTAGTTGAACATTAAAATCACCACGCTTATCACCCAGTATTTCACGATATTCATCGCGATAACAAAGTACTAATGCGGGATCAACGCCCACCATTGGAATGTCTAATTTTGCAACACGATTAAGCATAGTTGACGTTTTTTGTGCTGTTTTACTGAATTTTTGTAAAAAACCTTTAATATGTTGCGCCTTTCCATTTGGTGAAAAAGGCAGTAAAACAGGTTTAAACCCAATTTTTTCAATAAGTTTGATAAAATCCGCGACCACTTTTGCATCGTAATAGCTAGTAAAAGGATCTTGCACCACCAACACATAATGACTTCGTTGCTTATCTGATAAACGTTCTAAATCTTCTAACGTCATATCTAGAGCGTGGTGCCCAGCTAGTTGTTGTTTTAATGTTGGCGATGACAGCAACGGTAAATCTACCATTCCTATGGTATGTTTACTTAATGACTGCACCAAGGTTTGCTTCATAAAAAAATTAAAGAATCCCGGCGCTTTAGCCATGATAGGAGTTGTTAATTCAACATTTGCAACAATATGATCTTTTAATGGCCGTAAATAGCGCTGGTGGTACAATTCAGTAAATTTAGAACGAAATGACGGTACGTCAATTTTAATCGGGCACTGAGTTGAACAGGCTTTACAAGCTAAACAGCCATTCATAGCCACTTTCACTTCATGTGAAAAATCATATTCGCCACGTTTTGCTTTCCATGTATTACGTGTTTTTTCAATCAAACTTCTTAAGCTAGGTTTATTATTTTCTAGGCTAGATCCAAGTTGTTTTGGGCTAACACCTTGCTCTGTTAATAAACGTAGCCACTCCCTTACAAGTGCAGCTCGCCCTTTAGGTGAATGAATGCGTTGCCCACTAATTTTCATGGAAGGACACATCGGGCTTTTCGCATCAAAATTAAAGCAAAGCCCATTACCATTACAGTCTAAAGCCCCTTTAAAATCTTGACGGACAGATAAAGGGATGGTGCGATCAAAGGTGCCTCGTTTAATGGTATCAACTTGTTTCATAGGTTCATCAACCTCTAACGGAGGACAGATTTTCCCAGGATTAAGTCGATTTCGAGGATCAAACACCGTTTTTATCTGGCGAAGTTCGTGATAGAGCGTTTCACCAAAAAATTCAGGGCTGTATTGCGCTCTAAAGCCTTTTCCATGTTCACCCCAAAGTAACCCACCATATTTGGCTGTTAACGTAACAATGTCATCTGAGATAGATTTCATCAGCAATTCTTGTTGTGGATCGCACATATCAAGTGCAGGTCTTACGTGCAATACACCCGCATCAACATGCCCAAACATGCCATAATTGAGTTGATGACTGTCAAGTAACGCTCTAAATTCTGTAATATAATCAGCAAGATGTTCTGGTGGTACACAGGTATCTTCTACAAAAGGAATAGGCTTTGCTTGCCCTTTTGCATTACCTAATAAACCAACCGCTTTTTTACGCATGGCATAAATGCGGTTAATATTCGCTAAATCATCACACACTTGATAACCAATAACACCGCTTTGTCCCTCTTTCATTAATGAGTCTAAACGCTGACATAATGATGTAACTTGAGAATGAATTAATGCTTCATCATCACCCGCAAACTCAACAATATTAAGGCCTTGCATATCTTTATCTGCCACATCCGTGATCAGTTCTTTGACGGAATGCCACACAATATCTTCACGAGCAAGATTCAAGACTTTGGAATCAACGGTTTCAACAGAAAGTGCATTGGCTTTAACTAAAAAAGGTGCGTTACGCAATGCAGAATCAAAAGAATCATATTTTACATTTACTAAGCTACGTTGTTTAGGAATGGGCGTGATATCCAGCGTTGCTTCAGTAATAAATGCCAGTGTACCCTCTGAACCGGTTAAAATTCGCGTTAAATCAAAGCGTTTCATGTCATCACTAAAAACATGACGCAAATCATATCCCGTTAAAAAGCGGTTTAATTTAGGGAATTTTTCAAGAATAAGTTTTCGTTGCTCTTTGCAACGGGATAAAACTGTTCGATAAACCTTCCCAATAGCAGAGCTTTCTTGTGCGATATTCTCGGCTAATGCCGTATCCATGGAGCGGGTTTCAAGGAGTTCGCCACCTAACAAGACCGCCCGAACACCGAGGACATGATCAGAGGTTTTACCATAAACCATAGAACCTTGCCCTGAGGCATCGGTGTTAATCATTCCACCTAATGTGGCTCGGTTACTGGTAGAAAGTTCTGGTGCGAAAAAAAAGCCATAGGGTTTTAAAAACAGATTGAGCTCATCTTTTATCACACCAGCTTCAACTTTAACCCAACGTTCTTCTGGGTTTATCTCAATAATACGTTTCATATAACGAGACAAATCAACCACTATACCATCAGTCAATGCCTGTCCATTGGTGCCGGTACCTCCGCCTCTTGGTGTCAAAGAAAGCGAATGAAATTTGGGTTCATCGACCAGGCGTGTAACAATAGTAACGTCAGCCGTTGAGCGAGGAAAAACCACCGCCTGTGGTAATAACTGGTAAATACTATTATCTGTTGCCATAGTGAGTCTGTCAGCGTAACTGCTGGAGATATCACCGGTGAAGCCATTCTTACGAAGAGTATCAAGAAATTCTGTTGTGAGTTCACTAACTTGCGGTGCTTGCGATATACGTGGGATCATTTGTTATAGCTCTTTAATCTAATAGTCCACATTGCTTAATTTTTGATATTGAAATGTATGCTAAGAGGTACTTTTACTCATTTTGTACTTTCAGACCGATACCTGTTCACCTTATCATACAATTCTGGCAAATTGCGTAGTGATATAAACAACGTGATATTTGCAATGTTTATTCATCTGCTTCTAGCATTTTTATTCGTGTAGGGATTTAAAACCATGGAAAAACCGCAGATCCATACAGATATACCCAAAGTTTTATTCACTGTTCTTTTTATTTCTTTTTTTATTATCGCCAGTTTTTGGATACTCAATCCCTTTATTGTGGGTTTTATTTGGGCTGGAATGATTGTTGTTGCCACATGGCCTTTACTCCTTATTATTGAAAAACGAGTAAAATATCGTTGGCTATCTACCATGATAATGATGATCTTGATATTACTGATTTTTGTTATCCCTATTATCTTGTTAATTAGCAGTGTTATTGATAATAGTGCCCCACTAATTGAGTTAGCTAAGTCACCTTCGAATATTCAGCCTCCTCAATTATTATGGCTTAATGATATCCCGATGATAGGAAGCAAGCTTTATGATACATGGCACTCTATTCTCGTTTCTGGTGGTAATGCGTTAATTGCCAAAATTCAACCTTATGTTGGGCAAGCCGCCAACTGGTTTTTTGCTCAAGCCCTAAATATCGGTCGATTTGCTCTGCATTTAGGGGTGATGTTGTTATTTTCTGGCTTACTGTTTTTACAAGGTGAGAACGTTGTTGCTTGGTTACGTCATTTTGCTATTCGCTTAGCAGGTCAACGTGGTGATGCGGCCATATTACTAGCATCAATGTCTATTCGTGCCGTTGCTCTAGGCGTGGTATTAACTGCCTTAATTCAAGCCATTGTCGGCGGCATTGGCCTTGCGGTATCAGGTGTACCTTATGCCACAGTACTTACCGTTATCATGTTCATTTGTTGCCTTGCTCAAATAGGCCCTTTATTAGTGCTAATCCCTTCTGTTCTATGGTTATTTTGGACTGGTGATACAACTTGGGGCATTGTCATGGTGATTTGGGGAGGTGCAGTGGCAACTATGGATGGTGTATTACGCCCATACTTAATCAAAATGGGGGCTGATTTACCGATGGTATTAATTCTAACGGGGGTTATTGGCGGCATATTGACATTAGGTATGATTGGATTATTTATTGGTCCTGTTGTTCTTGCTGTTACACATAGTTTATTAAATGCATGGATTAATGAAGTACCAAAGCCTAATCCTGATCTAACTGAAACCGTAGAATTTATGAATAAAAACTTTATTGAGAAAGAATAAATAATAATGGAGCATGTAAGTGTAGCTACTTACATGCTCTAAAAATAATAGACTGAAGTTTAATAAAGATTATCAATTTAGGAATGAATTATTATATTTTTATATTCAAACTTACAATTTGAAACAAATTACATTTTTTTAAACCTGTTTGTTACCAGCTAGTTATATTCACTTTGAAATAGACTAATATTATTTTTATTGAGATAATTCTTAGAGCATAATTAACTCATTTCTCTTAATATAAATATCAACGAAACAAATGTTTCACCGAATTAATGATTTCGCCTTTCATATTAATAGATTAATTGGCGGAATTAAAGAATATAAAATATTGCTGTGTGTAGTCTTTGCCTGTCAGCCCATGATAGGCTTTTTTTTTGCCTATTATTTAATAATTGTATAAAAAAAGCTCACATTATTTTGTGAGCTTTCATTTATAACCTTTATATTAATTCTATTGTGCTAATTTCACCCAAGTTTTAATTACGGTATCTGGATTTAAAGATAAACTATCAATCCCTTCTTCCATTAGCCATTGTGCGAAATCTTCATGATCAGAAGGTCCCTGACCACAAATACCCACATATTTACCGTTACGTTTAGCTGCTTGGATCGCCATTGATAACAGCGCTTTTACCGCGTCATTACGTTCATCAAATAACGAAGAAACCACTCCTGAATCTCGGTCAAGACCTAATGTTAATTGGGTCATATCATTAGAACCGATAGAAAAACCGTCAAAATGCGCTAAGAATTGATCGGCTAATAGTGCATTTGATGGAATTTCACACATCATAATCACTTTTAAGCCATTCTCACCACGTTTTAAACCGTTTGCAGCTAATTCTTCAATAACTTCTTCAGCTTGGCGTACCGTACGAACAAATGGGATCATCACTTCAACATTATCTAACCCCATATCGTTGCGAACACGTTTTACCGCTTCACACTCAAGCGCAAAACAACGACGGAAATCATCGGATACATAACGACCTGCTCCACGGAATCCTAACATTGGGTTCTCTTCATCCGGTTCATAACGGTCACCACCAACTAAGTTGGCATATTCGTTAGATTTAAAGTCAGACAAACGAACAATCACACGTTTAGGCCAGAATGCTGCCGCCAATGTTGCAATCCCTTCTGTTAATTTACTAATGTAATATTCAACAGGAGATTCATAGCCAGCCATCATCTCATTAATTTCAGCTTTTAATGCTTCGCTTTGATCGTCATACTCTAATAATGCACGAGGATGGACACCAATCATACGGTTGATAATAAATTCTAAACGCGCAAGCCCCACTCCGTCATTTGGTAAACCAGCAAAATCAAATGCACGATCAGGATTACCGACGTTCATCATGATTTTCAGATCAAGTTCAGGCATGTTATCGATTGCGGAGCTTTGAATAGAAAAATCTAGTTTGCCATCATAGACAAATCCCGTATCACCTTCAGCACAAGAAACTGTAACGACTTGCCCTTCTGTAATACATTCAGTGGCATCACCGCAACCTACAACAGCAGGAATACCTAATTCACGAGCAATAATCGCAGCATGACATGTTCTACCGCCACGATTTGTCACAATCGCAGAGGCCTTTTTCATAATTGGTTCCCAATCTGGGTCTGTCATGTCAGTAACCAGTACATCACCAGCTTCAATTCTATCCATTTCATTTAAGTTATGAATAACTTTGACTGTGCCTGTACCAATACGATGACCAATAGCACGGCCTTCAATGATTACAGAGCCACTTTCATTTAACTGATAGCGTTCCATCACTTGCTGGTTAGATCGAACAGTTTCAGGGCGAGCCTGTACTATGTACAAACGACCATTATGCCCATCTTTAGCCCACTCGATATCCATTGGACGACCATAGTGGCGCTCAATCAATACAGCTTGTTTTGCCAACTCTTGAACTTCATTATCTGTCAAAGAGAAACGATTGCGCAGTGATTCTGGCGTATCTTCAATACGTACTTGTTTACCATGCTCTACACTGTCTGCGTAAACCATTTGGATTTTTTTAGAACCTAAGTTACGACGAACAATTGAAGGTAGGCCTTTTGCTAAAGTTGGCTTGTGTACATAAAACTCATCAGGATTTACTGCTCCCTGAACAACCATTTCGCCTAAACCATAAGCTGATGTAATAAAGACAACTTGATCGAAGCCTGATTCAGTATCGATGGTAAACATCACACCAGAAGAGGCAAGATCAGAACGCACCATACGTTGAACACCTGCAGATAACGCAACACCGCGGTGATCGTAGCCTTGATGGACACGATAAGAAATTGCTCGGTCATTAAATAACGAGGCAAATACATGTTTAATCGCAACGAGAATGGCATCAATACCTTGAACGTTTAAAAACGTCTCTTGTTGGCCCGCAAAAGAAGCATCAGGCATATCTTCTGCAGTTGCAGATGAACGAACGGCAAAAGAAGCTTCTGACTCACCTTCACTTAATGTGAGATAAGCATCGCGAATATCTTTTTCAAACTGAGGCGTAAAAGGTGTATCAATTACCCACTGGCGAATTTGATTACCTGCTTGAGCCAGTTGATTAACATCGTCAACATCAACGCTATCAAGTAATTCATAAATACGCTGATTGATACCACTCTGTTCCAGAAAATCATTAAACGCTTGCGCTGTGGTAGCAAACCCATTAGGAACAGAAACACCCAGTTCCGCGAGGTTTGTGATCATTTCACCGAGGGAAGCATTTTTCCCACCAACACGATCAACGTCATTCATACCTAATTGGTTATACCAAAGTACATTGCACGGGGTGAGGCTATTGCTGGACATTGAGAACAATCCTTTTTTAAACAATTATGAGAGAGAGAAAAAAAGAAAAACCCGCTGTCAAAACGACAACTTAAATAAGCGTATCACAATGTTATAGTGAATATAGAAAGGTGAATCGATCAACCAGAAAACTTTATTTTTTTATCCTTTATAATCACTAAAAATGCTATAGATAATGTTGTTTGATTCGCTAATTCAGCTAAAAAAAGGTGAGCGTTATGATATTAAGCTTAAATTCTATTAATTGTGATAATAATGAACCCATTGATAGAACAGTCTTTTTTATCTCTGATGGTACAGCTATTACAGCTGAAGTTTTAGGCCACGCCGTACTTTCTCAATTTCCACTAAGAATGAAAAGTTATACATTACCTTTTGTTTCTACGGTGGAAAGAGCTGAAGAAATAAAACAGAAAATCTCTGAAATTTATAAAAAGAGTGGCGCTAAACCCCTTGTTTTTTATTCTATTATTAGCCCTGAAGTTAAACGGGTAATAAATAGTAGTGAAGGTTTTTGTCAGGATATTGTGCAATCTCTTGTATTACCGCTTGAAAAAGAAATGGGTATTCAAGCCTCACCAAAATTAAATAAAACACACGGGTTAACAGAGAAAAATCTTAGTAAATACGATGCCCGTATTGCGGCTATTGAATACACGCTTTCTCACGATGATGGAATATCATTACGTAATCTCGATCAAGCACAAGTTATCTTAATTGGTGTTTCTCGTTGTGGTAAAACACCCACCAGCCTCTATTTAGCTATGCAATTTGGTATTCAAGCGGCCAATTACCCATTTACTGCTGATGATATGGATTTTTTAAAACTCCCTGCTGAATTAAAAGAGTATCAACATAAATTATTCGGTTTAACCATTGCACCAGAACGTCTTGCTGCTATCCGAGGTGAACGTCGTGAAAATAGCCGTTATGCATCAATTCGCCAATGTAGAATCGAATTAGCCGAAGTCGAAGCCCTTTTTAGAAAAAACAATATTCCTTATCTCAATACCACAAATTATTCTGTTGAAGAAATTTCAACTAAGGTAATTGATTCTATGGGATTAGCGAGAAGAATGTTCTAAGTCTTAACCATATTTTTTTATTGGTTTTTCTCTAATAACGCTGTTGAAATTAGCTGAATTTCGTTTATTGTGATCTTAATCACTGGGTAGACTTACCCTGTATATTTATTGAGATGAATTATGTTAAAGACAGACGAACTACGGACTAAGGCTTTAGACAGTCTGGTGACACCAGAAACCTTAGCAAAAGAGTTCCCCATTTCTGATGAGATAATCCAAAATATCACATCAGCACGTAAACGAATTGAAGCTATCCTCACTGGTGAAGACAAGCGGCTTTTAGTGATTGTGGGTCCTTGTTCTATTCATGACCCCAAAGCAGCCAAAGAATACGCCACGAAACTTAACCAACAAAAAGAACGCTATCATGACCGCTTAGAAATTGTCATGAGAACCTACTTTGAAAAACCGCGTACGGTTATTGGTTGGAAAGGTTTAATCTCTGATCCTTATCTTGATAATTCTTGCAATGTAAATGAAGGTATCCGCCTTGCAAGAAAATTATTAATTGAGATAAATACATTAGGTTTACCAACTGCAACCGAGTTTCTTGATATGGTAACTGGTCAGTATATTGCTGACTTAATTAGTTGGGGTGCTATCGGCGCAAGAACTACAGAGAGTCAGGTTCATCGTGAAATGGCATCTGCACTTTCTTGTCCTGTGGGCTTTAAAAATGGTACGGATGGTAATACTCGTATTGCTATTGATGCAATTCGTGCCTCTCGCGTTGGTCACACTTTCTTATCACCTGACAAAAATGGCCGCATGACAATTTACCAAACTAGCGGTAATCCTTATGGGCACATTATTATGCGAGGTGGTAAAAAGCCAAATTATCATGCAAGTGATATTGCAGATGCTATTGATGCACTAAAACAAGTGGATTTACCTGAGCATCTTATTATCGACTTTAGCCATGGCAATTGTGAAAAGATCCATCGCCGTCAATTAGAAGTGGCTCGCAATGTCAGTCAACAAATTAAAGATGGCTCACAAGCAATTGTTGGCGTGATGGCTGAAAGCTTTTTACAAGAAGGCTCGCAAAAAGTCTTGCCAGAAAAACCTCTTGTTTATGGACAATCTATTACTGACCCATGTTTAAGTTGGAATGATACCGAGCAATTGCTTGAATTATTAGCACAAGCCGTTGAAAGTCGATTTTAATAAACTTACTTCTTAAGGGGATAATCCTATCCCCTATTATTTTTCTTCTATATTCATTCTATATTGATCTTATTTTTCGGTAAAAAGATAAACCTCTTTTATTCCTTTGTTTTAAATTTCACCACATACCGCTTTATCACTCACAATATGACTTAAATTTACCTGTTTACGTTAAAAAAAGCTTGTCTAAATATATTTGTTAACGATAATGATTATCATAATGATAACGCTTATTACTCTTAGTGTAGTTATGAATAAAAAAGCCAACAATTTGGATAGTTCATTAGTTAAACAGGACTCTCATTCTTCAATAATTCAATCTATTAATAGTATTGAATTATTGGGCAAAGATGGCGTGGTTTACATTCAACATAACGGAGATTTATATCAACTACGTCAGACCAAAGCAGGAAAACTGATCCTGACTAAATAATCATTTTTGACAATAACTCGCAAGCCACCTATCGATTCAGCTAGGCAGCCAGCTAAATAACTCCATATACAAGGACTTTCTATGGATATTTATGGTATGTGTATGCTGAAAAAATATTTCAAATATTCAGGTATAGCAACAGCACTTTGTCTGTTGTATTCCCCTATTGCCTCTGCACACTCTGAAAACACACAAACGGACTCTCTTACCGTCATTGAGTATAAAGATAACCAACCTACTGACTTTCATTCTGTCATTGATATCACGTCAGCAAAAACACAAACCGCATCTACAACGGGTGAAGTACTAAAAGATGTTGCGGGTGTGACACTATCAGGCACAGGTATTGCTAATGGTGCTAACATTTTGATGCGAGGTTATGATCAAAAAGGCGTCAAAATTCTGGTCGATGGGATACACCAGCCTTTAGAAAATACCATAAATAATTTAGGAGGCATTTTTCTTGATCCTTCTTTAATTAAACGTGTCGATGTAAAACATGGCGCCTCTTCTACCCTACATGGTGAAGGTGCAATGGGTGGTGTAGTCTCTTTTTCTACCCTTGATCCACAATCAATATTAATGACGAATAGAAAACTAGGCGCTAAATTATTTAGTACTGTTTCATCTGCTGATCGTCATCTTTCTTACGGTGGTATTATTGCGGCAAGGCATGATATCGCTGAAGCTATACTCGCTTATAATCAACGCCAACGTGGTCCAATTATTCTAGCCAATGGCGAGAAAATGGAAAATCACGAACACGTTAAAAATTTCTTTGCGAAAACCTATTTATACCCAACAGAAAACCAAACGCTGATCTTTTCAGCTCGCCATTATAATAATGAAGGAGAACAGCGTGAAGTGCTACATCGCATGGGTGGCTACGGCAAAAATAACAGCAACCAAATGCAACGTGAAACACAGCAAAAAAATTATGCAGTGACTCACCATTATGCTTCTGATACCAACTCATGGCTAGATTTAACAACCTATCTTTATTACTCACGATTTAAGATTGACCAAACGTATTTAACTGATACCAAACTGACAACATCAGAATTAAAAAATAATGTTCAAGGTAAAGTTGGTACCTTCGAATCTCGGACACAATCGACATATGGTATGAAACTTGAAGATCATGCCAAAATCAACTGGTTCGATAAAATCAATCAATCTGTCATTGTGGGAACAGAAGTTTATCAGCAAGAAATGGTTTCTAATGAGCAAGCAAAAAACTTTCCCTTAGCAAAAATGCATTATCTCGCGGGTTGGTTACAAAATACCTTAAGTACACCGGTCATTCCTTTAACACTCACTACGGGTATTCGTTATCACTACTATAAAAACATACCAGGTAAAGGAATTGATCCTTTTTTTAGTAAGTTTTCCTCTGGAGCATTACAAGCTAAAAAAAATGCCTCTAGTTATCAAAAAACTACGGAGAATATTACGTTAACACTGACGCCAACACGCTGGTTACAACTTTATTCTTCTTATTCAACGGCATTTCGTGCTCCGACATTAAATGAAATGTTTAATGATTCATTTCATTTCAAAATGGGCTTTTTTAATGCGCATTGGGTACCTAACCCTGATTTACAACCAGAAAAAAATAGCACATGGGAACATGGCGCCCACTTTTCCTTCCAAAATCTGTTATCACATCATGACAAGCTAACCTTGAAAACAGCTTATTTTGATACAAAATCAACCGACTACATTACTTATGGTCCTTGGCATACGGGGTCACTTGCAGGCAAATTAAACCTACAAGCTTTTAATATTCCTAGAGCATTAATTGAAGGTGTTGATCTTAGTCTTCGTTATTCGCATCCATTGATTTCTATGGGATTAAGCTATAACCGTACTCATACTCTTGAATTAACCACACATGAAACCATTTCCCCTGTTCGCCCTGAAGTATTAACTACCTTTATTCAGCTTCCAATAGCTAAAACACCATTTTCATTAGGTTGGTCAGCTCAATTTGCCAGCACTACGGCAAATAAAGGTTCACATAAAGGTCAAGCACCTCATGTAAAAGGGAAAACTACAAATCGCATGCAAGAGCTTGTTCAGCAATATCCTGGCTACGGTATTCATGATTTTTCAATCAGTTATCAATCAAATAACAATAAAGATATTCAAGCCACTTTAGTGCTCGCTAATACATTTAATCGAGAATATTACTCTGCATTAGGTGTACCTCAAGAAGGCAGAAATATCAAAATGTCCGTCAGTTATCGCTGGTAGATGAGGAGCAATGATTTACATAACAAAGGGCTGTTTAAACAGCCCATTAAAATAATGGAGATCCATCTGCATGTCTCAGTCATTCCTATTAATTAAATTTAGTTTACTTGCTGTTGCTGTTTCTTCTGCTTGTGTGTCAGCACAAGAAAAAACACAAACTGGCGAGGAGAAAAAAACAGAAGTACTTACCGTTTATGCGACTGGTAATGAGCGTGATAGCTTTACGTTACCCATGATGTCAACCGTTATTAAAAATAACAATGCGTTGTCAGAAACCGCAGGTAGTGCTTCTGAACTACTTCGTCATGTGCCCGGAATTTCTATTTCAGGCGCAGGTCGTACTAATGGTGAAACCATCAGTATGCGTGGATACAGTAAAAATGGAATATTGACACTTGTAGATGGTGTACGTCAAGGAACTGACACTGGCCATATTGATAGTATTTTTGTTGACCCTCTTCTTATAAAGCAAGTTGAAGTGGTTAGGGGGCCTTCTGCATTATTGTACGGTAGTGGGGCACTTGGCGGTGTTATTGCTTACGATACAGTTGATGCGAGCGATCTACTTTCAAAAAATGAACAAGGCGGTGTACGTGTCACTGGTCTTGGTAATACCGCACAACATAGCCAAGGTTTAGGAGTTACCGCTTTTGGTAAACACGAGAAGCTTGATGGTCTTGTTGCATTATCAGCACGTGATAAAGGTGATATACGTTATGGTGGGGGTTATCGTGCACAAAATGATGAAACCATTATTAACCTACTCTCCAAAGGGCGTTGGTTTATTGATGATAGCAATACTTTAAGTGGTCAATTCCGCTATTACCATAATAATGCTCATCAACCTAAAAACCCTCAAATTGCTGGAAATTCCACACTGACAAATGTGGAAACTGACCGAACAACAACACAAAAAGATGCACAGTTAACCTATCAATACAATCCTTCAGATTTACAATGGATTAATCTAAAAACACAAGCCTATTACAGTGAAGTTGATATCAACGCTAAAACAGTACAAAAAGGATTTGAAGGTCGAGAACAAAAAACGTATGGCGTAAAACTAGAAAACCGCTCACAACTCGCCATGCAGAGTTTCGCGTCACATGGCTTTACTTATGGTGGTGAAGTATATAAACAGAAACAATCACCAAGTCAAAATGCAGAAAGCTTCCCACAAGCAGATATTCATTTTATGTCAGGTTGGGTTCAAGATGAAGTCACTTTACGTGATTTGCCTGTCTCCTTAATTTTAGGAACCCGTTTTGATAAATATAAAAGCCAAAACGATCGTTATGATGATATTACCGCTGATAAATGGTCATCCAAAGGAGCCATCAGCATCACACCTACCGATTGGTCAATGCTTTATACCTCTTATTCACAAGCGTTTAGGGCACCTTCTTTAGGCGAAATGTACAACGATGCTAAGCATTTTGATGCCCCGTTCCCAGGAGCACCAACAAACTATTGGCGTCCTAACCCCAATTTAAAGCCTGAAACCAATTCAACCACTGAATACGGATTTGGCTTTCAATTCGACGACTTATTATCTAATAATGATAATCTGAAAATTAAAGCCGCCCATTTCAATACTCGCGCAAAAGATTATATTGATGCAGATGTCGCTATTTTTCAGGGATATACACAATCAACAAATATTCCAAGAGCAACTATTTGGGGGTGGGATGTTTCTATGAGCTACCAATCTAAATTCTTTAATTGGGACTTAGCGTATAACCACACCAAAGGAAAAGATAATGCTACAAATGCCTCAATTACTTCGATTGAACCGGATACTTTGACCAGTCGCTTTGATGTTCCAGTTCCAAGCACAGACTTTTCAGTGGGTTGGGTCGGTCAATTTACGAAAAAAACAGATTTTACCAAACATAATCGCTTTAATCGCCCAGTTAATAATCAACAAGCAGGTTATGGCGTCAATGATTTTTACCTTCGCTATGAAGGAAGTGCTTCATTAAAAGGATTAACAACCTCATTTGTACTGGGTAACGCATTTGATAAAACTTATTATTCTTCTGCCGGTATTCCTCAAGAAGGTCGTAATGCAAAAGTGCTTGTGAGTTACCAGTGGTAATAAACAATAAAATCAACAATATAATAGGAGTTTCTGTGAATAAACCTCTTTATGAGAGCTACCTGCAAGCTAAAGCGGATAAAAAAGCACCTTATGCCCGTGATCTGGCTGCATACTTAAATGTAAGTGAAGCCGAATTAACCCATGCACGCATAGGACATGATGCAAAACGCTTACGTAACGATGTGCAAGAATTATTAAAAGCCTTAAGTAAAGTAGGTGAAGTCAAAGCCATTACTCGTAACGATATCGCCGTTCACGAACAACTTGGTGAATACACTAATGCTCGCTTTAACGATCACGCTGGTTTGATTTTAAATCCTCGTGCAATGGATTTACGCTTTTTCTTCGCTTATTGGTCTAGCATTTTTGCACTCGCTGAAGAAACCTCAAAAGGAACTCGCTATAGCATTCAGTTTTTTGATATGCATGGCGATGCATTACATAAAGTCTATGCAACTGACAATACCAATATGGATGAATGGAATGCGCTAATCCAATCATTTTTATCGGAAGAAAATCCAGCTCTCGACATTACCCCTATCGAACCTTATTCAAACACACCGGTTAGTCATGAATTGGCAGAGCAACTTGAACAACAATGGCGTTCAATGACCGATGTTCACCAATTTTTCAAACTACTAAAAGAAAATAATTTGAGTCGTCAACAAGCCTTTAAAGCTGTTGCCGATGACCTTGCTTATCAAGTCGATAACAGTGCACTGAAAACCTTATTAACCCTCGCTAAAGAAGCACAAAATGAGATCATGATTTTTGTCGGAAGCCGTGGTTGTGTGCAAATCTTTACGGGGCAGATTGACCGTTTAGTTCCTCATCAATTTGAGAATAGCGATCAAGTCTGGATTAACGTTTTCAATCCTGCATTTACGCTTCATTTAATTGAAAGTGAAATCACTGAAAGCTGGATCACTCGCAAACCAACTCAGGATGGTTTTGTCACCAGTCTTGAAATCTTTGATAGCAAAGGCCAACAGATTGCTCAGCTTTATGGACAACGTACTGAAGGCACTGCAGAGCAACAACAATGGCGCGAGCAAGTTAATACTCTTACCAAAATAGCCTAATCGGAGAATGAGTTAATGAAAAAATGGCTTCTTTTGATCCTGTGTAGCGTAATGTCGTTTGCCAGCTCCGCCAATGAACGTATTGTCACTATTGGTGGTGATATCACAGAGATCGTTTTCGCATTAGGTTCAGGTGAACAAATTATTGCACGAGACAGCACTAGTTTAGTCCCTGAACAAGTGAAAGCACTCCCTGATGTGGGTTATATGCGAATGCTAAACCCCGAAGGTATCTTATCGGTCAAACCAACATTAATTATAACCAGCGAACTCGCTCGCCCTTCTTTAGCACTACGCCGAATAAAAGAGGCAGGAGTCACCGTTAAAACGATTACAGGTACACATTCATTAGAAGCCATTAATGAAAAAATAGACACTATTGCCACTATTTTAAATAAACAAAAAGAAGGTGCTCAGCTAAAAGAAAAACTCACCCTATCTATTAGCCAAATACCCACAACACCTATAGATAAAAAAGTCATTTATATCATGAGTCATGGTGGTGTTGTTCCTATGGCCGCTGGTCAAAACACTGCAGCAGATACCATTATTTCACTAGTTGGGGGTAAGAATGCAATGCAAGGCTTTACGAGTTACCGCCCTCTTTCTCAAGAAGGTGTTATTGCAAGCCAACCTGATATTTTGCTGGTGACTAAAGAAGGTATTAAAGGCATTGGCGGTATTGAAAAACTTTGGAATTTACCCGGTATAAAGTACACACCTGCAGGTAAAAATAAACATTATGTCGTCGTCGATGATATGGGTTTGTTAGGTTTTACGCTTTCAACACCTGAAGTTATGCATCAAATTCGCCAAGCATTGGAGCAATAATGTCGCGTTTTCGTTCACCGTGGATGAGTATTTTAGTTTTACTTTTTTTGCTCACCATTGTTACATTAATTTCTGTGAATAGCGGTGCATTGGCACTCTCATTTCATACATTATGGAATAGCTCTTTTGATGATATGGAATGGCAAATTTGGCTTGATATACGCTTGCCTCGTGTGCTTTTAGCTATTCTTGTCGGTGGCGCATTAGCGATATCAGGTGCGATCATGCAGGGATTATTTAGAAACTCATTAGCTGACCCTGGGTTACTTGGCATAAGTAGCGGTGCAGCACTAATGGTTGCTATCGTGATTATATTACCCTTCTCTTTTTCACCTGTATTCGCATTTTACAGTCATATTATCGCCGCCTTTGTTGGTGGCTTAATTGTGGCAATGATCATCTTTTCATTACATCAATTAAGTGATGGTAATTTAGCAAGATTATTACTTGCAGGGATCGCTATCAATGCACTTTGTATGTCATTTATTGGGGTCTTAAGTTATATCAGTACAGATCAACAATTACGTCAATTTTCACTGTGGATGATGGGGTCATTAAGCCAAATTGACTGGAAAACCTTATCAATTGCAACCCTTGTGATCATCCCTGTCAGCCTTTTAGCTTGTTGGCAAAGCCATAAATTAAACCTGTTACAACTTGGTGACGAAGAAGCGCACTATTTAGGATTAAACGTAAGGCGAACCAAATTTATTTTATTACTGCTTAGTGCCATTTTAATTGGTTGTGCTGTTGCTCTCAGTGGTGTCATTGGATTTATTGGCCTTGTAGTTCCACATCTTATTCGCATGCGCATTGGTAGTAATCACGTATGGTTATTACCTGCTACCATTTTAGGTGGTGCAACACTGTTGCTCGCCGCTGATACATTATCAAGAACACTGGTATCTCCAGCAGAAATTCCTGTGGGGCTCATTACAGGATTGATTGGTGGCCCTTATTTTCTTTGGCTTATCTTACGACAACCCGCGGGAAGGATGTCATGATTCAAAAACAAAACACTTCGTTGCTCTATGGAAATAATTTGACGTATCAAATTGGTGAAAAAAACATTATTAATGATGTGTCTCTTTCACTTAATGCCGGAGAGTTAGTCACTATAATTGGACCTAATGGTGCAGGAAAATCATCATTACTACGTTTATTGACAGGTTATACGACACCAACACAAGGTGAGTGCTATTTTAAACAAAAGACTTATTCGCAATGGAATAGCCAACAATTAGCACAAAACCGTGCTGTTATGCGCCAAAATAGCCAACTCTCATTTTCTTTTTCTGTAGAAGAAGTGGTTGCAATGGGAAGAAGCCCTCATGGGCAACAACATAAAAAAATAGCTATCGAAACGGCTCTACTACAAACAGATTGTTTAAAGTTTAAAGATAGAGACTATCGTCAATTATCAGGTGGCGAACAACAACGAGTGCAACTTGCCAGGGTATTAGCTCAATTATGGCATCCTACACCACAAGAAGCAGTATTATTCCTCGATGAGCCGACTTCAGCACTTGACCTTTACCATCAGCAACACAGCTTACGCTTACTAAAGCAATTAGCAAAAACACAACATCTTATGGTTTGTTGCGTTCTACACGACCTTAATTTAGCCTCACTTTATGCTGATAGAATTTTATTATTGCATCAAGGGAAATTAGTTTGTGAAGGTACCCCACACAATGTACTCACGACAGAAAATATCCAAAAATGGTATGGCGCAGATGTGAGTGTTGATACCCATCCAGAGCATTCGTATCCACAAGTTTTTCTTCGTCCATAAGTTATCTTAGTTTTACTCAGTTACCTTCTAACATATGTTTTCTAGATTGTGACTGAGTTAATTTATTTTTATATGCTTATTTATTTCAAATAAAATACACTAAGTAACACCACCTTAATTGATTAATAAATCTTATTTTAAAATTTCCCTATTTAGTCAAATAAATTGACTTTTAAATACACCTTAATCATTGATTAGCTTATAAATCACACGGAAAAACATAACAATCTAAAAAATAAACGGTATAACAGAATTACCAAATAAAAAATAAATCAATAAATTCAACAAAATAAAATACATCCAAAGCAATTTTTTTAATCAAAAATTTCCATTAAGCTCTACCTTACTTGAGATATATAGCTTTTACCTATTAATTTGATAATGATTATCAATAACGAAAAGCACTTTTTGCCTACCAGTTATTTTCCCCATGCTTAAAATAGGTTATAAATAACATACGTTACTATTCTATTTACTTGGGCACTGTGTCCCCACCATTTTTGTGGGAGGTTTTATGGCTGAAAATGTCGTTAATGATATTCTAAAATGGTTAGAAACCCAGTTACAACGTAACGAAGGTATAAAAATCGATACTATTGCGAACAAAAGTGGTTATTCAAAATGGCACTTACAACGCATATTTAAAGATTTTAAAGGCTGCACATTAGGCGAATATGTCCGCAAACGTCGCTTATTAGAAGCGGCTAAATCATTACAAGAAAAAGATATGTCTATTTTAGACATCGCTTTAATGTATGGCTTTAGCTCTCAAGCAACATTTACTCGTATTTTTAAAAAACATTTTAATACTACACCCGCTAAGTTTAGAGAAAATGGCACTATGCCAGATACACATTGCTTTATGTCATGTGAAAATCACTGATTAATTTAGCATTTATAAGGTGTCATAAAAAAACCAGCTATCATCGAGCTGGTTTTTTTGTGTTCTACTATATTTTTTGAACAAAAAATTAAGCGATTGCTGTCACTAACCACTCTTGAAGCTCTTTAAGCTCCATTTTATTGCTGGGATAACATGTTATCAGTTGTTCTATCAACACATTTAAAGATGCTGGTGTATAACGTTGTCCAACGAGCATATCTGACAGTGTTTCTAACGGTGCAGGATCTAAACTGTCAGTATAGATTTGACTTCTGACTACATTACCACGCTCAATATCAAAATGTAGTTCAACCCCACCCCATTTAAAACGATTATCTAACAAATGAGAAAATGCAGGGGCTTGCCCAAAATTCCATTCCCAACTACTTTGCTTAGCGAATGTCTCTTCAAAACCCGGTAAGTCAGGTAATTTTTGCGGGGAAATAATTTCTGCATCTACTCGTTCACCATAGTATTCAAAAAAGCTTTCGGTAATAGTTTCACAAAGTTTTTCGTGAGTAATATCAGTTTTCAGTTCGACTAAATTAGTCACTCGAGAACGTACAGAAGTGATCCCTTTAGCTTGAAGTTTTTTCGGATCTGGATTGAGGTAATTGGCTAATCTAGATAAATTAGCATTTATTAATAATGTGCCATGATGGAAACCACGATCTTTAGTCTCTTTATAAGCCGAGCCTGAAATTTTTCTTTCACCCTCTTCTTGCGGTACAACTAAATCATTACGCCCTGATGCTGTAGCTTGTATACCTGCCTTTGATAAGCCATCAAGTATAATTTGAGTTGAGATCGTTTTATTATATTCTGGTTTTCCCGCCATAAAGGTAAAACAGGTATTACCGAGATCGTGGAAAACAGCACCACCACCACTTGAACGCCGTGCTAATTTCACGCCATCTTCATCCATTTTTCGCGTATTACACTCTTTCCACGGATTTTGGGCTCGTCCAATAACTACCGTATTATCATTACGCCACAGAAAAAGTACACGCTGATCCGCTGGCATTTGTCTAAAAATACACTCTTCAACAGCAAGGTTAAACCAAGGATCATAAGATTCGGAAATTAACAGTCGCAACTTACCTGACATAAGGAATACCTATATGAAGAAAATAAGGTATAAGATAGCATAACTCTCAATATATTAGGGTCTTAAATGGCACTAAATTACAATCGGCGAGCTTGCCAGAATGTTTTTTTCCAATAGACATTATCAAGAGAGGAGCGAGTAACTCCTTTACTAGTTGATGCGTGAATAAATGTGTTGTCAGTGTCATAAATACCAACATGAAGTCCATTTTCACCACCACCAGTTTTGAAAAATACTAAATCCCCTGGCATTAAGTCACTTTTACTGATTTGTGTTCCATATTTGGTCTGATCGATAGTCATTCGAGGTAATTTAATATCAAAACGATCGCTGTACGTTTTATAGACAAACCCTGAACAATCAATACCTGAAGATGTCATTCCGCCATAACTATAAGGTGTACCATACCACTGCTCAAGTTGTGATTTAAGCTGCACTATCACCATAATAGGATCGGAAAGCTGTGTTTTTAAAGGGGGTGCTGGTGGAATGCGCTTTGACGGACTAGATGAACATCCAGCCAACAGGATAATACAGAGTAAGAAAGGATAGAAAACGGACTTTCTCATTGCATCCACCATTATTATTACGTGAGATTTTAAAATCTATCTGCTTTTTTAAGCAAAAACAAGTTATTGAAGGTGAATGAATCAAGATTAATAGAATAAATCGCACAATAACCAACAAGGTACAGAAAATAAAACCCAAACTTTGAATTTAGTGTGATGTTGACTCTTTGGGTTTCTGGCTAATCAGCCAAACGCCTATCATAATAAAAATAACGCCCGCTGTTTTTGTCCATGAAGGAGTTTCTTGAAACCAAGGTAATATCACTGCAAGGATATAAACAAAAACATAGCTCAAACTAATAAGTGGGTAAGCTTTATTTAAAGGGATAGTACGTAAAGTCAATAACCAACAAACCATTGACAGTACATACCCTACAAGCCCAGCAAATACAATGCTTAAAGGTGTAATATTGTCCCATAGCCATGAAAAATCAAACCACCGTTTTTCTAGCTGTAAATCCGGTAGCTCAGACATACCAAACTTTAACAACAATTGAGCAGCAGTGACTAATAGTGCGCTTCCCATCGCCCATAAATAGCCTTTCATGCTTGCATACTCATCAATACAATACCAATCATAATCGATGCAATACCAATCCAATGCTTCACATTTACAGGCTCTTTATACACAAACTGCCCGATTAATGTCACCACAATAAAATTAATACTTAACATAGGATAAGCAATACTTAGAGGAAGAATTTGTAATAGTCGTAACCAAAACAGCATCCCTAAACCAAGCATCGCAATGGCAACAAAAAGCCAGAAAATCGTTTTTCTGGCTTTTGTTAATGAGTCACTTTGCCAGCTAACCACCGCT